>CAMYKU010000065.1 GCA_947259105.1 uncultured Alphaproteobacteria bacterium
GCCGTATGGAAACGGTCAGCTACGGCAAGGAGCGCCCCGCGGTGCTTGGCTCGAACGAGGCGGCCTGGGCGCAGAATCGCCGTGCCGTCATGGTCGTGAGGTCGGGCGACTTGTCCTGATTTGAGCAAACCGGTTATGCAAGCGGCTCCGGCTTCCGGCCGGGGCCGTTTGTTGCTTTGGGTCATGGCAGCGCCATATTCTTGCCGAAGATGACTCGTAGGTTTGGCACATGATGCTGCAACCAAAACTCGGCCGCGCACGCACGGGCCCCGCCATCGGGATCCGGTCTGATGCGCCCCGCGCCGGCCGCCTGGGCGCGATCGCGGCAATCCTGATCGTTTTGCTGGCGACGGGATTGCTCCTGCCCCCGGCGCCAGCGCCAGCGCAGGCGCAGGCGCAGGATTCGAGCCTGATGCGCAAGGTCGAGCGACTCCAGAAGGAGTTGAACGACCTCCAGCGGCACGTTTACAAGGGCGGCGGATCGTCCGGCGCCGGCGGCGAGGCCGTCGGCACCGACGTTGCCGCGCGGATGCAGCTGCAGATCGGCAAGATGCAGGACCAACTGCGTTCGATGAACGGCCGCGTCGAGCAAATAGAGCACCGGATAACGGTTCTCGAGCAGCGTTTCGGCCGGATGGCGGACGACCTCGAGATTCGCCTGCAGCAAATCGAGGATGCGGTTGCCAGAGGCGGCGGCGCCGCGCTTGCGCCCGTGGATCCGGGCCGAGGCACTCCTCCGGTTGACGGGGGCGGCTCCGCGGCGGTGTCGCGTTTCGCGGCGCCGGTACCGGGGCTGCCCGATGGCGCATCGCCGCGCGAACAGTACGACTTCGCGTTCGAATTGCTGAAGAAGCGCGATTACAGTGGCGCCGGCATCGCGCTCACGTCGTTTCTCGACAAGAACCCGGACCATGCGCTGGCCGGCAACGCCATATACTGGCTGGGGGAGACGCACTACGTGCAGAAGGAATACAAGGCCGCCGCCAAGGTATTCCTCGACGGCTACCAGAAATACCCGACGGGCTCCAAGGCGCCGGACAATCTGTTGAAGCTCGGCATGTCCCTTGCGGCCTATGGCGATGCCGGCAGCGCCTGCAAGACCTTCAAGAAGTTGCTCACGACATTCCCGAAGGCCCCGGCCCGCATCACCAAGGCGGCAAAGAGCGAACAGAAGAAGCTCAATTGCGGCTGATACATGCGGCTGACACATGAAGACGCCCGCGCATAGTCCCCTTGCGCCCGCCGAGTTCGCCGGCCGCATGGCTGCGTTCGGCCCGTTCGAGGCGGCCCCGCGCATCGCGGTTGCCTGTTCCGGCGGGCCGGACAGCATGTCGCTGGCGCTGCTTGCGGACCACTGGGCGCGATCATGCGGCGGCGCGGCCACGGCTCTGGTGGTCGACCACGGTATGCGGCCGGATTCTGCGCAAGAAGCCGAGACCGTCGTCGCCTGGCTCGCGGCGGCCGGGATCGCGGCCGTCACGCTGACATGGCCGGGCCCAAGGCCCGCATCGGACAGGCAGGCAGCGGCGCGCCGCGCGCGATACGCGCTGATGCGGCGCTGGTGCCGCGAAGCGGGCGTCCTGCACCTCATGCTGGGTCATCACCGGCGGGACCAGGCGGAGACGTTCCTGCTCAGGCTCGCCCGCGGCAGCGGCGTCGACGGGCTCGCGGCGATGGCGCCGGTTCAAGAGGCCGGGGACGTTCGGTTGCTGCGGCCGCTGCTCGACGTTCCCGGGGAGCGTCTGCTCGCCCATCTGAAATGTGAGGGGCGGCCATATGTGCAGGACCCCTCAAACGACGATTCTGCATTTGCGCGGGTGCGGATGCGCGCCGTTTTGCCGTCTCTCGAACGCGAGGGGCTGACCGCGTCGCGCCTGGCGGCGACGGCGCGCCGCATGGCGCGGGCGCGCGCAGCGCTCGAAACCGCGGCCACCGCCGTGCTGGCCCGGGCCGCGGCGGTTTATCCGGAAGGCTATGCGACGGTAACGCCGGCGCCCCTCTGCGAAGCGCCCGAGGAAGTAGGGCTGCGGGCGTTGTCGCGGCTTCTGGCATGTATTGGCGGCAACGAATACACCCCGCGGCTGGAGCGGCTGGAGCGGCTGTACGGATGGCTTGCCGAGGGGCGGTCTGCGGGCGCCGGCCGAACGCTGGCCGGCTGCCGCATCATCTGGCGCGGTGAGAGAATTCTGGTCTGTCGTGAAGCGGCTGCCGTCCGGGACCCGGTCGCCGCGTTCGACGGAGTGGTCTGGGACGGCCGGTTCCGGCTTGCCGTCGGCGAAATTGCGCCGAATGGATCTCGGGTCGGCAGGCTTGGCCGCGAAGGGTGGGGGAAACTCCAACGCGAACGCCCCGAGTTGCGAAAGTCGGACCTGCCCGCGGCCGTTCGCTACTCGCTGCCCGCGGTCTGGGCCCTTGACGAGGTGATTGCCGTACCCCACTTGAGTTATCGATGGGAAAAGGGAAATTCAATGGCTCCGCCGGTCGACGAGATCGCCTTTCTTCCGGCGCGGCCGCTGAGCGCGGCTTCGTTTGATTCTCCGGCGGGGTTTCCGTAGCGGCGGATTTCCGCTATCCTGTCGTGCTTGGCATTGCCGTGCCGGGGCGGTGCGGGGTGGGTGCGAACCGGTAAAAAAGGGATTTCCAAATTGAATTTGTTCAGTCGAAATCTGGCAGTCTGGGTGATCATTATTGTTCTCCTGGTCGCACTGTATAGCGTGCTGGGCGAAAACGCCGCGCACAAGTCCGATAGCGAGATCGACTACTCGGACTTTCTTGCCGAAATCGAAAGCGGCAACATCAACGATGTCGCCATCGAGGGCAACCGGATCAAAGGCCATTATAAGGACGGTCAGCAGGAGTTCTTTACCAGGACCCCTGAAACCGACGCAGGATTGATTCCGCTGCTGCGGGAAAGCGGCGTCCATTTCAAGGTCGAGGAAAGCGACGACGGCTCGCCGTCGCTGTTCAGTATCGTCATCAACTGGATTCCGTTCCTGCTGCTGATCGGGGTCTGGATTTTCTTCATGCGCCAGATGCAGGGTGGCGGCGGCAAGGCCATGGGCTTCGGAAAGTCCCGCGCCAAGCTGTTGACCGAGAAATTCGGCCGGGTCACCTTCGACGACGTCGCCGGCATCGACGAGGCGAAGGTGGAACTCGAGGAGGTCGTAGACTTTTTGCGCGACCCGCAGAAGTTCCAGAGGCTGGGCGGGAAAATCCCGAAAGGATGTCTGCTGATCGGCCCGCCGGGAACCGGCAAGACGCTGCTGGCCCGCGCGATCGCGGGCGAGGCCAACGTGCCGTTCTTCACGATTTCCGGTTCCGATTTTGTCGAGATGTTCGTCGGCGTTGGCGCGTCGCGCGTGCGCGACATGTTCGAACAGGGCAAGAAGAACGCGCCCTGCATCATCTTCATCGACGAAATCGATGCGGTCGGCCGGCACCGGGGCGCGGGTCTCGGCGGCGGCAATGACGAGCGCGAACAGACGCTGAACCAGCTTCTGGTCGAGATGGACGGCTTCGAGGCCAATGAAGGCGTCATCCTGATCGCCGCCACCAACCGGCCCGACGTGCTTGACCCGGCGCTGCTGCGCCCCGGCCGGTTCGACCGTCAGGTTGTCGTGCCCAATCCGGATATCCTGGGCCGCGAGAAGATCCTGAAGGTGCATCTGCGCAAGGTGCCGCTGTCCCCGGATGTGAACCCCCGGACGATTGCCCGCGGCACGCCGGGCTTCTCCGGCGCCGACCTTGCGAACCTCGTGAACGAGGGGGCCCTGCTCGCTGCGCGCAAGAACCGCCGCGTGGTGACCATGCAGGACCTCGAAGACGCCAAGGACAAGGTGATGATGGGCACCGAGCGGCGCTCCATGGTCATGAGCGACGAGGAAAAGCGGCTCACGGCCTACCATGAAGCTGGGCACGCGATCGCGACCCTGCATTCGGCGGCATCGGATCCCATTCACAAGGCGACCATCATCCCCCGCGGTCGTGCTCTCGGCATGGTCATGCGGCTTCCCGAACGCGATGAGTACTCGATGGCGCGGGACAAGCTGCATGCCAATCTCGTTGTCGCCATGGGCGGTCGTATTGCCGAGGAATTGATCTTCGGCTACGACAAGGTCACGACCGGCGCTTCGGGTGACATCGCGCAGGCCACGGGGATTGCCCGACGCATGGTCACCGTTTGGGGAATGAGCGACAAGCTGGGGCCGCTGCGCTACAACGAGGATCAGGAGGAAATCTTCCTCGGGCATTCGGTCACCCAGACCAAGAACGTGTCCGGCGCCACCGCCAAGCTGATCGACGAGGAGGTGCGCCGGATCGTCGACGAGGCATATGTCGCCTGCGAGAAGATCCTGAAGGAGAACAAGAAGGAGCTCGTGGCGGTGGCCGAGGCGCTCCTGGAGTACGAAACCCTGACCGGCGAGGAAATCAATGCGGTCGTGCGGGGCGAGTCGATCGTCCGGCCGGAGGACGACAGCGCGCCGCCGAGCGGGGCGAAATCCTCGGTGCCGAGTGCCGGCAAGGTCGGGATCGACCCCAATCCGAAACCGCAGACGGAAAGCTGAGGCCGCCGGGTTCGCGTTTCTACGGGCCGCCGCGCTGGAAACGTGGCGGCCCGCTGGTTTTGCGGACGCACTGGCGAGAAGTCCGGGCTGGAGCGGATCGTGATTGATCGCGCTCAAGATCCGTTGCGTGAATCCGCTCTACATCACAAAGATAGAGCCGATTCACCGGTTTGATGGATCGCCGCAGGCTCTGGCTCGGCTCTGGCGGGATTGCCGGAAAACTGTGGTTGGCGCCCCGAATCTGCGTTAATCGTATGCTGCGGTTCACCCAATGCCGTGACATCGCCTGGCGTCGGGGCAGGACAATGGGCGAACAGGTTTTTCTTTCGTATTAATTGTCTGTTCACGCGGATTGTCTTTAATATCCTGTCCGGAAAGCTGGTTGCATCGGGTGCGAACCAGCACGCGGACGGGATACGGGGTAAAAATGGCGCGAAAACTGTTCGGGACCGACGGTGTGCGGGGTCTCGCGAATACGGAGCCGATCACGCCGCAGACCGTCCTGCGGCTTGCGGTCGCTGTCGGCCATCGCTTCCGCCGCGGCGACCACCGGCATCTCGTCGTCATCGGCAAGGACACCAGGCTTTCCGGCTATATGCTCGAACCCGCACTGACGGCCGGTTTCGTATCGATGGGTATGGATGTCGTCCTGGTCGGTCCGTTGCCGACCCCGGCGCTCGCCGTGCTCACCCGGTCGCTACGCGCCGACCTTGGCGTGGTAATCTCTGCCTCGCACAATCCCTACTACGACAACGGCATCAAGCTTTTCGGGCCCGACGGCTACAAGCTGTCAGATGACGAGGAGTCGGAGATCGAGCGCCTGATGGAGGATCCGTCGCTGGAGCCCGCGGAGTCCGCCGACCTTGGGCGTGCCCGCCGGCTTGACGACGCGCAGGGCCGGTACATCGAGTACGTCAAGCAGACCTTCCCGCGCGGCCTGAGGCTCGACGGGCTGCGGATCGTGGTCGACTGTGCGAACGGCGCGGCCTACAAGGTCGCGCCGACGGTGTTGTGGGAACTGGGGGCCGACGTCCTTCCCGTCGGCGTCGACCCGGACGGAACCAATATCAACCGCAATTGCGGCGCGATGGTGCCGGAAACGATTTCGGAACGGGTCGTCGCCGCCGGTGCCGACCTCGGGATCGCCTTCGACGGTGACGCGGACCGCGTGATCATTTCGGACGAGAATGGGCGGATCATCGACGGCGACCAGCTGATGGCCCTGATCGCCACCGACTGGCAGACTTCCGGGCGACTGCAGGGCGGCGGCGTCGTTGCGACCGTCATGTCGAACCTGGGATTCGAGCGCTATCTGGGACGCATGGGCCTCGATGTGGTGCGTGTCGCCGTCGGGGACCGTTACGTCGTCGAGCAGATGCGCTCCGGCTCGTACAATGTTGGTGGCGAGCAATCGGGACACATCATCCTGTCCGACTATGGCACGACCGGGGACGGCCTGATTGCGGCGCTGCAGTCGCTGGCCGCGCTGGTCATCAGGGATCGCGCCGCAAGCGAGGTCTTGAGCGTGTTCGAAACCCTGCCGCAGATCATGGAGAACGTTCGGTTCTCCGGTGGCGCACCGCTGGAGGATCGTCTGGTTCGCGAGGCGATCGCGGATGGCGAGACTCTGCTGGGCGCGGACGGACGGCTCGTTATCCGTAAATCGGGCACCGAACCGGTGATCCGGGTCATGGCCCAGGGTGACGACGAGGCGCTGATCGGCAACGTGGTCCGGGACATCGTCGGCGCGATCGAGCAGGTGTCCGGATCATGACGGAGCACAAGTCGCAGCAACAGGCGGCCGCGGCTCTTCCCGACGGCGGGGGGACGCGGATGCAGGGCCGTGTCATGGTCGTCGCCGGCTCCGATTCCGGGGGCGGGGCGGGTATTCAGGCGGATATCAAGACCATAACCGCCCTTGGCGGCTATGCGATGACCGCAGTGACCGCGCTGACCGCCCAGAATACGGAGGGCGTCGACGGCATCGTCGAAACGCCGGCCGGATTCATCGGCAAGCAGATGCGGCTGGTGCTCAAGGATATCGGGGCCGACGCGATCAAGATCGGCATGGTCCCAAGCGTCGAAGCCATCGAGGCGGTCCATTATACCTACAGGGAGTTCGCCCCCGAGGCGCTGATTGTCCTCGACCCCGTGATGGTGGCCAAGGGCGGGCATCCGCTGATCGACCGTGAGGCCATCCATATGGTGCGCCAGCATTTCCTGCTGAATTGTCACATCGCGACTCCGAATATCCCGGAGGCCGAAGTCCTGACCGGAATGGAAATCCACAGTCTCGAAGACATGAAGCATGCGGCCGAGGTCATGATTACGCTCGGCTGCCAGAGGACATTGATCAAGGGCGGGCACTTCAAGGACGGCGACAGTCCGATGGTCTACGACGTCCTGTTCGACGAGAACGGGATCGAGGTCTTCGAGGATACGCGGATCGACACGCCCCATACCCATGGGACGGGCTGCACGCTTGCCTCCGCGATCGCGGTATCGCTGGCGCAGGGCATGACCCTCAGGGACTCGATTATCCGCGCCCGGGCGTATGTCCGGCAGGCGATCCTCACGGCGCCGGGGTTCGGCAAGGGGCATGGCCCCCTGAACCACGCGCATACCGTGGCGCCCTTCCATCCGGAGCGCGAATCCTAAACAATCGGCGTCGACGCGACCGGGTACGACGCGATCAGCCTCGCGACGATCTCCAGGCCTTCCTCGATTCTGGCGGCTCCGGCCTCCGAGCACAGGCAGATACGCACGGCGCGGGGATCCATCGCATCCGTGTCGCAGCGGAACGCTTCTCCCGGGGTCACCGCCGCGCCCCGCGACAGGGCCTCGGCGGCAAATCGCCGGCCTTCCCATTGTTCGGGCAGGGGTAGCCAGATCTGGCTGGCGCTGGGAAGTGTGGGCCTGGCCCCGGTCGCCGAGGATGCGGACGGCCAGCCGTATCCGTTCTGCCGCAATGCGGCGCTGCCTGTCAGCGGCCTCCATCGCGGCGCCTGACAGGATCAGATCGGCTGACAACTGCGTGCCGAACGACGGTGGCATGATCGAGGTCGCCTGTATGATGGAGGCAAAGCGCGGGAGCATCGCCTCGGGCGCCTTGAGGAAGCCGGTCCGCAGCGCCGGCGACACCGCCTTCGACAGGCTGGTGGCATGGACCGTGATGTCGGGCGCCATCGTTACGAGCGGCGGCGGCCGGGCCGAGGTGGTGGGCCGGTGTGACGCTGGCCCCCGCAGGCGAGGTTGCCCTGGTCAGCCTGCGCGATAACGGCGGCAGCGCCAGTCTTACCGGCGACCTGGAGCGCCACGCTTTATCTCGCGCTGTTCTCTTCGCTTCTCGCCTATGTCGCCTGGTACTGGGCGCTCGCCGCCGGCGGTGTGACCCGGGTCTCCCTGCTCCAGTTCGTGCAGCCCGTGGTGACCCTGGTGCTGGCGGTCATGCTGTTCGGCGAAGCCGTGACCGTGCCGCTGCTGCTTTCCGCCGCGGTCATTCTGGCTGGCGTCGCTATCGCGCGCAGGGGATAAAGGCTGCTAGAATACAGTCCGGATCGAGGAGACCGAAACGTGGAGCAAACTCTGTCCGACAACGCCGTATTGCCGGCGATCGGGGGCATCGAGCGGGCGCGCCGGGAAATCGGCCCCTGGATCGATGAGACGCCGCTGGTGCGCTCGGAGCTGCTGTCGCGCGCGCTGGAAGCCGAAATCTGGGTCAAGAACGAGACCGTCGGGCCGATCGCCAGCTTCAAGCTGCGCGGTGCGCTGACGCATCTGGTGCGGGCCGCGGATCTCAAGGGCGCGGTCACCTCGTCCACGGGCAATCACGGCCAGGGCGTCGCCTACGGGGCGCGGCTCCTCGGCGTGCCCGCGCATATCTTCCTGCCGGAGCGGAACAACCCGGTCAAGCGGGCGATGATCGAGGCGTTCGGTGCGACGCTGCACGAGGTCGGGGAAGATATCGATGCGGCGAAGGCCGCCGCCCGCGCCTTCGCGGTGCAGCAGGGCCTCGAGTTCGTCGATGACGGCGAAAGCCGCGACATGATGGACGGCGCCGGCACTGTCGGCCTCGAATGCGCCGAACGGCTGGAGGCGATCGACCGGATCTTCGTGCCGATGGGGGCGGCGACCCTGTTCACCGGCGTGGCGACGGCCGTTAAGGCGCTGCAGCCGGGCTGCCGGGCCGTCGCGGTCCAGGCCAAGGGCGCCCCGGCCATGGTCGAAAGCTTCCATGCCCGCAAGGCGGTGGAGGCGCCGATCGATACGGTGGCGGACGGGCTGGCCTGCCGCATTCCGGCGGCCCGCGCCCTGGCCGGCCTGATCGCATTGGCCGACGATGCGATGACGGTATCCGACGAGACCATGCTGGGGGCCGTGCGCAGCATTGCGGAATGCGCCCACGTGCTGGTCGAACCCGCCGGCGCGGCGGCACTGGCCGGGGCGTGGGCGCGACGGGAGGAGATTCGGGGCGAGACGGTCGTGCTGATCCTGAGCGGCGCCAACATTCCGCACGATGTGCTGACACGAGCGTTCGCCGGCCCGCCGCTGTTCACTCTGGAAGAGGCGGCGGCGAAGGGCGCGGGCTGACGGCATGACTGTTCTCTACAATGTTGAAAACGATCTGCCGCCGGAGCAGTTCATCGATGTGCTGCTGCGTTCGGGTCTGGCGCCGCGGCGCCCCGTCGACCAGTCGGAGCGGATCGCCACCATGCTGGAGAACGCCAACCTCGTGGTCACCGCGCGGAATTCCGACGGGCTGCTGGTCGGCGTATCGCGATGCCTCACCGATTTCGCCTTCGTCTGCTATTGCTCCGACCTGGCGGTCGACAGGAAATGGCAGGGCCAGGGCATCGGCCGCGAACTGGTCCGCCGCAGCCGCGATGCGGCGGGCGAGGGTGCGACCTTCCTGCTGCTCGCGGCGCCGGGGGTGGAGGAGTATTACCTGAAGTCGGGCTTCGAGAAGTTCGAGACCTGTTACGGGATTCGGCGAAAGCACTGAAAGGAGCAGGCGGATGGCGAAGGCTCTGGAGATCACCGTCGAGCCCGCGACGCGGCCGGAGGATATCGCCGCGGTGCAGGACATGTTCCGTGAATATGCCGAGTTCATGGGCTTCCAGTTGTGTTTCGAGGGCTTCGATCGGGAGCTCGAGGGATTGCCCGGGGCCTACGCGCCGCCGCAGGGCGAATTGCTGCTGTGCCGGGTCGGCGGCGCGCCGGCGGGCTGCGTTGCGACCTGCCGCTATACGCCGGGTGTGGCGGAACTGAAGCGGCTCTATGTCCGGCCCGAATTCCGGGAGCTGAAGATCGGCCGCAACCTGACCTGGCTGGCCATGGGGATGGCGCACGAGGCCGGCTACGCATCGATTCGCCTGGAAACCGTACCCGACCGCATGCCGACGGCGGTCGGAATGTATGAGAAGCTCGGCTTCGAAGCCTCGCCCTGCCCGGACGGCTCCGACCCCCGGATCGTCTGCTACACGCGCGCGCTCGCCGACCTCGTTTGACCGCAAGAACCGGGTGGGTCGCCGCTCGGGCGGCGCCGATACTGGCGGCACGAGCGTTACGGTAACAGAGGTCGGGACGGCTGTGGGAGCTCATGCTGAAACACGCAAGGGACGATTGCGGCTGCTTTTTTGCAGCCTTGCAAGGCTTGTCGCGAAGCTGCGCACTCGAAGCCAGGCGCGAAGGAGAAAGCCGCGCGGTGTGCATTTGACCATGAATGATCACCTGCTGCGCGATATCGGCTTGCGGCGGTCGGATTTCGAGAGCGAATCCCGCGCACGCCATTGGTTCGGGGGAATGAATGACTATCGCCGAGATGACTGAGAAGCGCGCATTGCCGGCCACAATTGACCGCAAGAACCGGGTGGGTCCGAAACGGGTCGCGGGCCATATTCGGAGCATCAAGGCAGCGGGCGACAAGGAGGACGATCATGCGGGCAGAGCGATTCCTTACCACCATTGTTTGGCAGTCTCCGGGCGTCGGCCTGAAGAAAACGCTGAAATTGTGGTATGGCCGCGCCAGGCAGCGGCGGCAGCTTCGGCGGCTCGACGACCGGTTGCTGCGCGATATCGGGATCGACCGGATCGCTGCGCGGCGCGAGTCGGAAAAGCCATTCTGGAAAGCTTGAGAGGAGCGGGACGATGATGGAGACTGCTGGAATGACGCTGAACGAAGTAAGCAGGGCGGGAACGCCGCCGCAGGCCGGCCAGTCCGATGCCGCCCGCATCACGAGGGCCCTGGATCGCCTGGCTTCGCGGTTTCCCGAGCAGCCGTCGCTCACGGAGCTCGCGGCCGAGGCAGGTGTGAGCGAGCATCACTTTCAGAGGATGTTCACCCGCAGGGTCGGCGTCAGTCCGAAGAAGTTCCTGCAGCACCTGACCCTTGAAGCGGCCAAGCAACGGCTCCGGGACTCGGCGAGCGTGCTGGACGCGGCCTATGACTCGGGACTATCCGGCCCCGGCCGCCTGCACGATCTGTTCGTCACCTTCGAGGCGATGACGCCGGGCGAATACAAGGCCGAAGGAGAGGGGCTGACGGTCCGCTACGGGTTCCATGACAGCCCGTTCGGCGAGTGCCTGCTGATGGCCACGGCGCGCGGCATATGCGGGCTCGGATTCGTGGCGGCCGGAGAGCGCGACGCGGCCCTCGCGCGGATGTCCCGCGGCTGGGGGCGTGCTGTGTTGCGCCGTGACGACGCGGCCACCGCCGCCTATATCCCGCGAATCTTCGCCCAGCCCGGACGACCGGTATCGCCCGAATCGCCACCGCTCAGAGTGTTGCTGCGCGGCAGCCGATTTCAGCTCAAGGTCTGGCAGGCGCTTCTGACCATGCCGCCGGGGACGTTGACCACGTATCAGGATCTCGCCCGAAGGCTTGGCCTGCCCCTGGGGGCGGCGCGCGCGGTCGGCAATGCGAACGGTGCCAACCCCGTTCCATGGCTGATCCCGTGCCACCGGGTCATCCGCAAGACCGGTGCGCTCGGCGGTTACGCCTGGGGCGAGGGTTGCAAGATGGTGATGATCGGCTGGGAAGCCGCACGGGCGGAGGCCTCGGCTCAGCCGTCCTGAGCCCAGGGCTCCAGCCCGCCCCAGGCGATGAACGGCGGATTCTCGAATCCCGGTTTGCCGTAGGTAAGAGGGGCGCCATGTGCGTCGGTCACCTGGCCGCCGGCGCCGGCCAGAACGGCGTGACCGGCGGCGGTGTCCCACTCCATGGTGCGGCCGAACCGCGGATAGATGTCCGCCGCGCCTGCGGCGACGAGGCAGAATTTCAGCGAACTTCCCGCGGTCTTGCGGCCCGTGACCGGATGCCCGCGCAGCAGCCGGTCGATCGCTTCAGGGTCGCCATGGCGGCGGCTGGCGACGATCGTGACGCCCTCGTTCGGCGCCGGGCGCACGGCAATGGGGGCCACCGGCTGCCCGTCCCGGACGAGGGTTGCGCCGGCGCCCCGAATCCCCGTGTAGGTCAGCGCCAGGGCGGGCGCGTGGACGACGCCGAGCACCGGCACGGCATCGACGATCAGCGCGATGTTGACAGTGAACTCGTCGTTGCGGTTGAGGAATTCCCGCGTGCCGTCCAGCGGATCGACCAGCCAGAACCGCCCGTTGGAGATTTCCGGCAGGCGGCCTTCCGACGCGGCCTCCTCGGCGACCAGCGGGATATCGGGGGTGAGCTGCGCCAGGTCCGTCTCGATAATCGCCTCGGCCGCGAGATCGGCCGCCGTGACAGGCGATTTGTCGGCCTTGGTCTGATGATCGAAGTCGGTGGCGTAGATTTCCATGATCGCCGCGCCGGCGCGTCGCGCGAGGGCGGCGATTTCGGGCAACATGGACGCATATACGTTCACGGCGGGTCCTTCAGTCGGAATGCCACATGGCCGGTCCGCCAGAGCGACCGGAAGAAACGAAGCCCGTGCCGGTGCAGTTCTTCCGGCGGGATCGAGAGGTCGATGGCGGCCAGGCATTCGCTTATCGTCCGCGCCTCGTCGATCGTCCGGAACATCGCCGCCAGCGCGGGCGGCAGGGTCAGCGGCGGAATCCGCGGGCCCGACAGGACGGCGGGCTTTCCGGCCGCGGCCGGCGCCAGTGCCGATCCGCGAAGCAGCGGCACCGCGCGGTCGGGGAATCCCGGGTCCCCAAAATCGATGCGGTAGGAATGCGGTGGCCGGTCGGCCCGGCAGACACAGAAATCGTGGCGCGAATGCAGACCGCCCAACAGTTCCACGGCGCGCCAGCGCTCGGCGTCGGGAAGCTCGTCGAGCCGGTGATAGAGCGGGTGGTTCTCCGGGACGCTGGAGTCCGGATTGTAGTACATCGGCTCCAGCCAGGCCTGGAAAACGAGTCCCGCGTCCTCGGTCAGCTCGAGCACCTCGCCGACGGAATAGGGCCGATCCTGCTTGTGCAGGAAGAGATCGACCAGGCCGGCATCGAACTTCATATCGGACGAGCGCGCAGCGTAGGTGCGTAGCGGGTGTTTCTCCGGCAATAGCGGCAGGGTCGCCTTGACCAGCGCCAGGTCCTCGTCCGACTGATCGGTCGCCCCGAGGATCCGGAACAACTCCTGCATCATGTAGACCGGCGCACGGCCATAGCGGCCATAGAGCATGATGAAGATCACACCGTCGATGTCGAGCGCGCCGCCCAGGGCCGTCAGGCCCGCCAGGGGATCCGGCAAATGGTGCAACACGCCGGAACTTGCGATGAAATCGAATGTCTCGCCCAGTCCGGAAATTTCCTCCAGCCGCATACGCCGCAGGGTCAGGTTGTCCAGC
Source organism: uncultured Alphaproteobacteria bacterium (assembly GCA_947259105.1). Classification (GTDB taxonomy): domain Bacteria; phylum Pseudomonadota; class Alphaproteobacteria; order UBA8366; family JADFVY01. Next base: position 13,343 of record CAMYKU010000065.1, read on the forward strand.
CCGTGCTTCGCCTTGAGCTTCTCCTCATGCGCAAGCGACGCCTCGCTCAGGTCGATCCCGGTTACGCGCGCCGTCGGATGTTGCAGCGCATAGCGTGCGGCCTGGTTGGCCCCGCAGCCGGCGACCAGGATATTCATGCCCTCGCGGTAGCCCGTCGCGGGCCAGAAGACATCGCCGAAATCCCGGGCGTCCCCGATGCTGAAACCGCCGCCGGCGACCCAGGCCTCGAGGTCCTCGACCGGACGGGGGTATATCCAGCGTTCGTACTGTGCGCGGACCTTGTCCATCATGCGGCGTCCCTGATGGCCCGCCATACGCGCTCCGGCGTTGCCGGCATATCCAGCGCCGCGACGCCGCGCGCGGCAACCGCGTCCAGTATGGCGTTCATGACCGCCGGCGGCGCGGCCACGGCGCCGGCCTCGCCGGCACCCTTGAGGCCGAGCGCATTGGTGCGGCAGGGCGCATCCTCGTGGTAGGCGAATTCGATACTCGGCAGATCGCCGGCCCGCGGCAGGCCGTAGTCCATGAACGAACCGCTGAGCAGTTGCCCGTCCTCATCGTAGACGCAGGATTCGTGCACGGCCTGGCCGATTCCCTGTCCGATCCCCCCATGGACCTGGCCGGCCAGCAGCAGCGGATTGACGACCGCGCCGAAATCGTCGATGGCGACGTAGCGTTCGACGGCAACCCGGCCAGTCTCGGGATCGACCTCCACCTCGCAGATATGACACCCGTTGGGGAAAGTATAGGATGCCGAGCCATGGGTTGCCTCGCCCGACAGGCCAGGGGCCTCGCCGCCCGGAAACCGCGCCGGATCACTCGCGGCCGCGGCGACACCGGCAAGCGTGGCGCGGCGATCCGTGCCGGCGATGGAAAACACCCCGTCGGCGAACGCGATGTCGGCCGGCGCCGCCTCCAGCATATCCGCCGCGATTCGCTTGCCGTTTTCGACCAGCGCCGCCGCCGCCCGGTCGCAGGACACGCCACCCACCGGCAGCGAACGCGAACCGCCCGTTCCGGCGCCGTCGCGGACATGATCGGTATCGCCCTGAACGACCCGGATCCGGTCCAACCCGATGCCCAGCCGTTCGGCGATGATTTGCGCATACGAGGTCTGATGTCCCTGCCCGTTGTCCTGGGTGCCGATGGTCAGCGTCACCGTGCCGTCCGGTTCCGCCCGCATCCGCGCGGTCTCCTCGGGTCCCGAACCGCAATTCTCGATATAATGGGCGATGCCAAACCCGCGCAGCATGCCACGGGCCGCCGAATCCGCCTTGCGGGTAGCGAAACCCGCCCGTTCGGCGCGGTCGAGGGCAATTTCCAGGTTGCGGGCAAAATCTCCCGAATCGTATGTCCCGCCGATTACGGTGGTGAATGGCATCGCATCGGCCGGGATGAAGTTGCGGCGCCGCAGCTCCGCCGGGTCGATCACCAGTTCGCGCGCCGCGGCGTCGACCGTGCGTTCCACAAGATAGATTGCTTCCGGCCGGCCGGCGCCGCGATAGGCGTCCACGGGCACGGTGTTGGTGAACACGCCGGTTACGCAGATATGTATCGCCTCGAAGGTGTAGACGCCGTTGTTCATCTGGATGCTGCAGTCGGTGGGGATATAGGGCGCGAAGTTCGAGAGATAGGCGCCCATATTGGCGTAGTTGTGTATGCGCAGCGCCAGGAACCGGGCCTCGCTGTCGAGGGCGAGTTCGACCTCGTTGATCTGGTCGCGGGCGTGATTGTCGGACACGAAGCCGTCCGCGGCGCGCTCGGCGACCCACTTCACCGGCCGGCCGAGGTCGCGCGCCGCCAGCAGCACCAGCGGCTGCTCGGCATAAAGAAAGATCTTCATGCCGAAGCTGCCGCCGACATCGTTGGTGACCACCCGGAAGGCTTCTTCGGGCATGCCGAAGATATCGCGGGCCAGTTGCCGGCGCAGGCTGTGCGGGCCCTGGCTCGGCGTGTAGAGCGTGAACCGGTTGCCGTCGCAGGCTCCGATCGCCGTGCGGGTCTCCAGGGGGTTGACGATTATGCGGTTGTTTACCAGCCGCGTCCGCACGACGTGCGCTGCGCTGTCGAACGCGGCGTCAACGCCGCTGCGGTCGCCCCTTTCCCATCGAAAGCTGACGTTGCCCGGCGCCTCGGCATGCAACTGCACGGCGTCGGGGCGGGTGGCCGCCACGGGGTCGACGACGGCCGGCAGGGCATCGTAGTCGACCGCTATGGCTTCGGCGGCGTCACGGGCCAGCTCGGGCGTTTCGGCGACGATGAAGGCGACGGGATCGCCGACATGCCTGACCGTGCCGTGGGCCAGGATGGGATGCGGCGGCAGGGGCTGCGTCGACCCGTCGGGCTGGGTCGCGGGGGCGAGGCATTTGATGCTGCCGAGCCTGGCTCTATGGATATCCTCTGCCGTATATACGGCCAGCACGCCGGGCATTGCCCGTGCCGGTGACGGGTCGATCGGGCGAATCGATGCGTGCGCGTGCGGCGAGCGCAGGACATGGCCCCACACCTGGCCGTCCAGCACGATATCGCCGGTATAGCGTCCGCTGCCCGTCAGTAAGCTGTTGTCCTCGACCCTCCGTACCGGCTGGCCGATGCCGAAATGTCCCATGTGCGATGACCCGGTCGCGGTGGAATGCGGCGCGATGATAAGGCAGACCCCGGGGGGGCGGTCAATGCGATTGTGCACGTCCCGGCGTGCCCGTGTCGTTTTCCGGCATTCAATGCAAAAAGGCCCCGGCGGATTTCTCCAGCCGGGGCAGGGCCGCAGGAAAATGGTGCGCCGCGCTTTCGTCGGGGCCGCGGCGAATTTCCGGCGCTAGTCGAATGCTTCCTCCCAGGTGCCGCGCGTGGAGGCGCGCGAGTATTCCGTCGCCCTGTTCTCGAAGAAGTTGGTGTGCTCGACGCCGTTGAGAATCTCGTCGAGCCAGGGCAGCGGGTTGCCGCCCACCTCGTACATTGCGGGCAGGCCAAGCTGCATCAGGCGGCGGTCGGCGATATACCGGATATACGACTTCACTTCCCCCGCCGTGAGCCCCTCGACGCCGCCCATTTCGAAGGCGAGGTCGATGAACGCGTCTTCATGGTCGACGATGGTTGCGCAGGCAACCGCAAGGTCACGCCGCAGCACCTCCGTCCACAGGTCGGGGTTCTCCTCGATGAATGTGTGGAACAGGCGGACCGCCGAATTGGTGTGCAGCGTCTCGTCGCGCACCGACCAGGTGACGATCTGGCCCATCCCCTTCATCTTGTTGAAGCGCGGGAAGTTCAGCAGCATCGCAAAGCTGGCGAACAGCTGCAGTCCTTCGGTGAAGGCGCCGAATACGGCCAGGGTGCGGGCGATATCCTCCCTGGTGTCCACGCCCCATTGCTGCATGTAATCGTACTTGTCCTTCATCGCCTTGTACTTGAGGAAGGCCTGGTACTCGGTCTCCGGCATGCCGATGGTGTCGAGCAGATGGCTGTAGGCCGCGATGTGGACCGTCTCGATGTTGGAAAAGGCGGCCAGCATCATCTGCACTTCGGTCGGCTTGAAGACCTGGGCGTAATGCTGCATGTAGCAGTTGTTCACCTCGACGTCGGCCTGCGTGAAGAACCGGAAGATCTGGGTCAGCAGGTTTCGCTCCGCGTCGGACAGCTTGTTGCGCCAGTCCTTGACGTCGTCCGCCAGGGGTACTTCCTCGGGCAGCCAGTGAATGCGCTGCTGGGTCAGCCATGCATCGTACGCCCAGGGATACCGGAAGGGCTTGTAGATACGATCGGCGTCAAGAAGGGACATGGCGGTCGCTATCTCCGCGACTGGCCGGTGGCCTTGGGGTGGCCCTGCCGTACGCCGGCCCCGATAATGTCGTGCTGCAGCGCGCGGATCGCGGATTCCGTCGAGATTTCGCGAAAGGCGACCGGGCGGCCGTATTCGATGCGCCAGCCGAATTCGCCGCGGACGTCGTACCGGTCGCGGCGGATCACCGACCGGATGATATCCGGTGCGATCCGGTAGAGCGCCGGGTCCTGTCCCGAGATTGGCCTGGCGCGGCCCCAGGCCGCTTCGACATCGGTTTCGGAGGTCTGTTCCGTCATTCTCAATCGTCCTTCTTCACTCTTACATTACTGGCAGGAGAGGCATTCCTCGTAATCGGCCGGGTTGCCTTCGGCGGGATTGTCCGCGCTGTTCACCCGGCCGAGATGCGGGATGTTGGCGACCGCCGGGACCGCCGTTTCACGGGCCGCGGTTTCGGCCCGCTGTATGGATTTCGAGCGGCAGTAGTAAAGGCTCTTCACGCCCTTCTTCCATGCCTGGAAATGCAACTGGTGCAGGTCGCGCTTGTGCACGTCGGCGGGCAGGAACAGGTTGAGCGACTGCGACTGGCAGATAAAGGGCGTGCGGTCCGCGGCATGTTCGATCAGCCAGCGCTGGTTGATCTCGAATGCCGTGCGAAACACCGCTTTCTGGTTTTCGTCGAGGCAATCGAGATGCTGGACCGAACCTTCGTTCGTCGAGATCGACGACCAGGTGTCGTCGTCGTCGCGTCCCAGCTCCGCAAGCAGGCGTTTCAGGTGCCTGTTTCGCACCGTGGACGACCCGCTCAGCGTCTTGTGGGTATAGCTGTTGGCGGCGACCGGCTCGATCCCCGGCGATGCGCCGCCGCAGATGATCGAGATCGACGCGGTCGGGGCGACCGCAAGCTTGTTCGAAAACCGCTCCGCGATGCCGTACTCCTCCGCGTCCGGGCAGGCGCCGCGCTCGTCGGCCAGCGCGCGGCTCGCTGCATCGGCCTGCTCGCGGATGTGCTTGAACATCCGGACGTTCCAGACCTTCGCCATCACGCCCTCTATGGCAATCATCTGGGACTGCAGGAAGGAGTGGAATCCCATCGCGCCGAGCCCGACCGACCGTTCGCGCATCGCCGCATAGCGGGCGCGCGCCATGCTGTCGGGGGCATGCTGGATGAAGTCGGACAGCACGTTGTCGAGGAACCGCATGACATCCTCTATGAAGCGCGCATGTCCCTCCCATTCGAGGAATTTTTCGAGATTCAGCGACGACAGGCAGCAGACCGCCGTGCGGTCCTTTCCGTGCTGGTCCACGCCTGTCGGCAGCGTGATCTCCGAGCACAGGTTGGAGGTCTTGACCGCTAGGCCGGCCAGCTTCTGGTGTTCCGGAATCGCACGGTTCACGTGGTCGACATAGACGATGTACGGCTCACCGGTCTCGACGCGTGCGGTGAGGATGCGGATCCACAGGCCGCGCGCCGGGATCTTGCGCAGCACGGTGCCGTCCTTCGGGCTGACCAGCGCCCATTCCTCGTCGTTTTCGACCGCGCGCATGAAGGCGTCGGAGATGAGCAGCCCGTGATGCAGGTTCAGCGCCTTGCGGTTCGGGTCCCCGCCGGTGGGCCGGCGCAGCTCGACGAACTCCTCGATTTCCGGATGATTCACCGGAATATAGACAGCCGCGCTGCCGCGGCGCAGGCTGCCCTGGCTGATCGCCAGGGTCAGCGAATCCATCACCCGGATGAACGGGATGACGCCGGAGGTCTTGCCGTTGATCCCGACGGCCTCACCGATCGAACGCAAATTGCCCCAGTAACTTCCGATGCCGCCGCCACGCGCCGCCAGCCAGACATTCTCGTTCCACAGGTCGACGATGCCATCCAGGCTGTCGGATGCCTCGTTCAGAAAGCACGAAATCGGAAGGCCCCGCCTGCGCGCGCCGCCATTGGACAGCACCGGCGTTGCCGGCATGAACCACAGGCGGCTGATGTAGTCGTACAGGCGCTGAGCGTGGGCCGAGTCGTCGGCAAAATGCATCGCCACCCGCGCAAACAGGTCCTGATAGCTTTCGCCGGGAAGAAGATAACGGTCGCCGAGCGTTTTCTTGCCGAATTCGGTCAGCAGCGAATCGCGGCCGCGGTCGATGTGGACCCGGATACCGCGATCGTTCTGCGCGTAATCGCGAACCTCTTCGGGCACGCCGTCCGCAGGATCGTCGAAGTCGGAATTATCCACAGAACGCGTCGCTGGCGGATCTTCCAGGAGCAGATCCGAATCGTTGCCGGCGTTTGCTGCGATTCCCTCGTCTTCCTGGGGCGCGCGCATTCGCAGCTCGGCCGGCTCGTCCATACTTATCCCCTCGTTTCACAGTCTGTGGACAGGATAACCTGTGCAAAAAACACAAGATATCGTGGTTACAGTTGCCGACAATACCATATCTCGATATATTGTCACGGTGAACAAAACAGGAACAAATGGCATGATACGACGATATCGCCGCCCGTCAAGAGGGCATCGCAATCCGTGCCATCGCGGCCTGCCCGGGCAACGACTCGCGCAGCGGCTGCGTTTTCTGGCATGATCGGACGATGTGCGGACGGTTCAGCCTGACCCTGCCTGTCGAAGCCATGGGCCGCCTGTTCGGGTTCGACCCCGGCGAGGCGCCGGAACTGGCGCCCCGGTACAACATCGCGCCGTCGCAGCCGGTGGCGGTCGTCCGGCACCGCGGCGATCCGCCGGTGCGCGAACTGGCGCTCCTGCAGTGGGGCTTCGTTCCGGCCTGGGCGCGCGATCCTGAGACCTTGCGTCGGCCCATCAACGCCCGGGGTGAAACGGTTTCGGCGAAACCGATGTTTCGCGAAGCTTACCGCCATCGTCGCTGCCTTATCCCCGCCGACGGGTTCTATGAATGGAAGCGGGCGGCGGGCGGCAAGCAGCCGTGGCGGATCCGGAGGGCCGACAGCGCTCCCTTCGCCTTCGCCGGGCTGTGGGACCGCTGGAAGGGCCGGGACGGGGCGGTGATTGAAAGCTGCGCGATCCTCACCACCGAGGCGAACGATACGGTGCGCCCGATCCACGACCGCATGCCGGTGATACTCGATATCGGCCGATTCGGGCCATGGCTCGAAGCGTCGCCGGTCGAGGCGTCCGATCTGATCGAGCCCTATCGGGGAGAATTGGAGGCCTACCCTGTGAACCGCCGGCTCAATGATCCGACCCAGGACGACGCAAGCCTGATCGCGCCCGCGCGGCAGGACGAGGCGCAGACGCCGCCGCCGCAGTCCCCCGACGATCCGGAACCGTCACTGTTCTAGTGTCCCGAATCCGAAATTCGCTTGTTCGAATTTCGGATTCAAAGGGACACTATCTTTTTGAATCTAGTGTGATTCAGCTTCCGATGTTCGACACA
>CAMYKU010000066.1 GCA_947259105.1 uncultured Alphaproteobacteria bacterium
GTCGACTCCGGCGATGACGCCGCTGATCGTGCCGCTGCCGCTTCGCCCGAGGACCTTCACCGCAACCACGGTCGCGCCGGCGGCAACACCGACGACATCAATGCCGTTGTCCACCGCCGCAATAGTGCCGGCGACATGGGTGCCGTGGCCGTTGCCGTCATCGGCGGTCTTCTTGCCCCTGACGAACGTCGCCGAACGCGCAACGTCGACGTTGAGGTCCGGATGGTCGAGGTCGATGCCGGTGTCGATGACCCAGGCAACAAGGCTTGTGCCGTCGACCGGTCCGCCGACCCGCAAGATGCCCAGCGGCGTCACCTGCGGCGACGCCGCGACCGTGACGCCCGGCTTGGCCGCTGCGCCGGCCTGGCCGATCGCCCGCACGATGCCGTCGGCCTCGTAATAGGCGATCTGGGGGTTCTGCGTGGCAAGGCGTGCGGCCGCGGCGGCCGGCATTTTCGCCGAGAAGCCCTGCAGGGCTGTCGTGTAAACATGCCGAACGGTTCCGCCGGCCGCAGCGGCCAGCGCGTTGGCCCGCCCCGGCGCGTTGCGCGCGTCGACCGACCGGTCGAAAACGAAGATGTAGCTGTCCTGCAGGTCCGCCGTAACCTCGGCGGGAACGTCACCGACCGGCCCGCGCCGGCCGTCCTGTTCGGCATTCGCCGGTCCTGCGATCAGCAGCAGGATTGCGCCCGCCGCGAGTAACGATTGTTTCAGTCCGTGAAATTCAAGCATTTCTGCCTCCATTAACCGCCAAAATAAAAAGTTGCATATCAACGTATTGATACAACGTGCGATACATATGTTGGCCGGCAATATGTTAACGAATTGTTAACGGGCGAAAAAAAGTCCCGACGCCCGTAAAATATCGAATCGGATTTGAAGCGTATCCTCGGGAACGCCGATCCTGCTTGGGTCGGCTGCACATGCGGCCTATAAACGGGAGAGATTTACCGACAGGGAAGAAAGATGCCGCTGACACCGGAACAACAGGCCGAAATCGAACAGCATCGCGCCGCCAGCAGCCAGACCCGGCGCGCCACCGTGCCGGCGCTGGAGGAGATCCTCTACGAGCCGATCCCGGTGCTCGACCACGGCTTCGTGCGGGTCATCGACTACATGGGCGACGATGCGGCGATCGTGCAGGCGGCGCGGGTGTCGTACGGCAAAGGCACGAAGAAGATTTCCGGCGACCGCGGGCTGATCCGCTACCTGATGCGGCACCGGCACACCACGCCGCTCGAGATGTGCGAGATCAAGTTCCACGTCAAGCTGCCGGTGTTCGTGGCGCGCCAGTGGATCCGCCACCGCACCGCCAACGTCAACGAATACTCGGCGCGCTACTCGATCCTCGACAAGGAGTTCTATATCCCGCCGCCGGAGCAGCTTGCGGCGCAGTCGGTGGCCAACCGCCAGGGCCGTGGCGACGTGCTGCAGGGCGAGGAAGCCGCGCGGGTGCTGGCGCTGCTGCGCGACGACGCCGACCGGTGCTACACCCATTACGAGGAGATGCTGAACGAGGATGCGGACGGCAATCCGCGCGACCCGGCGCGCCAGGGCCTCGCCCGCGAGCTCGCCCGCATGAACCTGCCGCTCAACATCTACACCCAGTGGTACTGGAAGATCGATCTGCACAATCTGCTGCATTTCCTGTCGCTGCGCGCCGACAGCCACGCCCAGTACGAGATCCGCGTCTACGCCGAGGCGATGCTGGACGTGGCGCGCCGCTGGGTGCCGATCGCCTGCGAGGCCTTCGAGGACTATACGGTGGGCAGCGCCCATCTGTCCCGCGCGGGCATCGCGATCGTCCGCCGGATGCTGGCGGGCGAGGACGTCCGGCAGGCGGACAGCGGCCTCTCGAAGCGCGAATGGGACGAGCTGATGACGGTGCTCGGCAGGGACTGATGGCCGCCCGCGCCGTCGGCCTGCTCGCCGCTGCGCTGCTGCTTCTCGCGGCCTGCGCGCCGGTCGGCCTCGGCCGCGAGCCGGTGGGTGCGAAACGCGAGCAGGGCGACCTGCGGACGCCCGAAGGCGATTACCTGCTCGACTGGCGCAACCCGGCCAGCCGCTTCTACCGGTCGATTCACATCTCCTACCCGAACGAGGCCGACCTCGCGCAGGCCTTCGCGCGCAACGCCGATCCCGGCGGCGCCATCTTCATCCACGGCACCCCCGACCGGGTGCTGCTGGGCCGCGACTGGACGACCGGCTGCATCGCCGTCTCGAACGCGGACATGGATCTGATCTGGCAGCTGGTGCCGGACGGCACCCCGGTCACCATCCGGCCGTAGACCGTCGTCCACTTGCGTGAAATCGGCTCCAGCCCGCTCCCGCACCCGGCCACCCAACGGCATCGTATACTGTGGATGGCCGGGTGGGGGAGCGGGCTGGACCGAACAGCGCGCATAAAGTCCCAGCGTCGCCATCGGTCCGCCATATACGGACCGTAAACTTCCAGACCGGATAATGGGACGGCAACCCCGGGAGAGAACCCGAATGGCAGTTCGCTTCGCCGTAATCGTATGCCTCGTGGCCGTGACCGCCGCCCTGGCGCCGATCCAGGCCCATGGCACGGAGCGGGCCGACAAGGTGCTGGTCGACAAGAGCGACCGCCAGCTTCACCTGCTGCGCGGCGGCGAGGTCTGGAAGAGCTACCCGATCGGCCTCGGCTTCGCGCCGGAGGGCCACAAGCGCCGCGAAGGCGACGGCCGCACGCCCGAGGGCGACTACGTGCTCGACTGGCGCAACCCGAACAGCAGCTTTTACCTGTCGATCCACATCTCCTATCCCGACGCCGACGACAAGGCGTCGGCCGGGAAGCGCGGCGTCCCGCCCGGCGGCGCCATCTTCATCCACGGCAACCACCGCCTGTCCGGCCGCAAGCGCGACTGGACGCTGGGCTGCATCGCGGTGACCGACGCCGCCATGGACGAGATCTGGCAGGCGGTGCCGAACGGCACGCCGATCACGATAAGGCCGTAGCGCGTTCCGGGCGCCCGGGTCGGCGCGCCGATCCCGGAGGAACAACCCCATGCACCGGCGTTTTCTGCGGGTTACAGCGCCGCGTTTCAGGCGCCCCGCATGGCAGGATGGCGGCAGCGAGCAGCAGCGGATCTTGAAGCCGGCCGCTGTGGCGCCAAGCAGATAGTGGAGAGGAGCATCGCGCCTCGCGCCGCCCGTTCCCCCGCCACAACCTGGCATTAACCTTTGCGCAACCATAATCGGCGACAATACGCCGACCAAAGGGGAGTTAGGTGTGAACAAGGCCGACGAAACCTCCGGCGTCTCGCTGGTCGGGCCGGGTTTCTGGCGGACTCAGCTGGTCCGGCTCGCGAATATGTTCGCGGGCAGTATCGCGGCGTCCGTGCTGTTCATCTTCGTCTACCCGGACCGGGTCGCCCTGGTCGCGGCGATGGGCGGGATCCTGGGCGTGACTTTGGCGCTCGGGCCGCGCAGCTGGCGGGCGAACGGAGCCTTCCCATGGCGCCGGCTCGGCATCGGCCTTGCGATGCTCGACGGCCTGGCCGCGCTGCTCGGGCGTCTCGCGGCGGTCTTCAGTGCGAATGCCAGCCCACTCGACGATATCCTGCTGGGGGTATTCGGCGTCTCGGCCCTGGTCATGTCCATCGGCTCGGTTCCGCTCCTCACGCAGCTGTTCCCGCGCGCGCCGGCGCCGCGTGAGGCGGCCGACGCGGCGCGGGAGCCACGGGCCTGAGCGCCCCGATGCCGCGAAACACCCTCGCGTGCGGGTTGCCGGGATGTCGGCCAGCCGATCGACGACCGCACCCCAGTACCGCCGCCTTAGAGCCTGGCCCGCAGCAATTTTCCCACCGCCGGCGAATGGATTATCTCTCCGGACTGGGCGAAGGTCTCGTGCCGCTCCTCGATTGCACTCAGGTCGTACAGGTAGTTGACCATCACACCGTAGGACCCCTCGAGGCCGCGTTCGCTCATGTCGCCGCCGGGATGGACGTTTTCCAGCCGCGCCCCGTTGCCGAGATGGAATCGCGCCACCGGATCGACCGGCACGCCTTTCGTATGTTTCGCCTCCACAAGGTACCGCGCGCCGACCGCTGCCAGTGACGCCGCCCGCGCTTCGAGCAACGTTGCGAGCTCCGCACCGGTTGCGGCCTCCAGGTCTTCGAGCAGGTCGCGCTGGCCGTCGCTCAGGCTCCCTGTTCCGTCCGCAAGTTCCGCCCGCGCCCAACGCCGGAAGCCCGGCGCCGGCGAGAGCGTAACGAACGTCCGCAGGGATTCGAACTCGCGCTGCAGTTCCTCCACCACCTGCTTGATGAGAAAGTTCCCGAAGCTGACCCCGCGCAGCCCGTCCTCGCAGTTGGAAATCGAATAGAACACCGCCGTCCGCGCTGCCTCGGCGGCGATCGGCTCTCTGTCCCTTGCCAGGACCGGCGCAATTTCGCCCGGCGTCTCGACCGTCAGCGCGACCTCGACGAAGATCAGCGGGTCGCGCGGCAACGCCGGGTGGAAGAACGCATACAGCCGCCGGTCGGGCGCCCCGACCCGGCGCCGCAGGTCGTCCCAGTCCTGGATCGCATGGACCGCCTCGTGGAGGATGATCTTTTCCAGGATGTCCGCGGGAGTCGACCAGCCGATACGCCGCAGCTCGAGGAAACCCCGGTTGAACCAGCTGCCGAACAGGTGGCTGAAATCGGCGTCCAGGACCGCGAGCCGGGATTCATCCTGCATCGCACGCAACAGGTCGCGGCGCATGGCGACGAGGTCGCGCGTGCCGGCCGGCGCGCGGTTCAGCCGCCGCATCAGTTCCTGGCTGCGCGACTCGGCGGCATATCCGAGGGCCCGCGCCTCTGTCTCGCCGCGCCCGTCGAGATAGGCTGCAATGGCCGTGTCGAGCGTCTTTCGGTCGGGGCCGAGCTCCTCCAGAACGTTGATGAAGAATCCGCGCTTCTCTTCCTCTGTCAACATTGCGTAGCGATCGAGGAAAGCTCTCGCCCGCGCCACGCCGCGTGCTTCGCCCTTTTCGGAAAGAAGAGCATGGCCGTCGGCGACGATTCCCCCGTCGGAATACGGCTCCAGCAGCGAGCGTCCGGCATCGGCGATGCGCTGCAGGAAGCCGTTGAAGAACCGCGTGGCGCTCATCGGGCGGGCGCCTCGACGATCAGATTCTCCGCCGCCCTGAATACGGGCGAGGCGCACGACAGCATGATCATCTTCCTCCGTTACCCTTACAACGGACGTCAGCGGAAAATGTTCCGCAAAGGGGATCGACATGAAAGCGCCAATGCCCCCCGGATTATCGGAACGAGCCCATACCAGGGCTGTTTCTGCGGGTTTCAGGGGGTGTGTCGTTGGGGCAGCGGGTATGTCTTAACCAATGCGCATTCCCCAGCGGCGACAATGCGCGCGTGGAGGGGATACGGGGATCAATGAGGCCGACGATATTACGGGTCTATCGCTGCTGGAGTCAGGATTCTGGCGCATTCAGCTGGTCCGGCTCGCGAACGCAATCGCGGCCGGGGCTCTGGCTGGGGACGGTGGCGGTCCTGTTGGTTCTGGACCTCATCGCGCCGACGGGTGCGACGGGCATCCGGGTCGCGGCCGGGGCGCATGTGGCGGCGGCGACATATGCACTGTCCTGGGCCATCTGCAAGTCGCTGGGCCGGCTCCCCCCCGCCGCTGAAACCTGGCTGGGGTGAGTGGTCTTGCGGGGCGGCGGGGCAACCCGGCGAACCAGTAGCGTAACTCAGGCCAAGGGGCTGCTCCCGACCATCCGCGCGGCGCCATGGGCCGCGCATATATCTCAAGGCCGAGTTCCGTACTGGCGGCGCCGCCCGGCGCCACGGGGCACCGGATCGTCGATCCGACGCCCTGATCCCATCGCCATCCCGCCGCGCGGCGCCGAGTGGGGTGCAGCCTATTGCACCACGATCTTCGGCATCGCCTTGGCGCCGGCTTCGGCGTCGAGCTTGGCCCAGACGCGGGCGCCGATCTCGCGGAACACCTTGGCGTGCGGGCTGTCGGGCTTCGAGACCACGATCGGGTGGCCGCTGTCCGAGGTCTCGCGGATCTCGATGTCCAGCGGGATCTCGCCGAGGAACTCGACACCGAGGCGATCGGCTTCCTTGTGCGCGCCGCCGTGGCTGAACACGTCGGTGCGGTGGCCACAATTGGGACAGGCGAAATAGCTCATGTTCTCGATGATGCCGAGTACCGGCACCTCGACCTTGCGGAACATGTTGAGGCCCTTGCGGGCATCCAGCAGGGCGATGTCCTGCGGCGTCGAAACGATCACCGCGCCGGCCAGCGGCACCTGCTGCGCCATGGTCAGCTGCGCGTCGCCCGTGCCCGGCGGCATGTCGACCACCAGCACGTCGAGTTCGCCCCAGTTGACGTCGCGCAGCAACTGCTGGATCGCGCTCATCACCATCGGGCCGCGCCAGATCATCGGCGTGTCCTCGGGAATCAGCAGGCCCATCGACATCACCTTGATGCCGTAATTTTCCATCGGCTCCAGGGTTTTGCCGTCCTTGGTCTGCGGCTGGCCGGCGACGCCCAGCATGCGCGGCTGCGAGGGGCCGTAGATATCGGCGTCCATCATGCCGACCTTGCGCCCGTCCGCGGCCAGCGCCAGCGCGAGATTGGCCGACACCGTCGATTTGCCGACGCCGCCCTTGCCGCTGGCCACCGCGATGACGTGCTTGATGCCGGGCAGGCTGGGGATCATGCCCTGGCCGTTGCCGCGCCCGACCGCCTGGCCGCCCGGATGGCCCTCATGGGCGGCATGCGGTGTGACCTGGGCCTGGGACTGCGCCTCGGCGGTCAGCACGACGCTGACCGACAGCACGCCGTCCAGCGCATGGACGGTCTTCTCCGCCGCCTTGCGCAGGGGTTCCAGATTCGGGCCGCGCTGCGGGTCGACCTCCAGCGCAAAGGCCACGTTGCCGTCCTTGATGACGAGGCCCGAGACCATGCCCGCCGAGACCACGTCCTGCCCGTTGTCGGGATCCTTTACGGTCTTCAACGCGTCGAGAATCAGCTCTTCGGTTACCTGCGCCATGCCCATAAAATCCTCCAGATGCCACAAAAAACTGTCCGCCGGAGCCCGGGTGGGTTTGCGCCGGCGGGTTCGGTGTCATATATGTTACTGCAGCGGCGGTTGGAAACCCCCCGCCGGCAAATTCGTTTGGATTTATTTTTCGGCTCGCGCGGCGAGCGCAACAGAGAAGCAACAGACATGCCTTGGTCAAATCAGAACGGCGGCGGCCCCTGGGGCGGCGGCGGAAGCGGCGGCGGCAAGGGCCCGTGGGGCGGCGGCGGCAGCGGCCAGCAGCCCCCCGATATCGAGGAATTGCTGCGGCGTACACAGGAAAAGGCGAAGAAATTCATCCCGGGCGGCGGCGGAATCGGAAAGCTGATCCCGCTGTTTATCGTGCTCGCGGTCGCCCTCTGGGCGGCGTGGACCGGCATCTATTTCGTTCAGGAAGGCGAGCGCGGCCTCGAGCTGGCCTTCGGCAAATGGGACGGTCTGGAGACGGGTCCAGGGCCGCATATCAACTGGCCTGCCCCGATCGGCAAGACCCTCGTCGTCAACGTACAGAAATCGAACCGCCTCGATATCGGCTTCAACAGCGGCGACGACGGCCGCAGCCGCGTGTCGTCCCAGGCAAACCTCAGGGAAAGCCTGATGCTGACCGGCGACCAGAATATCGCCGATATCGAGGTGCGTATCGCCTGGCGCATCGGCGACCCGGCGAAGTTCCTGTTCAATATCCGCGAGCCCGAGGGAACCGTGAAGGTTGCCGCCGAAAGCGCCATGCGCGAGGTGGTCGGCCAGACCGCCTTCATCGGCGCCGTCGGCGAGGGCCGCGGCGCCGTCCAGGACAAGACGCTCGTTCTGTTGCAGTCGATTCTGGACAGGTACGATGTCGGCATCATCATCGAGGACGTGCAGATACAGAAGGCGCGGCCGCCGGCACAGGTGGTCGATGCGTTCGACGATCTGCAGCGCGCCGAACAGGATAGAGAAAAGGCCGAGTTCGATGCGCAAGCCTACGCAAACAAGGTCGTGCCGGAAGCCCGCGGCGACGCGCAGCGGATGATCCAGGAGGCCGAAGGCTACAAGCAGCAGCAAATCAGCGAGGCCGAGGGCGAGGCGCAGCGCTTCCTGTCGGTTTACGACGCCTATCGGGTGGCCCCCGAGGTGACCCGCCGCCGGATGTATCTCGAGGCGATTGGCGAAATCTTTGGCTCGGCAAACAAGGTGATTATCGATTCCAAGGCCGGCGGTTCGGGGGTGGTCCCCTATCTGCCGCTGCCCGAGATCGAGAACCGTCGCGGCGGCGCCCGTCCGGCGACGAACCAGTAGGAGGCGCGAGACATGGGCAAGATATTTGGTTTTGGGCTCGTCGCTCTGCTGGTGCTGGCGGTGATCGGCTGGTACAGCATGGCGTATACGGTCGATCAGACCGAGCAGGCGATTGTCCTGAGGTTCGGCGAAATCGAGAAAACGGTTCAGGAGCCGGGCCTGTATTTCAAGATACCGTTTGCGGACGAGGTCGTATTGTATGAAAAGCGGATTCTCGATCTGGATCCGGCGCCGGTGAAACAGCTGCTCACCGACCAGAAAACGATCGAGGTCGACGCCTATGCGCGCTACCGCATCGTTGATCCGCTGGTGTTTTTCCAGCGTGTGCGATCATACAGTATCCTTGAAGACCGGTTCAGCAAGCTGGTGCGTGCCGGCCTGCAGCGGGAGATCGCCAACGTCTCGCTGGGGGAACTGCTTTCGGACAGGCGCAACGACATCGTGGAAAAGATCGGGATCGAGGTCGAGAAACAGGCGCGATCCTTCGGGATCGAAGTGGTTGACGTACGGATCGGCCGCACGGACCTGCCGCCCGAAATCAGCCAGAACACATTCGACCGCATGAAAAGCGACCAGCAGCGCAAGGCAAGCCGGATCCGTGCAGAGGGCTCGGAAGCGGCGAAGAAGATTCGTGCCACTGCGGATCGCGAACGAACCGTATTGATCGCGGATGCGGAGCGAATGGCGGAAATCCTGCGCGGCGAGGGCGAGGGCGAGCGCAACCGGGTTCTTGGTGAGGCTTATGGCACGGATCCGGAGTTCTTCGATTTCTACAAGTCGATGCAGGAATACCGTAAAGGCCTGGGCGGCGACAGCACGACCATGGTGCTGACCCCCGACAGCGATTTCTTCCGTTTCTTCGGGCAGGAATCCGCGAAGTAGGCGCGCGGCAGGCGGGGCGCGGGCGGCATGGATGTCGGCTTCGGCGAACTCCTGCTGGCCGCGCTGGGCCTGTATCTGCTGATCGAGGGCGCGGTCCTGGCGCTGTTTCCGGACGGCGTGCAGCGTATGATGGCGGTGGCGCAGCAGCTGCCGCCGTCGACGTTGCGGGCGGTCGGGCTGGTCGCCGCGGCGACCGGCGTTGTGATCGTCTGGCTGGCCAGTCTGTAGCGCGATCCGGCAGCACGGCATGGCTTTTTTTCCAGACCTCGCCATATTGTGACCACAATTTGTTAAACATTTGACCGATAGTATCGATAACGGCGCCGGAGTTGAAAACATCGCGGCCCGACACCAAATCGGCTGAAGACACCTCCCGGGGCGCGGGCCCGCATGGCGATGATCGCACGGGATCAAAGACACTTGGAGAATATAGCGTGATGCGAATGCTTCATACCTTGCGCCCTGGCGCGGCGGACACGACCTCCCGCTGGCTGCTGGCGCTGCCAATCGCGGCGTCCCTCATCTGGCTTCCCGGCCCTGCCGAAGCCCGTGGCGCACCCGAGAGTTTCGCGGACCTCGTCGAGGTCCTGCAGCCGGCGGTCGTCAACGTATCGACAACCCAGAAAGTCGCAGGACATCAGGGCGAGGGTCCGAGTTTCGACTTTCCGCCGGGCTCGCCGTTCCGCGATTTCTTCGATCAGTTCAACCGCCGCGGAGATGACGAAGACCGTCCGCGCCGGGCGACCTCGCTCGGCTCCGGTTTCATCATCGATCCGTCCGGCCTCGTGGTCACCAACAACCACGTCATCGAAGGCGCCGACAAGATCACGGTCACCATGTTCGACGAAACGATACTGGAGGCCGAGCTCATCGGCCGCGACACCAAGACCGACCTGGCGCTGCTGCAGATCAAGAAAAAGGGCACCTACCCGGCGGTCGCCTGGGGCAACTCCGACAAGGCGCGGGTCGGCGACTGGGTCATCGCCATCGGCAACCCGATGGGTCTGGGCGGCACCGTGACAGCCGGCATCATTTCGGCGAACCAGCGTGATATAAACGCCGGCCCCTATGACGACTACATCCAGACCGACGCGCCGATCAACCGCGGCAATTCCGGCGGCCCGCTGTTCAACATGAGCGGCCGTGTCATCGGCATCAACACGGCGATCTATTCGCAAAGCGGCGGCAGCATCGGCATCGGGTTCGCGATTCCGTCCAACCTGGCCGATGGCGTGATCGCGCAGCTGCGCGAGTTCGGCACCACGCGGCGCGGCTGGCTGGGCGTGCAGATCCAGGAGGTCACCGAAGAGATCGCGGAAAGCCTGAGCCTTGAGGAATCCGGGGGCGCCCTGGTGGCCGGCGTGCTGGAGAACAGCCCGGCAGAAGCCGCGAAGATGAAGACCGGCGACGTGATCCTGAAATTCAACGGCCGCACCGTCGACGAGTCGCGCAAACTGCCTCGCATCGTTGCGGAAACCGAAGTCGGCAAGACCGTCGATGTCGTCCTGTGGAGGGACGGTCGCCAGAGGACCGTGAAGGTCACGCTGGGCGAGCTGGAGAAGTTCGACCAGGCGAATCTTTCGACGTCGGCGCCGGACACCGAGGAGGAGCCGGTCGAGCGCTCGATCGACGAGCTCGGCCTGGCGCTCTCTACGATCACCCGGGCCACGGCCGAGAAATATAACCTGGACAGCGAGCTGGACGGCGTTCTGATCACCGGCGTCGAGGGCGACAGCGGCGCGGCCGAAAAGGGCCTGCGCAAGGGCGACGTCATCGTCGAGGTGAACCAGGAGAAGGTGTCGACCCCCGATGCGGTGGCGGCCAGGATCAAGGACGCGACGAAAAACGGGCGGCGCTCGGTTCTTTTGCTGATCAATCGCGAGGGCGACCTCCGGTTCGTTGCCTTGCGGATCGACGCGGGCTGACAAACCCCGCATAACACGGCATAACGGATGGCGCCGGGATCTTCCCGGCGCCGTTCTTTTTCGGGGACCCGCATGACCGACCGGGCCGGGCAGGAAATCGTACCGTTCAGGCTGGCGGGGCACGGGCCGATGGCGCTGGTCGGGCTGGGCCACGGGGCGACCCACTGGATCGCGGCGACGTTTTATATCCTGCTGCCGTTCATCAACCGGGATCTCGGGCTGAGCTACGCCGGGGCCGGCGCGCTGGTCTCGGTTTTTCACGTTGCCGCGTTCAGCGTCAATTTCGGCAGCGGGCCGATCGTCGACATGACGGGCCGGCGGATTCTGTTTCAAATCCTTGCGCTGGTGATCGGCGCCGCGGCGCTGGCCGGGTTCGGCGTCGGCGGCGCCTTCGTGTGGCTCGCCGTGCTCGTCGCGATCATCGGCGCCACCAACAGTCTGTGGCATCCGGCGGCGATCTCCTATCTGTCGGCGCGTTACCCGAACAACCGCGGATACGCGCTGTCGATTCATGCGCTGGGCGCGAATCTGGGCGATGCCGTCGCCCCGCTCGCCGCCGGCATGCTGCTGGCGTGGATGTCATGGCCGGCGGCCGCGGCGGTGAATGCCGCGCCGGTCCTGCTGGTCGCCCTGGCGCTGGGCCTGCTGCTGGCCGGCGACCGCCCCGGCGCGGCGCAAGCGCCCACCGGGCTGGGCATCGTGGAGTACGGCCGGAATCTCATCCGGGTGATGAAGGACCGCGCGGTGCTGGGCCTGTGCGTCACGGCCGCGCTGCGGACCATGGCGCAGAACGGATTGCTGGTGTTCCTGCCGCTGTATCTCGCGGATGTTCTGGGGGCCGGGCCGGTCGCGATGGGCGTCGCCCTGATGGCCATGCAGGGCGGCGGAATCGTCGCCGCGCCGATCGCCGGCGCGCTGTCCGACCGGGTCGGGCGGCGCCCGATCGTCATGGCGGGGCTTGGCCTGACCACGGTCATCATCGCCGGCCTGACGCTGCTGGGCGGCGGGCCGCTCTATGTCGCGGGCGTCGCGCTGCTCGGCTTCTCGCTGTACGCCGTGCGTCCCGTCGTGCACAGCTGGATGATGGACCTGACGCCGCCGCAGATGGGCGGGTCGGCGACCAGCCTGATGTTCGGCGCCCAGGCGGCGCTGTCGACGGTCGCACCGGTGCTGGGCGGCCTGGTCGCCGACCGCTGGGGCCTGCCGTCGGTGTTCTACTTCCTGGCGGCGATCATGCTGGCGGCGAACCTTGCCGCCGCGATGCTCCCGAACGTGCGTCCCGGCGGGCAACGCCCCGACTGATATCGCAGCAGCGTGTCCAAAATGCCTTGCCGCCGGCGCGATGCCCGTCAGGCCGCGCCGACGATGTCGTCCCGCCGGTATCCCTGGGCATACAGCAATGCGGTGAGATCGCCGTAATCGACCCGCATCGCGGCCGCCTCGGCCAGGATCGGCTTGGCCCGGTAAGCGACACCGAGCCCCGCGGCCCGGATCATCTCGAGATCGTTCGCGCCGTCCCCGACGGCGATCGTCTGGTGCGGCGCCAGCGACAGCTCCCGCGCCAGGCGTTCCAGGCAGTCGCGCTTCGAGCGCCGGTCGAGCACCGGTTCGACGACGCGGCCGGTCAGCTTCCCGGCGGCGACCTCGAGCCGGTTGGCCTGGTCGCGATCGAACCCGGTACGGTCGCGCACGTAGTGGCTGAATACCGTGAACCCGCCGGACACCAGCGCGCAATAGGCGCCATGCCTGCGCATCGTCGCGACCAGTTCGACCGCGCCCGGATTGACGGCGATCCGCCCGTGCAGCCGCTCCAGCACGGCGGCATCCAGCCCGGCCAGCATGCCGACCCGCTCACGCAGGGAGTCGGCGAAATCGAGTTCGCCGCGCATGGCCCGGGCGGTGATCCCGGCGATCCTCTCCTTGAGGCCGAGCAGGCCGGCGAGTTCGTCGATCATCTCGTTGTCGATGATGGTCGATTCCATATCGGCGACCAGCAGCATCTTGCGCCGCCCCGCGGAGCGCTGCGCCACCAGGTCGACCGGCGCGCCGGCAAGCGCCGTGCGCACCGCGGCGGCCGCCACGGACGGAGCCGCGCCCTCGAACGGGATGTCGCAGGCGGTGCCCTCGGCCAGCCAGTCGGCGGCGCCATGCCGGCAGCCATGTGCGGCCAGTGCCTCGCAAGCCGCAGCGACCGTGCTATGGTCGAGCGTCCCGGATCCGCCGATCAGGGTAAGGGTACATGCCATGGCCGGCATACTGGTGCCGGCGCGATGCGAATTCAATCGATTACGGGATGACCGAAGAGACCCAGCCAGTTCTCATCCTCGCCGGGCCGACGGCCAGCGGAAAGTCCGCGCTGGCGCTCGCCCTGGCCGAGGAATTCGACGGCACCGTCATCAATGCCGACAGCATGCAGGTGTATCGCGAGCTGCGGATCCTGACCGCGCGGCCGTCCCCGGAGGACGAGGCACGCGTGCCGCACCGGCTGTACGGCGTACTGTCGGCGGCCGAGCGCTGCTCCGCGGGAAGCTGGCGCGACATGGCGCTGGCCGAGGTCGCTTCCGCCCACGACGCCGGCCGGCTTCCGGTGGTCTGCGGCGGCACGGGATTGTACCTCAAGGCCCTTGCGGAGGGGCTCTCGCCGATGCCGCACATCCCCGCGGCAATCCGTGAGCGGCTGGCCGTACGGCTGGAGGCGGAGGGCGCCGCCGCGCTTCATGCGGAACTCGCTTCCCGCGATCCGGGCGTCGCCGAACGGCTCGAGGCGAACGACGGCCAGCGTGTCCTGCGGGCGCTCGAGGTGCTGGAGGCGACCGGCCAGTCGCTGGCGGACTGGCAAGCCGGGCCCGCGGAAGGCCCGCCCGGAAACCTGGACTTCACGACACTATTGCTGGCGCCGCCGCGAGAGGCGCTGTATGCCGCCTGCGACCGGCGCCTTGCCGCGATGTTGACGGACGGCGTGCTGGACGAAGTGCGGCAATTGAACGCAATGGGTCTCGATCCGTCCCTGCCCGCGATGAAGGCGCTGGGAGTCCGCGAGTTCAGCGAATTTCTCGCAGGAAACTGCGATCTCCAGGCGGCCGTGGCGGCGGCGCAGCAGGCCACCCGCCGCTATGCAAAGCGGCAGATGACGTGGTTTCGCCATCAGATTGTTGCTGATTTGTTACTTGGTGCGCAATATTCGGAAAGTTTACTGCCGGAAACCTTTTCATTTATTCGTCAAAAACTGTTGACCGCCGCGGGTTGACCGCCTATTCTCCGGCGGCTGCGGGCCTGAATGGCCCGCAGCATTGTTGAAAAATGGCGGAAACCTGCGCTGATCAGCCTGCCTCCGTGGGGCAGGAGTGGCATACTTTGCGGCCACCGCCGGAACCGGAATGGAGTAGGACATGGCAAGCGAGCCGATGAACGGCGCCCAGATCGTCATCAAAGCCCTGGTGGATCAGGGTGTCGATGTCGTATTCGGCTATCCGGGCGGCGCGGTCCTGCCGATCTACGATGCGCTGTTCAAGCAGAACAAGCTGCGCCATATCCTGGTCCGGCAGGAAGGCGGCGCGGTGCACGCGGCCGAGGGATATGCCCGGTCGACCGGCAAGGTCGGCGTGGTGCTGGTGACCAGCGGGCCCGGTGCAACCAACGCGGTGACCGGGCTGACCGACGCGCTGATGGACAGCGTGCCGATCGTCTGCCTGACCGGGCAGGTGCCGACCCATCTGATCGGCAACGACGCCTTTCAGGAATGCGATACCACCGGCATCACCCGGCCCTGCACCAAGCACAATTACCTGGTCAAGGATGCGAACCGGCTGGCGCAGACCCTGCATGAGGCGTTCTACGTGGCGCGCAGCGGGCGGCCCGGCCCTGTCGTCGTGGACATTCCCAAGGATATCCAGTTCGCCGACTGCCCCTATGCCGGCCCCGGCAACGTCAAGCACAAGACCTACCGGCCGCAGGTCAAGGGCGACACGCGGAAGATCGGGCAGGCGGTGGAAATGATCGCCAAGGCGCGCCGCCCGGTGATCTACGGCGGCGGCGGCATCATCAATTCCGGCCCGAAGGCCAGCAAGCTGTTTACGCAGTTCGTGAAAATGACCGGAGCGCCGACGACGCTGACCCTGATGGGGCTCGGCGCGCTGCCCGCGTCCGATGAGCGGTTCCTCGGCATGGTCGGCATGCACGGCACCTACGAGGCCAACCTCGCAATGCACGAATGCGACGTGATGCTCTGTGTCGCCGCCCGGTTCGACGACCGGGTGACCGGCCGGCTGGACGCGTTCGCGCCGGGCGCGAAGAAGATACACATCGACATCGATCCGACTTCGATCAACAAGAACGTGGCGGTCGATCTCGGCATCGTCGGCGACGTCGCCAACGTACTGGAGGAGATGATCGGGATCTGGAAGGCCGAAAAGAAAACCGTCGACAAGAAGGCGGTGGCGGCGTGGTGGAAGAAGATCGACGGCTGGCGCAAGCGGGACAGCCTGAAATTCAACACCGACAAGAAACTGATCAAGCCCCAGCAGGCGATCAAACGGCTTTACGAGATGACTCTCGACCGCGAGATCTTCATCACCACCGAGGTCGGGCAGCACCAGATGTGGGCCGCCCAGCATTTCCGGTTCGAGAAGCCCAACCACTGGATGACGTCCGGCGGCCTCGGCACCATGGGTTACGGGCTGCCCGCCGCGATCGGCGTGCAGCTGGCCCATCCAAAGGCGCTGGTCGTGGACATCGCCGGCGAGGCCTCGATCATGATGAACATCCAGGAGATCGCAACCGCCGTCCAGTATCGCCTGCCGGTCAAGCTGTTCATCATCAACAACGAGTATATGGGCATGGTCCGCCAGTGGCAGGAGCTGCTGCACGGCGGACGTTATTCCGAGAGCTATTCGGCGGCCCTGCCCGATTTCGTCAAGCTGGCCGAAAGCTTCGGCGCCGTCGGGCTGCGGGCGACCAGGCCCGACGAACTGGACGACGTCATCCGGACGATGATCGAGACCGACAACATGGTGATCGCCGATATCGCCGTGGACCCCAAGGAGAACTGCTTCCCGATGATCCCGTCGGGGGCCGCCCACAACGAAATCCTGCTGGGACCCGAGGACGAGGCCGAGAAGCCGGTGTCCGAGGACGGGATGGTCCTGGTTTGAACGGCGCCGCCGCCGCGCCGGCCGCCGCCTTTCCCGACACCCCTGCACCGGAACCTGGACCCATGAGCGATATCGAACGACATACGATTGCCGTGCTGGTGGACAACGAACCGGGCGTCCTGGCCCGCGTTATCGGCCTGTTCTCGGGCCGCGGCTACAACATCGAGAGCCTGACTGTGTCGGCCGTCTCGAAGGACGAGGCGCTGTCGCGCATCACTATCGTGACCACCGGCACGCCGATGATCATCGAGCAGATCAAGGCCCAGCTCGACCGGCTCGTTCCGATCCACAGCGTGCACGACCTGACCGACGAAGGCGCCCATATCGAGCGCGAAGTCGCCCTCGTCAAGGTGGTGGCGAACGGGCCGGAGCGGCGGGAATCCCTGCGAATCGCGGATATCTTCGGGGCGACCGTCGCCGACACCACCATCGAGTCCTTCGTCTTCTCGCTGACCGGAAAGCCCGAGAAGCTGGACGCCTTCATCGAGTTGATGCGGGCGCTCGGCAAGACCGAGATCGCCCGCAGCGGAATCGTCGGCATTGCCCGCGGCGCCAAGGCGCTGTAAAACCCGCCGCAACCAGTCGATAAGCCGCCAATCAAAACGAGGACATGAGAGAGCAATGCGCGTTTATTACGATCGTGACGCCGATGTGAACCTGATCAAGACCAAGAAGGTGGCGATCATCGGTTACGGCAGCCAGGGCCACGCCCATGCCGCCAATCTGCGGGACAGCGGAGTCAAGGAGGTCGGCGTCGGCCTGCGCGAGGGCTCGGCCAGCGCCAAGAAGGCGGAGGATGCCGGTTTCAAGGTGATGTCGGTGGCCGAGGCCGGCGCCTGGGCCGACGTCATCATGATGGCGGCGCCCGACGAGTTGCAGCGCCATATCTGGGCCGACCACCTGCGCGACAACATGAAGGACGGTGCGGCGATCGCCTTTGCGCATGGCCTGAACGTGCACTTCAACCTGATCGAGCCGCGGCCCGACCTCGACGTGCTGATGGTTGCGCCGAAGGGGCCGGGACACACGGTTCGCTCGGAGTACGAAAAGGGCGGCGGCGTGCCCTGCCTGCTGGCGGTGGACCAGAACGCCACCGGCAACGCGCAGGAGATCGGCCTGTCCTATGCCTGCGCCATCGGCGGCGGCCGCGCCGGCGTGATCGAGACCACCTTCAAGGAGGAATGCGAGACCGACCTGTTCGGCGAGCAGGTGGTGCTGTGCGGCGGGCTGACCTCGCTGATCCAGGCCGGCTACGAGACCCTGGTCGAGGCCGGCTACGCGCCCGAGATGGCCTATTTCGAATGCCTGCACGAGGTCAAGCTGATCGTCGATCTGATCTACGAGGGCGGCATCGCCAACATGCGCTACTCGATCTCCAACACCGCCGAGTACGGCGACTACGTCAGCGGCCCGCGCATCATCACCGATGAGACCAAGAAGGAGATGAAGCGCATCCTCGACGATATCCAGTCCGGCAAGTTCACCCGCGACTGGATGCTGGAAAACGAGGTCGGCCAGACCAGCTTCAAGGCCATGCGCCGGCGCGAGGCCACGCACGGCGTCGAGGAGGTCGGCGAGCGCCTGCGCGCGATGATGCCGTGGATCAGCCAGAACCGCCTGGTCGACAAGAGCAAGAACTAGTCCGTTCACCTTCCATCGGATTACGAACGGGGCGCGGCGCCGATGCCGCGTCCCGTTTCGTTTGCGCGCGCTGTGGAAAACCATTGCGAAACCCTGTGGAAAAATCGTAAACAAGGTTAACGGGGCTTCGCGTTTGGCGGGTTCAATTTTACGTGTAATTGCACTCTATATTGTCCGTTATTCGCGCCAAGCTTAGGAATTCATTAACTTAAACGGTTGTATCAGTAACATACGGAAAGCAGATTTTCGGGAGCAGGTTAGGCGTATATGCACGTAATCGCGAAATTCGACTTCGATCGCGGCGGGTGTTTTGACGCCGCCGCATGCCTGCACGACCGTACTGTGCGTCCGGCCGATACCGGGCGTCTTGTGGTTCTGGATCTGCCTGGCAGTGGACCGCTTCTGCGACTTAACTGCCCCTGAGCGCATGGGCCCCGCCCGTGGCGGCTGCGTTCAGGGGAGGGATCGCATGAAGACCGTACACTGAATCCAGGCAGAGGAACTGGTAAGATGGCAACCAAGACCGAACGAAAAAAAACCGAAATGACAGAGGCAGACGCCGGCCGCGTCTTTATCTTCGACACCACGCTGCGGGACGGCGAGCAGTCGCCCGGCTGTTCGATGAACCTCGAGGAAAAGCTGCGCATCGCCGATGCCCTCGAAGCCATGGGCGTCGACATTATCGAGGCCGGATTTCCGATCGCCTCGAACGGCGACTTCGAGGCGGTGCGGGACGTCGCCGGGCGCGTGAAGGACGCCACCGTCGCCGGCCTCGCCCGCGCCAGCCGCAAGGACATCGACCGCGCCTGGGAAGCGCTGCGCCACGCCGCGCGCCCGCGCATCCACACCTTCATCTCGACCAGCCCGCTGCACATGGAATACAAGCTGCAGATGGCGCCGGACGCCGTCCATGACCGCATGGTCGAATCGGTGGCGTATGCGCGCAATCTCTGCGACGACGTGGAATGGAGCCCGGAAGACGGCACCCGCACCGAGCACGATTTCCTGTGCCGCTGCGTCGAGTCGGCGATCAAGGCGGGCGCCTCGACGATCAACATTCCGGACACCGTCGGCTACACGGTGCCGGAGGAATTCCACGCGCTGATCGACATGTTGCGGAACCGGGTTCCGAACATCGACAAGGCGGTGATTTCGGTCCACTGCCACAACGATCTGGGCCTGGCCGTCGCCAACTCGCTCGCCGCGATCCGGGCCGGCGCACGCCAGGTGGAATGCACCATCAACGGAATCGGCGAGCGCGCCGGCAACGCCGCCATGGAAGAGATCGTCATGGCGCTCAAGGTGCGCGGCGACGCCATGCCCTACCACACCGGCGTCGTCAGCGAGAACATCACCCAGGCGAGCCACCTGGTTTCGACCATCACCGGGTTCCGCGTGCAGCCCAACAAGGCGATCGTCGGCGCCAATGCCTTTGCGCACGAGTCCGGCATCCACCAGGACGGCATGCTGAAGCACACCGGCACCTACGAGATCATGACCCCGGAATCCGTCGGCCTTCACAAATCCACCCTGGTGATGGGCAAGCATTCGGGCCGCCACGCCTTCAAGGCCAAGCTGCAGGAGCTCGGATACGTGCTGGGCGACAATGAGCTGCAGGACGCCTTCCAGCGGTTCAAGGACCTCGCCGACAAGAAGAAGGACGTCTATGACGAGGATATCGTCGCCCTGGTCGACGACCAGATGATGCACGCCAACGACCGCATCCGCTTCGTGTCGCTGCAGGTCATCGCAGGCTCCAGGGGCCCGCAATCGGCGGAGCTGGAGCTGAACATCGACGGCGAGACGAAAACCAACAAATCGACCGGCGCCGGGCCGGTGGATGCGACCTTCAACGCCATCAAGACCCTCTTCCCGCACGCCGCACAGCTGCAGCTGTACCAGGTCCATGCGGTCACCGAGGGCACCGACGCACAGGCCCAGGTTACGGTGCGCCTGGAAGAGGACGGTAGGACCGTCAACGGCCAGGGCGCCGATACGGATACGCTCGTGGCTTCGGCCAAGGCGTATATACACGCTTTGAACAAGTTACTGGTGAAACGTGAAAAGTCGGCTCTATCGGCGCTGTCCGCCTGAGCCGATCCACCTTCAACGATCGAGGACGTAATTATGATCATTCTTAACACCAACATCGCGCGGGGGCGCCGGTAGACATGCTTTCACGGCTTATGGGAATGCTCTCCAACGACATGGCGATCGATCTGGGGACGGCGAACACCCTGGTTTACGTCAAGGGTCGGGGGATCGTGCTGAACGAACCGTCCGTCGTGGCCATCGCCCACATCAAGGGCCGCAAGCAGGTGCTTGCCGTGGGCGACGAGGCCAAGATGATGCTGGGCCGCACGCCGGGCAACATCCAGGCGATCCGGCCGCTGCGCGACGGCGTCATCGCCGATTTCGAGGTCGCGGAGGAAATGATC
>CAMYKU010000067.1 GCA_947259105.1 uncultured Alphaproteobacteria bacterium
GTGACGGGCGGTGTGTACAAGGCCCGGGAACGTATTCACCGCGGCATGCTGATCCGCGATTACTAGCGATTCCGACTTCATGCACTCGAGTTGCAGAGTACAATCCGAACTGAGACGACTTTTGGGGATTTGCTAAGGGTCGCCCCGTCGCTGCCCACTGTCATCGCCATTGTAGCACGTGTGTAGCCCAACCCGTAAGGGCCATGAGGACTTGACGTCATCCCCGCCTTCCTCCGGCTTGTCACCGGCAGTCTCTCCAGAGTGCCCGGCCGAACCGATGGCAACTGAAGACAGGGGTTGCGCTCGTTGCGGGACTTAACCCAACATCTCACGACACGAGCTGACGACAGCCATGCAGCACCTGTGTGGAAGCCAGCCGAACTGAAGGAAACCGTCTCCGGTAACCATACTTCCCATGTCAAGGGTTGGTAAGGTTCTGCGCGTTGCGTCGAATTAAACCACATGCTCCACCGCTTGTGCGGGCCCCCGTCAATTCCTTTGAGTTTTAACCTTGCGGCCGTACTCCCCAGGCGGTGTGCTTAATGCGCCCCACGCTTTCGCGCCTCAGCGTCAGTATCGGTCCAGAGAGCCGCCTTCGCCACTGGTGTTCTTCCCAATATCTACGAATTTCACCTCTACACTGGGAATTCCACTCTCCTCTCCCGATCTCTAGCCTCGCAGTATCAAGCGCAGTTCCCAGGTTAAGCCCGGGGCTTTCACGCCTGACTGGCAAAGCCGCCTACGCGCCCTTTACGCCCAGTAATTCCGAACAACGCTAGCCCCCTCCGTATTACCGCGGCTGCTGGCACGGAGTTAGCCGGGGCTTCTTCTCCCGCTACCGTCATCATCTTCACGGGTGAAAGTGCTTTACAACCCGAAGGCCTTCTTCACACACGCGGCATTGCTGGATCAGGCTTGCGCCCATTGTCCAATATTCCCCACTGCTGCCTCCCGTAGGAGTCTGGGCCGTGTCTCAGCACCAACAAGCTAATCCGACGCGGGCCCATCCTAGAGCGCATAAAGCTTTCCCCCTAAGGGCGTATGCGGTATTAGCCGCCGTTTCCAGCGGTTGTTCCCCACTCCAGGGCAGGTTCCCACGCGTTACTCACCCGTGCGCCACTCGTCAGCCGGAGCAAGCTCCGCTGTTACCGTTCGACTTGCATGTGTTAGGCATGCCGCCAGCGTTCGTTCTGAGCCAGGATCAAACTCTCAAGTTTCTGCTCCATGCCTGAACCCGAAGGTTCGGACATGAATGACAGGATCCCGTCACCCAAAAAATCACATGGCACGCACTGTCGCGCTTTCACACGACCGTGCGGTTGGCACATGTAAGTAAAGGATATCAGGCAACGGGTCCATGATGTTTCAGACTCCATCAGTTCCCGCAACCGGCATCGCAAGACACCGCGCAACAGGAACCGACGACACAGACCGCCGCCCGCGTATCCCTTCTCATAAAATACAATGTCAAAAAACACGGCGACAGCCAAGTCGAGTATCCCCGACCCCGTCGCCAACCCGAAACCCGGGCCGAAGCCCCGAAAACGGGTCCTATATTCCTAACGAGCCAGTAGCCGACCGCTGCGCCCGACACACGATAGCGCGGTGGTAGTCACCACGCTTTGCCGGACGTCGCTAACCATCGTTTGCCGACGGCGTCCGTCCCAACCGGCGGACACACATATATGACCGCCGGTTCCGTTTGTCCAGCACGAAATTCAGGAAATTTGCGTTGCGGCGGGCCGCGCCGCGCGAAGCGTGCCCGGTTTGTGTTTCTGCCGTATTCCGTCACCCCGGCCGGATTGGCTATAAAAGCCCCAATTCGCGCAGTTCCGTGGCCAGCGCACCGGGGAGAGTTCCGCCCGCCGCATCGGCCCCGAGATCGCGCGGCGTATTGTCCGGCGCAAGATAACGCCAGCCCTGGAACGCCCGGCAGCGCCAGGCCTCGACCCCCACCAGCCGGGGGTCTAGTACCAGTCGGCACAGCCCCCGCCCCTCCGGGTCGGTGTCGATCTCGATATCGAGCAGCCGCTGCCGCACACGGATTCGTCCCTTGATGACCCAGTATATGGATCCGCCGGCCAGCAGTTCCGCAGATCGCCTTGGCCTGTTCCGCGTGATGTGGACCAGCTTGCCGCCGCGTCCGGCTTCGCTGTCCTCGCCGAGGCGCTGCTTCTGGACGCGCGCGAGATGCTCCGGGCTCCCGATCCCGACAGCCAGCTTGACCAGGTTGGACGTTACTGCGTCCACCGATGAGCTGTCGGGTTCGATCATAACGTGGCGCCTGTGGCCGGCACGCGGCGCTCGTTACGCACCAGGACCGCCCGGCGGCCCCGCCGGTCCGGGCCGAAATAGGCTCGCGTGCGAATGAACGGCTGTGGATCGTCGATCGCGCCGGCAATGCTGCGCGAAAGCTCCTTCGGTGTGATCGGTTTGTGCAGCAGGTCGTTCACACCGGCATCCCGCGCCAGACCGATGTGCAACTTATCGGTATAAGCGGTCACCATGATGACCGGCAGATACGGGTTGGGGCTGCGCGACTCGTCGCGCACGGCCCGCGTCAATTCGATGCCATCTTCCGGCGCCATGTCGTAATCCGTAATCAGCAGGTCCGGCGCGTTGCCGCAGATCGCCAGGAACGCTTGCCCGCCGTCGCAGGCTTCCCTGACGCGGGCGGTTCCGATCAACTCGAGCACCGATCGGTGATACGCACGCATCTGCTCGTTGTCGTCGGCCACGACAACATCGAGCCCCTCTATCTTGACCAGCATCGCGCCCGCATCCCACACAGTCCCGAACCGAATCGCTATGCAACACTGCCCAATTCGCCGAATCGGGTCAACCGGCGGAATTATTTCGGCGTCTCCCTGGCCGCAAGCGCCCGGGATACGCGCGATGCGGCCGGACGGCCGAGAATTTCACTGATGTACCGGCCGGCCGAGGCTACGGTGGGCAGATCGATGCCGGTTTCGAGTCCCATGCCGTCAAGCATGTACAGCACGTCTTCCGATGCGACGTTCCCGGTCGCACCCTTCGCATAGGGGCAGCCGCCCAGCCCAGCGACCGACGAGTCGACCACAGCGATACCACGCTCCAGACAGGCCAGGATATTGGCCAGGGCCTGGCCATAGGTATCGTGAAAATGCACGGCGAGTCGTTCGCGCGGGACAACCATTGCGACCCTGTCGACCATCGCCTGTGCCAGCAGAGGTGTGCCGACACCGATCGTATCGCCGAGCGAAATCTCATAACAGCCGAGATCGAGAAGGCGCCGCGACACATCCGCCACGGCCGCCGGTTCGACGCCCCCCTCGTAGGGACATCCCAGAACGCAGGACACGTAGCCGCGCACCCGTAAGCCGTTGGCCAACGCCGACTCGCACACCGGCGCAAATCGGTCCAGACTTTCGGCTATGGAGCAGTTTATGTTCTTTCGCGAAAAGGTTTCCGACGCCGCCCCGAACACGGCGACCTCGGTAACGTCTGCGGCCAGCGCCGCTTCGAGACCCTTCATGTTGGGAACCAGCACCGGATAGCTGACTCCCGGGCGCCGCCGAATCCCCGCCAGGACCGCGGCGGTGTCCGCCATCTTCGGCACCCATTTCGGGGACACGAAACTGCCCGATTCGATGACCTTCAGCCCCGCATCGGCCAGCCGGTCGATGAGTTCCGTCCTTTGGGCGGTGGACACCGATTCCGGTTCGTTCTGCAGCCCGTCCCTCGGGCCGACTTCCACCACTTTGACTCGCCGGGGCAGGGACATTCAGGCCCCCTGGCTGATCCTCGGGATCGCGCTGCCGGCTCGGTGGCCGGTGCGGCGGGCCATTCCCGCCCCGCCGGACGCCGAATCCGCCCGCAGAATGATTCGTTCCATCGTATGTCTTGGGCGCACCGGCGAGCCGATCAGAACGATCTCCTGATACCCACCGAAAATGCACTGTTGGTGTAGTCCACCTTTCCAAACCCAGCGCCGGAGCCGACACGGATTTCGTCGGTCACGAACAGCCGGTAATCCACGGTCAACTGAGTGGCCGGCGCGATCTCAATACCGGCCCCGCCTACCAGCTGGATCGCGAGGACCGTGTCGTCGTACCGCAACCCACTGATCGTATAGTCCACATCGGCAAGGCCGATTCCAGCACCCAGATAGGGCTCGACATTGGACTCCAGCTTGAAGTCGAAGAAAGCGTTCATCATCAATGCCAGCGTCTCGGCTTCGCCACCGATGGAAATGCCGCCAACTTTATCGAGATCGTTGGTGCGATAGGAAAGTTCACCCTCCAGGCGGATATTGTCTTGTACGTAGAATCCCGCGTATCCCCCCAGGACGAAGCCCAGATCATACTCCGCTTCAAGCCCGGATCCGTTGACCGATCCCTCGTGCGTATAATTAAAACCGCCGAAACCGCCGGCGTACCAGGTTTCCGCGTTGGCTGCCGGGGCCGCGAGAACAGCCGCAATGACCGCAAGAGCGCCGAGACAGTTGCGCATGCCAATCCTCCGATGAGCTCCGTAACAGATGCTTTTCGGATCCGTCTGCCGAATCCGCTCGGCGCGAGTATAGCAGCGTCCGCAGCGATTAACAGACGGCATGCGGGCCGGCAGGAAAGGTCTCAGAAAGTCGTGCGCAAGCCGAGCATGAACGTCGACTGGACCAAGTCGATTTCGAAGGGTGTCGCGGTGGCGTCGGTGAACTTGGCGTTCTCGGAGACGAGATAGCGATAATCGAGGGTCAGCGTTGCATGCTCGGCGATCTCGATACCCAGACCGATAATTCCCTGGTAGGCAAGCGCGTATGTCCGGTCGTCGACGGCCGGGGCAGCAGCAAGATCGGGAACGACCTCGAGCGCGTATCGCGCGCCGCCGCCACCGATTCCGATATAGGGCCGCAGCGGTGTCTTCGAACCGAGCCCATAGGCGCCCGTGTCCCCGATCTCCAGTTCATAGAGCGCATTGATCATCAGGTTGAGGCTGGTGAGCCGGCCGGCATCGTTGGCGCCCGCCACGGTATCGACGTCGTTGCCCCGCCAGCTGAGTTCTCCTTCGATTCGGAAGCCGCTCTCCGCGAGATAACCGAAGGCACCGCCGAATGCCGGTCGATGTTCATACGACACCGGGACGTCGATGCCGTATTCGAAGTCGCCATCGTCGACCATGTTGTAGCCGACATGCAGGTCCAAATAGTATTCCTGGGCCGACGCAGCCAGCGGTGCGACCAAAACCGCAAGGCCGAGCAGCGCCGGGAAGGTGAGCGTTCTGGGGTATTTCATCATGTTCACTCTTTGGGTCTTTCGCGGTTCAGATTCCTGCGGGACCCGGAGAACATCCCGGGACACTCCATAATCTCGCTTATGTCTGCAAATAAATGGTTAATAATGTCTCGACTCATCCGGTGCATGCGTACCCGTGCAGGATCTCCGGACTTGACTTGAATTCCGCTCTCTGTATGTTGCCGGGCACGCAGAACTGGCCTTGGCCAGACACGATTGAAACGACTGGGATTGGCCGCCATGGCAAAGCCGAATACCGTACTGATCCGGCTGGTGAGTTCCGCCGGCACCGGGTTCTACTATGTTACGAAAAAGAATCCGCGCACCAAGACCGAAAAGCTGGAGTTGCGGAAATACGATCCGGTGGCCCGCAAGCACGTGACGTTCAAGGAAGCCAAGATCAAGTAATCCGCTAGCCATCGATTCGGTTCGCACGGCCGCCCTGCTTCGGGGCGGCCTTTTTCGTATCGGCGCACGCCGGGTTCTTTCCGTTCTTGCAACCGCCGACGCAACGCAATACTTTGTTAAGCAATCCTGTTCATCATTGCGCTGGATGTCTTACTGCAACCTTCCAGGACAACGAATAGCCGACGGATGCGGGACAACATGACGTGCAGGGGCGGATCGCGAGCCGACCGGCGCCTCGGGATTGCGAAGGGCGCTCTCGTGCTGCTGGTTGTCGGGCTTGCGTGCGCGCCGGCTGGCCCCGGGCACGCGGAATCCGCCGCGCTCGTCCTCGACGCCGATTCCAGGGCCATTCACTATGCATACCGCATGGACGCGCCGCACCCGCCGGCATCGCTGACCAAGATGATGACCATTTACATGGCGTTCGAGGCGCTTCGCGACGGTCATCTGAAACCGGGTCAGCGATTGAAGGTTTCAAGGACCGCGGCCCGCCAGAAACCCTCCCGCCTGGGTCTTCGCCGCGGCAAGACAATCGTTATCGAGGACGCGATCCTCGCCCTGGTTACGAAATCGGCCAACGATGCATCGGTGGTTATTGCCGAGGCCATCGCCGGGTCGGAGGCGGCATTTGCCGGACGAATGACGGAGCGCGCGCGCGCCCTTGGCATGAGCAGAACCGTGTTCCGCAATGCCTCGGGTCTGCATCATCCCGAACAGACGACAACCGCACGCGACATGGCGCGGCTTGCAATAGCCCTGATCCGCGATTTTCCCGACCAATACCGGCTGTTCTCTACGGAATCGTTTGTGTGGCGCGGCCGGCGGCACCGGAATCACAACCCGATGCTGACGTCATATGACGGTGCTGATGGCGTTAAGACGGGCTACATCCGCCAGTCCGGTTACAATCTGGTGGCTTCGGCACAACGGGACGAGCGCCGTCTGATCGGAGTCGTACTGGGCGGGAAAAGCATCCAGCGCCGCAAATGGATGATGGCGACCATGCTGGATTACGGATTCCTGCGGCTGGGCGATCGTGATGCGCTGGCCGAATTCCAGGCGTTGCCCTACACGGCGGACCGGCATGGTGAAATGGCCTTCGACATCGCACTTCGCCGTGCTGTGGGGTTGACGCCCCGAACCCCGGAAGATCTCGATTCGCCGATCGCGGCGCCTCCCGGAAAAGCGGCGCGATCACGCGGCGCCAGAAACTGGTCGATCCAGGTCGGCGCCTATCGCAGCGCACCGCCAGCGAACGAGGCCGCGCTACTGGCCGCCGATCGTATTCCCGCACTGCTTGGACATGCCCAGGTTCTGGTGACGCAGGTCGTCCACGGCGGTCAGGCCATGTTCCGCGCCCGGTTGACCGGGCTTTCGGAGGGCGAGGCGCGTACCTCATGCCGCCAACTGGCGTTGCACAGCATCCCCTGTCTCGCCGTCGCCGACACGGGTGAATTCCGCACTAGCAGCCTGGTCCGCTAGTCCGAATCAGAAATCCGGCGGGGTGACGCCGGATAGCGACATCTGCTCGAGAATTTCGGCCTTCAGCCGCGACAGCGCGCTGGCATCGCCAGCCTCACAGCGGACCACGAGCGCACTCTGGGTGTTCGATGCGCGAAGAAGCCACCAGCCGTCGACGGTCGTGACGCGAACACCGTCGGTGTCGTCGACCGACCTGCCCGCCATGCCCGCCAGCCGCGCCTTGACTTCCTCGACGATTTCAAATTTACGCGACTCATCCGTATCGATACGGATTTCCGGCGTGTTGACCATTACTGGAAGGTCATCGCGAAGCTGCGCCAGCGGCTTTCCCGTTCGCGCGAGATAGTCGAGCAACCGCACCGCGACGTATACGCCATCGTCAAAGCCGTACCAGCCGTCTGCAGCCGAATAAAAAATATGACCACTCATCTCGCCGGCGAGCGGCGCGCCCAGCTCCGCCATGCGGGTTCTGACCACCGTGTTGCCGGTCGGACACATAACCGGTTTCCCGCCAAGCCGCGCGATTTCATCGAAAAGCATCTGGCTGGCTTTTACATCGGCCAGGATCGGCGATCCAGGATGGCGCGCCAGCACGTCGCGCGCCAGAACCGCCAGGATCTGGTCGCCCCACAGCACCCGACCGCGCCCGTCGACTACGCCAATCCGATCGCCATCGCCGTCGAAGGCGACCCCAAGGTCGGCGCCATGTTCCCTGACGGCGTCCTTCAATTGCGCCAGATTGGCCTCGACGGTCGGATCCGGATGATGCGACGGAAAGGATCCGTCGATTTTTTCATTGAGCAGGATATGCCGGCCGGGCAGGTCCGCGCATAGCGCCGAAACGACATCACCGGCCGCACCATTGCCGGGATCCCAGACGACGGTGAGACCACGATCTCCTCTGAATCCGGTGCGGAGCCCGGCAACGTAATCCGCCATGATATCCACTTCTTCGGCGCGTCCGGCGCCTTCGATCCAATCGCCGCGCGCTGCCGCCTCACCGAGGCGCTGTATGTCCTGTCCCCAGAACGGCATGCCGCCGAGATTCATCTTGAACCCGTTATGGGTTGGCGGATTGTGGGAGCCGGTCACCATGATACCGGCATCAACATCCAGCACCTTGGTTGCGAAATACATCGCGGGAGTCGGGCCAAGACCGATCCTGCGCGCGATCAGCCCGCTTGCCGTCACCCCATCGACCAGTGCGGCTTCCAGTCCCGGCGAAGTCACCCTGCCGTCGTAGGCGATCGCAACGGAGCGTCCGCCGCCACGGGCGACGATGGTGCCCAGGGTCCGGCCCACTGCCAGCGCATCTGCGGCCTTCAGGTTTTCGCCGACCACGCCGCGGATGTCGTATTCCCGCAGGATGGCGGGGTCAAAGCGATGTCCGCGGCCTGCCATGATCAGGTTCCGCCGGCGCCGGGCCGGCCAATCGACAGGTAGTGAAACCCTGCACTGGCCATTTCCGCCGGCCTGTAGATATTCCGCAAATCCACCATGAGGGGCTGCTTCATCAACGCTTTCACGCGTTCCAGGTCGAGCAGCCTGAATTCGTTCCATTCGGTAACGATGACCACGGCGTCGGCGCCGTCCACCGTCGAATAGGCATCGTCGCACCAGACAACCCCCGGCAGCAGCGTTTCGGCTTCCGCCATGCCCTCGGGGTCGTACGCCCGCACGGTGGCGCCCGCCGCCTGCAGCGCCGGGACGATATCCAGGCTCGGCGCGTCGCGCATGTCGTCGGTGTTCGGTTTGAACGTCAGCCCAAGGACGGCAACGGTCTTGTCTTCCAGCGATCCGCCGCAAGCCGCGATCACCCGCGCGGCCATGGCCTTCTTCCGCTTCTCGTTGATGTCCACAACGGCCTCGACGATACGCATTGGCGCACCGGATTCCTCACCCGTGCGAACCAGCGCCAGCGCATCTTTCGGGAAGCAGGATCCACCGTAACCGGGACCCGCATGAAGGAATTTCGGGCCGATCCGGCCATCCAGGCCGATGCCTCGTGCAACGTCCTGCACGTCGGCGCCGACCTTTTCGCAGAGATCGGCGATCTCGTTGATGAAGGTAATCTTGGTGGCGAGAAAACTGTTGGCCGCATACTTGGTCAGTTCGGCGGTCTCCAGCGACATGAAAAGAATCGGCGTCTCGATCAGGTAGAGCGGTCGGTAAAGCCTGCGCATGACGTCGCGCGCCCGCTCGCTGTCGGTGCCGATGACGACCCGGTCCGGTCGCATGAAATCACCGATCGCAGCGCCTTCCCTCAGGAATTCGGGGTTCGAGACGACATCGAATTCGGCTTCAGGCCGCTTTTCCCTGATAATCCGCTGCACCTCGCGGCCGGTGCCGACAGGCACGGTGGATTTGGTCACGATCACGGTATAGCCATCAAGCGCCGCCGCAATTTCCTCGGCGGCTGCATATATATAGGACAGATCGGCATGGCCGTCGCCGCGGCGGCTGGGCGTGCCGACGGCAATGAATACCGCATCCGCAGCCGCGAGCGATGTGGCAAGATCGGTCGTAAAGGCCAGCCTGCCCGCCTCCATGTTGTTTTCGACCAGCTGTGCCAGGCCGGGCTCGAATATCGGAATCCCGCCCGCGTTAAGCTTGGCGATCCTGTCGGCGTCCGTGTCGACGCAGGTTACATCGATGCCGAACTCGGAGAAGCACGCCCCGGACACGAGACCCACATAGCCGGCGCCGATCATAGCAATTCGCATCGATCCGTTACCCTATTGACTCGCTAAGGCCACCAGTCATGAACCGGCGTATTCGGCAAGAATGTACCGTATCCCATCGGCGAGATCGGGACGCCGCAACGCGAAGGCAATATTGGCCTCGAAAAAACCGAGCTTGTCGCCGCAGTCGAAACGTCGGCCCTCGAAGCGAAGGCCGTGGAACGGAGCGTTCCCGATCATCCGGGCCAGGGCGTCCGTGAGCTGAATTTCGCCGCCCGCACCGGCCGTCATGCCGCCGAGATGGCCGAACACCTCCGGCAGCAGCACGTACCGCCCGATCACCGCCAACGTCGACGGCGCGCTCTCGGGGGCGGGCTTCTCGACCAGCGCCGTTACCGCGGCGAGGCGGCCATCGTCGCTGTCCACATCAAGGATGCCGTAGCGATCCGTTTGTTCGCGCGGCACATCTGCCGCGGCGACAACGTTCCCTCCGGTTTCATCATGAATCTCGATCAGTTGTTTCAGACAGGGCGTATCGGAAAGCATCAGGTCGTCGGCCAGCAGGACCGCAAAGGGCTCGTCGCCGACGAGATCGCGGGCGCACCAGACGGCGTGTCCGAGACCACGTGGCTCGCCCTGCCGGGTATAGGCGACGTGTCCGGCTCCGGGGTGCGCAGCCTGTATTTCGACAAGCCGGTCGTTCGCACCGCGTTCCCGGAGCGTGTTTTCCAGTTCGAACGATATATCGAAATGATCCTCGATGGCCTGCTTGGCGCGGCCAGTCACGAAGATGAAATGCTCGATGCCCGCGGCGGCGGCCTCTTCGACCGCATACTGGATAAGCGGTTTGTCGACCACCGGCAGCATTTCCTTCGGCATCGCCTTGGTTGCGGGAAGGAACCGGGTCCCCAGACCGCCAACCGGGAATACCGCCTTGCGAACCCTTTTTGCCATGCAACGTCGCCCATCCGGATCAGCCGGTCAAATGAATGCCCGCCTATCTGCCATGCCGGCCCGGTGTATGCAAGCGTGCGGCCGGTCGCCTCTACCCTGGCGCGCTATCCACTTAGGTGGACCCGGCCCCGGCCCGCTCTGCCCGGAAGACCCGTACGATACCGTTGAATGGCCGGGTTGGGTCGGAGCGGACTTAACGGATAAAGCGCTAGCGATCGAGGAGCCGATCCCGCGCCTCGTTGATCTTCGAGGCGAGGTAATCCGAACCGCCCTTGTCCGGATGCGCCAGTTTCATGAGCCTGCGGTGGGCGTCCAGGATCTCCGTTTCGCTGACGCCGGCCGCAACCCCGAGGACAAGGTATGCTTCCTCGACGTCCATAGTTGTCCCCCGGCGTTCGCGGCCGCGACCTTCACCCGCGCCGGCGCGCCGGCGTTGGCCACGTCCCGCGCCCGATTTCGCCCTGTCGTCGCCCTGCCGCGCATCCTCTCGAAACTGTAGAAAGATACCAGTCAGAATGCTGGCCGAATCGGGATCGGACGCCACTTCGCTCATTAGCGCGTCCACCTCGTCCGGCGACAGGTCGGACAGACGGCGGCCTTCGAACCTTCCCTGAATGACGTCGCCATCCAGCATGTCGGTGTCGGGGTCCAGAGTGATATTCAGAAACGGCGTGCGGAGTAACGGACCGTCGTCCTCGTGGCCCGCCCATGAGAGCGGCAGGAAGAAGCGGCGATCGGACAGGAAAGCGATCGCCGGCAGAGCCCAGACCCCTGCGGCGGCCGTCCAGGGGGCCACGCCTGCCATGACAGCAAGCGGACCGACCACCAGAATCAGGCCGATACCCGCATCGCGCCATCGGCCGAGACGCACCCCGTCGCGCCGTTCCACGAATATCCGAACAATCGCGAATCCCAGATAAAGCGCGCCGACGCCGACGAGCGCCCAAAGGATCGCCATCTCACCCCTTGTGTCGGGCACCTCGAAATCGAGGAGTATCGTACCGGGCCCCACGAACACAGATGCCAAACTCATGGACCGTTACCCCCGTCAATCGCCCAGCAACAAGTCTTTTGCTTCGTTTATCTTCGAGGCCAGATAGTCGGAACCACCATGGTCCGGATGAGACAATTTCATAAGTTTGCGATGCGCCGCCCTTATCTGATCTTCGCTTGCCCCAGGCGCGAGCCCGAGCACCTTGTATGCCTCATCCCGGGTCATCGCGGCGGCACCCGCCGCGGCACGATTCCCTCCTGCGCTGCCCATTGCATCGCGCCAGGCTTCACCGTGGGCGCGGTCGAGATACGCGGCCAGGACGTTAAGCGAATCAGGGTCGACCGATACCTCGGCAACGAGTGCCCGTAACTCATCGAGCGACATTGCGGAAAGCGTTCGCCCCGTGAAGGCGCCCTCCACGACCGTCCCGTCCAGTTCGCCCGTATCATGGTCGAGGACCATCCGCAGATACCTGGTCGTAACCTCGGAACTCTGACCGGCAGCCGGCTTCCGGTCCCATGCGGCGCCGGCCCCGCGGCTGAACACAAAGTTGGCGAACGGCAGAAATAGCAGAGCGATGAGAGTTTGCCAGGGCAGCCGCCCGGTAATAACGAGGAGCAGTCCGACAAACACAACGACAGCGACCGCAAAAGTGCGCACGCCGCCGGCCATGGCCGCGGGACTGGCGTTCACGAATCGCCTTACGGCGAGGAGGGCAAGAAACAGCAAGCCAGCGCCGATCAACAGCCACTGCAGCGCCATCACTCTCTCCCGCGGATCTGACCGGTCAGGAGCGGCACCGTCTTGCTGCCCCGCATGCGGCCAAACTCGATCAGGGCCCGCTTTCCACCCGCGGCGTAAACCGCAACGGCGGACAGGAGTTCGCGAAGCTGCTGCGCGCTCCCGGAATCGAACGGACAGTATGCACCGCCGGACAGTTTGGCGATGTCCTCGAACGACCGGCGCACATGCGCCGCATCCCCTTCCTGAAACATAAATACGGGAACGCCCAGCAGACCCAGCTCTCCGGCCTTCTGGCCAAGCCGGTCGACATCCTCCTCCAGCGCATCGCCAACGAACACCAGCGCATCGACCTTGCGCTTGCGTGTCTCGCGCTGCGCATGGGCAAGAACCTTGCCGATCTGTGTGTGTCCGGCGCGGCACGACACGGCCGTCATCAGGCGC
Organism: uncultured Alphaproteobacteria bacterium; assembly: GCA_947259105.1. Taxonomy (GTDB): domain Bacteria; phylum Pseudomonadota; class Alphaproteobacteria; order UBA8366; family JADFVY01. The sequence goes on from CAMYKU010000067.1 coordinate 12,975, forward strand.
AGGAGCCCGCCGGGATCGCCGACCCATCGACTGGCACGGCACTCTCCGAATCCACGGTAATAGACGAGCTGGACATCGAGCCCCCCGAGCGCCGCCGTCTCTTTGAACATTTCGGCCTGAATGCCGCAAGCGCGATCCCAGGTCGGCTCGCGGCTCATCGTCGCGTCCATCGCGAAGATCAGGCGACCCCGCTCACCGGGCGAGCGACGCGCCGGGAGATCTGCGACTTTCTTCAGAAAGCCATCGATATCGGCGCGGCTGGATTGTGTGGGAAGCTTCGCCACGATCGACCTTTTTTCGTTTCCCCAAAAACAGGGGAACACGATCCCCTGCCGGTTTATTATCTTGGGGCCGAAACCGGCCGGATCAACAGAAAACGGCGTCAGGCCGCGGCATGCTTGCAGACCGTGCCGTCGAGAGATTCGTTTACGGTGCGGAGCAGATTGCGGACCTCGTGCCGCGCGGCAACGTGGGACATCCTCCGACGACTGTCGCCATCGGCGGCATCCACATCGAAAAGCGTCAGCCCCTTCAGGAACAGTTCGCGGAAAATCACCCGCTCGCCAAAGCCGGGAAGCGCCCTGAATCCAAACCGTTCGACGAGTTCCTTCATGACCATGTCCATGGCGCGTTTATTGTTCGACTCCAGAGCGCTGAGGCGATTGCGCAGGACCAGCCACTCGGTCGTGCTCTTGTCGCGGCTCAGCTTGACTTCCCGCTGCTGCCAGACCGATTCGGTATAGTGCCCAGGCCCGATGATTTCGTATTCCAGCGGTGAGACCTTGGCGATCACGTCGAGATCGATAAAGCTGTCGTTCACCGGCGTGATCAGAACGTCGGCATGGCTGTGAGCATGGGCGCCAAGCACAGTATCGTTGCCGGGCGTATCGATTACGATGAAGTCCGAATTCGACTGCAGCCCCTTTATGAAGCCGTCGAAACGCGACAATTCGGCGCCACGTGCCGATGCCACGGCGCCCAACGCGCTCGGTGAAAACCGGCGGACTTCAGGCATCGCCAGTTGCAGCCCCTTCGCATCGGCATAGGCAATGCGGCATTCGAGGAACCGACTCAGCGTTTGCTGCCGGAAATCGAGATCGACACAGGTCACCTTCTGGCCGCTATCCATAAGACCGAAAATCAAATTGATCACGGTCGTCGACTTGCCGGACCCGCCTTTTTCGTTACCGACGACAACACAGCGCGTGCGCCTGCCATCGGCCTTATACCCCGCGGCGTTCAACATCTGCCACTTCCATTCAGCGCTATCGCGTCAACTGCGACGGCAAAAAATTTCATAGCAGCATGCCGTCCAAATCGTGTAAATTCGGTTTACATGCTGGATTTTAAATACATTTTGATACTTTTTCTGGCGGCGATCCTGGCCGCCTGCCAGTCGCCGAATATGGTGGAAGACCGGCTGGTTGCCGCCTTCAGCGAAACCATGTTCGGCAACCGCGGTCCGATGTACGACCGTACGGCCGCAGGCGAGAAAGACCTGCATCTTGCGAAATGGCACTCGTCCGTCAAGATCAGTGTGGTCGAAGGGGCGACGGAAGAAAATATCGCGCTCGTACAGGAAACGCTGAACCAGTTCGCAGCACTAACCGCACTCAAGATCGACCTGACGGAACCGAAAAACGAGTCGGCTCAGCTGAAGATATTTTTCAGCAGCAAGAAGGATTTCGTGATCAACGACAACGAAAGGGCCGCATGTTTCGCGCACTCCCGGATCGACCGTGAGGGCCGTTTGGAGATGGCGGAGGTTCACGTCTCGCGTATCGATGACGAAAAATGGCAGACAGACTGTCTCGTTCACGAACTTCTGCACGCCTTCGGGTGGCGCGGCCATACCCACCGTGTCCGCTCCGCCATCAGCTACATGCATGGCGAGAGCGAGTTGACGCGCTGGGACGTTTACCTGATGCGAACGCTCTATGACCCGCGCCTCGAATCGGGAATCTCCAAAGCTGACGCAATGCCAAAAGCGCGTGCCGTTCTTCATGAACTCCTGAATGAGGGATAAGCCGCGCGCAGCAAATCAATAAGAAGGGGAGGCAAATGAAACTGGGAGCGAAATCGTGGTTGGCAATGGCCGCTTCCATGCTTGCCGGTGGTTGCACCGCTAGTGACATTGGACCGGAATACGTCAACATCGACGAGGAAGAGAGCGAAGTGCTGTTCTTCGGCCCCGGACTGGCGGAGGGCTATCGGCAGGTTCTTACGGGCACTGACGAGAAATTCGTCCACCGTACGGTCGCCCTGTATGGTCCGAAAGCCGGGATATTTCCGCATGCCCGGATCCGCTATGCGGAAACGCCACCCGGCCGGCAGTTCAAGCGCGACCTGAAGGCCGAGGCGACCATCAAGCACTGGGGATGGTTCCGGGACAAGACCGTTGAAACCGGCGCCACGGGCGTCACGGTCAACGCCATGGGCCGCATCGGATACGCCGCCGCGACCGCCGATGGCGTCGCCTGTCTGGTCTGGCGCCAGCCAATGGGGATACGGGACAACGGGGGCGTGGGCACGCGGCTGCTCAGCGGGTACTATTGCAAAGGCGAGGGCCCGATGATCTCGGCGGCAGAAGCCGAGTCCATCGTCAAGCTGATCGGTCACCGCGAGTACGGTCCGATCGACCCGCCGGAAGGATGGTCGGACAACAACGGAACGGTGCGCATCGCGGTCATGTGGAAGAATGCGTCGTCCGGACTGGACCATTTCCGAGGTATCATTCGCGTGCCGCGGGAGGGCGAGAACGGCGCTATCCAGGTGGGGCCGCGCGGCGGCCGCAAATGCAGCGGACCGCTGATCCCGGCCGGGGCGCAGGATGGCCGGGCCGTGATGAAATGGTCCATGACCTGCAGCGACGGATTGACCGCAAAGGGGTCGCTGCGATACCGGCAAAAGGACGACTACGTCATCGGTGAGGGCGAGGACAGCGAGGGCCGGAATCTCGCGCTGATCGATTGACGAAGAACCGGGGGGGACAGAATGAAACGAGGTGCAAGGTTGTTGCTGGCTCTTGCTGGTCCCGCGATTGTCGGCGCCTGCACGGGCGCCGATATTGGGGCGGAATACATCGAGGTCAGCGAGGCGGAGAGCGAACTGCTGTTTTACGGCCCGGGACTCGCCGGAGGTTACAGGCAGTTTCTCACGGGCCAGGATCAACACTATGTCCGTCGGACCATCGCGACGTATGGGCCGCAGCGCGGCGAGTTTCCGTTTGCCCGAATCTATCTCTCCGAAACGCCGCCTCAGCGACACTTCACGCGGGCCCTGCCGGTCGAGAAAACGATCGAGCAATGGGGGTGGTTCAAGAACAAGACCATCGAGATCGGCGCCAGCGACGCCACCGCCAACGCCATCGGCCGGATCGAATTTGTCACCATGACCGCGGACGGCGTTGCCTGTATGGTCTGGCTTCAGACCTTCGGCCCCCGGGAAGGCACGGGCGTGGGAACCCGGCTTCTCAACGGGTACTATTGCAAGGGCGAAGGCCCGATGATCGCGACCGCAGAAGCGGAGGCCATCGTCAAGGTCGTCGGTCACCGCAGATACGGCGCGGTCGAGCCGCCGGCGGGATGGTCGGCCGCGGCGACGGCGCCGGCAGACCGAGCAGTACCCGCTTCGCTGCCAATCCAGGTGATGTGGAGCAACGAATCATTCGGCGTCGATAGTTTCGATGGCGAGATCGTGTTTTCGGACGGCCAGGAGACCGCGATGATGAGAATCGGTGCCAATGCCGGACACGACTGCGAGGGAGTTGTGAGTTACGACAGCAAAGACAGGGACAAGGTGAACATGCTCTGGCACCTGACCTGTGCGGATGGTGTCACGGCCAAAGGCAAGCTGACGATAAGTATGGCTGACAACGCCGTCCATCTGGTCGGTCAGGGAGAAGACAGCAGGGGGCAGATCATCGCGATAACCGAGTGAGCCGTCCTCACTTCCCCTCCCCGCCCCTGCGCATCGCCGCCCAGTCCTCGTCGGTCATCATGTCTCCGATGAAGTTGAACTCGCCGGCGCCCTTCAGCCATTCGCCGCCGTCGATGGTCACGACCTCGCCATTCACGTAGGCGGAAAAGTCCGCCATCAGGTAGCTGGCGAGGTTGGCGAGTTCGATATGCTCGCCCGGACGGCCCAGCGGATTGCGCGTTTCGATCATGCCGGCGATCTCCGGCTTCGGCACCAGCCGCTCCCACGCGCCGGGCGTCGGGAACGGGCCCGGCGCGATGGCGTTCAGGCGGACGCCCCGCCCGCCCCATTCGACGGCAAGGCTGCGGGTCATCGCCAGCACCCCGGCCTTGGCCATGGCCGACGGCACCACATAGGCGGAGCCCGTCCAGGCATAGGTGGTGACGATCGACAGCACCGTCGCGCGGTGCCCGGCGTCCAGCCAGCGGCGGCCGCAGCCCAGGGTCGCGTACGCCGTGCCGTGCAGCACGATGCCGAGGACCGCGTCCACCGCGCGCGGCGACAGCGTCTCGCTCCGGGCAATGAAATTGCCGGCGGCGTTGTTGACCAACCCGTCCAGCGGCCCGGCCTGCCAGATCGCGTCCAGCATCGCATCGACAGCGCCGGCATCGCGGATGTCGCAGACATGGGTCTCGGCGCCGCCCAGCGCCGTCGCCGCCTCTTCCAGCACGTCCGGGCGGCGGCCGCAGATCACCGGCGCCGCCCCGAGTTCGCGGAACCGCCGCGCCATCGAGAGCCCCAGCCCGGTGCCGCCGCCTGTCACCAGTATGCGTTTGCCCGCAAGAAGATCCGCCTGAAACATCGCACCGCCTTTCCTGTCGCCCGGGTGTTTGCCGTACCGGTTTAGCAGGCTTGCGGTCATCTGGCATCAACTGCGGATCGGGGTTAGACTGGGCCGAGACGAAGCAGCCAGCGGGGCAGCGCCGAATGGGTGCGTATGGGGGCTTGCCAGCCGGATCGCCGCGGCCGGCGCCATGCTGAAACCGGCCCGCAGCTATGCCGAGGCGGCCGCCGGGTTTCGATGGAACGTCCCGGCCGCGTACAATATCGGCGTCGATATCTGCGACCGCCAGTTGGGCGACGCCCGCGCGCTGATCTGCCGCGACGCCGACGGCCGGGTACGCGAATACACGTTCGGCGCTCTCAAGAAGCTTTCGAACAAGCTGGCCAATGTGCTGGTGGCGCGCGGCATCGGGCCGGGCGACCGGGTCGGCATCCTGCTGCCCCAGTCGCCGGAGACCGCGGTGGCGCACATCGCCGTCTACAAGGCGGGCATGGTCGCGGTGCCGCTGTTCACCCTGTTCGGGGCCGATGCGCTGGAATACCGGCTGCAGGCGGCGGGGGTGCGCGCGCTGATCGCCGATGCCGGCGGGCTGGTCAAGATCGCAGCGATCCGCGACCGCCTGCCGGATCTGAAGCTGGTCCTGTCGATCGACGGGCCCGGCGACGGCGCCGACGACTTCCACGCCATGCTGGCCCGCTCCTTCGACAGCTTCCAGCCGAAGCAGACCCGCGCCGACGACCCGGCGATGATCATCTTCACCTCGGGCACGACCGGCCCGCCCAAGGGTGCGCTGCACGCGCACCGGACGCTGCTGGGCCACCTGCCGGGCGTCGAGTTCCCGCATGAGTTCTTCCCGCAGAAGGGCGATCTGTTCTGGACGCCGGCGGACTGGGCGTGGATCGGCGGGCTGATCGACGTGCTGCTGCCGGCGCTGCATCACGGCGTGCCCGTCCTCGCGTACCGGGCGCAGAAGTTCGATCCGGAGGACGCCTTCCGCCTGATGGCCGAGCACCGGGTGCGCAACGCCTTCATGCCGCCGACGGCGCTGAAGATGATGCGCCGGATCGGCCCGACGCCGCTGTCGTACGACTGCGATCTGCGCTCCATCGGCTCGGGCGGCGAGACGCTGGGCGAAGAGCTGCTCGGCTGGGGGCGCGAGACCTTCGGGCTGACCATCAACGAATTCTACGGCCAGACCGAATGCAACCTCGTGGTCGGCAACTGCGCCGGCATCATGGACGTGCGGCCGGGATCGATGGGCCGCGCCATCCCCGGCCACCGCGTCGGCATCGTCGACGGCGAGGGCAACGAGCTGCCCGACGGCGCGGCCGGCACCATCGCGGTGCGCCGGCCGGACCCGGTGATGTTCCTCGGCTACTGGAACGATCCCGAGGCCACGGCGGCCAAGTTCGCCGGCGACTGGCTGCTGACCGGCGACCAGGGCGTCCGCGATGCGGACGGCTACTTCCGGTATGTCGGCCGCGACGACGACGTGATCACCACCTCCGGCTACCGGGTGGGCCCCGGCGAGATCGAGGACTGCCTGGCCCGCCACATGTCGGTCGCCATGGCGGCGGTGATCGGCGTGCCGGACCCGGTGCGCACGCAGGGCATCAAGGCCTTCATCGTGCTGCGGCCGGGTTACGAGGGCACGCCGGCGCTGTCCCGCGAGATCCGGGAGTTCGTCAAGACGCACCTGGCCGCCCACGAGTATCCCCGGGAGATGGAGTTCGTCACCGCCCTGCCGATGACCGCCACCGGCAAGATCATGCGCGGCGCGTTGCGCAGCCGCGAGGCGGACCGGCGGGGGGAGGCGTAACGTTCTGGTTCGATCTGCTGCGGGCCCTAAAGCCGGGCCAGCCGTTCGTGATCAGGGCATAGAAGCCGCCGGCGTCGATCTCGTCGATCACCAGCGCGTTCGGCGCGTCGCAGGTGATGCCGCTTATCCCCAGGCCCCCCGGCGCGGCCATCGCCAGCAGCAGCGCCACCGCGTCGTCCTGGCCGGGGTCGCAGTCGATGATGATGGGGCGCGCCGTCACGGCCCCAGCGTCCCGGTCGCCGGCGCCGCTGTCAAGCGGCCGCGAGGCCGGGATCGGCAAGACCGGTGAAACAACCCCATGCACCGGCGTTTTCTGCGGGTTTCAGAGGGATGAACCACAGGGATACGGAGGGGAATTTTTCCGTGCAGGCACGTCACAGGCCATTCCGCTTGCGGATGCCCGGTTGTCCAGAGCATTTCAACTTGGGTTGGATTCGCCCTTGTGCCGACGGTGCGACCTCATACTTCGAGACGCCCCTTCGGGGCTCCTCAGCATGAGGCCCCAACAGCCTTCGTGCCCTCATGCTGAGGAGGCGCGGAGCGCCGTCTCGAAGTATGAGGTCGCGAGGTGCCGGCGCCGAACAATCTTGAAATGCTTTAACCGCGGAGGACGCAGAGGGCCGCAAAGAGGGCGCAGTGATCTTGCTTTCGATGCCCCACGGAATATCCGCTCCCCCGCCGGTCCGGAAATTGCGCGTGCGGCGCGCAATGCGGGCGCAAAATTGCCGGCCCGGCGCGCCCCGTAAAATTAACGGTCTTTTTGCTGTAAGTGGCGGTTTCGTTACCTCTCGTTAAGCCGTTGCGGGCGTATCCTGACGCCAGGACATCAATCAGGTTGCGCCCGCGGAACAGGGCGGGCGATAGCGAGGAAACATGCCCGTCTTTTCGATGCGAGATTTCGACGACCACGAACAGGTGGTGTTCGGCTGCGACCCGGCGTCCGGCCTCAAGGCGATCATCGCCATCCACAACACGGTGCGCGGCCCGGCGGTCGGCGGCTGCCGGATGTGGAACTACGACACCGAGGAGGACGCCCTGGTCGACGCGCTGCGCCTGTCGCGCGGCATGACCTACAAGGCGGCGCTGGCGGGGTTGCCGTCCGGCGGCGGCAAGGCGGTGATCATCGGCGATGCCGGACGCGACAAGTCGGAGGCGCTGTGGCTCGCCTATGGCCGCTTCGTCGATACCCTCGGCGGCCGCTACGTGACCGCCGAGGATGTCGGCACGCGCCCGGCCGACCTCGAGATCGTGCGCCGGGCAACCCCCCATGTCGCCGGCATCGCCGAGGGCGGCGCGGGCGACCCGTCCCCGGCAACCGCGCTTGGCACATTCACCGGCATCCGGGCCTGCATCGCCGAGCGCCTCGGCCGGGTGCGCATGAAGGGCCTGAAGGTCGCCGTGCAAGGGCTCGGCAATGTCGGCGCCGCGCTGGCCGGGCGGCTGCACGAGGCCGGGGCCGAGCTGATCGTCAGCGACATCGACGAGCTCGCGGTGAAGAAGGCGGTGCGCGAGTTCGGCGCGACCGCGGTGGCGCCCGAGGCGATCCACGCGGCGGAGGCCGACGTGTTCGCGCCCTGCGCGCTCGGCGCGGTGGTGAACGATGCCACCATCGGCGAGATCCGCGCCCCGGTGATCGCCGGCTCCGCCAACAACCAGCT
>CAMYKU010000068.1 GCA_947259105.1 uncultured Alphaproteobacteria bacterium
TGACGCGTATTGACCCGGACCGCGGGGAGCCGGCCGATGGTGGCGGCTCCCCGCCCGGCGTCGATTCCGAGTCAGCGGATTGAGTCCTAGCCGCCGAAGGTCATCTCGACGCGGAACAGGAAACCGGGCACCGGGTCGTAGTTGCCGGCCCTGGGCATGGTGAGCTGCGGGGCGGCCTCGAGGGTCAGCCAGTCGCGCCAGACCTGCCAGCGGTAGCGCAAACGCAGCGTGACCTGGTCGAGCCGGTGCGGATCGGTCTGAAAGAAGTTGAGGACCTGGTATTCGACGGCCGACTTCTCGTCCAGCGGCTGGAACAGGGCGTAACTGACGCCGTAGAAATAATTCGGCTGTTCCTCCAGCCAGGTGCCGTCGATTTCCCAGCGGAACAGCATGTCGTCCGGCAGGGCGCGGTCGAGACTGAACGCAGTGCGCGATTCCAGCCCGTCCAGCGAATAGTAGCGGAGCCGCTGGACGAAGCGGAAATTCCAGTCGTCGTTCAACTCGACCTGCTCGCGGTAGCGCACGCCGACGAACGGGTTGGGCTCGTAGCCGTCGAAGTCGAGGCCGACACGGGCGCTGATCGAGCGCTCCTCGTCGTTGCGGAAGAAGTAGGAGAGCGCGGCGGTGATGCTGTCCAGAGCCAGGTCCGACGCCGTCGGGCCCGCGGTATCAACGGTCACGGACGTATCCTCCTCGGCCTCGCCGGCGCTCAGCACCTCGATCCGCAACCGTTCGTTCATGGCGGGAAGCTTGAGGTGGAGCCGAACCTTCGCATCCGCCTCGGTTCCCTCGTACTGCTCGGCAAATGTGTCGACCCTGACCCGCGCATAGGACTCGTTGAGCTCCGCCTCGTATCGCCGGTTGGAGAAGAAGCCGTCGATCCAGGCGCCCAGACCGCGCACGCCTGCGGAGGTATACGCGTGCCCGGCATCGACGATGCCGGTGCGGGCCTCTTCGGGCGTCGACTCGTCCTGGAGTGCGGGCTCGTCTTCGAGTGTTGGCTGGTCTTCGAGTGTCGCCTCGTCTTCGAGTGTCGCCTCGTCTTCGAATGTCGCCTCGTCTTCGAATGTCGCCTCGTCTTCGAATGTCGCCTCGTCTTCGAACGTCGGAGGGTCTTCGAGTGTCGGAGCGTCTTCGGGTGTCGGAGCGTCTTCGGGTGTCGGAGCGTCTTCGGGTGTCGGAGCGTCTTCGGGTGTCGGAGCGTCTTCGGGTGTCGGAGGGTGTCGGAGCGTCTTCGGGTGTCGGAGCGTCTTCGGGTGACGGAGCGTCTTCGGGTGACGGAGCGTCTTCGGGTGTCGGAGCGTCTTCGGGTGTCGGAGCGTCTTCGGGTGTCGTGATATCGTCGCCCATCGGCGACACCTCGGCAGAGCTTGTGCAGCCGACGAGCAGGCTCACAACGGCCGCCAGGACAATTGCTCTGATTAGCCAAACGCCCAACGCGTGGGGACGTCGCCGGCTCATGGTGCGGTGTCCCTCAAGCCCTCGGCAAAGGCGATACTGGCCATCCCACGAACGCCGATCGTCCACAACCCTCGTCGCTCCTCGTTGCCGTCCCAGCGGGATAGGCCGGGCGCTGCTCGTCTCTTTATGATACGGCAAAACCCGACCGGAGGCTGCGGTGAGTTGAATCTAGCAAGTCTCGCGAAAGGACCATATCAGTGATCCGCAGGATACCGGCAAGATATCCAGAAGATTCGGCAACCATAGTCGTTCCTGCGTGATATATCGTTAAGAAACTCATAAAATACGGGACATATTTACTTTTTTTCACCCGGGCTTTGTGTCCATATTACTTTATCAATATATCAAAGAGTGCGGGCGATGTCACACGCACCGGCGCAAGAGATCTGTGGGGAATCCGGAGACAGCAGGAAGGAAGGATCATTCGATGGCACGATTTCGCCCGACGCTCAGTGCATCCGCAATTCGTCTTGCCCTGGCCGCGGCTTTCGCCGCAACGGCGGCGCCGGCCCTGGCGCAGGAGCGAACCTACGCCGTCACTCCGATAGCCGTTACCGGCGAGCCCGCGCCGGGAACCGGCGGGTTGGATTTCGAGTGGGTTGACCTGCAATACCCTTATCTGAGCGACGCGGGCGTCTTAGCTTTCATAGGCTCTCCGACCGGCGTGGACTACTACAGCAGCGACCATGCCGTTTGGGTTGGAGAGCCCGGGAATCTGACGCTGGCGATGCGCACGGGCGACCCGGCGCCAGGTGGCGCGGCCGCGGCATTCGACATGTTTGCCTCGGTACAGCTAAATGAAGTGGGCGGCCTTGCCGTTCGTGCCTACACCACAGCAATACCCGGCGAAGGGATCTGGATCCAGGATGCCGGCGGCCTGCAGCCGCTGGCAAAGACCGACGATGTTGCGCCCGGCAGTGGGGGCCGCCTTTTCAGTTTCTTTTGGCCTGGATCGTTCGACGACCTCGGCGTCTCCTCGTTCTACGCCGAGACAACCCTCGCGGACGGATCGTACGAATACGAGACCGGTATATGGACCGGAACACCGAGCAATCTGGAGCCCGTCGTCATGACCAATGACTTGGCGCCGGGTTCCGGCGGGGCCGCTTTTTCCTTTGTGTTCGGCCCGATGTCAAGCAATGCGGACAGCATGACATTCCTGGGCATGACCGGTGATCCCAACCTTGGTGGCCCAACGGGTATATGGACCGCAGGGCCTGCCGGCCTGAATCTGGTTGCCTTGCAAGGCACCACAGCGCCCGGCACCGGCGGGCGGAATTTTCTTGAGTTTGCCGGGGGTGCTTCAGCGGGGCCGGTGACGGGGCCCAGCGACCTATACCCATACGAAATCTTCGGCCCCATCGTGAACGCTGTTGGCGACGTCGCGGTCGGCGGATATATCGACCCGATCGATCCGCTTTCCGCTTACGCGGATTCCGGGATCTGGGTCCAGGATGCCGGCGGCCTGCGGCTGATTGCACTGGCAGGCGATCACGCGCCGGGAACGGCCGCTCTGCCGTTTACTGGATTCAATCATCTCGACTTCAATACCCAGGGACAGATGGCATTCGATGCCGGCCTGGATACGCTGGAAACAAGCGGGGACCGCGGAATCTGGTTGGGTCTGCCGGACAGTCTCAGTCTTCTCGTGCGCGAGGGCGACCCGGCGCCTGGCGCCGCCGGGGAGACTTTTGGCAATCTGATCATGGGAGCGGACCTGAACGACGCCGGTGAGGTCGTTTTTTTCGCAAGACTGAGCGATAGCAATTCGGACGGCATCTGGGCAGGTGCGCCTGCCGACCTTGCCCTGGTTGTGCGTGAAGGCGAAGCCATAGAAATAAAAAGCGGCGACTACCGGACGATCCAGTCGATCGAACCCTTTAATGGCGGCCTGGACGTGTTCGATGTGGCGAAGCGATTCAATAACGCGGGACAGCTCGTGTTCGCGGCAACATTCACGGACGGATCGCAAGGGCTTATTCTGGCGTCACCGGTTTCCACCGCGCCGAACCAGCCGCCGGTGGCCAGTGCAGGGCCGGATTTGACGATCACCGAAGGTCAAACGATCATACTCAACGGATCCGGCTCCACCGATCCGGATGGGACGATTCTTACCTTCAGATGGCGCATCGGCGGCGTAGAGGTTGGAACCGGACCGACACCCGCGATCGGCCCGTTTTCCGTTGGTCAGCACACGGTTACCCTCACAGTGACGGACCGCAACGGCGCCGGCGTTTCGGATGACATGATTCTGACCGTTACGCCCAACCAGCCGCCGGTCGCCAACGCTGGCCCTGACCGAACGGCAACTGTTCTCGATACGGTAATTTTGAACAGCACCGGATCGGCCGATCCAAACGGTGGCACGCTCACCTATTCCTGGAGTTCCGGCGGCTATGTGTTTTCCCGGGCAATCCATGCGACCCTCGATGCCTTGACACTCGGCTTTATTGCCGGTGGCGTGCCCGGAACCTATACCATTACGCTGACCGTTACGGACGAGGGTGGCGCCACCGGATCCGACGATATGCTCTTGACCCTGGTCAACGCGCCGCCGGTCGCCAATGCCGGGCCGGACCAGACGGCGAATTACGGGCCGACGGTGGCTTTGGACGGAACCGGGTCCTCCGACCCCGAAGGCGGTCCGCTTACTTATGCCTGGAGTCTTGACGGCGTGCAGATCGCAACCGGGGCCAGTCCGAACGTCGGACCGTTTACAGTCGGCACCCATACCATAATGCTTACCGTCACGGACGATAAGGGCGCCAGCAGTTCAGACACAATGATCCTCACCACAAAAAACGATCCGCCGGTCGTCAGGGCGCGGGTCCCTGGTTTCATCATGTCCCTGGTAACCACTGAACTGGACGGCACGGGCTCCCTCGATCCGGAGGGCGACCCCCTCGACTATGTATGGAGCATAGACGGTGTGCAGATTGGTATCGGACCCAGGCCCGTTGTGGGCCCGTTTGACGTCGGGACCTATCTGGTCACGCTGACCGTAACCGACGCGCATGGGCTCAGCGCTTCCATGACTTCGGAAATGTGGGTGCTGAATCGTTCGCCAGTTGCGGATTCCGGCGCCGACCAGACGGCGAACTATGCTGAGACGGTCACCCTCAACGGAACCGCTTCCTACGACCCGGAGGGCGGCCCTCTAAGCTATAGCTGGATTATCCATTCGGGTGGCGGGCAGATTGGTACCGGCCCCACCCCGACCGTCGGACCGTTCCCGGTGGGTTACCACGCCATCTCAGTGACCGTTACGGACGAACACGGCTTCAGCGACAACGGCTGGCCGATAATTCTCACCGTGGTCAACGAGTCGCCGGTCGCCAATGCCGGTCCCGACCGGACGGTGAATTACGCCCGGACGGTGACATTGAACGGCGCTGACTCCCTTGATCCGGAGGGTGGCGTACTCGCCTACACCTGGACTTTGAACGGTGTCCAGATCGCGACCGGGGCCAACCCCGCCGTGGGGCCCTTCGATATCGGTTCCCATACCATCACGCTGACGGCCGTTGACGAGCACGGCGCCACCGCCACGGACAGCATGGTGATCGCCGTGGTCAATGAAGCGCCGGTGGCCAATGCCGGGCCGGATCAGACGGTCGGCATCACCAAAGGCAAGACCGTGTTGGCAACCCTTGACGGTTCGGCCTCGACCGACCCCGAGAATGGTGCCCTGTCATATCTCTGGACGCGGAACGGGCTGACCATCGGAACCGGGCCAGCGATCCAGGCAGCACTGTCGAGGGGCACTCATACAATTGCGTTAGCTGTAACCGATGAACACGGTGCGACCGCCTCCGACAGCGCGGTCGTGACCGTGAGAAAAGGCGGCAGCACGTAACAGCAGCATGCCGAAAATATCGGGGCACCCACCGGCCGAAGTGGCGCCCCGCCTTTTTTTTCACGTCCCGAAACCCCGCACTGCGGCCAGCATGCGGGAAACCGTGGTGATCCAGCAGGCTGCCGCGAAGAGGAGGGCCAGCGGCACGAAATGCTGCGGGAGCAGGCAGAAGGCGATGAAGGCGAGGATGGTCTCGGTGCCCTCGGTCAGCCCGCCGAGATAATAGAGCGACTTGGAGCCGTGGATCTCGGTGTCGATTCCGCGCTTGGCGGCGAACACGGCGTAGGCCAGGAACGATGAGCCGGTGCCGACGAAGCTGAGCATCAGGAAGGCCGCCGCCACGGCATGCTCGGGCGCCGCCACGGCGAAGCCGAAGACCCAGGCGCTGTAGAGGATGAAATCGCAGACGATGTCGAGATAGCCGCCGACGTCGGTCACCCCGGCGGCGCGCGCCACCGCGCCGTCCAGCCCGTCGAACAGGCGGCTCGCCAGGATCGCCGCCAGCCCCCAGCCGTAATTGCCGAGGCCGATCGCCGGCACCGCCGCCAGCCCGACCGCGAACCCGGCCAGGGTCACCGCGTTCGCCTTCACGCCGCGCGCCGCCAGCCACCGCCCGGCGGCATTCAGCGGCGGATCGATGAGGGGGCGCATGGCGCGGTCGAGCATGGATCCCTTCCCGTCCCGGGACAGTGGGTCAGGAAGCCATTGTCCCCGTGCCGGCCACCGGGAGCAAGAAGGATCGGCTCGCGGTTGCTAGCAGGCGCCGCCGCTCTTGCCCTTGCCGTTCTGCGCGCCGGTGTCGCAAGGCTGCACGGGTTTGCCCTTGCCCTGCCCGTTGCCCGGAGGTCGGGGCTTCGGCTGGGGCTGCACCACAGGCTGGGACTGGGGCTGCGTCACGGGCTGGGGCTGTGTCACAGGTTGGGGCTGGGGCTGGGGTTGCAGCTGCAGCTTGGGCTGAGGTCCGGGTTGGGGCTGGGGCCTTAGCACCGGCTGAGTTTGCGGTTGCGGCCGGATTCGCCCCTGGCCGACGCCCTGGTTGCCCGGTTGCGCCTGGCCCTTCCCGACACCCTGGCTCTGTGGCTGCGGCCGTAGCTGAGGCTGGGCTTGGCCGTGCCCGACGCCCCGGTTCTGCGGCTGCGGCTGCAGCTGCGGCTGGGTTTGGCCACGTCCGACACCCTGTTTCTGGGGCTGCGGCGGCAACTGCGGCTGAGGTTGGGTTTGGCCGCGCCCGACACCCTGGTTCTGGTGCGGCTGGCCGCGCCCCTGACCATTTTGCGGACCCTGACCCGGCGGCTGTTGACCCTGGCCGTATCCGACACCCTGGTTCTGGTGCGGCTGACCCCGCCCCTGACCATTTTGCGGACCCTGACCCGGCGGCTGTTGACCGTGGCCGCGCGCCTGGCCGGGCGGGACCGGCCGGGGCGGATGCTGGCGCCGGTGGTCGGCGTGCTGCACGTACGGCTTTTCCTCGCGAATGACGATCGTGTGCCGGCGCCGGTCGTCCAGGTAGAGGAACCCGGGGCGCTGCCGGGTGCGCCGCCAGTCGCCGTTGAAGTAGTAATAATAATAACCGGTATGGACGTGGTAATAGACCATCACATCCGGGTAATAATAATACTCGTAGTAGGCTGGCGGTCGGGGCGGCGCATAAACAACCCGCGTGTGGGTGTGGTCGGCACAACCCGTTATGCCCGCCATCAATGCGGCCGCCGCCGTGCCCGTCATCAATCGAACAAATGTCCGTCGTTCCATGATCGGCTCTCCAATGTCTCGCCGGCGGAATGTTTCGCGGCCGCAAATGCCGGCCTCCGCCCCTGAATGAATTCACTGGCCTCACGGAAATTCCGCGGCAATCCGAATAACCGGGACGCTGCGGCAAATGGCCAGCGCACCGGATATTACCAGTTGAACTTGAACAGAAGATGAACGCGGGAAGGTCGACAGCCGCAAGGATCGCACAATGCGAATTGTCAGGCGGCCGACGCGGCGGCGCGCACCGGCATGTCCCGCCCCACCGCTCTCTACGCTTTCGCGCTGTCGCGCGCCGAGACCCTTTCGCGCCAGGCCTTCAACGCCGCCAGCCCGTCGGGCGGCGCGATCTCCACCGCCCGTTCGGCGAAATCGATGGTGATCAGCGCGTGGATGTCGGCGGCGGTGAAATCCGGTCCGGCGACGAAGGCGCTCTCCTGAAGCCGTTCGTACAGCGTCTCGAAGAACAGGGCGAGACGCCTTTTCCCGCGCTCGGCCAGCGCCGGGATCTGCGCGAAGGCCTCCGCGCTCGGCACCGCCCGGTCCCGGAACCGCTCGGCGCCGTTGCGCAGCACGTCGACCACCGCCTGATAGCCTTCCAGCTCGACGCGGCGCAGCCACAGCTCCACCATCGCCTTCTCCAGCGGTGTCGTGCCCATCAGCGGCGGTTCCGGTTTGACTTCCTCGAAGTAGCGCCAGATCGCAAGGCTGTCGCAGATCGTGGTTCCGTCGTCCAGTTCCAGCACCGGCACGGTGCAATTCGGGCTGATCGCAAGGAAGGCGTCGGTAAACTGCTCCTTCTCGCGGATATTCACGGTTTCAATATCGAGTGCGATCCCTTTCTCGGCCGCAAACATCCGCGCCCGGCGCGGGCTGGGGGAAAGCGGGAAGTCATAGAGTTTCACTACCGGGCCTCCTTGCCTCTGGGTTGGACTGATTTGCCATACCGGGTCCGTCAGTCGGCTTGCGCCGGCTGTTCCGTCGCGGGTTCCGTCGCCGGTTCCGTCGCGGGTCCCGCCTTGCCGCGATCCCGCTTCACCCATTCGCGCATGCTCTGGAATGCGACATACAATACGGGAATGAAAAAGATACCCACCAGAGTCGCCCCCAGCATGCCGCCAAAGACGGTGGTGCCGACCGACTGCCGGCTCGCCGAGCCCGCGCCGCTCGCAAAGACTAGCGGCATCACACCGAGGACGAACGAAAAAGCGGTCATCAGGACGGCGCGGTAGCGCAGCGTCGCCGACTGCAGTGCGGCGTCGACGATCGAACTTCCCTCCTCGCGCAACTGCTTCGCGAACTCTACGATCAGGATGGCGTTCTTGGCCGCCAGGCCGATGAGCAATACCAGCCCGACCTGGGCATAGGTGTCCAGCGCAATCCCGCGGCCGAGCAGCAGGGCGGCCGCCCCGAGGACCGCAATGCCGATCGACAGCATCACCGGAAACGGGATGGACCAGCTCTCGTACTGCGCCACCAGGAACAGATAGGCGAACAAGAGCGCGAGCAGCATTATAAGCGAGCCCGCCTGTCCGGCCTTGATTTCCTGGTACGCCATCCCGGTCCATTCGAAGGTGAAACCGTCGGGCAGCGTGGTTGTGCTGACCCGCTGCATGGCGGCGATCGCCTGGCCGGAGCTGCGTCCCGGCGCGGCACTGCCGTTGATCGTGGCCGAGCGGAACATGTTGTAGCGCTCGACGCGCTCCGGCCCCTGCGCCAGCTCGAGCCGTGTCATGCTGCGCAGCGGGACCATTTCGCCGTCCGCATTGCGGACATAGAGATTGCCGATATCCTCCGGCGAACTCCTCTTTTCGGCCTCGGCCTGGATCATGACACGGTAGACGCGCCCGAATTTGTTGAAGTCATTAACGTAATATGCGCCGAGATTGGACGCCAGCGTCTCGAACACATCGTTGACCGCGACGCCCCGGGTCTTCGCCGCATCGCGGTCGAAATCGACGAATATCTGCGGCACGTTGGCCCGGAATGTACTGAAGACCGCGCTCAGATCGGGCTGGCCGTTGGCCTCGTAAATCAATCCCCCGAGCGCCGACGCCAGTTCTCCCGGGCTGCGCCCCTCGGTGTCCTGCAGGACGTACTCGAACCCGCCGGTGCTGCCGAGGCCGGGAATCGGCGGCGGGTTGAACGGAAGCACGGTCGCCTCGGGGATTGCGAACAGCTGAGCCCGGAGCTGCGCGTTGATCGCGTCCACGTGCAGGCTCGGGTCCTCGCGTTCGTCCCAGGGGTCGAGCGCCGCGATCAGGAACGCCGCATTGGGCAGGACCGATCCGGACAGGAGGCTGTAGCCGCCGACCGACATCACGTTGGCCACGCCCGGCGTGTCGATCAGCACCTGTTCGACCCGCTCCAGGACCAGCGCCGTGCGCGGCAGCGCCGCGGCATCCTGCAGCCGCACGTCAACGAGGATGGCGCCGCGATCCTCCGACGGGACGAACCCGGTCGGCAGTTTCTGCATCAGCCAGCCGGCACCGGCCAGCAGCCCAACAAACAGCGGCAGCGTGACGATCAGGCGACGAATCATGACGCCGACGATCCCTCCGTAACCGTTCCGGGTCACCGTCAGGATCCGCTCGAACCAGGCAAGCGGCCCGCGCTGGGCCGTCTTGGGCAGCTTCAGGAAACTCGCACATAGCGCCGGGCTAAGCGTCAGCGCGTTGATCGAGGAGATCGTCACGGCGACCGAGATGGTCACCGCGAACTGCTGAAAGAGGCGGCCGGTCAGGCCCGGCGTAAATCCGACCGGCACGAATACAGCCAGCAGCACCAGCGTCGTCGCGATCACCGGCCCCGACACCTCGACCATGGCCTTGCGGGTCGCGTCGCGCGGCGACAGCCCGTCCGCCATATGGCGCTGGACGTTCTCGACGACGACGATGGCATCGTCGACCACGACACCGATCGCGAGGATCAGGCCGAACAGGCTGACCGTGTTGATCGTATAGCCCATCGCCAGCAGCACGGCGAAGGTGCCGATCAGCGACACCGGGATGGCGATCGTCGGCACCAGCGTCGACCGCCAGTCCTGCAGGAAGACGAAGACCACGAGGATGACCAGGGCCATGGCCTGGAACAGCGTGATCATGACCTCGCGCATCGAGGTCTTGACATAAAGCGTCGTGTCGTAGGTGACCTGATAGTCGAGATCATCGGGAAAGCGCTGCGCGAGCCGCTCGAGCTCGGCCTTGACTCCGTCGGCGACGTCGAGCGCATTGGCGTCGGGCAGTTGGTAGACGGCGAGAATCGCGGCCGACTTGCCGTTCAGGTGGCCGAACCAGCCGTATTGCTGTGCCCCCAGCTCGATCCGCGCGATGTCGCCGAGGCGCACGATCGAGCCGTCGTTCCGCGCCCGCAGGATGATGTTGCGGAACTCGCGCTCGTCCTCGAGCCGGCCCTTGGCGACGATGCTGTATTCGAACTGCTGGCCGGACGGCGCCGGCGCGGCGCCGACGCTGCCCGCGGAAACCTGCAGGTTCTGCTCGCGGATGGCGGCGATCACGTCGCCCGCGGTGAGCCCGAACGAGGTCATGCGATCGGGCTGCAGCCACACCCGCATGCCGTAGTCGCGTGCGCCCAGGACCGTGACGGTGGCGACTCCGGGTGTGCGCGCAATCGTGTCACGGATGTTGATGCTGGTATAATTGCTCAGGAAAATGTCGTCATAGGTCTCGTTCGGCGAATAGACCGACGCCACCATCAGCATCGAGGTCGACTGCTTCTTCACCGAGACGCCCTGGCGGACGACCTCTTCGGGCAGCTTCGCCGTGGTCAGCGAGACGCGGTTCTGGACGTTGACCTGGGCCTGGTCGCCGTCGGTCCCGACCTCGAAGGTAACGGCCAATGTGTAGCTGCCGTCATTGGCGCTCTTCGACGACATGTAGATCATATCCTCGACGCCGTTGACTTCCGCCTCGATGACAGCGGCAACGGTCTCCTCGACGACCTGGGCGTTGGCCCCGGGATAGGTTGCGGTCACCTGGACCTGCGGCGGCGTGATCTCCGGGAATTCGGCGATCGGCAACTGCGTGAGCGCCAGCAATCCGGCGAGCACGATGACGATAGCGATGACGAAGGCAAATTTCGGCCGGTCGATGAAGAAGGCGCTGAACATGTCAGGAGCCCGATCCCGGCCCGGCCGGCACCGGCGTCACCTTGGCTCCGGGCCGCACCTTCTGGATGCCCTCGATGACGACAGTCTCGCCGACACTGAGTCCTTCGGTCACGACGACGTCGGCGCCATTGCGCTCGCCGAGGACGACAGGCCGGCTGACGACACTGCTGTCCTGGTCCACGACGAGGACGAACGCGCCGGCCTGGTTCGTCTGGACCGCCGATTGCGGCACGACGATCATCGTCTGGGGTTCGGTGCTGACGAGAACGACGCTGACGAACTGTCCCGGCAGCACCAGTTCGTTCTCGTTGGGAAATTCGGCAAACAGACGGATCGTCCCGGTCATCGGGTCGGCCCTGTTGTCGAGAAAGGTGATGGTTCCGCCTTCCTCGAGCATGGCTCCGTTGGCCAGCCGCAGCGTCGGCGTATAGCGCCGCGACTCGTCGCTCCGCCGCGCCTGCTTGTAGTTGAGCATCTCGCGCTCGGTGATTGCGAAGGTCACCTTGATGGGGTCGACATCGACGATCGCCGCCAGGACGCCGCTGTCCGGCCCGATCAAATTGCCCGCGTCGATGCTGCTCTCGCCGATGCGCCCGCTGATCGGCGCGACGATCCGCGTATAGCCGAGATCGAGCTCCGCCGACGTCAGGTCTGCCTTGGCAGCGGCGAGGTCGGCCTGGGCCTGGCTGTCCTTGGCCACCGCCTCATCCAGATTGGCCTGGCTAAGGTGTCCTTTCTTGACCAGCGTCTGGGCACGCGCGAGGTTCCTTTGTGCCTCGTTCAGCGTTGCTTCCGCCCGCTTGACCCCGGCATCGGCGGCCGCAACGGTTGCTTCGTATTGCGCCGGGTCGATCCGGAACAGGAGGTCCCCCTCCGACACCTCCGCGCCTTCCTCGAAGCCCCGCTCCAGAAGGAACCCGATCACGCGCGCCCTGAGATCGACTTCCTGGTAAGCCTCGGTTCGGCCGACGAATTCTAGTGTCGACGAGACCGGGCGCGAGATCACCGGCGCAACGGTCACCGCCGGCGCCGGCGCGCCTCCCCCGGTCTGGGCGGCGGCGGTCTGGCTGTCGGCGATCAGCAGCGCCAGAAAGCCGCACAACATTCCGATCGTCCAACACGGATTACCACCTACCTGTCCAGTCAACTCCGCCTCCCGCTTCTGGTTTTGCGCGCGCACTGCCCTGGCCGGAAAGGTAGCCAACGCAGAAGTGGGCGGGAAGTGAAATTTACCGTCGAGCCCGGCCCGCTGCGTGCCGGGGCAACGCTGGACGTCGTAAAGCCTTGTTGCCGCGCCTCCTTGCTTTTGGATCGGACGGCTGACCATACGCCTCGCAGACGGGAAAGAGCGCCGGAAACCGGTATTTTCGCTAAATCCCGGGTTTAACGCTTCGGAAGCGATTTTCGGACAATACTTGCAGCCGGATGTTGCCTTCATTGTTCCCGGCCACAGCGTATGGGCGGGGCCTGTGCCGGCGCACGGGAATTTGTCACGAGGGGGAGCTCATGATGAACAAATCCGCAAACAGCAACATTATCGAGGCAATCTTCCGCCGCAGGATGGGCGACGCCCGAAGGACCAGACTGTTCTATGACCTGGCGCAGGCCGAGCAGAAGCTTCTGCTGGAGCATGCCATGCTGGAGCCCGGCGAGGAGCCCGCCATTGCCTATCTCGGCGGCGATACCAACTGGTGTCTTGTGACCAACCGGGGCCTGGTCTGGCTCGATGCGGATGGCGTCCACCGCCTGAGCATATTCGATGTCAGTCGCTTTACCCACGACATGGGCGCCGCGCTGCAGCGCGGACATCTCGACAAGCGCCAGTTCCACGAATTGACGGTCCACATGAAATCGGGAGAGACCGCGTTGATCCAGCTCGAGGCAGGCCTGCCCTTCTATTCGGTGTGGCGCGCCCTGGACTGGATGCTGGATTGGGCGAACCGGCCCGAACAGAAGGCCAGGACGGGCAACCAGGTCGCCTAACCGGGATCCGCGACCGCGTCCCGCACGAACAATCCCGATCGAAAGCGTCCGGCACGATCGCTCCCCTCGCCCGCCGCGATCCGCGCGAGATCACGAAGATTTTGGTTTGATGTGGCGGGGTCATGCCTAAAGTGTTGACCCACGGACATCACCAACCACCGGGAACATCCCTGCAATGACGGACACCATCGAGGCCGATCTTTGCGTCATCGGCGCCGGATCCGGCGGCCTGACGGTTGCGGCCGGCGGTGCGCAGATGGGCGCCAGGGTCGTGCTTATCGAAAAGGGCGAGATGGGCGGCGACTGCCTCAATTACGGCTGCGTGCCCTCGAAGGCGCTGCTGGCGGCCGGGCATGCCGCCCAGGTAATGCGCGATGCGGGACGCTTCGGCATCGCGGAAGTCGAGCCCGAGATCGATTTCGCCGCCGTACATGCCCATGTCCGGGGCGTCATCGACGGCATCGCGCCGACCGATTCGCAGGAGCGCTTCGAAGGCATGGGCGTGACGGTCATCCGTGCAGCCGCGCGCTTTACCGGACCGCGCGAAGTGGAAGCGGGCGGGCAGCGCATTCGCGCGCGGCGTTTCGTGGTGGCGACCGGATCCACCGCCGCGATCCCGCCGGTCCCGGGCATCGGCGACGTGCCGGTGCTGACCAACGAGACGATCTTCGATCTCGATATGCGGCCCGAACACCTGATCGTGATCGGCGGCGGGCCGATCGGCGCCGAGATGGCGCAGGCGCACCGGCGGCTGGGCTGCCGCGTGACGGTGCTGGAGATGTTCGCCCTGCTCGGGCGCGACGATCCGGAGGCGGCCGACGTGGTGCGCCGGCGCATGCTGGCCGAAGGCATCGCGATCCACGAGGGCATCGAGATACAGGAACTTTCGGGAGCGGCCGGCGGCATCACCGCGACCATCGTGCGGGACGGCGCCACCGAGACAATAGGCGGCTCGCATCTGCTGGTCGCCGCGGGCCGCAAGGTCAACGTCGACGGGCTTGGCCTGGACGAGGCCGGCATCGAACACAGCCCGAAAGGGATCGTCGTCGATGCCCGCCTGCGCGCCAGCAACAAGCGCGTGTTCGCCATTGGCGACGTGGCCGGCGGCTACCAGTTCACCCATGTCGCCGGCTATCACGGCGGCATCGTGCTGCGCAATGCGCTGTTCTGGCTGCTGCCGGCGAAGGCGAACCACGACGCGGTTCCCTGGGTCACCTACACCGACCCGGAACTGGCGCAGGTCGGCCTGACGGACCTGCAGGCCAAGGAAAAATTCGGCGACGGCTTGCATATTCTGCGCTGGCCCTTCGCCGAGAACGACCGCGCCCGGGCCGAGCACAGGACCGAAGGTTTCGCCAAGATCGTGACCGACCGCAAGGGCCGCGTCCGGGGCGCCACGATCGTCGGGCCACATGCCGGCGAGCTGATCCTGCCCTGGGTGCTGGCCGTCGCGAACAAGACCAAAATCGGACGGATGGCCGGTGTCATCGCCCCTTACCCGACGCTGTCGGAAGTCGGCAAACGCGCCGCCGGCACCTGGTATATCCCCAAGTTGTTCAGCGAGCGGACGCGGAAGATCGTGCGTTTCCTTCAGAAGTTCTGAGCGTCTCCGGCGCAATAGCGGGAGACCGGGCCGTACACCCCGATCTCCCGCGTCGGGTCAGATATCCAGCCCGCGGATGTAGTCGCCCAGCGCCGTGTTGGCCGCGTTGAACGCCTCGCGGGTTTCTTCGGTCTCCGCGAGGATGGTCTCGAGATTGTCTTCCTGCACGTTGAGCTTCTTGAGGTACCGTTTGTGCAGGTCGCTGTCGCGGGGAATACGGCCCAGATTGTCGCGGATGCGCTGTTGTTCCTGGTGGATGAGATTGCGCTCATTCTCCAGTTCCTGCAGTCGCCGCTGGTGCGTGTCGACGACATCGCGCAGCTGTGCCATCTTCCGCAGGGCCTGCCGCAGCCGGTCGTTCAGCTCGCCGTTGCCGGCATAGGCGAGGTAGAAATCCTTGGCCTGGCCGGTAAGGGCGACCGTCTGGACCCGCGGCATCGTCAACTGCACCGTCACCTTGGCCTGTTTGCCGGCTTCGATCTTGCGGCGGATACGGTATTGGTCGTCGGTCAGTTCGACATCCTTGGGATCCGGCTTGACGATCTTCCAGCCTTGCTGCCGCGGATGCTCGATCAGCACCTCGCGGCCCTCGCGCGCCGGCGCCTTGATGCGATAGACGGTGGTCTGCTCGACCTCGTAGGTCAGCTCCATTACGCCGCGAACGATGCGGCCCTTGGCGATCGCCTGCTTCGATTCGACCTCGCGGTCGATCAGGGTCTTCTGGTCGAGTGCGAAGCTGACCAGCCGCTCGTCGCCGGACGGCAGGGTCGAGAGCTGTGCGTCGCCCACGAAGGACGCTCCGCCCGCGCCGGTTTCATAGAGCGTAATCACGCCGGCCGGAAGCCCGGTCTCGCCGTCGTTGGCCAGACGCACGGCGGCCAGCGGATGCCTGTCGTGGGCGGACTGCTGGTAGAGCCCGACCCGCTCGCCCGGAATGTCGCGGTCGATGATCGGCACCATTACCGACTGGCCTGACGTCACGCTGACCGCGTTCGGGATCCGGAAGGTAACCTGGGTCGCGGCCTCCTTCGAAGCGGCCGCTACGAGCCGCGCCTGGCTGGGCGGCGCCGGTGCAGCCTCGGCGGCGACCATCATATCACTCGACATGGGCGCCTCGGCCATCCGTTTGGCGCGCATGGCCGCGTCCCCCTCGGCGCGTTCGCCGTACAGCCCCATCATGGCGCCCTGGCCACCGATCGCGCGCTGGGCTTTGCGGAATTCCTCCTCGTAGCCCTGGTTTGCGGCGGCCAGCTCGTCGAGATCGAGGGTCACCGCGCCGGTGTCGGCGCGCGGCATGACGCGGCCGAGAACCTCGACGGGCACTTCCGGCCGGTGCACGTAATACGCCGAGTAGAGGGCCTGGCGGAAGGTCACCGGGTTGCCGGACACGATGGTCAGCTCCACGTCCTTCCAGTCCTGGCCGCTCATGTTCTCGATCACCGCCCAGCCCTGCAGCCGCGCCTTCTCGGCGGCGCGATCGGCCAGCGTCAACCGGTAGCTCGCCTTCCACAGCGGCGCCGCCACGACATATCCCACGCGCACGGACCGCTTGCCCTTGCCGCGGCTGACCACCTGAAGCGTCCGCCGCTCGCGGGTGCGGTGCGCGGAGATCGCCGCCAGCGCCGAATCGATCTGCGCCCGCAATTCCGGGTCGGTAAAGACGACGGATTCCGCCTCCTCGAAGATGAAGGTCTGCAAGCCCTCCACGGTCATGACGCTGACCCGGTTGCGGGTCAACGTCCCGCCCATACCGGGAAGCGACGTTTCCTCCGGCACCACGCGGACAAGTCGTCCTTCGATCTGGCGCTGGCCGGTCGCACGGATTTCCGCGCCCGGCAGCGAATTGAGCAGCATCACCGGTGACAGCAGCGCCTCGGGCCCGAAGGGAAGGTCCCGGAAGATCTGGGACAGCGGCTCGCGCCCGGGCAGGCGGATCGCTCCGGCAGCGCCGGTGTCGTCATAGACGACGATGCTTTTCAGCACGTCGTCCACCTGGCCGAGCCGGACGGACAGCGGCAGCGTCGCGTCGCCGTCGACCTGCGCCTCGTATTCGAAATAGCCCACGCCGCCGGCCGACAGCATGACTCGCCTGAGTTCCAGCTCCTGCGCGCCGGCCAGCGCCGGCACAGCAAGAAATACGGCGGCCAGCACCACACCGGCCGCTTTCGGCTTCCATCGATTCGACATTTTTTGCGTTCCTCATTCCTTTGGGCACTCGACCCAGAATAGCGGGCCCGGAAGAAAACCGTGCCCTGCAGCGGTATGCCGGCGAGCAGCCTTCACGATGCCACCATACAGGAATTTCTTGAGGCGAAAGCTCAGGCCTTTTCGTTTTCCCCGGGCAGGGACAGCTCGCGCGCATCGGCAACGGCGTATACGGTCAGCGGCTCCCGTCGGCCCCGGATGACGACGTTATGGGAGTCGCACGCCGGCGACGCAATACCGGCGTTCCGAACCACCGTTTCCGAGACAACGAGCTGGCATTCGTATTCCTTGGTCAGGGCCTCCAGCCGGCTTGCGGTGTTGACCGTATCGCCGATCGCCGTCACCGAAACCGCGCTGCCGTACCCCATCTCGCCGACGATCGCCGGCCCCGCGTGGAGGCCGATCCCGATGCGCAACGGCTCGATGCCCTCAAGCCCCAGATGTTCATTGAGCTGCTGCAGGTTTTCCGACATCGCGCGGGCGGCGGCGAGCGCCCGGCGGCAGGCCTCGCCGATCGGCCGACGGATACCGAAGACAGCCATGACGCCGTCGCCGATGAATTTGTCGATATGGCCGTCGACGCTCTCGATTGCGGCACCCATGGCATCGAAATAACGGTTCAGCAGGAAAACGACATCGTAGGGCAATTGTTGCTCCGAGATCCGGGTAAACGACCGGAGATCGGCGAACAGCACGGCAACCTCCCCCTCGTGGCCATAGCCGAGCATTTCGGGCGATGCGGCGGCGCGCAGCCCCTCCGCCGGCAGCACCAGCGGCATGACCGTCAAAGCGGCCGACGGGCGGGTCTGGCAGGCAAGGCGCACATTCGGTGGGGCGCCAATCCGCTTGAGAACATCCTGCTCCTGCTGATCGGGCGGCGGCAGGCTTTCGAGTCCCGCCGAGACTCGCATACGGCAGGTCGAGCAGCGTCCCCGACCGCCGCACACCGCGGCATGCGGGAACTCCAGCATCCGGCTGGCTTCAAGGATGGTCGTGCCGGGTTGTACGGCGACGCGCCGGCCGGTCGGATAGGTGATCGCAATCGTTCGCCGACGCTGCACCCCGTCCCGAATTGCGCGGGCCAGAAGGGTCCCGCCGAGCAGCAGCCAGAATCCGGCGGTCAAGCCGTCCTTGATACCACCCAGCGTGGCCGCCTGCGCCGGTCCGGCGGTGCCGACCCGGGCGACGAGCGAAGCGAGCCATTCGCTATCCGCGGCATATCCGGCAACCGTCTGCGCCGACTGCACGAATCCCAGCACGGCCAGGGTCGGCACCAACAGAACGGCCGCGTAGCTCAGTGGCAGGTAGCTGCGGTACCACGGTCTGAAGCGCAGCCAGAAATGCAGGCCGATGCAGCCATGGATCCAGGCAACCGAGAATACCGCCAGCTGGCGCACGGTGTTGAACGGATCGACGACCCACAGGACATAGAGAACCCAAGGGTAAGTGGGATCCGTGCCGGCAATTTCGTAGCCGAGCCGTGTTCCCACCACATGGCCGATCAGGAGCGGCGGAATCAACAGGCCGAGAAGGAGCTGCGCCGCCTCCCACCCGGCCATGCGAAGCGTGTGGCGGCGAAAGACCGACCACAGGGCCAAGCCGAAATGAATCAATAGCGAGCCATAGAGGGCCAGGGTGCCGACGGGATTGCGCCACAGGACGAGGAACAGCCGGCGTCCCTGCTCCATCGCTTCCAGCGAAACCAGCCCGAGCGCATGGTTGACGAAATGGGTCAGCAGGAACAAAAATAGCACGAGCCCGGTCGCGAGCCGCAGGCGCGAGACGATCTGCGATGTGCGGGCGGGGCGGTCGGTCAACGCGGCTGCAACCTTAGTTCACACCATCAGCTTTTCTTCAACAGGTCGGGAAAATACTCTCGCAGCTTGCCCATCTTCGGCAACGCGGTGCAGGCGATATAGGGCTGCGTCGGGTTCACGGCCGCGTAATCCTGATGATAGTCCTCGGCCTCGTAAAAGACTTCCAGCGGCGCGATTTCGGTGACGATCGGCGCCGCGAAGACCCCGGCGTCGTTCAGTTGCCGGATATACGCCTCCGCCACTTCACGCTGCGCCGCGTCGGTATGGAAGACCGCCGAGCGGTACTGCGTCCCGACATCGTTGCCCTGGCGGTTCAGCTGGGTCGGGTCGTGCGCGATGGCGAAGAAGATCCTGAGGATCCGGCCAAAGCTGATGCGCGCCGGATCGAAGCGGACCCGCACCACCTCGGCATGCCCGGTCCCCCCGGAGCAGACATCCCGGTAATTGGCGGTTTCCGGCGCGCCGCCGGCATAGCCCGAGACGACGTCGAGCACCCCGTCGAGCATGCGGAAGACACCGTCGACGCACCAGAAGCAGCCGCCGGCCAGCACCGCGATCGAGTCCGACGCCGCCGCCGCGGGATCGATATCGTGCGCTGGCTCCGGGACATGGTCCGGGCTGACGCGCAGGCCCGCGCCGACCTCCGATTGGCCGCCAATTCCAAACAACATGTCGCTTCTCCTCCGGCACGCCGGCAGTATTTCTATCGCAACATAAACTCTGTGATTTGCCCGCGCATTTCAAGTCCGCTAGGTGGCCTAAGGTGCCAGGTCCAGCGTCGACCGGTGGAACAGCGCCTCCGGCTCCAGCCGCTGCGCGGTCAGCCCGTCTTCGTGCGCATAGCGGGTCATCGCCGCGATCTCGTCCCGGTTCCGCCGGAAGCCGTACGGCCATATGTCGGCGCCCATGATCTCCTTCGTCTCGGCCAGTGCGGCGGCGACCCAGGGCAGGCTGACGCGCAGCACGTTGATCAGGCCGAGTTCGGCGAGCGCCATGTCCCGCGCCTCGGCAAACGCCTTGAAGAGTTTGCCCGGCAGGTCGGGATGCGCCTCGGCGAGCTCCCGGCGGATCGCGAGGCAGTGCATGATCGGGAAGAAGCCGGTTTGCCTGTGATACGCGACCTCCGCCGCGCGGTAGTCGGGAAACAACCGGGCCACCGGAACGTCCGGATCGTCCAGGCTGGAGGGCGGGCGCGGCGAAACGATGGCGTCGATCCCGCCGGCGGCCAGCAGGCCGTTCAGCGTCTCCTCCGGCCCGATCGGCGCGGCATCGATGTCGGCCGGCAGGTCGAGCTTGATGCGCTCCCCCTGCCCCGCCTGCTCTACGCCGCCGATGCGCCACTTGACGTCCCGCACGCCGACGCCGTGTAAATCCCGCAGGATGCCGCGCACCCACAGCGCCGCCGTCTGCTGGTATTCCGGCAGGCCGATCGTCCGCCCTTTCAGATCCTCCGGCCGGTCGATGCCGCGGTCGGTGCGCACGTAGATGCCGGAATGCCGGAACGCGCGCGACAGGAACACCGGGATGCCGACGTAATGCGCGTCGCCCCGCGCCGTCACCGTGATATGGCTCGACATCGACATCTCGGTGACGTCCCAGGTTCGCTCGCGCAGCGCCGTTTTGAAGATCGTCTCGGGCTCACCCTGCGTTGCCGCGAGCGCAACACCTGGCACCGTCACGCGGCCGTCGAGGATGGGCCGCGAGCGGTCTGTTGCAACGCAGGCCAGGGTCAGGTCGAGATCGGGCATGGGTATCTGTTCCCCCTCTGCGAACGGCCGGGCGGCCGGCGCGGACCATACCCCGGACACGCGTTGGTGGACAATCGGAGACATGGTATGGCTTGACGGGAGTTTGAAAATACGCTTTGCATACTTGTTGCATTTAACCAGTTCCACAGGAGGCGCGAAGTGGCCTGGACCATCGGGGTCGATGTCGGGGGAACCTTCACCGACTTCTATGCGCTGGACGAGGCGACCGGCGCGGTGCGCGTCGGCAAACGGCCCTCGACGCCGGACGATCCCGGCCGGGCAATCCTCGAGGGCCTCGCCGAAGTGGCCGCGGAGCACGGCATCGAGCTGGCCGGGGTGCGGCGCTTCTCGCACGGCACGACGGTGGCCACCAACGCGCTGATCCAGCGCAAGGGCGGCGCGGTCGCGCTGGTCACCACCAAGGGCTTCCGCGACCTGCTGGAGATCGGCCGCCAGACCCGCCCGCACATGTACGACCTCTATCAGGACCACCCGCCGCCGCTGGTGCCGCGCCGGCATCGCCTGGAGCTCGACGAGCGCATCGACGCCGCCGGCACTGTCCTGCGTGCGCCCGGCGACGACGCCATCGCGGAAGTCGTGGAACAGGTGCGGGCCTCCGGCGCCCGGGCCTGCGCAATCTGCTTCCTGTTCGCCTTCCTCAACCCGGCGCACGAACGCAGG
>CAMYKU010000069.1 GCA_947259105.1 uncultured Alphaproteobacteria bacterium
TGCGCAGCCGCACCTCGCTGGTCCAGACCATCGGCCGCGCGGCGCGCAACGTCGACGGGCGGGTGATCCTGTATGCCGACAGGATGACCGACTCGCTGACCTATGCGATCGGCGAGACCGAGCGCCGGCGCGAGAAGCAGCAGACCTGGAACGCCGAGCACGGGATCACGCCGGAGACCGTGCGCAAGCAGATCGCCGACATCCTGGACAGCGTCTACGAGCGCGACCGAGTCACCGTGTCGACCGGCGATTCCGGCATGCCGCACCTGATCGGCGTCGACCTGAAGACCTATATCGGCCGGCTCGAAGAGCGCATGCGCACCGCGGCGGCGGACCTGGAGTTCGAGGATGCGGCGCGGCTGCGCGACGAGATCAAGCGGCTGGAGGCCTTCGACCTCGACATGCCGGTGGACGCGGTGCCGGTGGATCCTGGCATCGCCGCGTCGCTGGCCGGCATCGCCAAGGCGCTGCAGCCGCGCGGCGGGCCGAAACGCGGCAAATCGAAGGGCAAGGGCAAATACAAGCGCCGGTGATACGCACCAAGGAGGTAGCCAATCGGTTGGCACCAGGCGAATTATGGCCGCCGGCGGTGCCGGCGAATTGTCGTTGCGCCACCCCCTCCCAACCCTCCCCCATCAAAGGGGGAGGGCTTTGATTTCGCCGAAAATTCTCCCTCCCCCTTGATGGGGGAGGGCCGGGGAGGGGGTGGAAAAGAGCAGGCCGGCCGGCATTGCCGGCGCCATATTCGAAGGGCTGATAAACGGGGTTAGAGTCATGGCGTTTCTGATACAGGTCGCGATTTTCCTGGCGGCGGCGGTGATCGCGGTGCCGGTGTTCCGGCGACTCGGGCTCGGCGCGGTGCTCGGTTATCTGGCGGCCGGGCTGGCGGTCGGGCCGCAGGGCCTCGATCTGGTCGGCGACGTCGAAAGTATCCTCCATTTCGCGGAATTCGGGGTCGTGCTGCTGCTGTTCGTGATCGGACTGGAGCTGCAACCGACCCGGCTGTGGACCATGCGGCGGCCGGTGTTCGGGCTGGGCGGCGCACAGGTGCTGGTCAGTGCGGCGGCGATCGCGCTGGCCGCCTATGCGCTCGGCGCGTCGCCGATTCTCGCGATCGTTGCCGGGCTCGGCCTGTCGCTGTCGTCCACCGCGTTCGCATTGCAGATCCTGGCCGAGAAGAACCAGCTGACGGCCCGGCACGGCCGTGCGGCCTTTTCCGTGCTGCTGTTTCAGGATCTGGCGGCGATCCCGATGCTGGCGCTGGTGCCGTTTCTTGGCGTCGGCACGGCCGACGCCGGCGCCGGCGATATCGCGCTGGGAGTGGCCAAGGTCGCCGCCGTGCTGGCGGTGGTGGTGATCGGGGGCCGGCTGCTGCTGGGCCGTGCGTTGCGACTGGTCGCCGCCAGCGGCATCCGCGAGGCCTTCACTGCGATGGCGCTGCTGACCGTCGTCGTCACCGCGCTGCTGATGGAGTATGTCGGCCTGTCGATGGCGCTGGGCGCGTTCCTCGCCGGCGTCCTGCTGGCCGAGTCGGAGTACCGCCACGCGCTGGAGGCCGATATCGAGCCGTTCAAGGGGCTGCTGCTGGGCCTGTTCTTCATCGCCGTCGGCATGTCGATCCAACTGGACCTGATCGTCGACGAGCCGCTCACCGTCTTCGGCCTGGTTGCCGGGCTTGTCCTGTTGAAGGGCGCGATCCTGTTCGCCCTGGGGCGTATCACGGGCGCCACGCCGATGGTCGCGCTCCGCCTCGCCGCCACCATCTCGCAGGGCGGCGAGTTCGCCTTCGTGATCTTCGGCGCCGCGGTCGCCGCCGGGACGATGTCCACGGACATCGCGGGCCTGCTCATTCTGGTCGTCGGGCTATCGATGGCGGTCACGCCGCTGCTCATGGCCGGCGCGGAATGGCTGGAGGGCCGCGCCGGAGCGCCGCCCGCCGTGGAGATGGAACAGCCGCGCGTCGAGGAAAACCGGGTCATCATCGCCGGCTTCGGCCGCTTCGGCCAGATCGTCGGACGGCTGCTGCGGGCCCGCAAGATCGGCTTCACGGCGCTCGAAAACAGCCCGGTCCAGGTCGATTTCGTGCGCCGTTACGGCAACAAGGTCTATTACGGCGACCCCTCGCGCCTTGACCTGCTGCGCGCGGCGAAAGCGGACTCGGCCGAGATCTTCGTTGTCGCCGTTGACGACGTCGACGCGTCGGTGCGCACCGTGGAAACGGTGCAGCGTCATTTTCCGCACCTGAAGATTTACGCCCGCGCCCGCAACCGCCCGCACGCCTACCGTCTGATGGAGCTGGGTGTCGACGTCATCCAGCGCGAGACCTTCCTCTCGTCGCTGGACATCGGCCGGCAGGTTCTCGAAGGGCTGGGGTTTTCCTCCGGCGAGGCGGCGCGCACGGCAGAAATGTTCCGCGACCACGACGTTGCGCGACTCGAGGCGCATTTCGGCGAGCATCGCGACGAGGAAACGATGATGCGGCTGGCCGGCGAATGGGCCCGGGACCTGGAGGAGCTGTTCGAAGAGGATGCGGCGGAGGAAAAGGCGGAGTAGGCAACGGGCAAGGGCGAGTTGAGACGGCGGCGAGGCGGTTGCCCTGCGCCGCGCGCACCGCTAGAGATAACGGTATCCAGGCCGACCACAGGAAAACGCGCCCCCGATGCTCGCCGGCTTTCTATCCCTTCTGCGCATGGTCGCCGGTTCGCTGCGGGACCTTGCGCCGATCCTGCTGGTCATCGGCTTCTTCCAGATCGTCGTGCTGCAGCAGCCCTTCCCGCATCTCGAGCGGGTCGCGGTCGGCGTGGTGCTGGTGATGCTGGGGCTGACCCTGTTCATCCAGGGTCTGGAGATGGGGCTGTTCCCGATCGGCGAGGCCATGGCGCAGGCCTTCGCCCGCAAGGGCAGCCTGGTCTGGCTGCTGGCCTTCGCCTTCTGCCTGGGCTTCGGGACGACGGTCGCGGAACCGGCGCTGATCGCGGTCGCCGCCGAGGCCGCGCGGGCGATGGCCGAGGCCGGCGTCGTCGCGGCGGACAAGGCCGCGCAGCAATCCTATGCGCTGGGCCTGCGCATGACCGTTGCCCTGTCGGTCGGCGCGTCGCTGGTGCTGGGCGTGTTCCGCATCCTCAAGGGCTGGCCGGTGCATGTGCTGATCATCGGCGGCTACGTGATCGTCGTCGTGCTGACCTTTTTCGCGCCGCCGGAAATCGTCGGCGTCGCCTACGATTCGGGCGGCGTGACCACCTCGACCGTCACCGTGCCGCTGGTCACCGCGCTGGGCGTCGGCCTCGCCTCGTCGATCCGCGGACGCAACCCGCTGACCGACGGCTTCGGCCTGATCGCGTTCGCCAGCATGTTCCCGATGATCTTCGTCATGCTCTATGGGATGGCGGTGTGATCGCGTTTCTGGCCCACCTGTGGACGACGGCGGCGGCGACGATGCTGAACGTGCTGCCGATCATCGCGATCCTGGCCTTCTTCCAGATCGTCGTGATCCGCCGCCGGCCGCCGAACCTGCGGCGCATCGTCTATGGGTTCGTATACGTCCTGCTGGGCCTGACACTGTTCCTGGTCGGCCTCGAAGAGGCGCTGTTCCCGCTTGGCGAGATCATGGCGCGCCAGCTCACGGATCCGGCCTTTCTCGGCATCGAGGCGGTGAGCGTACGCTGGCAGGACTATCTCTGGGTCTTCGCCTTCGCGGCCGCCATCGGTTTTGCCACGACCATCGCCGAGCCCTCGCTGATCGCCGTCGCGATCAAGGCGAACCAGGTCTCGGGCGGCACGATTTCGGTCTGGGGACTGCGCATCACCGTGGCGGTCGGGGTCGCCGCAGGCGTTGCGCTGGGCTCCTTCCGCATCGTCACCGGCACGCCGCTGCACTGGTACATCATCGCCGGTTACGCGGCGCTGATCCTGCAGACCATGCGGGCGGTGCGCGTCGCCGCGCCGATCGTGCCGCTGGCCTATGATTCCGGCGGGGTGACGACATCGACCGTGACCGTGCCGCTGGTCGCCGCCCTGGGCCTCGGCCTGGCCTCGACGATCCCGGGCCGCAGCCCGGTGATCGACGGTTTCGGACTGATCGCCTTCGCAAGCCTGTTTCCGATGATTTCCGTATTGGGGTACGCTGACCTGTCGGCCTGGCGCAGGCGCCGCAAGACCCGCAACGCGGAGCAGCAAGGGAGTAACACATGAGATTCAAACTGATCATGGCGCTGGTCGACGAAGACCATACGGAGGATATCATGAAAGCCGCGCGGGAGGCCGGAGCGACCGGCTGTTCGGTGATCACCAGCGCGCGGGGCGAAGGGCTGAAGCCCGAGAAGACGTTCCTCGGGCTCGACCTCGCGGGCGCACGGGACCTGCTGCTGTTCCTGGTCGCCGAGCCGCTGAGCCGCGATATCCTGGAAACAATCGCCGACGCCGGCCAGTTCGACGAAAAGCCGGGGACGGGTATCGCGTTCCAGGTCGACATCGAGGACGCGGTCGGCCTGTCGTCGCAGATGGAAACCCTGTCACAAGAGATCGAAGAGCAGATATGAAACAAGAACCCCACATCAAGGTCGCGGAAGTCATGAGCCGCGACGTGCGGACCATCGACAGCATGGCGACAGTCCGCCAGGCGATGGAGAAGATGGCCGGCGAGGGCGTCAGTTCCCTGGTCGTCGAGCGCCGTGATGAAACCGACGAGTTCGGCGTCCTGGTTGTGGCCGACATCGCGCGCGAAGTCGTGGCCCGCAACCACTCCTTCGACCGGGTCCAGGTCTATGAGGTCATGAGCAAGCCGGTGGTCTCGATCGATCCGGGCATGGACCTGCGCTATGCGATCCGGCTGCTCGTGCGGTTCGGCCTCAGCCGCGCGCTGGTGCTGGGCGTCGACCGCCAGATCCTCGGCATGGTGACGTTGCGCGACATGGTCCTGCGCTACGCCGGGACCGGCGCCGGAGCGGGCGGGTCGTGACTGCGGGCGCCGGCCCGGCCATCCCGCGCACGGCTCTGGTGACCGGCGCGGCGCACCGCATCGGGCGGGCGATCGCGCTCGACCTGGCGGCGCAGGGTTTCGATGTCGCGATTCACTACAACAGGTCCCGGGACGCGGCGGAGGCGCTGGCGGCGGAAATCGAGAGTTGCGGGCAGCGCGCCGCCCTGCTCGACGCCGACCTCTCCGTGGAAGACCACACGGCGGCGCTGATTCGCCGGGCGGCGGAGGCCCTTGGCCCGATCGGATGCCTGGTCAACAACGCCTCGCGCTTCGACCTCGACGTCTGGGACACGGCGACCCGCGAGAGCTGGGATATCCATATGGAAACCAATCTGCGCGCCCCCTTCCTGCTGTCCCAGGAAATGGCGCGGGGCCTGCCGGATGCCGCCGAGGGTGTCATCGTCAATCTGATCGATCAGCGGGTCTGGAACCTGACCCCCTATTTTCTGACCTACACGTTGTCCAAGACCGGCCTGTGGACGCTGACCCAGACCCTGGCGCTGGCGCTGGCGCCGCGCATCCGCGTCAACGCCATCGGGCCCGGACCGACACTGAAGAGCGAGCGCCAGTCTGAGGGACAGTTCCGGATGCAGTGGGACGCGACGCCGCTGCAGCATGGCGCGACACCCGGGGAAATCGCCGCCGGGGTCCGCTATATCCTGGCCGCGCCCTCGATGACCGGACAAATGATTGCACTCGATGGCGGCGAACATCTCGGCTGGGCCCAGCCTGCCCGCGGGATTGTGCCCGTCGAGTAGAATCGGGTTGCCGTCGTTGTACCGGCAAGCCTGCACGCGACAGGGGAATAGTTAACGAATCTGGAACGAATAGAGAAAACTTTGCACAGCCGGATACGTTAAGAAACGAGGGGGCGTACAACCCCTCCAAAATCATCCGCCAACACCGGCCCGGCCATCCAGACCAATCGTTAAAACTATAAAATTCAATAAGTTACTCGGAACTGCTTAATTTTTGTGCAATATCAGACAAGTCGTGGGATTCCAGTGCCGAACACGGACACACGGCGAGTTATCGACAGTGTTATCCACAGATTCCGTGGATTGATTGTTAAGCTTATGAAAAATAGGGATGTCGTGCGCCTTTGGGGCCGATCCGGGCTGAGTGGACTCGCCTTCGGCGGGCCGCCGGACCGATGAATCGGCTTTGCCTCCACGATATGGAGCGGATCGCGGTCGGCCGCCGTCACGATCGATCGCGCGAATCCGCTTCGGCCGCAATCGACGGGCGATACCGGCATTGACGGGACCGCCCCGCGCCCCGAAGTTAGGACCGATGATGGACCAGACGGCAAGCGGGGATACCGGCGGCGACGGCGTGGCGGTCAGCCTTGCGGCGGGAGTCGAGCTGATCCGCCGAAAATTACGGTCGATCCCCGGCGACCCGGGCGTCTACCGGATGATCGGCGGACGCGGCAAGGTGCTGTACGTCGGCAAGGCGCGGAACCTGAGGAAGCGGGTGGCGACCTATGCCAATGCCGGCCGCCTGCCCGTGCGCCTGCAGCGCATGGTCGCGGAGACCCGCGAGCTGGAGATCGTGACCACCCATACCGAAGTCGAGGCGTTGCTGCTCGAAGCGAATCTGATCAAGACGCTGAAGCCGCATTTCAACATCCTGCTGCGCGACGACAAATCCTTCGCCGACATCCTGATCGCCAAGGACCACGACTTCCCGCAGATCCTCAAACACCGCGGCGCCCGCAAGCTCAAGGGTGACTACTATGGCCCGTTCGCCTCGGCCGGCGCGGTGAACCGGACGATCACCGCGCTGCAGCGCGCCTTCCTGCTGCGCAACTGTTCGGATTCCGTCTTCGCGAGCCGCAGCCGTCCGTGCCTGCAGTATCAGATCAAGCGCTGCAGCGCCCCTTGCGTCGACCGCGTGGACAAGGCCGGGTACGATGCGCTGGTGTTGCAGGCGCATGCCTTCCTGACCGGCCGCACCCATGCGGTCCAGGAAGAGCTCGCACGCCAGATGCAGGACGCCAGCGAGGTGCTGGAGTTCGAACGGGCCGCCGCGCTGCGCGACCGGATCAAGGCGCTGACCCAGATCCAGTCGCGCCAGGACATCAACCCGGTGGGCATCGGCAATACCGACGTGATCGCGCTGGCCCAGGAAGGCGGGCAGTCCTGCGTGCAGGTGTTCTTCTTCCGCGACGGGCGCAATCACGGCAACCGCGCCTATTTCCCGAGCCACGACCGGAACGCCGCGGCGTCCGACATCATGTCGGCCTTCATCGGGCAGTTCTACGACGGACGCCCGGCGCCGAAGCAGATCCTGGTCAGCCACGACGCGGCCGAGGCGGAACTCCTTGCCGAAGCCCTGGCGATCAACGCCGGCCACAGGGTGATTGTCCGCAGGCCGCAGCGCGGACGGCTGCGCAGGCCGCTGGAGCACGCGGTGATGAATGCGCACTCGGCGCTGGCCCGGCGCATGTCGGAGAGCGCCTCGCAGCGCCGCCTGCTGGAGGGGCTGGCCCGGACGCTGACGCTCGACGCCGCGCCGGAACGCATCGAGGTCTACGACAACAGCCACATCCAGGGTGAAAACGCGGTCGGTGCGATGATCGTCGCCGGTGCGGAGGGGTTGAACAAGGCCGCCTACCGCAAGTTCAACATTCGCACCGTCGGCGGCCCAGCCGGCGACGCCACGGCGGGCGACGACTACGCCATGATGCGCGAGGTGCTTGGCCGCCGGTTCAGCCGGGCGCTGAAGGAGGATCCCGACCGCGAGGACGGCGCCTGGCCGGACCTCGTGGTGATCGACGGCGGGCCGGGCCAACTGTCGGCGGCCGTGGCCACGCTGCAGGAGCTGGGCATCGAGGACATCGAACTGCTGGCCATTGCCAAGGGCCCGGACCGCAACGCCGGCCGTGAGCGGTTGCACCGGCCGGGGCGCGCCTCCTTCATGCTGGAGCCGAAGGATCCGGTGCTCTATTTCCTGCAGCGCCTGCGCGACGAGGCGCACCGGTTCGCGATCGGCACACACCGCGCGCGGCGCGGAAAGGGCATGACGGCATCGCCGCTCGATGAGATCCCGGGCATCGGCGCACGGCGCAAGCGGTCATTGCTGCAGCATTTCGGTTCTGCGAAAGCGGTTGCCCAGGCAGGCCTCAGCGACCTCGAGGCCGTTGGCGGCATCAGCGGGACCGTAGCCAGGAAAATCTATGGCCATTTCCATGACGAACGTTAGAGCCTTGTCCGGTCATTTGGAGCCGCTCTGACGTGGCGATTTCGGCCCGGAGTCAGGAGCGGTTCGAAGAGCGTAGCAGCGCTACGGTCGAGGGCCGCGACGCAGCCCCGGGCCGAAAGCGTCGCGTCCCTGCGGGTTGCCTACAGGTGGCCATCCGCTACGTTATCCCGCTTGCCCGATGCGCCAGGCATCGCGCTGCGCGGGATGTCTGGCGGTCTGGCCACCTGAAGGCAACAGAGCGGTTCCAAATGACCGGACAAGGCTCTAAAATGCCGCCACTCGCGAGGCTGCGCGGCTCGCGATTGCAACATTGGAACCCGCGATGATAACCAGCCCGCCGAACCTGCTCACCGTTTCCCGGATACTGGCGATTCCAGTGATCGTCGGGATGTTCTGGCTCGACGGCAATATTGCGCGCTGGGCCACCATGGGCCTCTTCGTCGCCGCCGCGGTGACCGATTATCTTGACGGGATGGTCGCCCGCTCGATGGGCAAGATATCCAATCTCGGCCGGTTCATGGACCCGGTCGCGGACAAGCTGCTGGTGTCGTCCGTTCTTATGATGCTGGTCTGGACGGACCGGATAAGCGGGCTGATGATCCTTCCGGCGCTGGTCATTCTGTGCCGCGAGATCATGGTTTCGGGGCTGCGCGAGTTCCTCGCCGGGATCAAGATCGGCGTGCCGGTCAGTAAACTGGCGAAGTGGAAGACCGGGTTCCAGATGTTCGCGCTGGGGTTCCTGATCGTCGGAACCGCGGGCCCGGCGTTTTTCCATCCGCTCGTGACCACGACCGCGATCGGCGAAACCCTGCTGTCGATCGCCGCGGTCCTGACCATCATCACCGGCTACGACTATCTGCGCGCCGGCCTGCGCCACATGGCCGAGGCGGACGAGTCCGCGGACTGATTGCGGGCGCGGCCATGAAGATTTTCGGACTTGCGGGTTGGAGCGGCAGCGGCAAGACGACCCTGATGGTGCGTCTGCTGCCGGAAATCGTCGGCCGGGGCCACACGGTCTCGACGATCAAACACGCGCATCACAGTTTCGAGATCGATACGCCGGGCAAGGACTCGTTCGAGCACCGCAGCGCCGGCGCGACCGAGGTCATGATTACCGGCGGGATGCGCTGGGCCCTGATGCACGAGAACCGGGACGCGGGAGAGCCCGTCATCGAGGACCTCCTGCGGCACATGACGCCGGTCGACCTGCTCATGGTGGAGGGTTTCAAGACCTACGACCATCCCAAGCTGGAGGTCCATCGGCTGGCGACGGGCAAGCCGCTGATCTGCCGCGAGGAGAGCCGGATCGTTGCGGTGGCGAGCGACGAGGCCGTCGAAGGGCTCGCGATCCCGGTGCTGGATCTCAACGACATCCCGGCCATCGCCGACTTCATTCTCGAATACTCCGGGCTGCAGATCAGGGCGCGGCATGGCGCAGCTTAGCGACGACTGTTTCGCGCATGGCGGCGCGCTGATGCCGCTGGCCGACGCGCTGGCGCTGCTCGACGAAAAACTGCAGCCGGTGCGCGACCCGGAGACCGTGTCGCTGGCCCGGGCGGCCGGCCGCATACTGGCCGAAGACGTCGTGGCCGGCGTCGACGTGCCGCCGCACGACAATTCGGCGGTCGACGGCTATGCGGTGTTCTTCGACGATCTCGATCCGGACGGCGAGACGCGACTGCCGGTGTCCGGCCGGGCCGCCGCCGGCCACCCGCTGGGCCAGCCGGCCAGGCGCGGCGCGGCGGTCCGCATCTTCACCGGCGCGCCGATGCCGGACGGCCCGGACACGGTGATGATGCAGGAGGACTGCCGCGAGGATGGCGACCATGTGGTGGTCGCCGCCGGTATCAAGCGCGGCGCCAACCGGCGCAGCGCCGGCGAGGACGTGAAGCGGGGCGATACGGTATTGCGGCGCGGCCGGCGACTGCAGCCGCAGGATCTCGGTCTTGCGGCGGCGGTCGGGCGGACCGGAGTGGCGGCCTACCAGCCGTTGCGGGTCGCCGTGTTCTCGACCGGCGACGAGGTGCGCGAACCCGGGCAGAAGCTGCCCGACGGCGCGATCTACGATGCCAACCGGTATTCGCTGCTCGCCGCGGTGTCGCGGTTCGGCTGCCTGGTCGACGATCTCGGCATCCTGCCGGACGACGCCGGAACGATCCGGCGCGCCCTCACGGATGCCGCGGCGAGCCACGATCTTCTGCTGACCTCGGGCGGCGTCTCCGTCGGCGATGAAGACCATGTGAAGGCAGCCGTCGAGGCCAGTGGCAGCATGCATTTCTGGCGGCTTGCCATCAAGCCCGGGCGGCCCGTCGCGATGGGCCAGATCGGGTCGACGCCGATCGTCGGGCTGCCGGGCAATCCCGGGGCGGCGCTGGTGACGTTCCTTCTCGTGGCGCGGCCGATCCTGCTGCGGCTTGCGGGCGCAACGGAAACCGCCCCGCACCGCTTTCAGGTAAAGCTGGACTTCGACTACACGAAGAAGGCGGGCCGCCGCGAATTCGTGCGCGCCACGCTGAAGACCGGCCGGGACGGCACGCCGGTCGCGGTCAAGCGCGGCAGAAGCGGCGCCGGTATCCTGTCCTCGATGGTCGATGCCGACGGGCTGCTGGACTTGGGCGCCGACTTGACCTATCTGGAATCCGGGAGCACGGTTGATTTTCTGCCTTTCAGCGAGGTTCTGACATGAAAATTCTGTATTTCGCCTGGCTGCGGCAGCGCGTGGGCGCCGGCGAGGAGACCGTCGACCTGCCCGAGGATGTCCGCAACGTCGCCGGGCTGATCGACTGGCTGAAGACCCGCGGACCGAAATACGAGGAAGCGTTTCGCGACACCTCGGCCATCCGCGTCGCGGTCAACCAGGAGTTCGCCAACCTGGACGCCGCCATCGCCACCGGCGACGAGATCGCCCTCTTCCCGCCGATGACCGGCGGCTGACGCATGTCGGTCCGGGTCCAGCGCGAGGATTTCGATATCGGCGCGGAGATTGCCGCGCTGACCGACGGCCGCACCGATATCGGCGGGGTTGCGACCTTCATGGGGCTGGTCCGCGATGTGGCCGGCGGCGAGAAGATTGCCGCCATGACGCTGGAGCACTACCCCGGCATGACCGAGAAGATGCTGGGCGGGATCGAAGCCGAGGCGCGGGCCCGCTGGCCGCTGGACGCGACGCTGATTATCCACCGCTACGGCCGGCTGGCGCCGGGCGACCGCATCGTGCTGGTCGTCACCGCGAGCGCCCACCGCACCGCCGCGATCGAGTCCTGTGAATTCCTGATCGACTGGCTGAAGACCAGGGCGCCGTTCTGGAAACTCGAGGAAACCGGCGCGGGAACGCAGTGGGTCGCCGCCAGGGAAAGCGATGACCACGCCGCCGCACGGTGGGACGAACCGTCAGGATCGGCAAACAAGGCGGCGGAGTAAACGCCGCGAATTCCGGGCCCGGAGGGGGTCAATGCAGGACACATCCGGCGCACCCAGGCGAGCCGCGCTCGCGCGGCTCGGTCTCACCATTGCAGTCTGGGCCCTGTTCGCGCTGGCCGCGCACACGCTGGTGCACCGCTTTCTGTTCGAAGTCGGGCCGGTTCCCGGACCCGGACTGAGGGTCCTTGCGATACAGGCAACTGTGGTCGCGCTGGCGACGCTGCTGCTGCTTGCGGTGCTGCGGCCGTCGCATTTCATCAGCCCGCGCGCGATCGTGGCGACCGCGATCTGGGTCGTCCTCCTGGTCTTCGGCCATTACCTGTCCCATCTCGAGCCGGTCGACATCCGCGCGACCCTGACGGCGCTGCGCGAGGCCATGGGCATGGGCGCGCTGGTCGCCGGGGCCGTCACACTGGCGGTCCTGCTGGGCCTGCCGTTCGTCCCCAGCGTCGAAATGGGACTGATGATGATGGCGGTGTTCGGGCGCGAGGGCGCCGTCGCGGCATGGCTTGCAACCATTGTCGGGCTATCGCTGGCCTATGCGGCGGGCCGCTACATGCCGGTCGACTGGGTGCGGCAATGGCTGGAACGGCATGGACTCCTGAAGCCCGGGTCGGAAACGGGCATGCCCGTTCTCGCGCGGTTCATCGACCGGAAGAGCTTTACCAACACCCGCGGCAGGCGCGTCGCGGCCTATCTGCTGCGCCACCGCTACCTGCTGTTTGCCGTCCTCATCAACATGCCCGGCAATTCGGTGCTGGGCGGCGGCGGCGGAATCGCGTTGATGAGCGGCTTCGCCCGGCTTTACCGCTGGCCGTGGTTCCTGCTGACGGTCGCAGTGGCGTCGCTGCCGATCCCGGTTCTGGTGTTCTTCGGCCTGATCCAGGTGGACGAATGGCTGGCCGCTCTCGGCGGCGGCTGATCGGCTCACGGCCGAACGCGCCGACGCCATCTCTTATTGTTGTCCCAGCCAGTCGCGGCGCCAGATCGCCCATTCCGCCTCGTCGGTCGTCCAGCCGGCATAGACGGCGGCGCCGAAGTGACCCGGTTCGCGGTCGCCGGCGTATTGCAGACCGACCCGGATGCCGCGCAGGCCGGACACCATGTTTTCTGCCTCCGGCCTGAAGCCGAAGCGCCGCTCTTCCGCGGTCGGCACGCCCATGAACAGCGTCGTGTCCGGCCCGGCGAGATCGGCGAGCCGCCAGGTCTCGTAGGCCACGATCGCGCCGTACAGCCAGTCCCAGGGCGATGCCGTGTCGTACATCATGACCGCGACCTGATCGAGCCGCAGCGCCACATCGCGATAATAGGCGGGGCTCCACAGGCCGGCCTGGCGGACCAGCGGCCGCACCAGGTATTCCGCGCCGGGAAACGGCTCCAGCTCGTCGGTCGCCATCGACAGCAGGGCGCCATGCGCCCGGGTCGCCGCGCGCGTCGCGTCGAGCAGCGCCAGCAGATCCGTGTCGCCGGACCGGATCGGCTCGATATTGTAGTGGATGCCGTCGAAGCCGATCTCGAGGAAGCCCTCGGCGGTGCGCCGGATGTTGCCGCGCACCCCCGTGTCCGACAGGTCCAGCGGGCCGCCGCCGCGACGCTCGACCTGGCCGATCCAGGCATGCAGCCGGATCGAGCGGTCGCGCACCCGCATCGCCGCCAGCAGGGCCCGCGCGTTGCGGTACTTCGCGCGGGGAATAAGCCCGTCGCCGTCCAGCGGCCCGACATGGAAATAGACATCGGTGATGCCGTTGCGTTGCAGCGCGGCGGCCAGCGCATCGTAGGATTCGTCCGGGTGGTTCGCGCCGACCCATTTGTGCGCCGCCCAGACCGCGTTGGGCCCGCCGCCGCTTTGCGGACCGGCCGGCCCGAGCTTGTAGATCCCGAGGGCGGCGACGAGCAACAGCGTACAGAGCACGGCAAGGCCCGCCGAGGCGGCGAGCAGGCCCCGCAGAACCCGTCGCACCAGGCTGCGGTTCGATTCCATCGTCACATTCCCTTCGGTTGCGGCGGATCGATCATGGCGTGACAATTCGTCCGCTTCACGGGCATTATCGGGCGATACCGTGATTCGGCCGCCGGGGGCGCACCTTTAAGGCGGAGTTCGTGGGGCAAGTGAGGCCATCGAGGAAAGAGTCCGGGGCTGGCGCATGGCGGCGATGAAATCCCGACGCGCAGCCTCGCCTCGTCCAGGTGTCGCTGAAGGTGGCCCGGTGGATTGATCCAGGAGATTTTGGACGTGAAAATGCGAACTTCCGGGGCAAAGGATAGTCCCGTGCCAACTCCGAGTGCCTGTCCGCACTCGATCCGTCTTCTGCGAGCAATCGGTCATGCCGGGCTGGTTGTCGTTGTTGTGCTCGTCGCGCATTTCGTCACGGCAGACG
This sequence comes from uncultured Alphaproteobacteria bacterium, assembly GCA_947259105.1. Taxonomy (GTDB): domain Bacteria; phylum Pseudomonadota; class Alphaproteobacteria; order UBA8366; family JADFVY01. The sequence continues at coordinate 13,984 of CAMYKU010000069.1, forward strand.
AGGCATGGGCGCAGGAGGGAATGTCGCGCGAGAGCGACGATGGATGGTCGTATCGCCTGACGCCGTATATCTGGCTGCCGTCACTTTCGGGCAGTCTTCGGGTCGATTCCGGCGACCCGCCTGCCGACGTCGACGTCGACTTCCTGGATTTGCTCGACTTCGCATTCCTGATCGCCGGTGAGGCGCGAAAGGACAGGTGGGGCGTTCTCGGGGAGTTCAATTATCTCGTTCTGTCCGCAAGCGCCGACACCGACGGCATCATCCATCTCGGCGCCAAGGTCGGTCTGGACGCGACCATGGGTTCGCTGTTCGCGGCCTATCGTGCCCACGAGGGGCCGGGCGCGAGCCTCGACGTTCTGGCGGGCGCGCGCGCCTGGTGGCTGGACCTGCAGATCGACTACCAGGCCGGATCCTTGCCGGCGAAATCGGTGGAAAAGTCCAGTGGCTGGGTAGATCCGGTCGTCGGCCTGAGAGGCCGGATCCTGGCGACCGACAAGATTGTCCTGACCGGTCTTGCCGACATCGGCGGTTTTGGGGTCGGCACGGACCGGCAATGGGAGGTGCTGGCGAGCGCGAGCTATCTTTTCAATCGGACGGTCTCGGCATCGATCGGTTACCGTCACCTGGAAATCGATATGAATGACGGGGGCTTCCTGGCGGACGTCAGTTTGTCTGGCCCGTTTCTGGCGATAAGTTTCGGCTTCTGACGCAGTTGTCGCCTTGACGCGTGTCCGGTCAGGCCGCAGACATGCGGCACCGGCCTCGCCGGGGCGACATTATTTGAACGCGCTGTCGTGCCGCCAGATTGAGCGACTGGCATTGGATCTCCGTGGTACACTTGCGGCAACATCCTGCTCGAGACCGTCCGATTATCAGCCCGGGGTTCCTTATGAGCCATGTATTGAAATATGCCTCCGCCATCCTCGCATCGCTTTTACTCAACGTCTCGCCCGCGGCGGCAAAGGCTGAGGAGAGGGCCTTTGACGAGGAGACAGTGCTGGAGCATGCGCGCGAACCCCGGACCGGAGACCTCGACGGTATGTTCGAGCGGGGGTTCATTCGCATTCTGGCCACGTACAACCCTTTGCTCTACTTCAACGACGGCCCGCAACAGCACGGAATTACCTATGAAGCGGCCAGACATTTCGAGAAAAAAATCAACAAGAACCGTGGCAAGAAACCCCGCATCCACGTAATTATCATACCAACGACGCGAGATCGGCTGCTGCCCTGGCTTCTGGAGGGCCGCGGCGATATCGCCGCCGCCAATCTGACGATCACACCCGAACGGCAGCGACTCGTCGATTTCTCGGCGCCGTTGTATCCGGGTGTCAGCGAATTGCTGATTACGGGTCCGGCGGCGGCGAACGTGGCATCGTTCGATGATCTTGTCTCGACGGAGCTCCATCTCCGGCAATCGAGCAGTTACTTCGAGCATGTCGTGGCGCTCAACGATGAGCGCCGGAAGGCCGGCAGGCGGGAGATCCCGGTAAGGGCAGCGGACGAGCGCCTCGAGGATCATGATCTCCTGGACATGGTGAATGCCGGCCTGATTCCCGCGGTCATCGTGGACAGCCACAAGGCGGCGTTCTGGGCCCAGATCTTCGACAAGATCACGGTACACAATACGCTGGCCGTAAATACCGGCGGAGAAATCGCGTGGGCCGTGCGCAAGGACAGCCCGAAGCTTCTGGACGCGGTCAACGGGTTCGTGAAGACGGCGCGCAAAGGGACGTTGCTGGGCAACATTGTGCTCAGGCGCTATTCGCAGGACGCGCGGGCGATCGAGGACGTCCGGTCGGGCAAGGCACTGGAGAGCTATCAGGAGACGATCGACATCATCAGACGCTACGCCGACCAGTACGACCTCGACTGGCTGATGATCGCGGCCCAGGGTTACCAGGAATCCAGACTCGACCAGCGCAAACGCAGCCGGGCCGGGGCGGTTGGTATCATGCAGCTGCTGCCCAGTACGGCCGGCGATCCGAACGTGAACGTTCGAAACATCGAAGACGCCGAAAACAACATCCATGCCGGTACGAAGTATCTGCGTTTCCTGCGCGACAGATACTTCAGCGACCCGGGAATAGAACCGCTGGACAGCGTCCTTTTATCCTTTGCGGCCTACAACGCCGGCCCCCGCAATATCGCGAGAGCCCGAAACAAGGCGGCCGAACTGGGGCTCGACCCGAACCAGTGGTTCGGGAATGTCGAGGTCGCAGCGTCCAGGACCATCAGCCGGGAGCCGGTGATCTATGTGCGCAACATCTACAAGTACTACATCGCCTACAAGCTGATCGAGGAGGAACGTGCGAAGCGCGAGGCCGCCCGGCCGGATCAGCTTTGACGCTTGGCCCTCAACGGCTGTGCCCGGCACACCGTTAACCCGGATTGAATTTGGACGTGCGGAGCGCGCGAAACTGACTCTCGTGTCGACTCATGGTTCGAAAGCGATCAATATTCCAGTGTGGTGATCGCGTCAGCGATTCCTATGCAGGATCTGATTGGCTGGGCGCGTGGCTGCCTGTGTCCCACGATCAGACGACGCGAGCCCATTTGGGGCGGCGGCTTGCGCGCGCGCTCTTTCGATACCTATTGACCATGGCCAGGCCGTCGGCCAACATCGAAATCTGCAACGAATGCGCGATTCGGTTGCGATCAGGGCAGAGCGGTTGGGCGCGGCCGACCATCTGCATTCCACATGGAGGTTCACATGACGACGGTTAAAGACATAAGAGCATCGATCGACCAGACACTCGACTGGTGGGAGGCCGCTGCCAGTGCCATGGAGAAGAACGTCGAGGCCACCCTGGCTGCAGTCTCGGAGCGGCTCGAGGCGCAAAAGAAAAAGACGGCGGAGGCGTCTGAAGAGTTGAAGCAGGCCTTTGAGCGCGCACAGCAGTTGTCGGCCGAGGCCCGCGACAAGATCGCCGGCGATCTGGACCATCTCAAAGTGCAGCTTGCCCTGGGACGGGCGGAGGGGCGCGACGCGGTTCTCGCGCAGAGAGAGAAGATCGCAGAGGCGGTCCGGCGTGCGGAGAAGCAGATCGATGAGATCGGACAGCAGGCCGATCAGACGATCGACGACGCCGTCAACGAGTGGGTCCGCGCCGAGCTGGAGTTGCGGCAGCAGTTTGAGCTGGCGGCCTCGCGTTTCGAGAGCGAGCGTGCGGAAGGACGTGCGCAGTACGAGGCCAGGAAACAGGAGATGCTCGACGACCTGAAGCAGTTCCGCGAGCAACTTGAAGAGAAGCGCAGCGCGGCGCTACAGAAGGGCTCGACCTTTGCCGCCGACATGACGGCAGCCTACGAGCAGATGCAGGCTGCTTTCCGCAATCTGACGAAGTAGTCAGGCTGACCGGGCATGGCGGCCAAGGCCGGACGTGGTCTCGACCGCCTGGGCGGCATTGCCGCCCGCCCTGGCGGCCGTCGCAAGTCATTGGCTCAATTGCCGCCCCCCGGTCTCCTCGCAATCGGGCGCGCCGTCAGGCGGCGCTGAGCGTCACCGGCACTTCGCGCCGGACTTCCGCGTCGTAGTCTTCCATCAGCACACGCGTCAGCTCGCCCGGCGTGAACCTGTAGTCGCCGATTTCACGCACCGGCGTCACCTCCACGGCGGTGCCGGTCAGGAACACCTCGCTCGCGTCGGCCAGTTCCTCCGGCATGATCGCGCGCTCGACGATCTCGACCTGGCGGGCCCTGGCCAGCGCCATCACGGTACGGCGCGTAATGCCGTCAAGGAAACAGTCCGGCGTCGGCGTGTGCAGTCTGCCGCCGATGTTCAGGAAGATATTGGCGCCGGTCGCCTCGGCGAGCCGGCCGCGCCAGTCGAGCATCAGCGCGTCGTTGTAGCCGGCCCCTTCGGCCGCGTGCTTCGAGAGGGTACAGATCATGTACAGGCCCGCCGCCTTGGACTTCGCGGGAATCGTCCGCGGATCGGGACGCCGCCACTGCGAAATCTGCATGCGGATGCCCTCCATGCGCGCCTCCGGCGAGAAATAGGCCGGCCATTCCCAGGCCGCGATCGCCAGGTGGATCTTCGTCTGCTGCGCCGAAACCCCCATCATCTCGGCCCCGCGCCAGGCGATGGGGCGCACATAGGCGTCCGACAATCCCTGCGCGGCGACGACCTGCCGGCAGGCTTCGTCGATCTGCTCGGTGGTCCACGGAATCCCGAAGTCGAGCAGGCGCGCCGAGTTCTGCAGGCGTTCGGTATGTTCGGTCAGCTTGAAGATGCGGCCCTTATACACCCGCTCGCCCTCGAAGACCGCCGACGCGTAATGCAGCGCATGACTCAGAACGTGGATGTTTGCATCCTTCCAGGGAACCATCTCTCCATCAAACCAGATGGAGCCCGGACGGTCGTCGAACGGCATCATGGACATGGCAATAACCCTTGCGGCTCGTAATCCTGTTGATCGAACGCGGCCTCGATCGACGCCTGGAACGAACGGATCGGTCGCGAATTCGATCTTTATTGTTCGTTTATGTCGTTTGGCCTTGCATTCAGATATCATTACGTAGCATATATGTCAACATGGCTGACTTAAAATTACCGCCGCACGGTGCATCCAAGCACGGCACCAATCCACTGTTCCTGCGCGACGAGGAACTGCGGCAGGCGATGGAGCTGCTGTTCTTCGCCTATCGCGACTTCACGGCGGAGCCGGACGCGATCCTTGCGCAGTATGATTTTGGACGCGCGCATCACCGGGCGCTCCATTTTATCGGACGCCACCCGGAGATCACGGTCAGCGAACTGCTCAGGATCCTGCGGATCACGAAACAGAGCCTGAACCGGGTCCTGGGACAGCTGGTCGCACAGGGGTATGTCGAACAGCGCCAGGGCACACGCGACCGCAGGCAGCGCCTGCTGACTCTGACCGGGGCCGGCCGTACGCTCGAGGAACAGGTCTCGGCCGACCAGCGCGCACGCATCGCCAAGGCCTTTCGCGAGGCCGGCGCGGAGTCCGTCGAGGGCTTCCGCAAGGTGCTGCTGGGCATCATCGGCGGTGAGGAGGATCGTGCGCGCTTTGACCGCCCGGGCGCGCCGCGCCGCTAGTGTGATGGTTTCGAAGTTCGTCACATTAACAAGAAACTCTCGCCCTCCACGGGCGAACAGGCCAGTACGCTCATTGCCAACCATAAGGCGCGATTTATGGACCAGACCGCAATGAAGCTCTTCGCGAATGAACTCTGCAGCGATCTTCAGTTCAGTCCGGATACGGCTAACAAGTTCGAGGCAGCAATTAATGACCTGGCTTGGTTTCTCGGTATCAAGGGCCAGCGACCCGAAAAGGACTATAATGAGGGTCCTGACAATCTGTGGGCGCTGCCAAACAACGTATTTCTGGTGATCGAGTGCAAAAACGGTGTGGCTGTTGGAGGCGGCATTTCAAAGAAAGATGCCGGACAGCTTGGCCAATCTGTTGAGTGGTTTAACGGCTTTTCTGCGTAAAAATTTTCTTTTTTAGTCAGGGATGCTGCGCC
>CAMYKU010000070.1 GCA_947259105.1 uncultured Alphaproteobacteria bacterium
CCCGGCGTCCGCGCATCGCAGTTCTCCGGCAGACGGGCGGCGATTGCCATGGGGCGCCCGCCGGTGGCCGGCACCTTCCAGGCGACCGCGTAGAGGTCCGTGTCGATCGGGCGAAGCTCCAGATACCCGGGCTGCAGCGCATGGCCATATGACGACCCGCAAAATCCGAGCGCGCCGACCAGGACGGCCATCAGTGCGAGAACCGGCCTGCCGATCGAGCGCATCACCGGTTCTCCACGCCCGGGGTATCGGCGCCGCGGATCTCGACGACGAAGCCCTCGCGCAGCCGGGCGTAGTGCAACTCGCGGATCTCCAGCGCCTTGGCTGCCTTCCAGTCCCGCATTACTGTGTTGCGCACTTCCTCCAGTGGTGGCGTCCGGGCGGGCAGGCTTTCGAGGATATGCACGAGGTGCACGCCATACGCGGACTTCACGGGCCCGGCCCAGATCCCGGGCGGAAGTTCCGCGAGCCGCCCGAAGAAGCCTTGCCCGAATACGCCGTCGATCGCGTCCGATGTCGAGAGGCCAAGCCGGGCGGGCAGCAGGGTGCGTTCGCCCAGCGCCGACGGGTCGGTTACCGGGTCGGACCGGAGCGCGCTCAACGAATACGTGATGCTGTCCGGGCGCGGGGCCTCGCCAAGATAGATCTGCTCGAGGGCAAGACGCGGCCCGCTGCGATACGCCTGCTCGTTCGCGGCGAAATAGGCCTCGAGCTCGCCCGCGGCCGGTTCCAGAAGATCGGCGGCGGTGTCCGTCAGAAATTCCATCTTCTGCCGCAGGCGCCGCCGGACCACGGTGTCGTTGCGGTCGAGGCCGAGCGCCAGCGCCTCGCGGTAGTAGACTTCCTCGCGGACAAAGTCATCGATCATCGCGCGCAACTCGTCGTCGCTCGGTGGGCGCCGCCAGACCGACTGGAAGCCCGTCGCCAGCTGTTCGATGCGCTCGGGCCCGACGACGATGGTGTCGGTCGGCCCCGGGCGCGGCCCGGCCAACGCCCCGAAGAGCAGAAAGATCAGGCCGCCAATAGCGAGGAAATGGAAAAGCGGCTCCCGAAGGAGCCGCGCAATGAGTTTCATATCCGGTCCCTGTTCATGACTTGGGCGTGTACCAGATCGGCGAGGTGTAGGCCCGCTCCTGGGTCGAGGTCGGCGCGCCCTTGGGCAGGTCGATGCCGTAGCGGAAAGCGTCATAGGTAGTCCAGCGCGGGGTCGGGATCTCGAGCACCCGCGCGTAGTAGAACGCCTTCTGCTTGGGGTTGAAATCGGGGTCGGTCCAGACCGTCCCGAGTTCCGAGGCGCCGATGGTGTTGGTCCAGTTGGCGTTGGCCACGTCGACGGTGTTGCCCACGGGTGGCAGCTTACCGTCACGGCCCGGCTTGCGACCGCCCGACCAGGCAACGTCGTAGACCTTCTCGTGGGTCTTGCCGTCGGCGTCGAGCCAGCCCTTGACGATCTGGATGCGGTCGAGATTGGCGCCGACCGGATCGCGCAGCGCGGTGACCATGAAGACCGGCGCCTTGGTGCCCTTGGGCATGGCCCGCAGGTCGCCGCCCATCGGCGTGCCTTTCGCATAGCCCACAACCGCCGGCATGCGGGAATTCAGGTCCTGTTCGGTAAAGTCCCAGCCGCCGAACAGGCGCACGTTCATGCGCGGGCCGGTGGTGGCATAGACCTCCTTGCGCTGCATCGCATCGAAGATGGCCTCGCGGGTGTTCTCGGTGGCCCACACGGCGGCGAGCCCCGACGCAACCATCTGCCAGCCCATGATGGTTCCCGCGTCGGATTTCATGAACACATGAGACATCCGGTCCGGATTGGGTTCGTAACCCGAATGTTTGCCGAAGAAATTCTCCTCCTCTGCGTCCGCAAGCGAGGTGTGGCTGTCAGTCGCGCCGATCAGGCCGAACTTGTAGGGGTTGGTGCCGAGTTTGGTTTCGATCGCCAAGCCGCGTTTCAGCGCCTCGCGGGCGTATTCGCCGGCCAGCATATCGTCGGTCTTAGCTACGGAGACGTCGAGGTTGCCAATAGCCCATGTCTCGTAATCGGCGAACTCGTCGTCCGGCGACAGGAAGGGATGCGCCTCCCCGTCACCCTTGATCTGGGTCGCTTCGTAGAGCGGCTCCCACTTGTCGCGCTGCGTGACATAGGTCCCGTCCAGCTTCTTACCGTTCCACTGCGCCTCCAGCGGGAACATGATCCCGTTCGACAGGTTGCCGTTGTGCGGGATCGCCAGCACTTCGCCGCCGGTCTTTTCCTCGTAATTGGCCAGATACTTCCACAGGTCGCGTGGGTCCGGGCTGCCGACCGGGGGCTGCGTCGTGTAGGCCACCACCTGTCTTGCCCTGACGGCGCCGTCACGCATGATGACGACCCGATGCATGTTGTTGCCCTTGATCAACGAGGTCCACTCGAAGCCGATAAAGGCCGTAAAACGCCCCGGATCGTTGAACGCCTCGGCCTCGGCGACGACCTCCTCCCAGAGATTCTTGTAGAGTTTCGAGCCCGGCGAATACATCGCGAACATCTCCGGATTCATCTTGCCCTGTGAGAAGGTCGAGATCAGATCCAGCGCCGCCTGCACCGACGCGTCGCCGCCTTGGGCCATCCCCTTGTGCCAGCGTGCGGCCTGTTCGTACGCCATCAGTTGCGGCTCGCCGGCCGCGATGTCGCCCACCAGGCCCATCCCGTCGGAATGATCGGCGACCACCAGCCAGTCCAGCGGGCGCGACAGCCGCACCGCCTGTCCGGTGGACGACACCACTTCCTCGCCGCGCGCGAACCGGTAGGCATCGCGCGGCGGCAGGCGGTTGCCGAACAGACCCGCATCCATCGAAAGGTTGGTATGAAGGTGGGAATCGCCCCACATTGGACGCTCCGGAAACGCGCGATGAGCATATGGCGAATAGGCCTTGCCGGTATAGGCGCCGGACAGCGTTTGCGGTGTGGCAGTGCCCGCATCCTGCGCCGCGGCTGGCAATGCGGTCATCAGCGCCACAACGGACGCCACGGCGAGAATAGCTCTGTTCATTGGTTCCTGTCCTTTCAGCTTCACGGGCGTATTGCGCGCCCGCTGTTCTACTCATCCGCCCGGCGTGTACCATATCGCCGATATACAGGTGCGATCCCGGGTAGTTGTTGGCATCCTGGTATTCTTCCTGACGCCGAAGGCATAACGATGGTTCGGAATGACGGAGATTGCCACGGATTTCTTGCCATTTCATGCCAAAGTGGTCAACGACCAATATTTCTGTTGTACGGACCGCGACGTTGCTTTCCGATCTATAGGCGCACAGCGTGCCCGCTGTTCAACTCATCCGCCCGCCGCGTGCCGGATCGGCGAGGTGCAGGCGCGGTTCCCGGGGGATCGTCGGAACCCTGGGGACGCCATCCGTCCCGGTACATATGCGAGCTGCCCAAACATCCTGATAGCCGGACACATTGCGAGTCACCACTATTGGATATTCTTTCAACTATCGACTTCAGCCCGTTCTTCTTTCAAAGACAGGGCATGGTGTTGAGAGTAGAGTTGCAATGGCTGCACTGAGAGGCGAGAATTGTTGGAATAGATGGTCAAATGTTTTGGTGAAGCGCGTCACCGTCTGTCCGAAATGCTCTGACGACGTACACATAGTAAAGGTAGAAGATCGATGGACCTCAAGCGAATTTACGGGCTGGGCATCGTTGCCTTCGTCAGCGGGTGCGCCGCGATCGGAGCCAGCCAGCTGGAGTGGCGCTTCGGCAAGGCGGAACCGCGCGAACGCGTGGTCGAGACCCTGCCGCCGCAAACGATCGACTATTGGTCCGCCGTCAAACCCATCGTCGAGAAGCGCTGTGTCGTCTGCCACGCCTGCTACGATGCCCCATGCCAGTTGAAGATGAGCTCAATCGAGGGGATCGAGCGTGGCGCATCCGAAGCGAAAGTTTACAACCCGGCCCGCTTTAAGCATGCACCGATGACACGGCTGTTCGAGGACGCGCACTCTGTGGCCGAATGGCGCGAAAAGGGTTTCTTCCCGGTACTGAATGAACATACCGATACGGCCGAGGCGAATCGCGAGGCCGGTGTCCTGTACCGGTTGCTCGAACTGAAGCAGGACAACCCGCTGCCGGACGTCAAAAAGCTGCCGGACAGCTTCGATCTGTCGCTCGACCGCAAGCAGTCCTGTCCGAAACCCGGTACGTTCGACACATACGCGCGGAAGCATCCGCTGTGGGGCATGCCGTATGCGTTGCCGGCCATGTCGGCAACGGAGCAGGGTGTCGTGATGGGTTGGGTCCTGCAGGGCGGGACCTATTTGCCGCGTGCGCCGATGGATCCAATCTATCAGCCCTATGTCGACCGCTGGGAGCGGTTTCTGAACGGTGATTCGCTGAAGGAGCAACTTGCCAACCGGTATATCTTCGAACACCTGGCGTTCGCGCATCTGTATTTCGGCGCGGTCGACCAGACAACGTTCTTCAAGCTTGTGCGCTCTGCAACGCCGCCGGGGGAGCCGGTCGAGCTGATTGCGACCCGCCGTCCCTACAACGATCCGGGGGTTTCGCGGGTCTACTATCGTATCGTGGAATACCCAGCGACTATCGTCGCGAAAACCCATATGCCCTACCGGCTTGACGACCAACGCATGCAGCGCTGGCGGTCACTGTTTATTGATGCGCAGTATGACGTCACCGAACTGCCGTCCTACGAAGATGAGCTGGCGTCCAATCCGTTCCTGACGTTTCAGGATATGCCGGTCCGGTCGCGCTACAAGTTCATGCTCGATGAAGCGCAGTTCACGGTCATGGAATTTATCAAGGGTCCGGTTTGCCGCGGACAGGTTGCACTCAGTGTAATCAACGACCGGTTCTGGGTGTATTTCGTCGATCCGGACACACCGGAGATCGACGAAACGGATGAGTTCTACGCCACCCATACCGAAAATCTGACAATGCCGGCGAGCACGGTGGACATTTACAGTCCGCTCAGCCACTGGCGCAAATTCGCGGCCCAGCAAAAGACGCTGCTGCAAGAAATGGATCAGTTAATGTTGGAGAAACTGAGCGGAAAGGGGCGGATTCGTCTCGATCTGGTCTGGGACGGCGACGGCACGAACAGCAACGCCACATTGACCGTATTTCGACACTTCGACAGCGCAACCGTCGAGCAGGGCCTCCTGGGGCTGCCGCCGAAAACCGCGTGGCTGATCGACTATTCGGTGCTGGAGCGGATCCATTACCTCCTGGTCGCAGGCTATGACGTCTACGGCAATGTCGGACATCAACTTGTGACGCGCCTTTACATGGACTTTCTGCGCATGGAAAGTGAGGCGAATTTCCTGCTGTTGCTGCCCGAGTCGGCCCGGATCCGAGAGCGCACCTTATGGTATCGCGGCGTGGAGGACGAAGTTCTCGAGTACATGACTGTCCCGCGTTTCGAGAGCCATTCGGTTCCGGCGATCGATTATCAAACGGATGACGAGAAGCTCGAGTTGTTCGGAATGCTGGAGCAGCGGCTGGAAAAAGTCCTGCCCTCGCGGCATACCATGGCCGCCATACCGGAGTCCCGGATTCGCGATGAACTGGACCGGTTGAATCGGCTGGTGGGTCGTCCGGCAAACTTGATGCCGCAGACCGCGTTCGTCAGAATCCGGGCGGCGGCCGGCGACCGGTACGTCACGCTTCTGCGCAACGACGCACGTCTGAATATCACATCGATGTTCGGCGAGAGTAAGGCGCGAATTCCGGACGAGGACACGCTGAGCGTCATTCCGGGCTTCATCGGCAGCTACCCGAACGCATTTTATGTTGTCGATGAGTCCGAAATGAAGGCGTTCGTTGACGCGATTACAGGGCTGCGGTCCGAAGACGATTATTCCGGACTGCTCGATAGGTATGGTATCAGACGGACGAACCCGGATTTCTGGAACAACAGCGACACCTTTCACGCCGCCTACCGGCGACAGTATCCTGTGGCGTCCGGCATGCTCGATTACAATCGCCTGGAGAACCGCTGATCGTGTTGAATCAGAGACCTTTGGGGGCGCAGGACGATCGAGGTGACGCGACGCCCAATTCGTCCGCGTCTATACGTCGGCCCACGGAAAGAAAAGTCGCCTTGCGGAAAGGTGAGCGATGAAAATCGCCAGAACCTTCGGATTTGTTCTGGCCGGTATATCGGCACTGCTGATTGTCCTGATCGTCGGCGCTGTCGTGGTGCTCGAATTCAAGGATTTCAACCAGTACAAGCCCATGATCGCCGAGGAGGTTCGAAAGGCGACGGGCCGCGAGCTTGCCATATCCGGCGACGTGCGGCTGGACATCTCGTTGACGCCCGGAATCGTTGTCGAAGGCGTGACGCTGTCCAATGCGGCGTGGGGCACGCGGCCGGAAATGGTGTCGGTCAAGCACCTGAAGGTACAAGTCGTGCTGACGTCCCTCATTTTCGGGGTCCTGGAGTTTGAACGTATCGAACTGGCTGCCGCGGACATCCTGCTTGAGACAGATAGCCAGGGTCGCGCCAACTTCGACTTCGAGCCGCCGGCAGGCGTAACCGAGGAGCCGAAGCGACCCGAGGCGGCCGGCACGGGCATCGAAGTGATTGCGGAGATCCGTGATGTGGTGATCCGGGACTCCCTGCTGACCCACATTAACGGTGTGACGGGCGCCAGCTACAGCACCGTCGTCGAAACGCTCACCCTGGAGAGAGATGGGCCGGACGACCCGATCAACCTCGTCTATGCAGGCAGCTACAACGACGCACCGATGCGGGCGAACGCGACGCTGGGAACGATTGCGGGCCTGCTTGAGCCAGTAAACCCGTGGCCGGTCGACCTGGCGATCGACGCCGGTGGCGCCGCCATAACGCTAAGCGGCACGATCGCGGCGCCTCTCATGGGGCGCGGTGTCGATCTCACGTTAGCCGTCCGCGGCGACGAGTTTGGCGATCTTTCCGAACTGGCCGGTACCGAAGTGCTGAATCTGGGCGCCTATTCGCTCTCGGCACGGGTGACCGGAGACGCCGCGACAGTGATCGAGTTCGCAGCACTGAAGGCGCAGCTGGGCAGGAGCAATCTTTCCGGCAACGTGTCGGTAAGGCTGGCCGGCGAACAGCCAGCCATAGAGGCGAATCTGGTATCCGACGAGATCGATCGCGTGGTTCTGGGCGTATACGTCAACGCATCGTTGCGGGATGCCGTTGCGGCTGTTTCCGTGAAAGACGGCAAGCTCGAGATCGAATCATTCGACGCGAAACTTGCCGGCGCCGCCGTAACAGTGACGGGCTCGGTCGCCGGGCCCCTTGCGGGCAGCGGCCTGGATCTGGCGGTCTCGCTGAAAGGCGATCAGACGAGCGATCTTTCGGAATTCATCGGCACGACAGTGCCGGCGCTGGGTGCCTATTCGGTGTCGGCGCGGGTAACCGGAGACATCGCCTCGACGATCAAGCTGGCCGGGCTGAAGGCGCAAATCGGCGCCAGCGACCTCACGGGCGAGGCGTCGGTGACACGCGGCGGCGCGGATCCGGTAATCGACGCGAAACTCGCATCCAGTCAGATCGACCTTGCGGCCTTGGGGGTCGCCACGAACCCGAAATTGCAGAATACGGTCGCAACCGTATCCCTTGTGGGCAGGACACTGAATCTCAGGTCGCTTGAAACGACTCTTGCCGGCGCAACAGTTACCGTTAACGGGACGATCGCGGACGCCGGTACACACGCGGGGCTGAATCTGGCCGTCGCGGCACGGGGCGACCGGCTCGGCGATCTGTTGGAACAGTTCGGCGGGAAGGTGGGGACGCTTGGCGCGTATTCGGCGACGGGGCACGTGACCGGCGATGCCGCCACCGTGATCAATATATCGGGCCTGGCGGTGCAACTGGGTGGCAGCGACATTTCGGGCGACGCGCAGGTGACGCTGTCCGGCAAACATCCTGCCGTCGATGCGAGACTCGCGTCCGACAGGATCGATCTCGCGGCCCTGGGCGTCGGTCATGCGCCGTTGCGAGGCACGGTCGCGGTATTCTCGCTGAAAGACAACGAACTGCTCATAACGTCGATCGAGGCGAACCTGTCCGGCGCCGTCATCAAAGTTGCCGGCACGATTGCCGAGCCCGCCAGGGCAGCGGGACTGGATCTGACGGTCACCGCCAATGGCGAGCAGTTCGGCGATTTGTCCGTGCTGGTGGGCCGGGAGATGCCGGCGTTGGGCGGTTACGCGATTTCGACGCGGTTGACCGGCGATGCCACGGCGACGATCCGATCGTCGGCGTTCACCGCACGCGTGGGTGAAAGCGACCTCGCGGGTGACGTGACGTTGACGCTGACCGGCGGGCGTCCCTTCATCGACGCCGGTCTCTCGTCCGGCAAGATCGATCTCGCCTTCCTTGTCGGCACTGCGGGCGATGCCGATGGCGCCGGGCCGCATGAACCAGCGAAAAAACCGGACCGGATCTTTCCCGACGATCCGCTGCCGCTGGAAGTGCTCAAGGCCGTCGACGCCAAGCTTCGCCTCGACGCCGCGACGGTGACCGGCCGGCAGCCGCTTCTGAAGAAAGCCTCTGTCATCCTTTCGCTGAGGGACGGACTCCTCGACGTCCAGTCACTCAAGGCGGAAACGCATAATGGCGTGCTTGACGGCGCGGTGCAGATCGATAGTCGCGCGCAAACGAGCGGGCTGGCCGCCCGGATGACGCTGCGAAAGGTCGACATGGCGATCTTGCTCGCGCAAACTTCACGCGCCGGCACGGTCGAGGGGCAGGTCAATTTCGATTTCGATGTCACCGGCCGGGGCAATTCGGTTCGGCGCATCATGGCGAACCTCGACGGCAAGGTTTTGCTGGCGATGGGCAAGGGCAGGATCAGGTCCAGGACGCTGCAAACATGGGTTGGCGGGCCAACACGGATTCTGAGCAACGTCCTTACGCTCAACGTCGGCGGCTATTCAGCGGTCAACTGCGTGCTCGGAGTCTTCAATATCGAAAAGGGCGTGGCGACGACCAGTGGGTTTCTCCTCGACACCGATGTGGCGGCCTTTGTGGGCGACGGAACAGTCGATTTGGGGACGGAGGCGCTGGATCTGATCATCACCCCGGGGATAAAGCAGATGACGCTGAGCGTTGCGGTCCCGGTGCACGTCCGGGGCACCCTGGCCAATCCGGAATACAGCTCCGACCGCGCCGCGGTGAGACGCAGGGTCGGGGGGTTGCTGGCTGGCCTTGTTTATCCGCCGGCACTCCTCCTCGGGCTTGGCGAACTGGGCACATTCAAAGAAGGAGACTGCGTTGTGCGGGCGGATTCAACCGGCGGTCAAACCACGCCCGAGCAGCCGGAACAAACGACCGAGCAAAAGCCATCCAACTTGCCGGGGAAAATTCTCGAAGGGACGACCGAGACCATCACCAAGGGGGTCGAGGGACTGATTGGGCAGTAGGCGGCCGTGCGGACTTATCTTCGCGCAGGAGCGGGACGTTCTGTTTATTGAGTAAGAATCTTCCACTCGTCGTCGTCGGTCCTGCAGCGATCCAGGGTAAATCGGTAGGGATCCCTGCCGCGCTTGATTTCTATGTCATGCTGCAGCCGGCGGCAGGGCATGCCCTGATATTCGGGCGTTCCGATCAGCCTGACCGTGCCGTGATTGCCGGTCTCGGGATTGTTCCATTCCTCGACGGACCCCACCTCGACTCCGTCCACGAGGTACAGCTTCTCGGCGGCGGCGCCCAGCAAGGCATAGTCGCTCGGGTCCAACCGGAACCCCGACCTCTTGAACGGGTCGGCGGCGTGCGCCGTCGGGCCTGCCATGATGAGCGCAGCCAGAACAAACGCTGCCCGTATCTTCGATCCGGTCCAAAGCATTGCTTCCATCCAACCCCTCTGCCGACCACGGTGCCGTCCGTCTTGTCCCAGCCGGATCAAAGGGTACCGGGTTTTGCGCCGAAAGTGTACCCGGTGGGAAAGCCTGCCCGGGGTGGCGGAGGGAGGGGGACTCGAACCCCCGCAACCCAATCGGGTTGACGGATTAGCAATCCGCTGCATTACCGCTCTGCCATCCCTCCGCAAGGGGCCGGCCCCGGGCGCGTCGAGGGCCCGCAACGGTGCGCCTTAACTAGCGATGGCGCCGGCAGGCGTCAAGAGGTTCCAGCCGCGGCCAGCGCCTGCTCCAGATCCGCGATGAGGTCCGCGGTCTCCTCGATGCCGATCGAGAGGCGCAGCAGGTTCTCCGGTGTCGTGGTGCCAGGTGGCTCGCTGGTGTGGCGATGCTCGATCAGACTCTCGACGCCGCCCAGTGACGTTGCGGTCAGGAAAATCCTGCAGGCTTTCGCGATACGGATCGCGTCTTCGGCGCCGCCGCGGACGCATAGCGAGAGCATCGCGCCGTACCCGTCGCGCATCTGGCGTGCCGCCACCGCGTGTCCGGAATGTCCGGCGAGGCCCGGGTAGAGTATGCGCTCGATGCCGGGGTGCGCGGCGAAATGCTCGGCGATGGCCCGGGCGCTGGCGCTGGCCTGACGCACCCGGACGAACAGGGTCCGCATGCCGCGCAGCAGCAGCCACGCCTCCACGGCGCCGGGCAGCATGCCGTTGAGATACCGGTGGCGGCGGATGCGCTGCCAGAATTCGTCGTCGCGCGCGCCTATCAGCGCCCCCGCGAGGACGTCGGAATGGCCGTTGAGATACTTGGTGGCGGAATGCGCGACGATGTCCGCACCAAGGGCGATCGGGTTGGTGTGGACCGGCGTCGCCACGGTGCTGTCGACGCCGAGACGCGCGCCCGCTTCATGGGCGATGTCGGCGGCCGCGGCGATGTCGGTCACGGTCCATGTCGGGTTGGCGGGTGTCTCGATCCATACCAGCCGGGTGCGGCCGGGCCGGACCGCCGCTTTCATTGCCCCAAGGTCGCCGGCCGGGACGAAGTCGACCTCGAGGCCCCAATGCTTGCCGACTTCCTCCAGCCAGCGGGCGACCCCGTGATACATGACGTCCGGCGCGATCACGTGGTCGCCGGGCGCGAGCGCCTGGAACGCGGCGGTGCAGGCCGCTATGCCGGCCGAGAACAGCATCGCGTCGGCGCCGCCCTCCAGCGCCGCCAGCACGGCCTCTGGCTGCGTGAAGGCGTGGCCCCCGTCGCGGATATATTGCCGGCCACCGCGCTTCTCGTAGTTCTCGTCGCGCTGCAGCGTCGTCGCCATGTGGATCGGCGGAATGATCTCGCCGGTCGCCGCGTCAACCTCGCCGAGCGCGCGGGCCGCCAGTGTCGCCTTGTGCTGCGTTGTCCTGTCCGTCATGGTAGCCGCTTTAGCACAGGCGGAGGACGAGGCAAAGCGTGCACCGCGGCCCATCGCCTGGATCGGGAGGCATGACATGACCGAAACCACGCCGCTGACAATCCGGCTCAATGCCGCGGACAACGTCGTCGTCGCGCGATCGGCGATCGCGGCCGGCGCCGTGATTCCCGGCGAGGCCGTGACGGCGCTGGATGAGATTCCGGCCGGACACAAGATCGCCACCGCCGCGATCGGGTCCGGCGATCCCGTCCGCAAGTACAACCAGATCATCGGGTTCGCCAGCGCCGATATCGCGCCGGGAAGCCATGTGCATACCCGGAACTGCGCCTTCGCGACCTTCGAGCGCGATTACGCCTTCGGTGTGGACGCGCGGCCGACGTCGTATCTGCCGGAGGCGGAACGGGCGACCTTCCGGGGCATCGTGCGCAAGGACGGAAGGGTCGCCACGAGGAACTACATCGGCGTGCTGACCACGGTGAACTGTTCGGCGACCGTCGGCAAGGCCATCGCCCGCGCCTTCGAGGGCGACGCGCTGGCGGCGTATCCGAACGTCGACGGGGTGGTCGCGTTCACCCACGGTTTCGGCTGCTGCATGGCGACCGACGGCGACGGCTTCGCGATTCTGCAGCGGCTGATGTGGGGCTACGCGCGGCACGCCAACCTCGCCGGCGTGGTGCTGGTCGGGCTTGGCTGCGAGGCGAACCAGATCAGTTTCCTGCTGGACGCCTACGGGCTCGAAGAGGGCCCGGCCTTCCGGGTCATGAACATCCAGGATACCGGCGGCACCCGCAGCACCATCGAGGCGGGCGTGCGGATCGTCCGCGAGATGCTGCCGGTCGCCAACGCGGTGGAGCGGCGGCAAGTCCCGGCGAGCCACCTGTCGGTCGCGCTGCAATGCGGGGGGTCGGACGCCTATTCCGGGATCACCGCGAACCCGGCGCTGGGTGCGGCGGTGGATATCCTGGTGCGCAACGGCGGCACCGCGATCCTGGCCGAGACGCCGGAGATCTATGGCGCGGAGCACCTGCTGACCCGCCGCGCCGCCAGCCGCGCGGTCGGCGAGAAGCTGATCGCGCGGATCCGGTGGTGGGAGGATTATGCCGCGCGCAACGGCGGCAGCATGGACAACAACCCGACGCCGGGAAACAAGGCGGGCGGGCTGACCACGATCCTCGAGAAATCGCTGGGCGCCGCCGCCAAAGGCGGGACGACCAATTTGAACGGCGTCTACGAATACGCCGAGGCGGTCACCGAAAAGGGCTTCGTGTTCATGGATTCGCCGGGCTACGACCCGGCCTCGATCACCGGCCAGGTGGCCAGCGGCGCCAACCTCGTCTGCTTCACCACGGGCCGGGGCTCCGCCTTCGGTTTCAAGCCGGCGCCCTCGATCAAGCTGGCCACCAACACGCCGATGTACGAGCGGCTGGAAGAGGACATGGACCTCGATTGCGGCGTGATCCTCGACAAGGGCGTCCCGGTCGGGGAGGTGGGAGAGCGGATCTTCCAGCTGCTCCTGGCCGTGGCCTCCGGCGAGGCGTCGAAGAGCGAGGCGCTGGGGCTGGGCGACAACGAATTCGTGCCCTGGCTGGTCGGCGCGGTGATGTGACGCGGGGCGGCAATTGTTCGGAACAACCCCATGCACCGGCGTTTTCCGCGGGTTTCAGCGGGGGCATGGGAAAAACAGGTGTATCGCGGAACGTCGCGCGGCGACCCATGGCGCCAGACGCAACCTGTCCCTGATTTACCGTCTCACCCAAGGGGTCCAGTCCAGTTTACTTGTTTCCGCTGATTGACAGGGCGAAGACCTTGAGTGAAGTGTGTTGTCGCCGGAATCACAAAAACCCTCCGCCGCGCTTTCCGCTCCCGTGCGGTGCCGCTATAAGGGGCGCAATTGGCCGCGGGCCGATGCTGGAGCAGCGAAACCGATATGTCATACCCCGTCAATCCGCGCGTCGCCGCCGTCGCCGAACCGCCGGTCGCCGAGGCGCAATCGTGGATCGCGGGGCGCGTGGACGCCCGAAGACCGCTGACGCGGGGACGCGCTCCCGTGTCGTTTCTGGGTGACTAAGAGTCGTCGCCGGTGCGGCGGCGGCAGCCGATATCGTGGTGGATAAAGGCAGGCGAAAACACAATGGCTCCCGGGGGCGGGCATGTCGGAGACTTGGGATTCCATCATTATCGGCGCCGGCATCATCGGGTCGGCGACCGCGCTGGCGCTGGCGCGCAAGGGCTGGAAGCCGCTGGTCGTCGATTCGCTGCCGGCGGCGGGCTACGGCTCGACCAGCGCGTCCTGCGCCATCATCCGGCCCTACTATTCGACGGTGGACGGGTCGGCCATCGCCTATGAGAGCCATTTCTACTGGAAGGACTGGCGCGGGTTCCTGGGCATCGAGGACGAGCGCGGCCTGGCGCGCTACGTCAATTGCGGCTGCACCCTCCTGAAGACCGAACAGAACGGCCAGCTCGCCGCGACCAAGGCGATCATGGACGAGATCGGCGCGCCCTACGAGGAGCTCGACCCGGCGGCGCTGCGCGACCGGCTGCCGGTCATCGACCTGAACGCCTTCGCCCCGGCGAAGCGGCCCGAGGATCCGGATTTCGGCGCGCCGAACGGGCAGCGGATTTCCGGCGCGGTGTTCTTCCCGACCGGCGGTTACGTCAACGACCCGCAGCTTGCGACCCACAACATCCAGCGTGCGGCCGAGGACGCCGGCGCCGGCTTCCGGTTCAACAGCCGGGTCGCGGAAATCCGCATGCGGGCCGGGCGGATCGCCGGGGTCACGCTGGACGACGGCACGGCGGCCGACGCGCCGGTCGTGGTCAATGTCGCGGGGCCCCATTCCTTCAAGGTCAACCGCATGGCCGGAGTCGAGGACGGCATGAAGATCAGGACCCGGGCGCTGCGCCACGAGGTCGCCCACGTGCCGTCGCCCGCGGGCTTCGATTTCGAGCATGACGGCACCGTCTACTCCGACAGCGACATCGGCGCCTACTGCCGGCCGGAGACCGGAAACTACGTGCTGGTCGGCAGCGAGGATCCGGCGTGCGACCCGCGCGAATGGGTCGATCCCGACGACTACAACGACGATTTCACCGAGCAGTGGCGGGTCATGGTCATGCGCCTCGCGCAGCGCTTCCCGGAGTTGGGAATTCCCGGCCAGACCAGGGGCGTGGTCAGTCTTTATGACGTAACGGACGACTGGATTCCGATCTACGACAAGTCCGATCTGCCGGGCTTCTACATGGCCGTCGGCACCAGCGGCAACCAGTTCAAGAACGCGCCGATCGCCGGCGAGATGATGGCCGACCTGATCGAGGCCTGCGAGGACGGCCGCGACCACGACCGCGACCCGGTGACGTTCCGCCTGAAGCATATCGCCCGGGACGTGAGCATCGACTTCTATTCGCGGCTGCGCGAGATCAACCCGGACAGCAGTTTCTCGGTGCTGGGGTGAGGATGGGAGCACTGGCCGGAGAATGTCGCGCGACGTACCTAAATGCCCCTCTCCCGCTGGCGGGGGAGGGGTTGGGGAGGGGGTGGAAAGCACATGAGTCGCCGGCGCGAGCTGGCTCAAGAAAATACGGCAACTGCGCCTTGCGCGGTTCGCTTGCGGGTTTTTCCACCCCCTCCCAACCCTCCCCCGCCAGCGGGAGAGGGCTTATTGGAATCCGGCAGGAGGCGCGTAACCCATGAAATCCCACGTGCAGGTGGCGGTGATCGGCGGCGGCGTGGTCGGGTGCAGCGTGCTCTATCACCTGACCAAGTTCGGCTGGCGCGACGTGGTGCTGATCGAGCGCGCGGAGCTCACGGCGGGCTCGACCTGGCATGCCGCCGGCGGCTTCCACACGCTGAACGCCGACACCAACATGGCCGCACTGCAGGGTTACACGATCCGGCTCTACAAGGAGCTCGAGGAGATTTCCGGCCAGTCCTGCGGGCTGCATCATGTCGGCGGGCTGACCATCGCGACGTCGCCCGAGCGTATGGATTTCCTCAAGGCAGCGCGCGCCATGCACCGCCACATGGGACTCGATACCGAGATCGTCGGGCTGGACGAGATCGCGCGCCTCTGCCCGGTGATCAGCACCGACGGCATCATCGGCGCGCTGTACGATCCGCTCGACGGCCATCTCGACCCGGCCGGCACCACCCAGGCCTATGCCAAAGCGGCGCGGATGCAGGGCGCCGAGATCTACCAGCACAACAAGGTCGAGGAGCTGGTGCCGCGGCCGGACGGCAGCTGGGACGTGGTTACCGAACAGGGCACCATCCGCGCCGGGCATGTGGTCAATGCCGGCGGCCTGTGGGCCCGCGAGGTCGGCGAGATGGCGGGCGTCTACCTGCCGCTGCAGGCGATGGAGCACCAGTACCTCGTCAGCGACGATATCCCCGAGGTCTACAATCTCGACACGGAGCTGGCGCACGTCATGGACCCGGGCGGCGAGAGCTATTTCCGGCAGGAGGGCAGGGGCCTCGTCATCGGCATCTACGAGCAGGACTGCGACCCCTGGTCGGTCGACAGCACACCGTGGGATTTCGGGCTGGAGCTGCTGCCCGACAATCTCGACCGTATCGCCGATTCGCTGGAAATGGCCTATCACCGCTATCCGTGCCTCGAGACGGCCGGCATCAAGAAGGTCATCAACGGCCCGTTCACCTTCGCGCCCGACGGCAACCCGCTGGTCGGCCCGGTGCCGGGCCTCAAGAACTACTGGTCGGCCTGCGCCGTGATGGCCGGGTTCAGCCAGGGCGGCGGCGTCGGGCTGACGCTCGCCGAATGGATGGTCGAGGGCGCGCCCTCGCGCGATGTCTTCGCGATGGACGTGGCGCGCTTCGGCGATTACTGCACGAAGCCCTACACGGTGGCCAAGGTGCGCGAGAACTACCAGCACCGCTTCGCCATCACCTATCCCAACGAGGAACTGCCCGCCGGCCGGCCGCTGCACACCACGCCCGCCTACGACATCTGGGACAAACAGCGCGCGGTGTTCGGCTCGGCCTATGGCATGGAACACGCCAACTACTTCGCGGCGCAAGGCGAGGACCGATTCGAGATCCCCTCGTTCCGGCGCTCGAACGCGTTCAAGACCGTAGGCGAGGAATGCCGCGCCGTGCGCACCGCCGTCGGCATCAACGAGATCCACAACTTCGGCAAATACGAGGTCACGGGAGCGGGCGCCGAGGCCTGGCTCGATACCGTGATGGCCGGGCGCCTGCCGCGCGAAGGGCGGATATCGCTGACTCCAATGCTCAGCGAAAGCGGTCGCCTGATCGGCGACTTCACGGTCATGCGGCTGGGGCCGGAGCGCTTCCAGCTTACCGCCTCCTACGCCGCCCAGGGCTACCACATGCGCTGGTTCGAGCGGCATCTGCCGGACGGTGGCGTGGACCTCCGCAACGTCTCGCGCGAGCGCATCGGTTTCCAGATCGCCGGGCCGAAGGCGCGCGAGTTGCTGGGGCGCGTCACCGAAGCGGACGTCTCCGGCGAGGCCTTCCCGTTTCTCTCGGTGCGGCAGATAGCCGCTGGCGGCATCGATGCCATCGTCGCAAGGGTCAGTTACACCGGCGACCTCGGCTACGAGATCTATGTGCCCGTGGAGCGGCAGGCGGCGCTGTATGAGGCGCTGGCGGTTGCGGGCGCGGACCTGGGCCTGCGCCCGTTCGGCGTGCGGGCGATGATGAGCCTGCGTCTCGAGAAAAGCTTCGGCTCCTGGATGCGCGAATACAAGCCCGACTACACGCCGATGGAAACCGGCATGGACCGCTTCGTGAGCTACGGCAAGCCCGGCTTTCTCGGCCGCAATGCCGCGCTGGCCGAAAGGGACGACCCGCCGAAGCGCCGCCTCGCGAGCTTCGTTGTCGAGGCGGCCGATGCTGACGTCGTCGCCTGGGAGCCGATCTGGAAGGGCGGCGCGGTGGTCGGTTACGTCACCTCGGGCGGCTACGCGCACTACGTCGAGAAATCGGTCGCACTGGGCTTCGTGCCGGTCGAGATGATCGCCGACGGCGCCGAATTCGAGATCGAGATCCTCGGCGAAATGCGCAAGGCGACGCTGTTCACAGAACCGTTGTTCGACCCGAAATCGGCACGCATGCGGGGCTGATTCCGGGCCCTCGCCGCGCCGGTGGAACCGGCACAACGCGGCCGGATGGAGAGCCGGCGACAAGTCGAACCGGCTCGCCATGAATGCTCGAAATACGGGAAAATTCAATTGATTAAGTTCGACTACTGGAGCCTATTGACGGTCGTCAAATGCACAGAAATATTACCAAGAAGTTAATGAAATATCCAAGAAATCTGCAAATATAAGAATAAATGTTCTTTTAGGACATTATTGCATATGTTAAAACCATAACGAGATTACGAATTCGTCCGGGACAATTCGAGCCAAGAGGAGAAACCAAGATGAGAGACTTCCCTGCAAACCACTCGCGATGCGGCGGTGAGGCGCGCCCCTATACTCGTAGCAATGGCGCGAGAAGCTGGCTGGTCGCCCTGGCGTCGGTGTCCCTGCTCCTGTTGGGCGGGCTCGGTTCGCCGGCTGCGGCCAAGGGTCTGAACGGCGACAAG
>CAMYKU010000071.1 GCA_947259105.1 uncultured Alphaproteobacteria bacterium
ATCGAGCGACCTCATACTTCGAGACGGGCCTGAAGGCCCTCCTCAGCATGAGGCTCCAATTACCTTTGTGCCCTCATGCTGAGGAGCGGCGCAGCCGCGTCTCGAAGTATGAGGTCGCTCGATGCCGGCGCCTAACAAGTGAATGCCAAAAGACTCACGAACCCCGAGACCAAGGAACCTCGAAATCGCGCTATGCCAGCAACAATTTGTCGTCGTCCAGTTCCTCGCCACGCACCCGGGAGAACATCTCCAGCAGGTCGGGGACGTCGAGGCCGGCGCGTTCCTCGCCCTTCACGTCGAAGGCGATGCGGCCCTCGTGCATCATCACGATGCGGCTGCCGTGATCGAGCGCGTGGCGCATCGAATGAGTGACCATCAGCGTGGTCAGTTTCTTCTCGTTGACGATGCGGTCGGTGAGGTCCAGCACCGCCGCCCCGGTCTTGGGGTCGAGTGCGGCAGTATGCTCGTCGAGCAGCAATATGCTGCTCGGCCGCAGGGTCGCCATCAGCAGGCTGACCGATTGCCGCTGGCCGCCCGACAGCCGGCCCATACTGTCGCCGAGCCGGGTTTCAAGACCGAGGCCGAGCGTCGCCAGCAGATCCTGGAATTCCTCGCGGCGCTCCCGGGGCAAGGCGGCTCGCAGCGTGCCGCGCCGGCCGCGTCCACAGGCCAGCGCCAGATTTTCCTCGACCGTCAGCTCGGCGCAGGTGCCGGCCATCGGGTCCTGGAACACCCGCGCGATCAGCCGCGCCCGGCGCGGCGCGCTCCAGCCGGTGACGTCGGTCTCGTCGATCATGACCGACCCGGCGGTGATTGCCGCCTCACCGCTCAGCGCGTTTAGCAGGGTCGACTTGCCGGCGCCGTTCGAACCGATCACCGCGACGAATTCGCCTTGCGGGATGTCCAGATCGACGCCGCACAGCGCCCGCGTCTCCAGCGGCGTGCCGGCGTTGAAGGTGACGGTGAGCGAGCGAGTGCGGATCATGACGACCGCCTTTTGCCCGCACGTTCGGAAATCCGGGCGCGCAGCCGCGGCAGGATCAGCGCGAAGGCGACCAGCACGGCGGTGATCAGATTGAGGTCGGAGGCGTTGAAGCCAAGGAAGTCGGCATTCAACGCCAATGCCACGGCGATCCGGTAGATTACCGAGCCGACCACGCAGGCCAGCACCGCCACCAGGATCGTGCGGGTCGGCAGCAGCGTTTCGCCGATGATGACGGCGGCCAGCCCGACGACGATGGTGCCGATGCCCATCGTAGAATCCGCGAAACCGTTGGTTTGCGCGAACAGTGCGCCGGCCAGCGCCACCAGCGCGTTGCTCAGCCCCATGCCGGCGTATGTTTTCTGGGCGGTCTCGATACCCTGGGCGCGCGCCATGCGCTTGTTGGCGCCGGTGGCGCGCATGGCGAGCCCGTATTCGGTGCGCAGGAACCAGGCGACCGATACCGCCGCGAGCACCGCGATCGCACCGACGAAGACCGGGCGGAGATACAAATTCGTCAACCCCAACCCCTCGAACGGGGTCAGCATGGTCGCCTCGTTGATCAGCGCCACGTTCGGCTTGCCCATGACCCTGAGATTGACGGTGTAGAGCGCCGTCATCGTCAGGATGCTGGCGAGCAGGTGCAGAATGCCGAAGCGCAGGTTGAGGAAGGCCGTCACCAGCCCGGCCGAGGCCCCGGCGATCATGGCGATACCGGTCGCCGGATACGGGTTCATGCCGGCGACGATCAGCGTTGCCGATACCGCGGCGCCCAAGGTGAAACTGCCGTCGACCGTGAGGTCCGGGAAATCCAGGATACGGAACGACAGATAGACGCCGAGGGCGACCAGACCGAATACGAATCCGATCTCGATCGCCCCCAGGAATGCGACGTCGGACAAGGGATACTAAATCCCGATCAGGACCGATCGCTGTCTATTCGACGACCTTGGTCGCGCGGGTCATCAGCGGCTCGGGGATCGACACGCCCATCTTCTTCGCCGCCGCCGGATTGACGAACAGATCGGTGCCCTCGGCGATGCGCACCGGGATATCGCCGGGCCTCTCGCCCTTCAGGATACGCAGCACGACTTTTCCGGTCTGTCGGCCGATGTCGTAGTAGTTGAAGCCGAGCGCCGCGATCGTGCCGCGCTGCACCGAATCGGTATCCCCGCTATAGACCGGGATGCCATTGTCGATGCCGACCTTGATGACCGATTCAAGCGCCGTGACGATGGTGTTGTCGGTCGGCACGTAGATCGCGTCGACCTTGCCGACCAGGCTGCGCGCGGCGGCCAGCACGTCGGAGGACTTCGGCGCCGAGGCGGTAACGATCGTCATGCCCTTGCCCGGCGCTTCGCTTTTAAGCAGGTCGACCAGGCTGACCGCGTTGGCCTCGCCCGGATTGTAGGCGACACCGATGCGCTTCGCGCCCGGCGTGACTTCCTTGATCAGGTCGAGATGCTGGGCGATCGGCGACATGTCGGACAACCCGGTGACATTGCCGCCCGGCTTGTCGAGATTGCCGATCAGCTTGGCCCCCAGCGGGTCGGTCACGGCCGAGAACACGACCGGGATATCGGAGGTCGCGGCGACCGCGGCCTGCGCCGACGGGGTGGCGATGGCGACGATGACGTCGGGCTTGTCGCCGATGAACTTGCGCGCGATCTGCGCCGCGGTGGCCGGGTTGCCCTGGGCGCTCTCATAGACGAAGGTCAGGTTTTCGCCGACCTTGTAGCCGTTGGCCTCGAGCTCGTCGCGGATGCCGTCGCGCACCGCATCGAGCGCCGGATGTTCGACGATGGCGGTAACCGCCACGGTGACTTCTGCGGCCTGGACGAGCGGCGCTGCGATCACCATGATCGCACCGGCTGCCGCGCCCAGCACAGCGTGTTTGGATCGGAAAATCTGCATAACGATATCTCCCTGCATTGGCAAAATCGATTATCCGGACATTATCGCCCGGTTGATGGCTGCCCCGCGACCGTGTCGCGCCGCCCTTGCGGCGCCGGTCCGGACAAACCATGCGTTGCCAGAGTTTTAACCGGTTTCGCCCCGCGTTTCCAGCCCTCCGGCCACTGCCGTGAATTCGCCCCATGAGCGGCGCCGTGGACGAGATCGCCGCTATAGCAGCCCCTTGAGGCCCTCCCGGTAGGTCGGCCACTTCAGGGCAACGCCGAGCTCCTGCTTGATGCGCCGGTTGGCGACCCGCTTGTTCTCGCCGTAGAAGCTGAGCGCCATTGGCGACAGGCTGTCCTTCACGGTCTCGAAATCCTGAAGCGGCGGCGGCTCCACGCCCAGCAGCTCGCAGGCATGGGCAATCACCGCATCGGGCGGCGCCGGCTCATCGTCGGCAAGATTGTAGGCCGCGCCCGGGTTCGGCCGCGCCATGGAGGCGCGCAGGGTCTGGACGATATCGTCGAGATGGATCCGCCCGAAGACCTGTCCCGCCTTGCGAATCCGGCGGGCCCGGCCCTGCCGTACGGTCTCCAGCGCGTTGCGGCCCGGCCCGTAAATGCCGGCGAGGCGAAAGACGTGGACCGGGATCCCGTGATCCCGCCAAAGATCGAGCCACGCGCCTTCAGCCGCGGCCCTGCGGCGTCCGCGCTGCGAGGACGCCGCGCAATCCGAGGATTCGTCGACCTCGCCGCCCTGCCGGTCGCCATACACGCCGGTGGTGGAGAGGTAGCCGGACCAGGCCAGACCGCCGAGCGCCGCAATGTCCGCCGCGTGGTGGACCAGTACGGCGTCGCCCGCCTCATCGGGCGGCACCGAGGCCAGCAGATGGGTCGTGCCGGCGAGCGCCGCCGCCGGATCGTCCAGCGGCCGGCCGGACTCGAACAGGTGCATGTCCCAGCCGCGTGCGGCCAGTTCGCGCCGTGCGGACGGCGTGCGCGTGGTGCCGGCCACCGTCCATCCTTCGGCCTGGAGGTCGCCGGCAAGGGCCTGCGCCGTATAGCCCATCCCGAAGCAGAACAGCCGATTCGCCATGTTTCGATACCGTGCGGAGATTTGTCCCAGGGTGTTTGCCCGCCCGATATCCGCATACCGGCGGCGTATCGTCAAGGCAAGGGCCGGCGGCCCGCGCAAAACTCTGTTAACGAATTGCGGCTACCATAAATGCCGCCGACGGTGCGCGCACCCCGGCCGCAGCAATAATGGGGTTGAAAACAATGCTTGATTTCCTCCTGCTGATTTTCCTGGTCGTGCTGTTGATCAGCCTTTACGGGCTGCTGATTTCGTATCGCAGCCGCTCGCGCGGCGACAAGCCGGTTTACTACACGGCGGAAAACACGGCCGCAGACGAAGCGGAAGACGAGAGCGCCTGACGCCGCTTCGGCAAGCCGCATTGGTGTGGTGAATGGCGTTTACTTGCCGTCACGCACGGCGGCCGCATGGCCCGTGGCGCTCTGCGCTTCGATGAAGATGCGGGTGATTTCAGGATAAGTTTTCTTGATCGCGCGTTCCAACGCGGAAACCGTGCGCTCCACATCGTTCGCGGACAGCCCGTCCGTGAAATCGATGCTCAGATTCGCCAGCACGTCCGCGGGGCCGAAATGCATGGTCAGGACCTCGTTGATCGACTTGATGCCCTTTTGTTCGCCGATGATCTCGCGGATGCCGCGCACCACGGCGCCGCCGGCCCCCTCGCCGATCAGCAATCCCTTGCATTCATAGGCCAGCAATCCGGCCGTGACCGCCAGGATCACGCCGATCAGTATGGCGGCGACGCCATCCAGCACCGGCATGTCGAACGCCTGCGCAGCGGCAATGCCGGCCATGGCCACGACCAGGCCCAGCATGGCCGCCGAATCCTCGAACAGCACCGTGAACACGGTCGGATCCTTGCTGAACCTGATTTCCGCCATCCAGCTGCGCCGGCCTCTTACGCGGTTGAATTCGCGGAAGGCGACCCACCACGCAACGCCCTCGAACACCATCGCCAGCGCCAGCACCGCGTAGTTGATATAGGGACTGGTTATCGGGTGGGGCTGGGATATCCGTTGCACGCCTTCATAGATGGAAACGCCCGCGCCGACGCCGAAGATCAGGATCGCCACGACGAAGGACCAGAAATACAGCTCCATGCCGTATCCGAACGGATGGCGGTCGTCGGCCGGCTGCTGCGAGCGTTTGATGCCGTACAGAAGCAGCCACTGGTTGCCGCTGTCGACCAGCGAGTGCACGGCCTCGCTGAACATGGCGGAAGACCCGGTGTAGAGCGCCGCCGCAAATTTCGTCACGGCGATCAGCGAGTTGCCAATCAGTGCGGCATAGATCACTTTCTTCGAGCCTGAGCTTGCCATTTTGTCTCCTGCCCCATGGCGGGGCGCCATCGATTGCGTGAATCTGCCCTAGAAATCCAGATCGGCATAGTGCTTGGGCGGCGGACAGCCCGGGATCGCATCTGCGAGCAGCGGCCGGAAGGCCGGACGCGACTTGACCCGTGCGTACCAGTCCCGCGCGGCCTCGTGGTCGTTCCACGGAACATCCCCGAGATAGTCGACCGCCGAAAGATGCGCCGCCGCCGCGATATCGGCCAGCGAGAACGCCTCGCCCGCGAGCCACTTCCGGCGCTCGCAGAGCCAGCCGATATAGTCGAGGTGGTGGTGGATATTGGCCTGCCCGGCACGGATCGCCGAGGAACTCGGCTGCCCCAATCCCAGGAAACGCTTCATGATCTTCTCGTCGACCAGGTTCGCCGTCACCTCGCTGCCGAATTTCCTGCCGAACCAGTCGACGAGGCGGCGCACCTCGGCGCGGGCCGCGGGTTCGGCGCCGATCATCGGCGGTTCGGGGTAGATCTCGTCGACATATTCGGCGACCGCGCTGGGGCCCGCGACCACGGCGCCGTCCGCTTCGACCAGCACCGGCACGGTGCCGGCCGGGTTGATCGCCAGAAATTGGGCCCGGCGCTCCCAGGTCTTCTCGATCCGCATCTCGAATTCCACCTCCTTCGAAGCCAGAAGGAGCCGGATCGTGCGGCTCTCGGGAGACAGCCAGAGGTGATAGAGGATGCGCATGGGCGGCATTTATAGCCGCAACCGCGTGCCGCGCGCCAGCCCTGCTGCGCGCCGCACGCGGCCGGCACGACGGGGTCGTTCAGGCGGTCATCGCGGCGGCGGCGGCGGAAACCGGGTGCTCCAGCCGGGTCAGCATTTCCTTTGGAACGACCTGCCAGAAACGCAGTTTTTCGGTATCCCAGTTGCGCATGATCCGGTCGGCCCAGCGGGACTGGGTTTCCGCGACATGGGCGGCAATCAGCGCCCGGCACTGGTCTTCCCAGTGGCCCGGCTCGATGCGCTGCCAGACCACGGAGCCCGGATTGACGCGGATTTCGAAATCCGCGGCCGTATCGTAGACGAAGGCCATGCCGCCGGTCATGCCCGCGGCGAAATTGTCGCCCACCGGACCGAGGATGACCGCCGTGCCCGCGGTCATGTATTCGCAGCCGTTGGAGCCGCACCCCTCGACCACCGCGTCGGCGCCGGAATTCCGGACCGCGAACCGCTCGCCGGCCTGCCCCGCGGCGAACAGTCTGCCGGCGGTCGCGCCGTAGAGCACCGTATTGCCGATGATCGTGTTCTCATTCGAGATCAACGGGCTGGTGACCATCGGCCGCACCACGATTTCGCCGCCCGACAGGCCCTTGCCGACATAATCGTTGGAGTCGCCGAACACTTCCAGTTTCATTCCCCGCACCGCCCATGCGCCCAGAGACTGGCCGGCGGAACCGCGCAAGCGAACCGTCAGGTGACCCGGCTTCAGGCCCGTCATGCCGAACTGGCGGGTGATCTTGGAACTCATCTTGGTGCCGACGGCGCGGTCGGTGTTGTGGACGTTGTAGGTGAGCTGCATCTTCTCGCCGGCCTCGAACAGCGGCCCGGCGTCGGCGATCATCTGCGCATCCAGCGTTTCCGGCACCTCGTTGCGGCCTTCCAGCGAGCAATAGCTCGGATAGCCCCCGGTATCCGCCTGCACGAGCAGGGGGTTGAGATCCAGATCATCCAGATGCTCGGAGCCGCGGCTGACCTGGGTGAGAAATTCGGTGCGGCCGATCACATCGTTGATCGAGCGCACGCCCAGCGAGGCGAGGATTTCGCGCACTTCCTCGGCAAGGAAACTGAACAGGTTGACCACCTTTTCCGGCGTGCCGGTGAATTTCGCCCGCAGCTCGGGCTTCTGCGTGCAGACGCCGACCGGACACTTGTTGGTGTGGCACTGGCGCACCAGGATGCAGCCCATGGCGACCAGCGAACCCGTGCCGACGCCGTATTCCTCGGCGCCCAGAATCGCCGCGATCACCACGTCGCGCCCGGTCTTGATGCCGCCGTCGGTGCGCAGCCGCACCCGGTGACGCAACCGGTTGAGCGTCAGCACCTGATGCACTTCGGCGAGGCCCATCTCCCACGGCAGCCCGGCATACTTGATCGAGGATTGCGGCGACGCGCCGGTGCCGCCATTGTGGCCCGAGATCAGGATGATATCCGCGTTGGCCTTGGCGACGCCGGCCGCGATGGTGCCGATGCCGGAGCGCGCCACCAGCTTCACGCAGACCCTGGCGTCGGGGTTGATCTGCTTGAGGTCGTAGATCAGCTGCGCGAGGTCCTCGATCGAATAGATGTCGTGATGCGGCGGCGGCGAGATCAGCATCACGCCCGGCGTCGCATGGCGCAGACGCGCGATCATATCGGTCACCTTGAAGCCGGGAAGCTGCCCGCCTTCGCCGGGCTTGGCACCCTGCGCGACCTTGATCTCGATCTCGCGGCACATGTTGAGGTATTCGGCCGTCACCCCGAAGCGGCCGGACGCGACCTGCTTGATCGCCGAATTGGGATTGTCGCCGTTGGCGTTCGGCTTGTAGCGCTCCGGGTCTTCGCCGCCCTCGCCGGAGTCCGACTTCGCACCCACCCGGTTCATGGCGATGTTCAGCGTGCCGTGTGCTTCCGGGCTCAAGGCGCCCAATGACATTGCCGGCGTGACGAACCGCTTGCGGATCTCGGTGATCGACTCGACTTCGGCCTCCGACACCGGCTCCCGAACCGCGCGGAAATCCAGCAGGTCGCGCAGATGGATCGGCGGCAGCGCCCGCAGCAACTCGGTGTACTTCTTGTAAGCGCCATACGAATCGCTTTCCACCGCGCGCTGCAGCGTGTGAATGGCGTTGCCGTCCCAGCTGTGCGGTTCGCCGCCACGCCGATAGCGGTAGTTGCCGCCGACCGGAAGCGCGATGGCGTCTTCGCGGAAGCCGCGCGCATGCTGGGCCCCGACCTTGCGCTGGATGCCGTGCAGGCCGATGCCCGAAATGCGGCTGGGCAGGCCGGGGTAAAACTCGGCGACCAGAGAGCGGCTGAGACCCACCGCCTCGAAATTATAGCCGCCGCGATAGGAACTGATGACCGAGATGCCCATCTTCGACATGACCTTGAGGAGCCCGTCGTCGACAGCCTGCTTGTAGTGGCGCAGCGACTGGTCGAGCGAGAGCGCGCCGAACAGGCCGCGGCGATGCCGGTCGGCAATGGCGGCCTGGGCGAGCCACGGGTTTATCGTCGTCGCGCCGACGCCGACCAGGACGGCGAAATAGTGCACGTCCAGGCATTCCGCCGTTCGCACATTGATCGACGTGAAGGTCCGCAGTTCGCTTTGCACCAGATGGGTATGGACCGCGCCGGCGGCCAGGATCGTCGGCAGTGGCGCGCGCGCGGGACCCATTGCCGTGTCGCTGAGGATCACATGGGTGCAGCCGCCGCGCACGGCATCCTCCGCCTCGCGCTGGATCCGCGCAATTTCGTGGGCCATGACGTGCGGGCCGGCATCGGGGTCGAACGTGCAGTCGATCTCGATTGCGGTTTCGCCCATATGGTCGCGGATCGATTCGAACTCCCGGTTCATGAGGACGGGAGAGGGGAGTTGGATGATGGCCAGCTGGCTTTCATCCTCGTCCAGCACGTTGCCGAGGTTGCCGAGACGGGTCGCCAGCGTCATCACCTGGCGCTCGCGCAGCGAGTCGATCGGCGGGTTGGTGACCTGGCTGAAATTCTGGCGGAAGAAATGGTGCAGCCCGCGGTAGGTATCGGACAGCACCGCCATCGGCGT
This sequence comes from uncultured Alphaproteobacteria bacterium, assembly GCA_947259105.1. Lineage (GTDB taxonomy): Bacteria > Pseudomonadota > Alphaproteobacteria > UBA8366 > JADFVY01. The sequence goes on from CAMYKU010000071.1 coordinate 9,080, forward strand.
ATCGTCACCCATCGAGCCGACCGCCTCCTTCGCCTCCTCGACCATGGGGTGAAGGATCAGCTCGATATCCTCCATCGACCAGCCGATCGCCACCTCGTGGCGCAGCAGATCTTCCGGTGTGAGATCGTCGACGGTCTCTCCGGCACCGGCGGCCAGCATATCGAGGTGTTTGACGTTCTTGCCCCAGTGCCCGTATGGGCGGGCGGCCGCCACCCGGTCCTTGAGCTCCCGGTCGTGGTAGAGCTTGCCGTCCTTGATATCGACGGCGATCATCTGGCCTGGCCCGAGCCGGCCCTTCTCGACGGTATCGTGTTCGTCGACGTAGACCATGCCGGTCTCGGAGCCGGCGATCAGCAACCCGTCCCGGGTGATGGTGTAGCGCAGCGGCCGAAGCCCGTTGCGGTCCATGCCGGCGATCACCCAGCGTCCGCCGAAGGCACAGATCGCGGCCGGCCCGTCCCAGGGCTCCATGACCGCGCTGGCATAGGTATAGAACTCACGATGCGCGTCCGGGATGCTCTTGCTGTTCGACCACGCCTCGGGAATCATCAGCGCCTTCACCGTCGGCAGGTCGCGGCCGGCCCGAATCAGCACTTCGAACACCGCGTCCAGCGCCGCCGAATCCGAGCTGCCGATCTGGATGATCGGCTTCAGATCGTCGACATTGTCGCCGAAAGCCGGGTCGTCGAGCCGGGTTTCGTGGCTCTTCATCCAGTTGACGTTGCCCAAGAGGGTATTGATCTCGCCGTTGTGGGCCAGGACGCGGAACGGCTGCGCCAGATTCCAGGTCGGGAAGGTATTGGTCGAATAGCGCTGGTGGTAGATCGCGAAGCTGGAGATGAATTTGTCGTCCAGCAGGTCCGGGTAGAACGCCGTCAACTGCTCGGCCAGGAACATGCCCTTGTAGATCACCGACCTGTTGCTCAGCGAGCAGATGTAGAAATCGTTTATGTTCTCTCGAAACACCGCCTTTTCGATGCGGCGGCGTATCGTGTAGAGATCGGTTTCGAACTGCTCGTCGTCCACATTGCGTTCGTTGGAGATCATGATCTGCTCGATCTCCGGCCGCGTGGCGTTGGCCTTCTCGCCGATCACCTCGACGTTCACCGGCACCTGGCGCCAGCCATAGATGGTGTGGCCGACGCGCAGGATCTCGGATTCGACGATCGACCGGCAGCGTTCCTGCGCGGCAAGATCGGTACGCGGCAGGAAGACCATACCGACCGCAAGCCGACCCTTGCCCGGTTCATGCCCGGTGCGGCGGATATGCTCCTTGAAGAAATCCTGCGGGATCTGGACGTGGATGCCGGCGCCGTCACCGGTCTTGCCGTCCGCGTCGACCGCGCCGCGGTGCCAGACCGCTTTCAGCGCCTTGATACCGGCCAGGACGACCTCGCGGCGGGGCCGGCCGTCGATCGAGGCGATCAGGCCGACGCCACAGGCGTCGTGCTCCTGTGACGGATGATAGGCGTGCCCGGCGGTGAGCCGCGCGGCGTTCTCGGTCCATGATCTGACGAAATCGTTCATCTCGAACTTCCTCTCCGGGCGTTCAGGACGCCAGCGCCAGCGCGTCTTCCCGGCGCGACCGCAGCCAGGTGTGGATCCCCTCGGCCGCGTCGCGCCCGTCGCGCACGGCCCAAACCACGAGGCTGGCGCCGCGCACGATATCGCCGGCCGCGAACACGCCTTCCATGGGGGTCATCAGGGTGCCGTAATCGATCTTCACCGTACCCCAGCGGGTGACCGGCAGGTTCTTCTCACCGAACATGGCGGGCAGGTCCTCGGGGTCGAAGCCGAGCGCGGTGATCACCAGATCGGCATCGATGTTGTGGGCCGAGTTGTCGATCACCTCCGGCATCTGCCGCCCGGACGCATCCGGCGCACCGAGCCGCATGATTTCGGCCCGCACGGCGCGCACCGTCTCCTCGCCGAGGAAAGCGACCGGCTGGGTCAGCCAGACGAACTCGACGCCTTCCTCCTCGGCGTGTTCTACCTCGCGCCGCGAGCCGGGCATGTTCCCGCGGTCGCGGCGATACAGGCACTTGACCGATTTCGCGCCTTGCCGCGTCGCCGTCCGCACGCAGTCCATGGCGGTATCGCCGCCGCCGATGACCACCACGTTCTTGCCGTTCGCGTCGAGCCGGCCGGAGTCGAAATCCGGCACGCTGTCGCCCAGCCCCTTGCGGTTGCTCGCGGTCAGATAGTCCAGCGCCGGAACGATGCCGTCGAGGCCCGATCCCGGTGCATGCAGCTCACGCGGGCGGTAGACGCCGGTTGCGATCAGCACCGCGTCGTGGCGCGCCTTCACCTCGGCGAGCGAAGCGTCGCGGCCGATCTCGAATTCCATGTGGAAGTTGACGCCGCTGTCGTGCAGCAATTTGCTGCGACGCGCGACCACGTCCTTTTCCAGCTTGAAGTTGGGAATGCCGTAGACCAGCAGTCCGCCGACGCGGTCGTACCGGTCGTAAACATGGACCTGATAGCCCTTTCGGCGCAATTGCTCGGCCGCCGCCATGCCGGCCGGGCCGGCGCCGACAATACCAACCGAAAGGTCGAGTTCCCGGGCGGGCTGCACGGGCTTGATCCAGCCCATTTCCCACGCCGTATCGGTGATGTACTTCTCGACCGAGCCGATGGTGACCGCGCCGTGGCCCGACTGTTCGATGACGCAGTTGCCCTCGCAGAGCCGGTCCTGCGGACAGATGCGGCCGCAGATCTCGGGCATGTTGTTGGTCGCCGACGCCAGGGCGTACGCCTCTTCGAGCCGGCCGGCCGCGGTCAGCATCAGCCAGTCCGGGATATTGTTCTGCAGCGGGCAATGCACCTGGCAGAACGGCACGCCGCACTGCGAGCAGCGCGAGGCCTGTTCGGCCGCCCGGACCGGCTCGAACTCGCAATAGATCTCGTCGAAATCCTTCCGGCGCTCCTCCGCACCGCGTTTGTCGGGCATTTGCGGGTCCGTCTCGACGAACTGCAGCATGCCTTTGTAGTCACCCGCGGGCGCCTTGGGCGCGCGTGGCGTGCTCGCCTTGCTTCTCTTCGTCATATGCCTGTCCGGTTGGTTGTCCAGCGGTCAGCGTCACCGTCGCGGACCGTTCGCGCGTCTTCGGCCCCCGTTAAGGCCCGTTTCCTGTCTTCTGATGGAACGCTAGCTATAGCCCATACGACCCGGATATGCGAGAAAAAATGCAAAAACGGTCAGATATGCTGTCTTATATTGGTGTTCTGCATCCAAAGCCGCAGAGATTTATTGCGAATTGAAAGCAGCTCCCTCCGGAAATGGCCGATTTGGACCTTTTTGCCAAATCCGGGGAAGGTGGATAGTGGCGGTTGTCTATGGCATAAGCGGTGCGGCAAGCGGAATAATCAGGACGATTCGCCAGGGTTGCGCAACGTGACGCTTATTCAGATCTTGATTCTGGCGATCGTCCAGGGGCTGACCGAGTTCCTTCCGATCAGCTCGTCCGGCCACCTCGTGATCACATCGCGTATAATGGACTGGCCGGATCAGGGCCTGACCATCGACATCGCCGTTCATGTGGGCACGCTGGCGGCGGTGGTCATCTATTTCTGGCGCGATCTCTTGCGCATTGTCAGAGGATCGCTGCGGCTGCTCACCTTCCGCGGCGGGCCCGACACGCGGCTCGCGGCGATGCTGCTGATCGCCACCCTGCCCATCGCCGCCGCCGGATATTTCGGCCGTGAGGCGATCATCCCCCTGTTCCGCAACGTCGAGGTCATCGCCTGGGCGACGATCGTGTTCGCGATAGTCCTGTGGGCGGCCGACCGGATCGGCATGACGTTACAGCGCATCGAGCATATCGGCTATTTCGGCGCCCTGGCGATCGGGCTCGCCCAGGTCCTGGCGCTGATACCCGGCACCAGCCGCTCGGGCATCACGATGACGGCGGGGCGCTTTCTTGGCATGGAACGGACAGAGGCCGCCCGGTTTTCGCTGCTGCTGTCGATCCCGGCGATCTCCGGCGCCGGCCTGCTGGCCGGTTACGATCTGTGGCAGGGCGGCAATGTCCAGCTCGGCTACGACGCCGCCCTGGCCGCCGGACTCGCCTTCGTCGCCGGCATCGCGTCCATCGCCGTGATGATGCGCTGGCTGGAAACGTCCGGCTTCATGCCCTTCGTGCTCTACCGCCTCGCGCTCGGCGGCGCGCTGCTGTACTGGGTGTATATCTGAACCGGGTGTATATCTGCGCCGTCACACCTGCAGCGGCGTTCTGAACCGCCCGCCGGCGCGGTAGCGGCTAAGATAGGAAGGGATGATCCCCTCAACGCCCGTGGGCGCGACGCCGAGTTCGGCCAGCCCCGGCAGATCGCCCGAGACGACGTTGTCGGTTTTCAGAAGCCTGACCTGGTCGGTGGTCAGCAGCGGCTTCGGCATGAGCTGCAGGAACCAGGCCTCGACCGTGGCGAGGAAATAGGGGAACGGGAGCAGCAGCCGCTTGCGGCCGGTCTCGCGCAGGATCATCTCGATGATTTCCTTGAAACTGTAAACGGCCGGACCGCCGAGCTCGTAGGTCTTCCCCGCGCAGGTCCGGTCGCCCAGGCCCTTCATCATGGCATCGGCGACGTCGCCGACATAGACCGGCTGGAACCTCGTCCCGCCGCCACCGCCGATCACCGGCAGGACGGGCGTAAAGCGGGCGAGCGATGCGAACAGGTTGAAGAAGGCGTCCTGCGGGCCGAACACGACGCTGGGCCGGAAGATCACGGCCTCCGGAAACGCCGCGCGCACCGCCGCTTCGCCGGCCGCCTTGCTGGCCGCGTATCGGGAGCGGGATTCGGGATCCGCGCCCAGCGCCGACATGTGGACGAGCGTCGCGGCCCCCGCATCCTTCGCCGCACGCGCCACGATGCCCGCGCCCTGGCGGTGTATCGTATCGAACTTCCGGCGACCCTTTTCGTAGAGGATTCCCACCAGGTTCACCACGGCGTCGGCACCCGCGACGGCCGCGCGGACCGAGCCCTCATGGGTCACCGATGCCTGCACCGGCACGATCTGTCCGACATCGCCCATCGGCTGCAGGCATGCGGCCTCCACGGGGTCGCGAACGGCCACGCGCACCCGCGCGCCGGCAGCGGCCAGACGCTGCACCACATGGCGGCCGATGAATCCGGAGCCGCCGAAGACCGTTACGAGCTTGCCTTTCATTGTCCTTCTCCGCCGTTTTGCGCTGCGGCGAGGTGCCGCCATGCGAGATGCCGCCAATCGCGATGGAAATTACACCCTGCGATACGCCGTATGCCAGTCGAAAACCGCCGCGGCCGACGAAAAACAATCGTGCCGGGCGGGCAATTGGAGCCGTTCAGGTTTGATTGGGTTCGCGTTTGCGCCAGCGGCGCGACCTCATACTTCGAGACGGGCCTCAGGGCCCTCCTCAGCATGAGGCTCCAACAGCCTTTGTGCCCTCATGCTGAGGAGGCGCGCAGCGCCGTCTCGAAGTATGAGGTCGCGCGGGCGCTGGGGCCGATCGAGCTTTAAAAGCCCAGAATTGCCCCGAGAGGGGGTAAAATCCGTTGACAAACCGCCCGCTATTCATGACATTCCGCCCGACCCGGAGCCCAGGTGGCGGAATTGGTAGACGCGCAGGTTTCAGGTACCTGTGACCGCAAGGTCGTGGAAGTTCGAGTCTTCTCCTGGGCACCATAACCGCTTCGGCGGTTCTTTCTGTAAAACGGGGCAACCCTTGGACATCGAGCTCTATCGCGGCGATCTTCCGGACGGTCTCGACCTGGGGGACTGCGTCGCCGTCGATACCGAGACCATGGGCCTGAATCCGCATCGCGACCGGCTGTGCCTCGTCCAGATCTCGGCGGGCGACGGGGTCTGCCATCTGGTGCAGATACCCAAGGGGCATCGCGATTCCCCCAACCTCAAGGCGCTGATGGAATCGCCCGACATCCTCAAACTGTTTCATTTTGCGCGATTCGACGTCGCGATGCTGCGCCGCCACCTCGGCGTGGACTGCCGCCCGGTCTACTGCACCAAGATCGCCTCGAGGCTGGCCCGGACCTACACCGACCGGCACGGGCTGCGGGATCTTTGCCGGGAACTCCTCAATACCGATATCTCGAAACAGCAGCAATCCTCGGACTGGGGCGCCGAGGAGCTCAGCAGGGCGCAACGCGAATACGCCGCCAGCGACGTGCTGTACCTGCATCAGCTCAAGGCACAACTGGATACGATGCTGGCCCGCGAGGGCCGGACGCATCTGGCGCGGGCGGCGTTCGATTTCCTGCCCACGCGCGCCGACCTGGACCTCGCCGGATGGTCGGACCAGGACATTTTCTCGCATAGCTGAGTGGCCTGGCGCCCACACGGCGCCGGCCAGCGGGATGGCTACGGGATCAGGGCGTCGGATTTTATATCCGGCGCCCCATGGCGCCGGCCGGCCCCCGGCGATCGGGACTGGCCGCCGGCGCTGCCCTCGGGTCCGTGACCTCTGCCCGCCGCGCGGAACAACCCCATGCACCGGAGTTTTCCGCGGGTTTCGAAGGGGATGTTGGAGCCACGCTCCGCCGAGCGCCGGGCTGGCCCCGGGAGACGGGCGCAGATTTGATATCTGCGCCCGATGGCGGCGCGAGGCCCCCTGATCCCGATCCCCGATTCCCGGTTGAAGGCAGACCCTGCAATCCATAGAATGGCGACGTTCCGGAATTGGGCCTGACCGCGGAGGGAGACTGCTCCTCCGCGGTTCGCCGTTTTTTCACCACAGAGACACAGAGACACAGAGTGCGCGGCGAGTCCGCCCGCCTGTCCTTGAACAATGCCCTGCGGGCGGCTCGCCTTTGCCGGGACTGCAGAATCCCGCGAACGCTCCGCCCTCTCGGTGTCTCTGTGTCTCTGTGGTTCAACACGAAACATCATCGGAAAGGACGAAACCATGGATGTATCGGCACGGGACCTGACGGCGGCGGATTTTTCGGCGATGGCGGGGAATCTTTCGGCGGCGACGGGCGGCGCGGCGCCGCACCAGGCGCTGCGGCTGATGCGCGAGCTGGCCGGGGCGGCCGCTCCGGGCGGGGCCGAGGGCGCGGCGGCGGCCGAAGCGGACGGGGACGAGGACGGCGCATCGGCGGTCCTGGCGGCCATCGAGGCGGCGATGGCGCTGGCCCCGCGCGACCCGCTGGAGGGCATGCTGGTGGCCCAGATGACGGCCGTTCACGCCGCCGCCATGCGCTGCCTGTGCCGCGCCGCCGAATGCGCCGACCATCCGCAGATCGAGGCGCTGTACCTGCGCGAGGCGGCGCGGATGCTGCACCTCTTCCAGCGCCAGAGCGAGACCCTCGACCGCCGCGCCCGCCGCTTCGGCCCGCCGCGGGAAGACGCGGAATCGGCGGCGGCCGGGGCGGGGGATGCGGCGGCGGAATCGGCGGCCGGAGGCGAACCCCCGGACCGCGCCGCGGCGCGGCGCGCCGCCCGGAAGATCGCCGCGATCCTCACCGGCGGCGAGACGCCCGGCGATGCGGCGGACCGCGACACGGCGGCCCACGCCGACACCGCGGCATTCCTCGCCGACCTCCACGCGCGAGAGCGCGAGAGGAGCAGGGTGGAGGGGGCCCGGAGGACGGAGGACGGGGATCCGGAATTGGAGGCGGCCCCGATCCCCGATACCTGAGCCCTGGCAGCTGGCCGCCACGGGGAATTCGCTGAGGACGCCAGGAACAGCCGACCCGACAAGACCGCGCGCTGTTCGACCGACGGGACCAGCGCACAGGCGGTGGGCGGCCGGTGTTGCCATGGCATTGCAAGAGCGCCCGAGTTAACAGATTATGGTGCATGGGGCTTGCCGGTGAAATCCCGGTCGGGTCCGATGGCCAGCGGTCCCTGGCTCTCCCCGTTGTCCGCCATTCTTTCATGGAGTGACCCGATGCTTCGCTTCGTCCTTCTCGCCTTCGCCGTGACCGGCCTGTCGACCCCGGCGGCGCGCGCACAGGAGGCGCAACGCGGCCCGTTCGTGTTCAGCCTTGCCGGTGCGGGCGTCTACCAGTTCGACACCGGGCTCGACCGACAGGGCAGCTTTGCCGTTTCCCGCTGGTTCGTTCAGCCGGGCGCCGGTTATGCCTGGGATCGCCGCAACAGTGTTTCGGTCGCTCTGGGCGCCGGCGAAAGCCGTTATGATTTTTCGGGTTCGACGGACATCGGCGGCGGCAAGCCGTGGCGGAACATCCGGGACCTCCGCGCGAGCGTGCCGATCCGGTTCGCGCCGGCCGAAAAGATCGACGTCATCGTCATTCCGTCGGTGCGGTGGAACGCCGAGAGCGACGCCGCGCTGAACGACGGCCGCACGGAAGGCGTGCTCGCCGCCGGCACGTGGCGGTTCGGCCCGGACCTGGCGATCGGCCCCGGCATCGGCTGGTTCACCAGGCTCGGCGACGGCCACACGGTGTTTCCGATCCTGGCGCTCGACTGGAACATCACCGACACAATCTCGCTGTCGACGGGGCGCGGCCTCGCCGCGTCGCAGGGACCGGGCCTGACCCTGACCTGGAAGGCGGGCGCGCAGGTCGATCTCGGTCTGACCGGCCGCTACGAGACGGTCCGGTTCCGTCTCGACGACAGCGGCCCGTCCCCCGGCGGCATCGGCGAGGACCGGAGCGTCCCGGTCATCGCGTCGGTCGCATACCGGCCCTGGCCGGCCGCCTCTCTCACGGCGTTCGCGGGCGCCGAGTTCCTCGGCCGCCTGCGGCTGGAAGACCCGGGCGGCAAGCGCAT
>CAMYKU010000072.1 GCA_947259105.1 uncultured Alphaproteobacteria bacterium
ACCATCCAGGCCTGGTACTTCGAATTGTCGAGAACGGTCTCGTCGACATCGAGGATCACCGCCGGCGGCTTGTCCGCGAAACTGCCCCCCTGCTCTCCGGGGACCGCCGTCCAGTTCTTGTCGGCCAGCGCCTTGTCGAGCATGACGGTGGCCAGCTGATAGGCGCCCATCGTTACGCCGGCATACTCCACCGACGACTGCATCCACAGCGTTGCGTTCAGATTGTCGTTCGGCTCGCCCGCATTCGCGGCCGTCGTGACAAGGGAGAGCAGGCCGATCCCCCCTGCGATCAGTCCCACACCCTGCAAAAATGCATTACGTTTCATGCCGTTCCCTTTCTGTGTTGTCGTCTTCACTCGTCATACAAACCGGCGCCTCTGCCACTGCGGACGCCGGGGTCTTCAGTCCCTGACCGGCCCCGTCCAGGCGGGCCAGCAGGCCGGCGCGGGTATCCTCGCCCACGAAGGCGGCCGCCAGTGCGGTTCGCGTCACCGCGCGCAGGGCCGCGTCGTCCATTTTGAAATCCGCCGCCGCCGTGGCGTATTCGTGACCGATCGAGGTCGCAAAATAAGGCGGATCGTCGGAGTTGAGCGTCACCTTGCAGCCGGCCGCCAGCAGCGCGGGGAAGGGGTGCGATGCCATGTCCTCGTAGACGCCGGTCGCCAAGTTGCTGTGGGGGCAGAGCTCCAGCACGATGCCGTCGCGGACGATGCGCTCCACGAGGCGCGGCTCCTCGATGGCGCGCACGCCGTGGCCGAGCCGCGTTACCGGCAGCTCATCCAGTGCGGCCCGGATGCTCTCCGGCCCGCAAACCTCGCCGGCATGGACCGTGCAGCCGAGGCCGGCATCGGCGGCCAGCCGGAAGACGGGCAGGAAATCGCGCAGATGAAACGCCGTCTCGTCGCCGCCCATCCCGAAACCGACCACGTAAGGGTGCGGCTCGGCGATCATGTCCCTGGCCACCGCGAGGCCGCGTTCCGCCCCGAGATGGCGCACGCAGGTGACGATGATGCGCCCGACGATGCCGAAATCGCGCTCGGCGTCTTCGATGCCCGCCACCGTTCCTTCGAGGTGGTCGAGATAACTCATGCCCATTTCGGCCGCGTGATCCGGCGAGGTGAACATCTCGACATAGATTGCGCCTTCGCGGGCGCAGGCGGCGAGATATTCGTAAGCGATGTCGCGATAGTCCCCGGCCTTGCGCAGGCACATGCTGGCGGCGTCGTACGCGCGCAGGAAGTCGGGGAAATCCGTCCAGGCGAAATTGTCCGCGTCGGCGAACAGCCCATCCGGCAGCGCGATGCCGTTGCGGTGGGCCAGCCGCCGCACCAGCGCGGGCGGCGCCGTGCCTTCCAGGTGGCAATGCAGTTCCGCCTTGGGGATATCCCGCGTCATGCCAATGCACACGCGACGCCATGGTCCAGCGCGCCGAGCCCGAGATGGCCGGCGATGGTCTGTCCCATATCGGCGAAGCTCCCCCGCCGTCCCAGCGAACCGGCGCGCACCCCGGGCCCGAAAAACAGCACCGGAACGTGCTCACGGGTGTGGTCGGTGCCGGTCCAGGTCGGATCGCAGCCGTGGTCCGCGGTCATCAGCACGAGGTCGCCGGGATGCAGCCGGTGCTCCAGGGTGGGCAGACGGCGGTCGAATTCCTCCAGCGCCGCAGCGTAACCGGCGACGTTGCGGCGATGGCCGTAGAGCGTGTCGAAATCGACGAAGTTGGCGAAGACGATAGCGCCGTCCGCGGCCTCGTCGACCTCCTCCATCAGGCGGTCGAACAGGGCCATATTGCCGCCGGCCTTCACCCGCCTGGTGATGCCGCGCCCGCCGAAGATGTCCGCGACCTTGCCGACCGACACGACCTCCCGCCCCGCCGCGACGGCGCTATCCAGCAGCGTATCGGCGAAGGGCGGGGTGGTGTAGTCGCGCCGGTTCGCGGTGCGGGTGAAGCCCTCGGCATTCTCGCCGGTGAAGGGCCGGGCGATCACCCGGCCGACGTTCAGCGGATCAACCAGCTCGCGCGCGGCCTCGCAGACCGCGTACAGGCGCTCCAGCCCGAAATGCTCTTCATGGGCGGCGATCTGGAATACCGAATCGGCCGAGGTGTAGCAGATCGGCTTGCCGGTCCGGATATGTTCCGCGCCGAGATCCTTGATGATCTCGGTCCCCGACGCGTGGCAGTCGCCGAGGATGCCGGGCAGGCCGCAGCGCGCGACCAGCGCGGCGATCAGGTCCGGCGGAAAACTGGGCCGCTCGTGCGGAAAGTAGTGCCAGTCGAGTGGCACCGGCAGGCCCGCGATCTCCCAGTGGCCGCTCGGCGTATCCTTGCCGCGGCTTTGCTCCACCGCATAGCCCCAGGCGCTTTCGGGCGGCGTTATCGTTTCCAGCCCGGGCGCCGGGCGGGCGCTGCTCTCCAGCGCGGCCATACCCAGCCCGAGCCGCACCAGATTGGGGATCGCAAGCGGGCCGCTGCGGCCTTGTCCGTCGGCCTTGCCTGCGGCGCATGCCTCCGCGATATGGCCCAGCGTATCGGCGCCAGTATCGCCGAACCGGTCGGCGTCGGCGCTCGCACCGATGCCCAGCGAATCGAGGACGAGAATGATGGCCCGGCTCATGGCATCGCCTCCACGCCGCCCGCATGCACGCGCTCGACGACGATCGGGGCGACGGGGGGCGCGTCGCCGCCGATCTCGATCGCCTCGCGCAGCGCCCGACAGGCGGCTTCCGCCGAGTCCGCGTCGGCGGCATGGATGACCGCCAGCGGATGCGCGCCGTCGACCCGTTCGCCGAGGCCGCACATCTGCGTCAGCCCCACCGCAGGATCGATCGCATCGTCGGCGTGACGCCGGCCGCCGCCGAGCGCAACCACCGCGACGCCGACCGCGCGGGTGTCCATGCCGGTCACGATGCCGGCCGCGTCGGGGAAACAGGCGACGCTGACGGGCGCCGCGGGCAAATGCGCGTCCGGCCGTCCGATGAAGTCCGAAGGCCCGCCGAGCGCCGCGACCATGCGCTGGAAGGCCGCCGCGGCACGCCGGTCATCCAGGGCGGTCCGCGCCATGGCCTGGCCCGCCGTACGGTCCTGCGCGAGCCCGCCGATGACCAGCATCTCGGCGGCCAGCGCCAGCACGACCTCTAGGAGCCGCGCGTCCCGCCCGCCCTTGTCGCCGCGCAGAAAGGCGACCGACTCCGCGACTTCGACGGCATTGCCGACGGAGCGGCCGAGCACCTGGTTCATGTCGGTGATCAGCGCCGCGGTCTTCAGCCCCGCGCCGTTGGCGACGGCGACGATGCTTTCCGCCAGCTCCCGCGCCATGGAAAGCTCGGCGGCGAAGGCGCCGTTGCCCGTCTTCACGTCCATCACCAGCCCCTCGAGGCCCGCCGCGAGCTTCTTCGAGAGGATCGACGCGGTGATCAGCGGGATCGACTCGACCGTCGCCGTCACGTCGCGGATCGCATAAAGCCGCCGGTCGGCGGGCGCGAGGTCCGCGGTCTGCCCGATGATGGCGCAGCCGGCTTCGGCAATGCAGCGCCGGAACCGCCCGATATCCGGCGCCGTGTCGTAGCCCGGGATCGAATCCAGTTTGTCCAAGGTGCCGCCGGTGTGGCCGAGGCCGCGGCCGGAGATCATCGGCACAAGCGCACCGCAGGCGGCAAGAATGGGGGCCAGCATCAGGCTCACCTTATCGCCGACGCCACCGGTCGAATGCTTGTCGAGAACCGGGCCGCCCCCGGCATCGCCCCATGACAGGGTCTCGCCCGACTCCACCATGCAGCGGGTCAGCGCCACACGCTCGTCCATGGTCATGCCGCGGAAGAAGACCGCCATTGCAAAGGCCGCGATCTGACCCTCGGAGATCGAACCATCGGTCAGCCCGCGGACCATGAAGGCGATCTCCTCAGTGCTCAACGCGGCGCCGTCGCGTTTGCGGCGGATGATCTCCTGCGGCAGAAAGCTCATCCGGGCCAGTCCTCCAGGAACGCTTTCAGCAGCCGGCGCACGTCCGCGGCCGCGGTGGCGGCCACGGTGAGGGTCTGCTCGTGGCTCAGCGCCGCCCCGCCCATACCGGCGGCAAGGTTGGTGACCATCGAGAGCGCCGCCACGCGCAACCCGGCATGGCGGCCGAGAATACATTCGGGCGCCGTCGACATGCCGACCGCATCGGCGCCCAGCACGCGCGCCGCGCGGATTTCGGCGGGGGTCTCGAAATGCGGCCCGCAGAACCAGGCATAGACCCCGTCGTGCAGGGCCAGGCCGATCCGCGCCGCGGTGTCGTGCAGACGCGCGCGCAAATCCGGATCGTAGGCGTCGACCATGTTGACGAAACGGTCGTCGCCGGCGGCGCCGAACAGCGGCGAGACCCCGGTCAGCCCGATATGGTCTGTGATCGCCATCACCGCGCCGGGCCCCGCCTCTTCCCGCAAGCTGCCCGCCGCATTGGTCAGCAGCAGCGCCTCGCAGCCGAGCGCGGCCAGGGTGCGGACCGGCGCCGCCATCGCGTCGGCCCGGCCCGATTCATAAAGATGCGCGCGGCCGTGCAGCACCGCCACCGGCGTTCCCGACACCGGCCCGACGAGCAGCCTTCCGGCATGGCCGCCGACGCCCGGCGTGGGGAACCCCTCGAGATCGCCATAGGAGACGACCGTGGCGTCGGCGACGTCGTCGGCGAAGGGCCCGAGCCCCGACCCCAGCACGATTCCCACACGAGGCTTCAGCCCGCCGGTTCGCCCGGCAATGAGATCGACGTTATTCCGGATCGCCGTCATGCCAGGTTCTCCGGCCCGAAAGACAACGGCAGCAGGGCGCCGAGCGTCGTCGTTTTCCGCAATCCCTCCGGCGAGCAGACATGGACCGGCACTTCCGGCCCGGCGAACTCGCGGATCCGCTGCCGGCAGCCGCCGCACGGCGTGACCAGCGCGTCGCCCCGCCCCATCACGGCGATCTCGATGATCCTGGTTTCGCCGTCCATGACCATATGCGCGATCGCCGTGGTCTCGGCGCACCAGCCCTCCGGATAGGCGGCGTTCTCGACGTTGCATCCGGCGTAGAGCCGGCCGTTCGCCGCCTTCACGACGGCGCCGACATGAAAACCCGAATAGGGCGCGTGCGCCTTCTCCATCGCCTTGGCCGCAAGCGCAAACATCGCGTCGTCCATCCTATCGTTCCTTCACATACGGCTCGCCAATTGCCTTCGGCGCCACCGCCCTGCCGATGAAGCCCGCCAGCAGCACCACGGTCAGGACGTAGGGCAGCGCCTGGATGAACACCACCGGCACCTCGCCGATCCCGGGCAGGTCGACGCCCTGGAGCCGGATGGCGATGGCATTGAGCAGGCCGAACAGCAGGCAGGCGCCGAAAGCCGTCCACGGCCGCCACTTGCCGAAGATCAGCGCCGCCAGCGCGATGTAGCCCTGGCCCGCGGTCATGTCGCGGACGAAGGCCGCGTTGTTGGCGATCGAAAGGTAGGTCCCGGCGATGCCGGTCAGCAGCCCGCAGATCAGCACCGCGCGATAACGCAGCCAGGCGACCGAGATGCCGGCGGTATCGACCGCCTTGGGGTTCTCGCCGACGGCGCGCAGGCGCAGCCCGAAGCGGGTGCGGAACAGCACCCACCAGGCCAGCGGCACGGCGAGGAAGGCGACATAGACCAGCAAATTGTGGCCGCTGACCAGCCGGCTGTAGAGCGTGCCGAGAATCGGCACTTCGGCCAGGAATTCCGACAACGGCAGCGAGATCGGCATGAACCGCGCCGACGCCTCGAGACTCGGTGTCTGGCCGCCGCGCTGGAACCAGGCGATGCCGAGGACCACCGTCAACCCCGACATCAGGATGTTGATGGCGACGCCACTGACCACCTGGTTGCCGTTATGGGTAATGCAGGCGAAGCCGTGCAGCAGGGCGAGGCAGCTGGCGGCCGCGATGCCGGCGGCCAGTCCCAGCCAGGGCGAGCCGGTAACCGCGGCGACGCTGGCGGCAATGAAGGCGGCGCCCAGCATCTTGCCCTCGAGGCTGATATCGATGATTCCCGACCGCTCGGAGAACATCCCGGCCATGGCGCAGAGAATCAGCGGCGTCGCGACGCGGATCGTTGCGTTCATCGTCAGCGCCACGAAGACGAAGGCCTCCTCCATGTCAGGCTCCCTCCGCCGCGGCTGCGCCGGCCCGCCAGGCCAGCAGTGCGCGCCAGACGCGAGTCACCCAGGGCGTCGACATATAGGCCAGCGCGCCGGAGAACAGGATCACCAGCCCCTGGATGGTGACCACCAGTTCGCGGGTGATCGTCGGCACCTCGAAGGCGAGCTCGGCGCCGCCCTGGTAAAGGACGCCGAACAACAGGCTGGCCAGCACCACGCCGACGGGATGGTTGCGCCCCATCAGCGACACCGCGATGCCGGTGAAGCCATAGCCGGCGGGGAAGTTGAGCAACAGGCGGTGATGCACGCCCATGATCTCGTTGAAGCCGACGAACCCGGCCAGCGCGCCGGAGATGCACATCGCGGCGACAACGATATGGCGCGGCCGGGCGCCGGCATAGACCGCCGCCGCCTCGTTATGGCCGACCGCCCGCAATTCGTAGCCCCAGCGCGTGCGCCAGATGTAGGCCCAGACGCCGACGCAGCAGAGCAGCGCCCAGACGATCGAAAGATTGAGCGGGGTCGGGGTCACCGTAATGCCGATGCCGGCCAGCATCTCGTGCATGAACGGCAACTGGCCGGCGGCGGCGAATTCCCGGCTTTCCGGCGACATCTGTCCCGGCTTGATGAGGACGTTCACCATCAGATAGACCATCACCGCGTAGGCGATGAAGTTGAACATGATGGTGGTGATGACGATGTGGCTGCCGCGATAGGCCTGCAGCCAGGCCGGAATCGCCGCCCAGGCCGCGCCGAAGGCGGCGCCGGCGAGAATGCCGAGCGGCAGCAGCAGGAAGAACGGCAGCGTGGAGTCGAACGCGAGTATGGCCAGCCCGACGCCGAGACCGCCGATATAGGCCTGCCCTTCGCCGCCGATATTGAACAGCCCGGCATGGAAGGCGATGGCCACGGCCAGCCCGGTGAAGATGAAGTTGGTGGTGTAGTAGAGCGTGTAGCCGATCCCCTCGCCATAGCCGAGCGCGCCGCGGATCATGATCGCCATCGCCTCGACCGGATTCTCGCCGATCGCCAGAATGATCAGACCCGACACCAGCAGCGCCAGGCAGATGTTGATCACCGGGATCAGGCCGATATCGATCCAGCGCGGCAGTTCGGCGGGCGCGGCGCTCATGCCACCGGCTCCGCCCCGGAGGTGCCGCCACGAGCCGAGGCGCCCTCATGGGCGTTGGCCATCATCAGCCCCAGCGTGCTGGTGTCGGCGTCCTTGATGGCGACCTCGCCGACGATCCGGCCCTCGAACATCACCAGGATACGGTCGCTGAGCGCCATGATCTCGTCGAGCTCCACCGAAACCATCAGAATGGCGCAGCCGCGGTCGCGCAGATCGGCAAGCTGCTGGTGGATGAATTCGATGGCGCCGATGTCGACGCCGCGCGTCGGCTGGCCGACCAGCAGCACCTTCGGGTCGCGGTCGATCTCGCGCGCCAGGATCAGCTTCTGCTGGTTGCCGCCGGACATTTTGCCGGAGATGATCCCGGGCAGCGGCGGCCGCACGTCGAACCGTTCCATCAGGTCGCGGCAATGCCCGTCGACGGCGTCGTAATCGGTGAACAGCCGGCCGTTATAGGCCGGGTCCCGCTGATAGCCGAGAATCGATGATTCGCGGGCGGTGAACGCGGTGACCAGGCCGCGCCGCTGACGGTCCTCGGGCACGTGGGCGAGCCGCAGGCCGCGCATCTCATCGGGCCGCGCGGGCTTGGCAACGCTGACCTCCCGGCCCTCGACGACGATTCGCCCGGCGGTCATCGGCGTGATCCCGGACAGCACCTCCAGCAGTTCGCTCTGGCCGTTGCCCGACACCCCGGCGATGCCGACGATCTCGCCGGCGCGAACCTCGAAGCCGATATCGTCGATCCGGGCGACGCCGTATCTGTCGCGCAGGCAGAGCCGCTCGACCGCCAGCGCCGGCGCGCCCACGGTTTCCGCCCTTGGCGAGACCCCGGCCTTCAGCTTGCGGCCGACCATGAGTTCGGCGAGTTCTTCGGTCGAGGTTTCGGCGGTCGCCCGTTCGGCCACCATCCTGCCGCGGCGCATCACCGAAACGGTGTCGGTGATGGCCATGACCTCGCCGAGCTTGTGGGTGATCATGATGACGGTCACGCCGCGCTCTTTGAGCGCGCTCAGGATGCGGAACAGCTGCTCCGCCTCCTGCGGCGTCAGCACACCCGTCGGCTCGTCGAGAATCAGGATCCGCGCGTCGCGGTACAGCGCCTTGAGGATTTCGACGCGCTGCAATGCGCCGACCGGCAGGTCGCTGATGACAGCGCCGGGGTCGACATGCAACCCGTATTCGGTCGCGAGCCGAGTCAGTTCGCCATGCGCTTTTTCAATGCTCTCGCGCAGCAGCGGGCCGGATTCCGCGCCCATCATGACGTTTTCGAGAACGGTGAAGTTGTCGACCAGCATGAAATGCTGATGGACCATGCCGATGCCGGCGGCGATGGCGTCATGCGACGATGCGATATGGACCGGCTTCCCGGCAACGCGGATCTCACCGCTGTCGGCGCCGTAGAAGCCGTACAGGATGCTCATCAGGGTGGATTTGCCTGCGCCGTTCTCGCCGACGATGCCGTGAATGGTGCCGGCGCGGACCGTCATCGAAACATCGCGGTTGGCGCGCACCGCGCCGAAGGATTTATTGATTCCGCGCAGCTCGATGGCAGCCGGCGGCGCCGGAGGGGACGGTCCCTCCGGCGGCACGACGGCATCGTCTCCGTCGTGTCTCATCGGCATCGCACCCGACTCCCCGTTCACCTGGGGCAGGTATTGTCGCTCATGTAATCATGCACCTGGATCTTGCCGGCGATGATGTCGGCCTTGGCCTGCTCGACGCTGGCCTTCATCTTGTCGGTGATCAGCGCCTTGTTGTGCTCGTCGAGCGCCCAGTCGACGCCACCCTCGGCCAGGCCGAGCGCCTGGAAACCGGGCTTCCAGGTGCCGTCCAGCGCCGACTTGAAGCTGTTGTAGGCGGCGACGTCGACCCGCTTGACCATCGAGGTCAGCATGGTGCCCGGATGCAGGTAGTTCTGGTTGGAATCGACGCCGATCGCCAGTTTGCCGGCATCCTTGGCCGCCTGATAGACGCCGGTGCCGGTGCCGCCGGCCGCCGCGTAGACGACATCGACGCCGCGGTCGAACTGGCCCTTGGTCAGCTCCGCGCCGCGGCCCGGGTCGTTCCACGCCGACGGGGTGGTGCCGGTCATGTTCTGGATCACGACGATCTTCGGATTGGCGTGTTTCGCGCCCGCAACATAGCCGCAGGCGAATTTGCGGATCAGCGGGATATCCATACCGCCGACGAAGCCGACCTTGCCGGTCTTCGACGCCATCGCTGCGATCATGCCGACGAGGAACGACCCCTCATGTTCGTTGAACACCACCGACTGCACGTTCGGCAGGTCGACGACCCCGTCGATGATGGTAAAGCGGGCCTTGGGGAATTCCTTCGCGACCGCCTCGATCGCCGGCACCTGGGCGAAGCCGACGCCAAGGATGGGGTCGGAGCCGCGCTGCGCCATCTTGCGGATCGCCTGCTCGCGCTGGGTCTCGTTGGTGACCTCGAATTCGCGATAGGCAATGCCGGTCTCTTCCTTGAAGCGCATGACGCCGTCGTTCACACCCTGGTTGAACGACTTGTCGAACTTGCCGCCCATGTCGAACACGACGGCCGGCTTGATCTCGTCGGCGCTGGCAACGGTGGCCGCCAGAAGCACGGCACCGGCGATGGTGGTCAGAGTTGTGCGAAACATAACGCCTCCATTCTTGGTTTGCCTGTTCACTGCCCGCGGTCCGGCCGCGGGTCCCCGATGCGCCGTGGATGCCGGAATGTCGCCGGCCCGGACGCGGTTTAATATCAAGGATCGCTATTCGCCATAGGGTATCCAGACATTCTTCACATGCGTCGCGTGGCGCAGGAACT
The DNA here is from genome assembly GCA_947259105.1 of uncultured Alphaproteobacteria bacterium. Taxonomy (GTDB): domain Bacteria; phylum Pseudomonadota; class Alphaproteobacteria; order UBA8366; family JADFVY01. Next base: position 10,076 of record CAMYKU010000072.1, read on the forward strand.
CGTGGCCCTCGCCCTGGTCGACATCGAACCAGTCGCGCTCGCGCCCGTTGTTGGTCCATACCCGCTTCAGGTTTCCGGCCGCGGCGCGCTCCACCGCGGCGCCGCCCTCCGCCGTTCCGAAATACCAGACCGCGTCGACCTCGTCATGGTCGGCGAGCGTATGCGAGAGCGCGTCGCGCGCGCCGGTGACGATATTGACCACGCCGCCGGGCAGGTCCGAGGTATCCAGCACCTGATAGAAATCGGTCGCCGCCAGCGGGTGGCGTTCCGAGGGGATCGCCACCACGCGGTCCCCCATGGCAATGGCCGGCGCGACCAGCGATACGAATCCCAGCAGCGGCAGGCCGTCGGGGCAACCGATGCCAAGGATGCCCACCGGCTCGCGCATCGCCATGGCGACACCGCGCAGCGGCACCCCGTGGACCGCACCTTCATACTTGTCGGCCCAGGCGGCATAGGAAAACAGCCGCCGGATTGACGCCGCCACCTCGGCGGCGCCGTCCGCGCCGGTCATCGCGGCGACGCGGCAGGCGAACTCGCCATCCCGGGCGGCGAGGTTCTCGGCCATGTAATAGAGGATCTGGGCGCGCAGATGGCCGCTGGTGCGGCCCCAGGATCCGGCGGCCCGCGCCGCCTCCACCGCGTTGCGGATGTCCTTGCGGTTGCCCTCGCCGACATGGGCGATCAGCCGTCCTTTCGGGTCCAGCACCGGCAGGCTGTTGCCGCCGTCCGGCCGCGCCTGCTTGCCGCCGACATACATCTTGGCGGTCCGGTCGATACCGGCCGCGCCTCCGGCCAATTCGCCGGTCGGTTTCGGAGTCTTCGGCTGCGCATGCGGCTTGAAGGATTTCGCGTAATCGGGTCTGAGATACTCGAACAGCCCCTCGCGGCCGCCCTCGCGGCCGAAACCCGACTCGCGGCAGCCGCCGAATCCCGCGGCGGCGTCGAACAGGTTGGTCGCGTTGACCCAGGCTACGCCGCAACGCAGCTGCGCCGCGATGTCGAGGGCGAGGTTTATGTTCTCCGACCAGACGCTGGCCGCCAGGCCGTAGCGGGTGTTGTTGGCCAGCGCCACCGCCTCCGCCGGCGTGCGGAAGGTCATCGAGACCAGCACCGGCCCGAAGATCTCCTCCTGCGCCACGACCGAGGATGGCTCGACGCCGGTCAACAGGCTGGGCGCAACGAAACAGCCCTGGCCGGGCACCGGGATGTCGGGCTGCCACAGCTCGGCGCCGTCCTCGACGCCCCGGGCGATCATCGCGAGGATCCGCTCCTTCTGCACCGGCGCGACCACGGCCCCGATGTCGACGGCCTTGTCGAGGGAATCGCCGACACGCAAGGTTTCCATGCGGGCGCGGACCTTGGAAAGGAAAGCTTCGGCGACACCCTCCTGGACCAGCAGCCGCGAGCCGGCGCAGCAGACCTCACCCTGGTTGAACCAGATCGCGTCGACCAGCCCCTCGACGGCGCTGTCGAAATCCGCGTCGTCGAAGACGATGAAGGGCGACTTGCCGCCCAGCTCCAGCGTCAGGGCCTTGCCGCTGCCGGCGGTCGCCACGCGCACCAGCCGCCCGACTTCGGTGGAGCCGGTGAAGGCGATCTTGTCGACGCCGTCGTGCCGCGCCAGCAGCGCGCCGGTGCGCCCGTCGCCGGTGACGATGTTGACGACCCCTTTCGGCAGTCCCGCCTCGCGGCACAGGTCGGCGAACAGCAACGCGGTCAGGCTGGTGTATTCCGCCGGCTTGAGGATTGCCGTGTTGCCCATGGCGAGCGCCGGCGCCAGCTTCCAGGCGAGCATCAGCAACGGGAAATTCCACGGGACGATCTGTCCGGCGACGCCGACCGGCCCGTAGCCCTTGAGCTCGGTCTCCATCAGCTGCGCCCAGCCCGCATGGTGATAGAAGTGCCGCGCGGCCAGCGGCACGTCGATGTCGCGGCTCTCGCGCACCGGCTTACCGTTGTCCAGGGATTCCAGCACCGCGAACAGACGGGAATGCTTCTGCAACAGCCGCGCCAGCGCATAGAGATGCCGGGCGCGGCCATGCCCGCCGAGTCTGTGCCAGCCCGGCTGCGCCTTGCGCGCGGCGCCGACCGCCGCCTCGACATCGTCGGCCCCGGCCTGGGCGATGCGGGCCAGCACCTCGCCGGTCGCCGGGTTGGCGGTCTCGAAACTCTCACCCGACACGGCCTCGGCCCAGGCGCCGCCGACGAACAGGCCGAAGGCGCGGCCGTGCCCGTCCAGCCAGGCGCGGGCGGGCGCGTCGCTCTCCGGTGCCGGCCCGTATTCCATACTCTCGAAGATTTCGGCGACGCCCATGCCCTCATCCCATCGGCTGGTGGTGGGAGGCCGCATAGCGGCCGGTGACGCAGTGCGATAGCTGGCGCTCGATATCGCCGAGCAGGCTCGACGCGCCGAAGCGGAACAGCGCGGGCTCCATCCACGGCCGGCCGAGCTCCTCCTTCATCAGCGCCTGGTATGTCAGCGCATCCTTGGCCTTCGAAATCCCGCCCGCCGGCTTGAAACCGACGGCATGGCCGGTGCGCTCGCGATAGGCGCGGATCATCCGCAGCATCACCAGGCTGACCGGCAGCGTCGCGTTGACCGGCTCCTTGCCGGTCGAGGTCTTGATGAAATCGGCGCCGGCCATCATGCACACCAGCGAGGCCCGGCCGACATCGCGTAGCGTGCCGAGCTCGCCGGTCGCAAGGATGGTCTTCATATGGGCCGGGCCGCAGGCCTCACGGAAGGCCCGGACCTCATCATACAGCGCCTTCCAGTCGCCGGTCAGCGCTTGGCGGCGGGAGATCACGATATCGATCTCGGCCGCCCCGGCCGCAACCGACAGCTCGATCTCCCTGAGCTTCAGCTCGAACGGGGTCTGCCCGGCGGGGAAGCCCGTCGAGACCGCGGCCACCGGGATAGAGCTGCCGGCCAGCGCATCGACGGCGGTCTCGATCATCTCGTGATAGACGCAGACCGCGCCGGTGTGGATCGGCAGGGCGGCGGCGCCCAGCGCCTCGAGGATCTCCGCGCGCACCGGCCGCCGCGCCTTGGCGCAGAGGCGGCGCACCCGTCCCGGGGTATCGTCGCCGGAAAGCGTCGTCAGGTCGATGCAGGTGATCGCCTTGAGGAGCCACGCCGCCTGCCAGTCCTTCTTGACGCTGCGCCGGCCGGGCAGCGCGGCGGTGCGGCGCTCCACGGCGCTGCGGTTGACCCGCACCGAATCGACCCAGTCGGGGTCCAGCGCCAGCCCGGGATTGCGGCCGGGTTCGGATTCGCCCCTGTGCAGTTCGGTCACCGCGGTCACGTCCCGAACTCCCGCAGGTCGGCGGTATCGCCGGTATTGCCCACGATCCAGCGCGCCGCCGGCTCCGACAGGATAAGGTCGGTGACCACCCCGGTGCGCAGGGCGCCCAGCGCCGCCCGCCCCTTGCCGGCGCCGCCGACCACGGCGATGACCCGCCTGCCGCGCAGATCCTCGAGGCCGAGGCCCAGCGAATAGGCGTTGACCCGGCTGTCGACCGGCCGGCCCTCGATATCGACGAAGCTGCCGAGAATGTCGCCGGCCGCTTCCAGGGACTTCAGCTCTTCCCATTCCGCCTCGTCGATCACACCGACCTGGCGGATATGCGCGTCCTCTTCCTCCAGAGTGCCGACGCCGACGATCACCAGCTCCGCCTGGCGGGCGAGGCCGAGCATGTCCTGCACGCTCTTCTGGGCCAGCAGCACTTGCTTTTCGGTATCGTCGGCGGCGAGGTACGGCACCGGCAGGAAATAGCCCTCGCCCCCGGTGCGCTCCACCAGGCGGTTGACCACGTCGAAGGGATTGGCGGAAAGCTTGCGCGTCAGGCTGCCCGACACCGAAACGAAGCGCAGGTCGGGGCGCTTCAGCGACGGCATCCGCTCGATCGCCGCGACCAGCGAGCGGCCCTTGCCGACGCCGACCAGCGCGCCCGGGCCCATGCCGAACAGCACGCGGTGCAGGACCCGCGCGGCGGCCGCGCCGACGGACGCGAACTCGCTCTCGGACCCCTTCTCGCCGTCCAGCGCCGGCGCGACGATGCAGTTGCGCAGCCCGAAGTGCCGGACCAGCGCCTCCTCATGTGCGATGCATTCGGCCGGCACGCCCTCGATGAAGACCTTGACGAGGCCCCGGTCCTGCGCGAGCGCGATCAGGCGATGCGCCTTGGCCGGAGACACGCTCAGCCGCCGGGCAATCTCGCTCTGCGTATAGCCGCCGATAAAGGACAGCCACGCCGCCCGCGTGGCCAGATCAAGGTCGTCGTCGTCGGCCTTCTTGCCGCTGTTCTGCACGGTCCGGCGTCCGTTATGAAATTTTTTTCACTCCCTGAGATTTTTTATCGTAGGCGCGCGGGCGGGGCCGAGTCAATGGCCGCCACGCGCGCCGGCGCGACCTCATACTTCGAGACGGCGCTTCGCGCCTCCTCAGCATGAGGCGGCAATTCTTGTGTCCTCATGCTGAGGAGCGGCGGAGCCGCGTCTCGAAGTATGAGGTCGCTCGGTGCCAGTCGAATCCCCCCTCACGGCCGACGCGCCACCAGGTCGATCTCGATGAGCGCGTCGCGGGCGAGGGCGGTGACGCCGATGCAGGTGCGGGCCGGCAGGCGGTCGGCCGGGAAAAAGGATTTGTAGGCCGTGTTCATGGCTTCGTAGTCGCGCTGGAAATGGGTAAGGTAGGCGCGGCAGGACAGCACATGCTCCAATCCCAGGCCGAGGCCGCCCAGCACGATGACCAGATTGTCCATGACCCGGCGTGTCTGGGCCTCGATCCCGATCGGAAGGGACACATGGTCGTCGTCCGGGTCGGTCGGAATCTGGCCGGTCAGCTGGATCCAGCCGTCGCATTCGACGGCGTGGCTGAACGGCGCGACAGGCGACGGCGCGGCGGCGAAGTTGTGGAATACGGGTTCGCTCATTTTCCGGTCTCCCTTAAGAAAGCCCCGGCCATCGACAGTCCGCCGGATGTTGGGTTATCGTGATTTCATAACATCCATACAGGGAACAGACCAATGCGCAACCTTTTCAAACAGTTCGCGGCGCGGGTGGCCGCGGTCGGCTTTATCCTCGTCCTGCCGCTGGCCGCGGCGGCGGAGCCGACGAAGATCACCTTCCTGCACACCAACGACGTCTACGAGATCTCGGCCAAGCGCGGGCAGGGCGGGTTCGCCGAGCTGATGACCCTGCTCAAGGCCGAGCGCGCGGCGGCGCAGCACAGCATTACCACGTTCGGCGGCGACCTGATTTCGCCCTCGGTCATGTCGGGCCTAACCAAGGGCACGCAGATGGTCGAGCTGATGAACGCCGTCGGCACCGACGTCGCGGTGCCCGGCAACCACGAGTTCGATTTCGGGCCCGGGATCGCGGCCCAGCGCATCGGCGAATCGAATTTTCCGTGGCTCGGAACCAACGTCCTGGGCCGGAACGGCAAACCCGCCGCCGGCATGACCGATGTGCACACCGTCAAGGCCGGCGACTTCACCGTCGGGTTCTTCGGCCTGCTGGACCCGCAGACCGAAACGCTCTCGTCGCCGGGCGCCGATATCCGCTTCGCGTCCGTTGCCGAGACGGCGGCCGCGTCGGTAAGCAAGCTGCGGGAGATGGGGGCGGACGTGATCGTCGCGCTGACCCATCTCGACATGGCAACGGACATCCGGCTGGCGCGCGAGGTCAAGGGGATCCACGCCATCCTCGGCGGCCACGACCATGACCCGATCGTCTGGCTGGCCGGCAGCGTCCCGATCCTCAAGGCAGGGTACGACGCGCACCATCTCGGCGCGCTGGATCTCTCGGTCGAATGGGTCGAGAGCCGCGGCAAGAAGAAGCTGCAGGTGGTGCCGGCGTGGCGCCTGACCTCGACCGCCGGCGTGGCGCCGGACCCGGAGATCAAGGCGATCGTGGATAAGCACAACGCGAAGCTGGACGAGGACCTCAACGTGCCGGTCGGCAAGGTGGCGGTGCTTCTCGACTCGCAACGCGCCTCGGTACGCACCCGTGAGACCAACATCGGCAACCTGATCGCCGACGCCATGCGCAAGGCCGTGGGCGCCGACATCACCATCACCAACGGCGGCGGAATCCGGGGCGACCGGACGTACGATGCGGGCACCGTGCTGACCCGCAAGGACGTGCTGACCGAACTGCCGTTCGGGAACGTTACCGTGCTGCTGGAGCTGTCGGGCGCCGACGTGCTGGCGGCGCTGGAGAACGGCGTCTCCCAGGTCGAGGACAAGGCCGGCCGCTTCCCGCAGGTCTCTGGCCTCGACTTCACCTACGATCCGGCGGCGGCGGCGGGCAGCCGCGTCGTCGAGGTCAGAATCGGCGGCAAGGCCCTGGTCCGGTCGAAGACCTACAAGGTCGCGACCAACGACTATATGGCCGGCGGCGGAGACGGGTACGCCGCGCTCAAGAACGGCAAGGCGCTGATCGACGCCTCGGGCGCGACGCTGATGGCGACGACGGTGATGGACCACATCGCCGCCAACGCCCCGGTCGCCCCGAAGGTCGAGGGAAGGATCAAGGCGAAGTAGGG
>CAMYKU010000073.1 GCA_947259105.1 uncultured Alphaproteobacteria bacterium
CAGGAACGTCGCGACGGCGGGCGGCGCCCAGCCGGCGATTTCGGCGATCAGCCCGTCGTCGATCGGGCCTGGTCCGCTCGGCATGCGGCCGACAAGGCCCAGCGCCGCGGCGCCGTGGCGGACCGCCAGCTCGGCCTCCGCGACCGAGGCAATGCAGCAGATCTTTACCCGCACCATTTATGTCGGCTCCCGCCCGGTGACACCTTGAACACGCTGTGCACAGTCTCGGGGAACCGGCCGTCGGGAGCCAGCATTTTGTGGTGCTTGCCCCGAATCGCGCGGGCGCCTTCTGGCACATGACCCGGGGCGGTTTACGGATATGCAGACGGGCTGTTATCATCGGTACGAACATGGGCGAGTCGCGCATGAGGAAGGCGATCGAGCTTCTCTATACCGGCCGCAGCCGCAACGCGGCGCGGTTCCGCTACGGGCTGATCGCCTTCGACCTCTGTACCATCGCCTTCTTTATCGCCACCGCGCCGCTGCCGACGACGCCGGCGATCCTCATCGTCGACATCGTGCTCGGTCTCATCATCCTCGCCGACTTCCTCGCCCGGCTGTGGATCGCGCCGGACAAGCTGCGGATGCTGCGGCAACCTTACACGATCGCCGACATCCTGGTCATCGCCTCGCTGCTGCTGGCGCCGATCTTCGCCCAGAATTTTGCCTTCCTGCGGGTGCTGCGGGCGCTGCGGCTGCTGCATTCCTACCACGTGCTGCGCGACCTGCGGCGCGACACCCCGTTCTTCCGCCGCAACGAGGACGTGATCGTCAGCTCCGTCAATCTTGGCGTATTCATCTTCCTGGTGACGGCACTGGTGTTCGTCCTGCAGTCCGGCGACAACCCGAATATCAGCAGCTACATCGACGCCCTCTACTTCACCGTGGCGACCCTGACCACCACCGGCTTCGGCGACGTCATCCTCACCGGAAACGCCGGGCGGCTGCTCGCGGTGTTCATCATGGTGGTCGGCGTCGCGCTGTTCCTGCGGCTCGCCCAGACCATCTTCCGGCCGCAGAAGGTCAGTTTCACCTGCCCCGACTGCGGCCTCGGCCGGCACGAGGCGGACGCCGTCCACTGCAAGCACTGCGGCCACATCCTGAAGATCGAGACCGAGGGAACCGGCTGATCGCGATGCCGGTGGCGCAGCCGGACGACGAAGAATCAGTCTCTGCCAGCCCCTGTCCGGACCGTCCGGTCCGCGCATTCCGGCCATGGCGGCGATGATACGCATTGCACGTCCATCCATGGCATGAAATCGACCCTGTTGCCCGGCCGCCGGCCCCAGCCGGGTGCATGCGGAGCATTCGACCCCATGCACCAGCGTTTTCTGCAGATTTCAGAGGGGTGATTTCGGCTCTCGCCGGCCGGGTGGGGTGCGCGGCGCGCCGAAGGGATAACGCAATAGTTCAGGCCTTGCATCTTGGCTTTGGCTGTCATGAGGAGTGATGATGTGGGAGCAAGGCCCGGCGGGATCAGACCCGGGACCGGATTGGGCACGGACTCAACCGGGCCGTGGGGAATAGGGGCGTAGTACAGACATCCGATCCCGCCCGCGGCAGGAAGATGGCCTTGCGATACCGCGACGGCTGGATCAAACTGGGATTGTCGCGGACTTCGCGAATACTAGTTTTGCGAGATTTTTCCGGAGGCTCGGGGATGACGAATCTGAAGATCACATCCTGGAACATTGAACACATGGCCCGCCTGTTCGAAACTGGCGGATCCGATTCGACGCAGGCCAGGCGGGCCCGTCGCAGAGCGGCGGTGGCCGGCGAAATCCGCGCGCTTGATGCCGACGTGCTGTGCGTGATCGAAGGCCCGTCCTCAGCCCCGGACATGCGGGCCTTCTGCGCCAACGATCTGAGCGGCGGCTGGTTTCTTGTCGAGGCAGCTGACGGGGAATACGCGACCCGCGGCACCCAGTGGATCTGGTTCCTCGTCAAAACGCACCTTGTCGACAGTGCGTCGCTGCTGCCAATCGCCACCTACAAGGAATTCGCCGGCGCCTCGTGGACAGTGCATTACTGGGGCGATTTCGAACAGCAGACCCACCGTCACTACCGCCATCCCCAGACACTTGTCCTCGACTGGCTCGGTGAGCGGGTCGAGTTCATTGGCCTGCATCTTAAGAGCAAATTTGTCCGCTCCGCCAAATCAGACTGGAACGCCGGCGACGAGCGGCGGCAGAAGTTCATCCGCAATGCAGTCAAGGCGCGGATCAAGCTGGCCACCGAGGCAGCGAACCTGCGCAACTATATCAACCACAAGTTCGCGCAGCGCGCCGATCCGTGCATTTTTGTCATGGGCGATCTGAACGACGGGCCGGGCAAGGAACATTTCGAGAAGTTCTACCTGTTCTTCGACCTGCTCTCGAACGTCCAGGGTGACGTCTTTTTCGCCCGGCGCTTCCTGAACCACGCGCTGTTCGATTTCGACGACGATCTGCGCTGGACCGTCCAGTTCGAGGATTTCGTCGACCCGGCGCGGAACCCACACATCCTGCTCGACCACATCCTGTTTACCCAGCCGCTCGTCGACGGTTCAAAGCCGTTCGAGGTAAAGCCAGGGGCAGGCCTGGTCGAGCACGAGACCCACGAGTTGGTGAACGCGCCGCTGCCAGGCTATGCCCGGACCAGCGATCACCGACCGGTCTCGGTCGTCTTGTCGACGCAATAGGCCGGCTGGCACAGCCGGCTGCCGCGTGGCGGGTGGGCGCGGCCGCAGCCGTTTGATTGCCACGACGCCTGCCGATCCCCGTCGATGCGCGCCCGGCTTCGAAGCTGGCAGGGAGCGCGGCCGAAAACACTGCGTCTTGATGTAGGTCAACCCTCCGATCCAAACCGTGTGGCATGCTGGCCCCTTGCGCGCAGGCGGCGATGCCCGACGCCACCCAGACCGGGGCGGGGGGTCTGCCCGAGGCGCCGCAGCGCGGCGGAACCGAGCCATGACCGCACGACTGGCGGCAGGCCTTCTTTGTATGTTGGCGGGCGGGTGCGCGGGCGAACTCCCGTGCTATCCACCGTCCTGGTTCGCGCCTCCGGCGGACGCGCCTTTCACGGCCGAGGAGGTACGAATCGCGACCGCGGCGGGGCATGTCCTGGCCGGCACGCTGACGCGCCCGGCACAGGGCGATCCGCCCTTCCCGGCGGTGGTTCTGGTGTCCGGGTCGAGTGCCCAGAACCGCGATCATATGGGCAGCAACCGGGACCCGATCCGCCGTTACCGTCCGTTCCGCCAGATCGCCGACACCCTCTCGCGGCGCGGCATCGCCGTCCTGCGCGTCGACGACCGCGGCACCGGATGCTCGGGCGGCGGCCCGCTGATCGAGGCGACCAAGCTCGAGCGGGCCGACGACACCAGGGCAGGGCTCGCCTGGCTCCGCGGGCGGGCGGACATCGACCCGCAGCGTCTCGGGCTGCTCGGCCTCAGCGAAGGCGCGGACATCTCGCTGATCATCGCCGCGGACGACAAGGCGGTCCGCGCCATCGTCCTGATGGCGGCGTCCGGCACGAGGGGCTGGAAGATCATCGAGTCGCAGCAGCGCGCGCTGATCGAGAACGACGTGTTCACCGACGACGAGCGCGCCCGCCTCGACGCCGGCACCGATGCCGAGGCGATCCTGGAGGACCGGATGAAGAACATCACGCGGCCGGCGGCAAGGGGCGCCTGGGGCCGGTGGTGGCAGCATTTCCTGATCTGGGACCCGCTGCCGGTGGCGCGCCGGGTCGCCGGCCCGGTGCTGATCCTGCATGGCGACCGCGACACCAATGTTCCGGTTGAACACGCAGAGCTTCTCGCCGCCGCCATCCGCGCGGGCGGCAACAACGACGTGACCGTCCGCATCCTGCCCGGCCACAACCATATTTTCCTCGAGGATCCGGACGGTTTCTTCCGGCGTTACGGCGAACTGCTGGCGCACACCAACCAGCTGTCGGACGGCGTTCTCGAGCTGATCGCCGACTGGCTCGTCGGGAAGCTGGCGGCTGCGGACGCGAGGGCTGGATAAGGTTCAACGACCATCGACAGGAGGAGCAGGCACATGGAGAAACTGAGAATCATCCCGCTGGCCGTCGCGTTCGGGGCGGTCTGGGCGCTTGGAATGCTGTTCCTCGCCTGGGCGGCGGCGTTCGGCTGGGGCACGGCGCTGGTCGAGCTGATGGCATCGCTGTATATCGGCTACGGGGCCGGATTCCTGGGCGGCATCGTCGGCGCGCTCTGGGCCTTCGTCGACGGCGCCATCGCCGGCGCCCTGATCGCGCTGATCTACAACGCGGTTGCGCGGGCAGGGGCGGCAAAGGCGGCGTGAGGGGGCGGTGAGAGTCCGCTCCTGCTATTAGAGCCCGCTCCTGCCATTAACGCCGCCCCCAACGTGTACAGGTAACCATTCCTTCATCGGATCGCGGGTACATTCGCGGCCAGACCGGGCCGTGCCGAGCCCGGCCGCGAAATCGAACCGAATAGGGGGTTGCCATGCTGTTACACGCGAGGCTCACGCGCATCGCGGCGCTGATTGCGGTCCTGCTGGCCGCCGGCGCCTGCGGATCATCGGATTTCAAGGCCGACCCGTCCGGGGTCAACGAAATCAAGACTGTCGCGGTCGTTTCCTTTGCGGTGCCGAAATACGTTTCCGAGGAGCACGGCGGCAGCAATTTCGGCGGCTACAGCGGGCTCGCCCAGACCATCACCAAATATTCCACCGGCGGCGAAACCCTCGGCAACGGGAAGGAAGCGGCCGGCGACGCGGCAGCCGGATTCATCGACGCCATGGCGAGCACCGGCCGCTGGCGGATCGTGCCTCTGGACGAAGTCACAAGGAACGACGAGATCCGCGGCCTGGCCCGGCTCTACGATCAGAACAGCAACGGCAGCATGGCCGGCCCCGACGGGCTGCCGATCATCCGCCTGCGGATGGACTCCAAGCCGTCGGAATTCGCCCGCCAGGCGGCCTTCGTGCTGGGCGTGGACGGCGTGATGATGCTGGACGCCAGCGACATGGGGTATATCCGCGGCATGACCATCGCCGGCACGGGGACCGCCAAGGCGCACGCCAGGGGCACCTTCGTGCTCTACGACCGTGACGGAAACCCGGTCTGGGAGTCGCGGACGGTCGTGTCCGAGACGGACGCCACCGCACCGATGATCGCCGGCGTCGTGGTCCGCTCGAAGACGCCGAAACTGCACCGGGAAGTGGGCACGGGCTTCGCGGCGGATCTGATGAAGCGCTACAGCAAGAAGGCCCGGGGGTAGCCGCCGCGCTGTCCCGCCGACGCGGCTGAAATCCGGGGCTGATCTCCGCCGGCGTTTGCGTGTAGGATCGGGGCGCACGCAATCGGGGGCGATATCGTGGACAGACTGATAATCGGCATCACCGGCGCGTCCGGCGCGATCTACGGCATCCGCACGCTGCAGGTGCTGCGCGCGGCCGGCGGCATCGAGACCCACCTCGTGCTGTCCTCGGCGGCCAGGCAGACGATCGTCGCCGAGACCGACTTCTCGGCCTCCGACGTCACGGCGCTGGCCGACGTCGTGCACAGCGAGAAGGATATCGGCGCGGCGCTGTCCAGCGGCTCGTTCCGCACAAGCGGCATGCTGGTCGCGCCCTGTTCGGTGAAGACGATGGGCGGTCTTGCCAATTCCTACGACGACACCCTCGTCGTCCGCGCCGCCGACGTGTGCCTGAAGGAGCGCCGCCGGGTCGTCCTGCTGCTGCGCGAAACACCCCTGCATGCGGGCCATATCGAGATGATGGCGCGGGTGACCCGCGCCGGCGCCATCGTCATGCCGCCGGTCCCGGCCTTCTACCACCGGCCCGAGAGCATCGACGACGTCGTCGACCAGACCGTCGGCCGGCAGCGGCTGTTGGAGAATCCGCTAACATATCCGGGGCTTACCCGCCGGAAACGTGCGAAGCAACTTTTCCGGTTATGGCGTCAGCCGGCGTTCGATCCCGAAGCGGCGTGGTCGCTTCTCAATCACGAAGATGAATGGTTCGTACGACGCGTCGTCTATGATTGCGCCAAGGACACCGAGGATGGCACGATCAGGCACGATACCTTCGGCTCAGAGGCCGGACTGCCAACTCGCATGGCCAACGAGTTGCTTTCCAGCCTAGCGCGGATGTCGCTGCCGCCTTTTGCCTCAACGGTTGACCATATAGTCCTTGATGGTTGCCGATACGGAATACAGTTTGGAAATTTCCTTCAAGAGACGCGGTTGAGCTGGTAGTGTGAGGCGCCACGAGAGTGGGCCGAGTTCCGCGACTGGTACGCTCTTGCCCTTTCGGAATTCGAGGATCTTCTTCCGAACTGCGGTGTGCAGATTCAAGCCATTCATCCGTGGGTCGAATAGACATGGCGGCGGCGTATCGCGCTACTGCGTCTCCCTTCGCGCACCGTCGATTTCGGGGAGCCAGGGCTGCGCCGAGCGGCACCAGAACTGTACCTTCGGTGGCAACTGGGCGCGCTGGCGCACGGTGCCAAGGCGGATATTGAAGAACTTCGTATCGTCGCCGACTCCGGTCGCATAAAGGGGCGAGCCGCATTCGGGGCAAAAGGTCTGGGCGCGGGGCCGCCCGCTGTCCCCCGTCTTGACGTAGGTCTTCGGTGACCCCGACAGCAGCTTGAAGTTCGTGCTCGGGACGACGATCATGGTCCGGAATGCCGTGCCGGACAACGTCTGACAATCGGTGCAGTGGCAGATCGCGGTCCTTTCAGGGTCGGCCTCGGCCTCGCAGGTGATGAAGCCGCAATGGCAGCTGCCGTCGATTTTCATGATTCCCTCCCGTTGACCCCAGCGTTCCAGTTACGGCCGCACCGGGCGGCGGTCGAAGGCGACGGCGAGAAGGCTGATCAGCATGAACAGGGCGACGCCGTAGAATACCCAGCCGGCATGGCCGAGGTCGAGGATCCAGCATCGGCGCCGCGGCGTTGCCCGCGGCCGCGCCCGTCGAGACGTAGCCGTAGGCCCGGCCCAGCGTCCCGCGCGTGGCCCGCGCGCGGACCAGCATGTCGCGCTGCGGCCGCACGGTGCCCTGCAGGAAGCCGGCCACCAGGAACACCGACAGCAGCATCCCCGCCGGCAGGGCCACCGCCGCCACCAGCATGAACAACACGCCGGTGATGGCGAAGGCGACGCCGGCCACGAGGTCGTGCCGCCGCGTCCGGTCGGCGAGATACCCGCCCGCCAGCACGCCGGCCGCGCTGGCTGTGAGATACGCGGTCAGTGCCGCCGCGGCGGCGGCCACGGGCGTCGCGTGGATCGCGTCGAGCGCGGCGACCGAGAAGGTGCGGACGGCGCTCGTGGTCAGCGCCGTGCAGATGAAGAACACCAGCATCATCAGCATCGGCCAGGACAGCAGCAGCGCAAGGCCGCGCGGCGCATCGCCGGACTCCGCGGGAGCGCTCTTCGCCCGGGCAGCGCTGCGCGCCGCGATTTCCCCGGTCAGCGGGCCGCGCATGGCCAGGATCGCGACCATGCCAACGAGTCCCAGCACCCCGACCGCGCCCAGCGCGCCGCGCCAGCCCCAGAACGCCGCAAGGAACACCAGCAACGCCGGCGAGAGCGCGGTGCCGAGGTGCCCGGCGAAGGTGTGCAGGCTGAACGCGCGGCCAACGCGGGAGTCGTCGATCGTCGCGCTGAGGATGGCGAAATCCGCCGGATGGAAGACACTGTGCCCGAGGCCCGCCGCGGCGGCCAGGGCCAGCAGCGCCGCGTAGCCCTGGGCGACGCCCATCAGCGCGAAGGACGCCCCTTCCAGGCCGAGGCCGAGGGCCACGACCAGCGGGCCGCCAATACGGTCGACCAGCATGCCGACCGGCATCTGGGTGACGCTGGAGGCGGCGTAGAAGACGGTGACGAGCAGCCCCAGCTCCGCATAGCTCAGGCCCAGCTCGGCCTGCAGCAGCGGGAACAGCGGCGGCAGGGCGATCAGGTAGATGTGGCTCATGAAATGGCCACCGCAGACGAGTCCGAGAACCCGCCCGTCGTGTCTCAGGATTGCGGTCTGTGCGTCCATCGCGCCCTCTCTTTGGCCGCATCATACGGCATCGGAGGCGGGAACCGGAATGCGCATTTGGTCTACGCGTCAGGCCGCCGTGAGGCCCAGCATGGCCGGGTCGCTATTTGCTGCGGTCTCTCTTTGGCGTCTACTCGGGCTTCATGACGATTTCGAGGTCGAGGGTGATCCACGAGTTCGGGCCGTACTGCGCGTAGGTGCTGATCCAGCTGCATACCGTGTGCGGACCCGGTTGCAGGAGCCAGTCCGTGTAATCGAACTCCGGAATCGTCTCGCCCTCGATCGAGACGGGGAATTTGTCCAGCGGCAGCCGCCAGCTTTTCGTCTCTTTGGGGCGGATCGTACCTTCGCCGCGCACCTGTCCCTCGGCGACCTTGGAGACGCCCAGATAGCCGCCGGTCCCGTCGACCTCGAACCAGATCGCCCGCAGATACTGCGAATCGTCGTTGTAGGCGTAGAGGTGCATGTTGATGGCCTGAACGGCCCGCGGATCGCGGACCGGCAGCTCGAACGTGATGCAGGCCTTGCGGTCGTTGCGGTAGGCGATCTGGCGGTCGAACAGGCGGACGCGCCGCACCAGGCTGGTGCCAAGCGGAAGGTCCACTGCCTGCCCCTCGTCCCCGTGTCCGCGCGGGTAGAGCATCCCGCGGACGCTGTCGTCGAAGACGCGGTCGTCCCGCGCCGATAAATCGGGATCGGTGTAAGGCTTCGTGTTGCCCGGGCTGAGTTCCGATTCCTGTGTGGCCTGGACGGCCGGCGCGCAGACGACAAAAGCAAGAAGTATCAGCCAACTCGTTCGCACGGGCTTGCTCCTTTCGCACTTCTCGTGAAGCGGGACAGGCGGCCCTTCGGCGGCCAGCCGGAAATCGGCCCGTCACGATACGGCGCGATAATGCCCGTAAGAACTTAAGCACGGTTTAACGCGCAACCTTCGGCTGCCGCCAGTGTTGCCCGGCCAAGCGCGTCAGGCCGTCGCCGCCTCCGCGAGGCCCGGCATCTTGAACCCCCTTTTCTCGAGCTCGGCGACGAGGCCGGCCTTCTGGTCCGCGGTCAGCTCGACCAGCGGCGGGCGCACCCGGGCCCAGCCGGCATCGCCGGAATAATGCGCAACGGCCGCCTTCAGCGCCGGGATCATCGGGAATTTATGCACCGCGCCGCGCAGATCGTCGAGCTTCGCCTGCATCGCGTCGGCCTCCGCCGACTGCCAGCCCGCATACAGCGCGTGGATCGCCGCCGGATTGATGTTCGCGGTGGCCGAGATGCAGCCGGCCCCGCCGCCGCGCATGTTGGCCAGCAGAAAGGTCTCGCTGCCGGCGAACACCGCAAAGCCCGGGAATTGCTTGAGCATCGCCGCGGTGTTGTCCCAGTCGCCCGAGCTGTCCTTGATGCCGACGACGGTGTCCGGGTACGCCTTCAGCAGGCTCTCGATCAGGGTCAGCGTGATCGGTACCTGGGCGACCGGCGGGATGTGGTAGAGATAGATCCGCAGCCGCGCGTCGCCGACCCGCTCGATCACCTCGGCATAGGCGCGGAACAGGCCCTCGTCGCTCACCCCCTTGTAATAGAACGGCGGCAGCATCAGCACCCCGGCGCAGCCGCGCTTGACCGCATGGGCGGTCAGCCGCACCGCGTCGGGAATGGCGCAGGCGCCGGTCCCCGGCATCATGCGGCCGGTATCGAGCCCGGCGTCGACCAGCGCGTCGATGAGGTCGATCTTCTCCTCGACCGACAGCGAATTGCCCTCGCTGTTGGTGCCGAACACCGCGAGCCCGCAATTCTGGGAGAGCAGCCAGCGGCACTGGCGCACGAGGCGGCCGGCGTCGGGGTTGAGGTCCTTCTTGAACGGCGTGACAACCGGCGACAGCACGCCGGACATTTTTTCGGGCTGGGTCATCTGTGGGCGGCTCCTTCAATATGCTTTGTGGTTCGGATAGCGGTTCGCGCGCGTCATGGCAAGCCGACTCAGACTGGCGCCTTCGCGGTGAACGGCCGTTGCGCGAGGAAATCCAGGTCGCAGCCCTCGTCGGCCTGGGTGACGTGGTCCAGGTGCAGGCGCTTGTAGCCGCGCTCGGCCTGCGCCGGGGGCGGCGACCATTCGGCGCGGCGCGCCGCCAGTTCTTCCTCGGAAACCTCGAGCTCCAGCCGCCTTGCCGGCACGTCGAGGGTGATCCGGTCGCCGGCGCGCACCAGCGCCAGCGGCCCGCCGATTGCGGCTTCGGGGCAGACATGCAGCACCACCGCGCCGAAGGCGGTGCCGCTCATCCGCGCGTCCGAGATCCGCACCATGTCGCGCACGCCCTTCTTCGCGAGCTTCTTCGGGATCGGGATGTAGCCGGATTCCGGCATCCCCGGCGCGCCCTTCGGCCCGGCGTTGCGCAGCACGAGCACGTCGTCCGCGTTCACGTCGAGGCCGGGATCGTCGATGCGCTCGGCCATGTCATCGAGCGAATCGAAGACCACGGCCCGTCCGGAATGTTTCATCAACTCCGGACTGGCCCCGGACTGCTTGATGATCGCGCTGCCGGGGCAGAGATTGCCGCGCAGCACGGCGATCCCGCCCTCGGCGTAGACCGGGTCGGTACGCGGGCGCACCACGTCCTGCGCCCAGCCGGCGGGCGCCGCGTCGATATTGTCGCCGAGGCTGCGCCCGGTGCAGGTCAGCGCATCCGCTTCCAGCAGGTCGCGGATCTCGCGCAGCACCGGCGTCAGCCCGCCGGCCTTCTGCAGGTCCTCCATGTAGCCCGTGCCGGACGGCTTGAGGTCGACCAGCACCGGGGTCTCGCGCCCCATCGCGTCGAACGAATCGAGGTCGACTTCGATGCCGAGCCGCCCGGCCACCGCGGTAATGTGGATCAACGCGTTGGTCGAGCCGCCGATCGCCAACAGCACCCGCAGGGCGTTGGAAAAGGCCTGCGGCGTCATGATCCTGTCCGGGGTCAGACCCTCCTTCGCCATCGCCACGGCCCGCACGCCGCTCGCCTCGGCATGGCGCAGCCGGTCGGCCATGACGGCCGGGATCGCGGCGCCGCCCGGCAGCATCATGCCCAGCGCCTCGGTCATGCAGGCCATGGTGCTGGCGGTGCCCATCACCATGCAGGTGCCGGCGGTCGGCATCAGCCGCCCGCCGATCGCGTCGATCTCGTCCGCGTCGATCTCGCCGGCGCGGTGCAGGCCCCAGAGCCGCCGGCAGTCGGTGCAGGCGCCCAGCCTCTCGCCGTGATAGTCGCCGGTCATCATCGGCCCGGTAACGACGATCAGCGACGGGATATTGGCGCTGGCCGCGGCCATCAGCTGCGCCGGCACCGTCTTGTCGCAGCCGCCGATCATCACCGCCGCATCCATCGGCAACGCGCCCAGCATCTCCTCGGTGTCCATGGCCATCAGGTTGCGGTAGAGCATGCTGGTCGGGAAGGCGAAGGATTCGTGCAGCGAGACGGTCGGGAACTCGACCGCAAGGCCGCCGGCCATGGCGACGCCGCGCTTGATCGCCGCGACGAGGTCGGGCGCCGTGCGGTGGCACGGGTTGAAGCCGCTGAAGGTGTCGGCGATGCCGATCACCGGGCGGTCCAGCGCGTCGTCGGAATAGCCCATCGCCTTAATGAAGGCCTTGCGCAGGAACAGCGCGAAGCCTTCGTCGCCATAGCTGGTCAGCCCCTTGCGCATGCCGGTCTTTCTTGCCATCGATCGCCTCTCGTGCAGCCGGGTTCTCGGCCGTATTCAATCACGACTGCCGGCGCGGCGCGACCTCATCCTGTGAAACAACCCCATGCACCGGCGATTTCTGCGGGTTTCGGGAGGGGTATTCTTGCCCATCCCGCCGGCCGCGCGCGATACGGGGCCGGTCAAGGGGATTCGTCGAACACCCGGTCGTGGGGCACCCGCGCGAAGTCCTGCGGCGGCGCATCGAGTTCGCGGGCGTAGCGGTGGCCGGCATAGACCGCCGCGGCGATCAGCGCCGGTGCGTCGCAATCGCCGATCCGCCGCAGCGAGTCGACGCGTCCCTGCAGCGCCCGATAGAGCCCGTCATCGGGCCGCCGCGCCGTCACCATGACCACCGCGTCCGCCGCGATCCGCTGCTCGCGGCCCGTATAGGCGCAAGCGAGCACCGCTTCGCGTCCGTCGAACGCGGTCAGCCCATGCGCCGTGACGATCCCGACCCCAAGCTCCAGGAGCCGCCGCTGGCCGCGAACCTGTTCGACCGTATAGCTGCCCCAGGCGCCGACCTTGTCCGCCGGCGTCACCAGCGTTACCGGCACACCGCCTGCGTGCAGCCGCTCGGCGATGACGGCGCCCATGTAATAGTGGTCGTCGTCGAACAGCACCACCCGGCCCTCCGGAAGCCGGCCGGCCATGATGTCGTCGGGCGTGAAGATCCGCTCGGCCGGCCCGAGACCGGCGATTCCCGATGGATGAAAGCGGCCGAACCCGTCGCGCCGCCAGGTGGCGCCGGTGGCGACCACCACATGAGCGGCTTCCGTCGCGATCACGTCGTCCGCGCCGAGTTCGCTTTCCCGGTAGATCCCGACATTGGCCATGCCCTCGATCTGCTGCAGCCGGTAGTCGCGGACGCGCGCCCATTCGGCAAGGCCCGGCAGCCGGGATTCCAGCGTGACCCTGCCGCCGAGTTCGCGGCCGGCCTCGGCCAGCATCACCTCATAACCCCGCTGGCCCAGGGCCCGCGCGGCCTCCAGCCCCGCCGCCCCGGCCCCGACAACCAGCACTTTCGAGTCCGAGCCCCGTTGCCCGATCTTCTCGGGATGCCAGCCGCGGCGCCATTCCTCGCCCATCGTCGGGTTCTGGGTGCAGCGGATCGGCACGCTCTGGCCGTCGCCGGAATAGCAGACGTTGCAGCCGATGCATTCGCGGATGTCCTCGGGCCGGCCCTCCGCGATCTTCTGGGGGAGGAACGGGTCGGCGATGGACGGCCGCGCCGCGCCGATGAAATCGGTGATGCCGCGCCTGACCTGGCTCGCCATGGTATCCGGCGAGGTGAAACGGCCGACCGTCACCACCGGCTTGGTGGTCACCGACTTGACGAAGTCCATGTAGGGCTCGAGCGCGGCCTCCTTGACGAAGCGGGATACGCCCATCTCGAGCGAATAGTCGGCGATGTTGATGTCCCAGAGGTCGGGCAATTCGCCCAGCATCCCGAACATCTCGCGGCATTCCGCGTGCACCGGAACGCCATCGCCGCCACCGCCTTCCTCGGCCGAAAACCGCACGGCGACCGCGCATGTGTCGCCGACCGCGGCCTTGGTCTCCTCGATGATCTCGCGGACCAGGCGGACCCGGTTTTCCAGCTTGCCGCCATATTCGTCGGACCGGGTATTGGTCTCTGCCGACAGGAAATGCGAGAGCAGATAACCGTGGGTCGCGTAGACATAGACGATGTCGAACCCGGCCGCTTTCGCCCGCAGGGCGGCGTCGCGGTGCCATTGGCGCAGGGCCCTGATATCCGCCTTGTCCATGGCCCGTGTCTGGAACGGGTCGCCGTTTGTATTCGGCATGCTGTCCACATCCATCGAAACCTCGCGGGTGAACAGGTTCGCCGTACGGCTGCCGCCGTACCAGAGCTCGGCCCCGGCGAGCGCGCCATGTTCGTGCACCGCGTCGGTCATCAACGCGTTGGCGCGGATGTCGGTGTCGTCCCACAGGCTGGCATAGGGATATGGCAGATCGTCGGAAGCCGGATGGATCGAGCAGTATTCGGTGCAGACGACACCCCAGCCGCCTTCCGCCTTCACGCCACGCAGAGCGGCGAGCATGCGGGGGCGCAGCCAGCCGAGCCCGGTGCAGTGGGGCACCTGGTAGAACCGGTTTTTCGCCGTGACCGGGCCGATCCTCACCGGCTCGAACAGGATGTCGTAACGCGGATCGCGGCTCATGGAAATGGGGCCTGCATGCGGATGGAACGGACTCAGGCCGGCCGGCGCGCCCAGAAGCGGCCGGGGCGCAGCTCGCCGGTGTCGAGCACCACGGTCATGGCGCGCCAGTTCTCCTCGAAATGGGCCTGGCCGTCCTCCCCCAGCGCATCGATCATCGCCGGTTTCAGGCGGCCCCGCATGTCCTGGTATTCGCGGTGGCCCTGAATGCGGTACGCGTCGGCGATGTCCTGCAGCTCGACGTCGACGAAGCCGGCCGCGCGGATGACCGCGCCGTAGTTCTCGATCGTATCCATGTGGTAGGTGAGCCCCTCCATCTCGAAGAAGTACTCCATGTCCTTGCCGTAGGGCCTGTCGGACCGCATCCAGTCGCCGGCCAGCAGCTGGCCGCCCGGCTTGAGCACACGGAACACCTCGGCGAAGAATCCCGCCTTGTCCTCGATATGGATCCAGGAATCCTTGCCGAACACGACGTCGAACGCGCCGTCTTCGAACGGCAGGGGGCCGGGCTGCACCAGCCGGCATTCGACGCGGTCCGCCTGCCCTTCGCGCGCCATCAGCGCGTTGGCGCGGCGTACCAGTTCGGCCTCGATGTCGATGCCGGTGACGCGCGCGCCGTAATCGCGGGCCAGCACCAGCTCGATGCCGCCCAGGCCGCAGCCGATGTCGAGCACCTGCTTGTCCGTCAGATCGTTGTTCCGAACGATGGCGGCGACCGCCTCCGGCCCGCCCGGCGAGAGGAACCCCTTGCCCCAGACCAGTTCCAGCAGCGCGATCAGCTCGTCGCTGTATTCGTCCTCGTGCTGTTGCCCGGTCATCGCTGCAATCCCTCGTGCTTCCTTATGATTTCCCTAGCCGGCCGCGGGAAGAACGATCCCCGACGCCGGCGACCAGGTCAGCCACAATTCGCTGCCCGCATCGGCCTCATGAAGCAGCTGCGCCTGGGTGTTCTGGCGGGCGATCGACAGCGGTTCCGCCAGCCCGTCGACCTGCAGGAAATAGTGGCTGCGCTCGCCCAGATAGGAGGCCGCGGTCAGCCGGGCGCGGATCGAATTGGCGCCTTCGCCCGGCGGCGAGTCCGCCAGTATCAGCTTTTCCGGCCTTATGCCGACGATGACCGTGGTCCCGGCCGCCGGCGCGCCGTCCGCCGGCAACCCCGCACGGATCCGTCCCACCGGCCCGGCATCGACGATCAGCGCGTCGCCGTCGGCGCCTTCAACCGTGGCGTCGATGAAGTTCATCGATCCGATGAAGGCCGCCACGTCCTTCGACCGCGGCGTCTCGTAGAGATGTTCCGGCGTGTCCACCTGGCGCACCTTGCCGTCGAACATCACGGCGATGCGGTCGGCCATGGACAGCGCCTCCTCCTGGTCGTGGGTGACGAAGATGAAGGTGATCCCGACCTGCTGCTGCAGGGCGCGCAGCTCGACGCGCATCTGTTCGCGCAGATTCTTGTCCAGCGCGCTCAGCGGTTCGTCCAGCAACAGCACCTTCGGGTGCTTGACCAGCGCGCGGGCTAGCGCCACGCGCTGCCGCTGGCCGCCGGACACTTCGGTGGCCCCGCGGCCGCCGAGCCCCTCCAGCTTGACGGTGGCCAGCGCCTCGTCGACCCGCTCGGCGATCTGTTGTTTCGACAGCCCCTCCTTGCGCAGGCCGTAGCCGATATTTTCGCGCACGTTCAGATGCGGGAAGATGGCGTAGTTCTGGAACACCATGTTGACGGGCCGCCGGTTCGGCGGCTGGAGAGTCATGTCGGCGCCGTCGATATGGACGTTGCCGCTGTTCGGCGCCTCGAACCCGCCCAGGATGCGCAGCAGCGTGGTCTTGCCGCAGCCGGACGGCCCCAGCAGCGCGAAGAACTCGCCCTGCGCGATGTCCAGCGACACGCCGTCCACGGCGCGCACCGACCCGAAGTGCTTCGAGACGTCGCCGATCGATACGAAATCGGGCTTGTTGCTCATGAGTCGGACTCTACCGGTTTGACACCCCTGCGCCGAACCCACTCGGCGAAGGTGATGACGATAAAGGAAGCAAGAAGGATGCAGGCGCCCAGGGCAAGGACGACCGGAAGGGTCTTGGGGAAGCGAAGCTGGCTCCAGATATAGAGCGGCAGCGTCGCCTCGTTGCCGGCCAGGAAGAACGCCAGGATGAACTCGTCGAAGGATTCGGTGAAGGTCAGCAGCAGGCTGGCGACGATGCCCGGATAGGCCAGCGGAAAGGTCACGCGCCAGAACGTCGTCCAGCCCGATTCGCCGAGGTCGCGCGAGGCTTCCTCCAGGTTGGCGTCGAACCCTTCGAGCCGCGAGATCATCACGAAGGTGGCGAAGGGCGTTGCGATCAGCACATGCGCGGCGCCGATGGTGACGAGCGAGAGTTCGATGCCGGCCCAGTTCATCATGATCAGCAGCGCGATGCCCAGGATGATGCCCGGCACCACCAGCGGCAGCACCAGAAGGCCCAGCATCGGCTTGCGGCCGGCAAACCGGTAGCGCGTGAAAGCGCGCGCCGCCAGCGTGCCGAGAATCGTGCTGATGACCGAGACGCACGCCGCGACCTTGACGCTGTTGCCCAGCGCGTTGAGCAGGACCTCGGACTCGATCATCTTCTCGTACCACTGGGTGGTGAAGCCACTCAGCGGGAAGGTGATATAGATGCTGTCGTTGAACGAAAACAGCGGCAGGAACAGCACCGGCACATACAGGAATATCAGGTAGAGGATGCTGTAACCCAGCAGGCCGTCGGGCCGCCTCAGGTTCGCGAGCAGGTTCATTTCGCCCGCTCCCGCGCATGCTTGGTCAGGAACCAGATGGCGAGGCTGGTCACCGTGATGGCGGCGGCCGACAGGATCGCCAATGCGGAACCGAGCGGCCAGTTGTTGGCCTTGAAGAACATCGCATGCATCAGGTTGCCGACCATCAACCCGTCCGGCCCACCCACCAGCTGCGGCGTGATGTAATCGCCGACGGTCGGGATGAAGACCAGCATTGACGCCGCCACCACGCCGGGGATCGACAGCGGCAGCGTGACCCGCAGGAACCGCGCGACGGGCCCGTCGCCGAGGTCGGTCGCCGCCTCGAGCAGCGAGCGGTCGATCTTCTCCAGCGAAACGAAGATCGGCAGGATCGCGATCGGCGCCCAGGCGTGGGCCAGCGTAATGATGACGGCCGTCGGATTGTGCAGCAGGAACGCGAGCGGCTGGTCGACGATGCCGAGCCATTTCAGCGCCGAGTTGATGACGCCGTTGTATCCGAGGATCACCTTCCAGGAGAAGACGCGCAGCAGGTAACTGGTCCAGAAGGGAACCGTGATCAGGATCAGCCAGACGATCTTGTGCTGGTGCACCCGGAAGGCGATGAAGTAGGCGATCGGATAGGCCAGCACCACCGTGGCCGTGGTCACGGCGGTGGAGATCAGGATCGATTTCCCGATCAGCAGCATGTAGGAGGTCTTGTTGAAGATCTGGAGATAGTTCGCCAGCGTCAGCGTGGTGTCGATCTCGATGTATTTCTGGGTCCAGAAGCTGTAGATGACCAGCATGCCGACCGGGATGCACATCGCCCCGACCAATACCAGCAGGGTCGGCGAGAACAGGATGTAGCCGCGCAGCCCCGCATAACGGAACAACGCGCCCTGCACACTCTTGCCCAGGCGTAAAATCGGGTTGGCTCGTGCCGCGGACTGGGCCGCGCTGGTCATCGACAGGAAATTTCCATGAAATTCTATCCGTGGCGCCCGCGGCGCCTTCCCAGCTGTACCGGCCTGCAACGCAATCGGCGGACGGGACCGGTGCTCCGCCCGCCGTCACGTTTCAAGCTGACCTACAATCCTGCCTTGACCTCCTCGAACATCTTCAGCACCTCGTCGCGGTTCTTGAATTCGTTGCTGAAGACGCCCGCTTTCAGGAACGCCTCGGCGTCGCGCGACAGACCGGCCGCCTCGATGGCCTTATCGCCGGCCGCGTCGAACGACTTGGTATTGGCGTGGCCATAGCCGTATTCGACGATCATGAACTTTCCGGCCTCCGCCGACAGCATGCTGTCGATCAGGTCGTAGGCCTTGTCCAGGCTCGGGGCGTTCTTGTGGATCACCAGCCCGCAGACCCAGGTCATGATGCCTTCCTTGGGGTTCATGAACTTGACCGGTATTCCTTCGTTCTTCAGCGCGATGCTGGAGCTGTTCCAGGTCGAGCCGGCGACGATCTCGCCCGCCTTGATCGCCTGCTCGATCGTGGCCTCGTCATCGGCATAGAAGCGAATCAGCGGGCGCTGTTTTTCGAGCAGGGCCCGCACCTTGGCGAGGTCGGCATCGCTCATGTTCCACGGATCCACCCCGGCATAGACCGCCGCGTAAGGAACCGTCTCGTTGGCGCCGGCGAAGGTCGCAAGGCGGCCCTTGTAGCGCTCGTCCCACATCAGGCCCCAGGACTCTTCCTTGATATCGACCTGGTCGGTCCGGTAGAGGATCGACGTGTTGCCCCAGTCGAACGGCACGAAGTACTGCTTGCCGCCATGCTGCGTGCCCGGGATGGTCTTCAGCGAGCCGATGACGTCGCCCCAGTTCGAAAGCCGTTTGGTGTCGATCGGCTGGAGAAGGCCGCTCTCGCGCCACAGCTTGACGTTGTAGGAGCACGGATGGGCCACGTCCGGCGTGAACCCGGCGCGCATCTTCTGGTAACCCTCGCCTTCGTCAGCGAAAAAAGAGGATTCCGGTGCGGCGCCGTGTTTCTTGATGTAGTCGCCGTGCAGTTCGGGAACTTCATAGTCGGCCCAGGTGAAATACACCGCCTGTCCGGCGGCCCGGGCGCGGCCCGGAATATAAGGCACCATGGTGACGCCGATTCCCAGCGCCGACAGCCCCTTGAGAAGATTGCGGCGGCTCAGCGTGCCCTCCGCCAGGCCATCGATCAGTCTGTTCGTTTCCATTGTCAAAGTCTCCCTTTCCAGACGGATTGTCCCGCTTCGCTGCGTCGGATTGTTGGCCAGTTTGCCGTTGTCTAGCCTGCCCGTCTACGTTTCATGTTCCCGGCCGCAAGAAGCGGTCCGAACTCGGCGGGAAAGAACCCCGCAAGATAGGCCCGGCACGCATGCCGGGCGCGTTCCCGGTCGAAGGACTGCGGGTCGATGGCCATATCGACCCACAGGCCGTTGATCAGGGAATTGAATCTCCAGGAAATGTTTTCGACATCGATTTCGCCGTATCCGTGGTCCGCCGCCAGCCTGGCGCAGCTCGATCATCGTATCCAGTGCAGCCACCGGCTCCGGGCCCGCGCGGTCGAGCGCCCGCTGCAGAACCGCCTCGTACTCCTCGGCGAGATGTTCCAGCGTCTCGTAGAGCAGCGCCTCCTTGGTCTTGAAATAGAAATTGACGATGCCCTGGGACAGGCCGGCGGCCTTCGCCACCTGCGCCATCGTGGTCCGCGCGAATCCGTGCCGGGCGATCGTCCGCATCGTGGCGTCGATCAGCTGCTCACGACGGAAGGCCTTTACGTCCCCGCGCGGCGCCGTCCCTGCTCTCGCCCTGTTCATACCGAACGACGTTAGGAGCAATCGATAAAAACTGCAAGATAGCAATAATGTAGCGCGACCGATTGATTGAACTTTCATTCAACGATCTGGACGGGCCGGCCGTGGCCGGGCTAGAATGCGGTTGTCCAGCGCATTTTCCGTTATGTCGTGTTCGGCTGGGCCAGAGCGACCTCATACTTCGAGACGGCGCTTCGCGCCTCCTCAGCATGAGGCTCCAACGCTTGTGTCCTCATGCTGAGGAGCCCCGCAGGGGCGTCTCGAAGTATGAGGTCGCGCCGCCGGCCGGACCCGATTCCAACTTAACGGACAATGCTCTAGATGCGCGCATCAATGCCATTCCGGGCAGACAGGGAGTATGAAAACCCACGACGTCATCGTGATCGGGGCGGGCCACAACGGCCTGACAGCCGC
Organism: uncultured Alphaproteobacteria bacterium; assembly: GCA_947259105.1. Lineage (GTDB taxonomy): Bacteria > Pseudomonadota > Alphaproteobacteria > UBA8366 > JADFVY01. The sequence goes on from CAMYKU010000073.1 coordinate 19,837, forward strand.
CGCGTATCTTGCGCGGGCCGGACTCGACGTCCTGGTCGTCGAGCGCAATCCCTATATCGGCGGCGCGACGGTCAGCCGCGAACTCCACCCGGGGTTCACCTATTCCAACTGCTCCTACGTCAGCAGCCTGATGCGCCCGGAGATCATGCGCGATCTCGATCTCCCGAAATACGGGCTGCAGGTCACGCCGTACAATGGCGGGCTGACCATGACCCGCGACGGCGACTACCTCGCCAGTTACAACGACCACGACATGAACCGGCGGGAACTCGCCCGCCACTCGCTGCGCGACGCGGAATCCTACGACCGCTATTCCGCCGAAATCATGCGCCAGTGCCGCTTCATCCGGCCGATGCTGATGAAGGCGCCGCCGGATCCGGCATCGCTGCGCCCGCGCGACCTGCGCGGCCTTCTCCAGATGGGCCGCGCCTTCCGCGATCTCGGCGAGGCGGGGATGTACGACACCATCCGCTTCTGGACGATGAGCATCGCCGATTTCCTGGACCAGTATTTCGAGACCGAGCTGGTCAAGGCGCATTTCGCCGGCAGCTCGATCATCGGCACCGGCCTCGGGCCGCGCTCGCCGGGCTCGGCCTACGTGCTGCTGCACCACTATATGGGCGAGGTCGACGGCACCATCGGCGCCTGGGGCTTCGCGCGCGGCGGCATGGGGGCGATCAGCCGGTCGCTGGCCGGGGCGCTGCAGGCGGCCGGCGGCGAGATCCGCGCCGACGCGCCGGTCGCCCACATCATCGTCAACAAGGGTACGGCAGTCGGCGTGGCGCTGGAGAGCGGCGAGGAAATCCGGGCCCGCGCGGTGGTCTCCAACATGGACTTCAAGCGCACCTTCCTGAATGCGATGGACCCCAGGGACCTGCCCAAGGATTTCCTCAAGGCGGCGCGGAACTTCAAGATCCGGGGATCGTCCGGCAAGCTGAACATCGCGCTGGACGGCATGCCGACCTTCCGCGGCGTGCCGGCCGACTGCCCCGCCCTGCAGGGCGATTTGCACGTCACCGACACGATCGAGGATTTCGAGCGCGCCTATGACGACTGGAAGAACGGCATGTGGTCGCGCCGGCCCTATGTCGACCTGATGATTCCCAGCCAGCTCGACCCGACCATGGCGCCGCCGGGCAAGCACTACATGTCGATCTTCGTGCAGTACGTGCCGCCGAAGCTGGCCGACGGGCCGTGGACGCCGGAGAAGCGCGACGCCTTCGGCAAGACGGTGATCGACATGCTGTCGGAATACAGCCCCGACCTGAAGGACCTGATCCTGCATATGGAGGTGCGCACGCCGCACGAGCTGGAGGAGGAGATCGGCCTCACCGAGGGCAATATCTTCCAGGGCGAGCTGACGATGGACCAGATCATGTTCAACCGCCCGACTCCCGGCTATGCGCAATACCGCATGCCGGTGAAGCACCTGTACATGTGCGGCTCCAGCACCCACCCGGGCGGCGGCGTGATGGGCGCGCCCGGCGCCAACGCGGCGCGCGAGATCATCGCCGACATGCGGGCGGGACGGAAGGCATGACGGAAGACCGGAAATACGGCGCCATCATCATCGGCGGCGGCCATAACGGGCTGGTCTGCGCGGCGTTCCTGGCCAGGGCCGGCCAGAGCGTGCTGGTCGTCGAGGCCGCGGACCAGCTGGGCGGGGCGGCCCGCAACGCCGAGATCGCCCCGGGATACACGGCGCCGGCCTGCGCCCATATTCTGCATCTCCTGCATCCGCGCGTGCGCTCGAAGCTGAAGCTGCGCCGGCACGGGCTGAAGCTGGCGGCCCGCAGGCTGCCGACGGTGGCGCTGGACCCGGACGGCAACCACCTGACGCTCGGCGGCGGCAGGATCGCCGGCACGGTGCCGGAGGAGGACGCGCGGTCGTGGCGGCGCCTGCACAAGCGGCTGCTGCGCATGGCCGGCGCGCTGCACCCGTTCCTTGGCCGCATCCCGCCGCGGCTCGGCGGCGAAAGCTGGCAGGATCGCCTGACGCTGGCCCGGCTCGGCCTGTCGCTGCGCATGCTGGGCAAGGCCGAGATGCGCGACTTCCTGCGCATCGTCAACATGAACGCGGCGGATTTGCTGGACGACGAGTTGTCGGACGACCGGCTGAAGGGCGCACTGGCCTTCGATGCCGTGCTGGGGACGAATTTCGGGCCACGCTCGCCCGGCAGCGTGCTCACCTGGCTCTACCGGCTGGCCGGCGAGGCGAAGGGCGGCCGCAGCGGCCTTGCGCTCCCGGCCGGCGGCATGGGGGCGGTCACCGACGCGCTCGCCGCCTCGGCGCTGGACCTCGGGGTCGATATCCGGACCGGCACGCCGGTGCGCCGCATCGTCGTCGAGGACGACCGTGCGGCCGCGGTGGAGCTGGAGTCCGGCAACGTGCTGCGGACCCGGGCCGTGGTCAGCAGCGCCGACCCGAAGACCACCTTCCTCGACCTCGTCGGGCCGGAGCATCTCGACACCGGATTCCTGCGGCGCGTCCGCAGCATCCGCACCAACGGGCTGGCCGCCAAGCTGAACCTGGCGCTGGACGAGCTGCCGGATTTCCCCGGGCTCGACCGTGCGGCGCTGGGCGGCCGCCTGGTGATCGCGCCGGACATCGGCTATGTGGAGCGCGCCTTCGACCATTCCAAATACGGCGAATATTCGGCCGAGCCCGCGATCGAGATCACCATCCCGACCGTGCACGATGCGTCCCTCGCGCCCGGCGGCGGGCACGTGCTGTCGGCTGTCGTCCAGTACGCGCCGCGCGACCTGAAGGGCGGCTGGGAGGCCCATCGCGACGCCTTCGCCGACCATGCGGTTGCGGCCATCGCACGCTACGCGCCGGGCCTCGCCGGGCGGATCGTCGGCCGCCAGCTGCTGACGCCGGCGGATATCGAGCGCGATTTCCGCATCGCCGGCGGCCACTGGCACCACGGCGACCTCGCCGTCGACCAGATGCTGATGCTGCGGCCGGTGCCGGGCTGGGCGCAATACGGGACGCCCGTCGCCGGCCTCTATCTGTGCGGCGCCGGCGCGCATCCCGGCGGCGGCGTGATGGGCGCGGCCGGCATGAATGCGGCGCAGCGCATCCTGGCGGCGCGGAAGGCGGGGAACGCGGCATGACGACGAAGCCCCTGTATCAGACACCGCTGCTCGAAACCCCGTTCCATGCGCGCACGGCGCCGCTCAATCGGGTCAACGAATGGAGCCGCTGGGCCGGCTATGCGACGGTCGACTGCTTCACCGACCTGCCGGGCGAGTACTTCGCGATCCGCCACGCCGCGACGCTCTTCGATGTCTCGCCGATGGTGAAATACCGGATCGCCGGCACCGACGCGGAGCGCTACATGAACCGGCTGCTGACCCGGGATGTCCGCAAGCTGAAGCAGGGCCGGGTTGCCTACGCCATCTGGTGCAACGACGACGGCAAGGTGCTGGACGACGGCACGGTGTTCCGCCTCGGCGCGTCCGAATTCCTGCTCAACGCACAGGAACGCCACCTGGCCTGGCTGCAGGACAGCGCGCCCGGCTACGATGTGACCGTCGAGGACGTCAGCGAATCGATCGCCGGCCTGGCCCTGCAGGGGCCGCTGTCCTGCACCGTGCTGAAGGCGATGGAACTGGACGGTATCGCCGACCTGAAGCCGTTCGGCATCGCGGAATTCGACGTCGCGGGCACGCCGCTCACCGTCTCGCGCACCGGGTTCACCGGCGACCTCGGCTACGAGCTGTGGATCGATCCGGCGCGGGCGCTCGATCTGTGGGATCGGCTGATGGAGGCCGGGGCGCTCCACCGCCTCACCCCGATCGGCTCGCAGGCCCTGAACCTGGCCCGCATCGAGGCCGGATTCATCCAGACCAACGCCGACTTCGTGGCCGCCGACCACGCGGTGCGGCCGACCCGCCAGCGCTCCCCGTTCGAGCTGGGCCTGGACTGGCTGGTCGATTTCGACAAGGGGCATTTCGTCGGCCGCCGGGCGCTGCTGCGCGAACGCGAGACCGGCTCGCGCTACCGTCTCGTGGGACTCGACATCGAAGGCAGAAAGCCGGCGCACGACGCGCTGATCTATCACGGGAAATCGCGGCAGGTCGGCATGGTGACCTCGGCGATGTGGTCACCGACCGCCAAGCGCAACATCGCGCTGGCGACGCTCGACGCCGCCGCGGCCGACAAGGCCGGCGGGCTGTGGGCCGAGATCTACGTGAACAAGGAAATGAAATGGGAGAAGACGGCGGCCCGCTGCCGCATCGTCGCGCGCCCCTTCTTCGACCCGCCGCGCCGCCGGGCCACCCCGGCGCCGGATTACTGACTGACATACCCGACAGAAAGCAGGATATATGCGCCCCAACCTGACATTCGATACAGAAAAGATCCGCGAGCAGGACCGCCACTGGGTCCATCCCTGGGAGGATTTCAAGTCGCTCGATCATGTCGAGCGCACCATCATCGCGCAGTCGGAGGGCATCTACCTGCATGACACCGACGGCAACCGGATGATCGACGGTCCGGCCGGCATGTGGTGCATGAATATCGGCCATGGGCGCGAGGAGATGGCGCAGGCGATCGCCGAGCAGGTGATGCGGATGCCCTATTTCAGCCCCTGGAGCCTGGGCAACCCGCCGGCGGCCGAACTCGGCGAAAAGCTGGCGGAACTGACGCCTGGCGATCTCAACCACGTGTTCTTTACGACCGGCGGCTCGACGGCTGTCGATTCGGCCCTGCGCTTCGTGATGTATCTGAACAACTGCCTGGGCCGGCCTGAGAAGAAGCATATCCTGTCGCGCCAGGACGCCTATCACGGCAGCACCTACCTGTCGGCCTCGTGTTCCGGCAAAACGCGGGACAAGACCAACCTCGACTTCGAGACCGGCTTCGTGCACCTGCTGCCGTCGCCCAATCCGTACCGCCGGCCGGAGGGCATGAGCGTCGAGGATTTCTGCGACGCCAAGGTCGCCGACCTGGAGAACAGGATCCTGGAACTCGGCGCCGACAAGGTCGCCGCCTTCATTGCCGAGCCGATCATGGCGTCCGGCGGCGTCATCATACCGCCGCCCGGCTATCACAAGCGTTGCCTCGCGGTCTGCCGCAAATACGACGTGCTCTATATCGCCGACGAGGTGGTGACGGCGTTCGGCCGGCTGGGCCACTGGTTCGCCTCCGAATCCGTATTCGAGGTGATCCCCGATATCATCACCTCGGCCAAGGGCATCACGTCCGGTTACATGCCGCTCGGCGCGGTGTTCATCTCCGACCGCCTCGTGAAGATGCTCGGCGCACCGGAGGCGGAGGCCAGCATGTTCGCCAACGGGTTCACCTATTCCGGCCATCCGGTGGCCGCGGCGGCGGCGCTCAAGAACATCGAGATCATGGCGCGTGAGGGCATCATGGAGCATGTCCGCGAGATCGGCCCCTATTTCCAGCAGCGCCTGCGCGAGCTGGAGGAGATCCCGATGGTCGGCGAGGTGCGCGGCGAGGGGCTGATGGCCTGCGTCGAATGCGTCAGCGACCGCGACAGCAAGGAGCCGATGATGCTCGATTACGAGATCGGCAAGCGGATCGACGCCCACTGCCAGGAGAACGGCCTCCTGGTGCGGCCGCTGATCAATATGTGCGTGATGTCGCCGCCGCTGATCATCAACCGGCCGCAGATCGACGAGATGGTCGACATCCTGCGCGCCGGCATCGAACAGTCGCAGGAGGATTTGCAGCGCGAAGGTCTGTGGGGCGGTTGAAATCCGGCCCACACGCCTGGAGTCACGGCCCGTCCATCCGGCGGTTGCCGCATGTTGGAGGAGGGAGCAAACCATGAAATACGCCGTTTCCGCGTTCGTCCTCCTCGCCGTGCTTGGCGTGGCGGGCATCGCATCGGCCGGCGACTTCACCGCCGGCGATATAACCGTTAACGATCCGTGGTCGCGGGCGACCGCCGGCGCGGCGCGGAACGGCGCGGTGTATCTGACGATCACCAACCGCGGCGACACGGCGGACCGGCTGGTCGCGGCGGCAACGGAGATCGCGGGGATGGCGTCACTGCATCGAAGCACGATGGAGGGCGGCGTCATGAAAATGCGGCCGGTCCCGGCGATCGCGGTCGGCCCGGGAGAAACCACGGTCCTGAAGCCGGGGGGGCTGCATATCATGCTGATGAACCTGAAGCGGCCACTCGAGGAAGGCGAGATGTTTGCCGCCGACCTCACCTTCGAGAACGCCGGCACGATCCGGGTCCGGGTCATGGTCGGGAAGGCCGGCGCCATCGACGGCGGCACGATGAAGCACGACTGACGCCGCAGGGGTTCCGACGCCAGGGAATTTCAGGCCGGGTTATCCAGGGAACGGGTCACATCGGGCATCAGGGCGAACTCCGGTCCTTGAGCGGCCCGAGAGCCGCGATGTGGTCGGGTGAAAGGCCGCAACAGCCGCCGACGATCTGTACGCCGCTCTCGACCCATTGCTTCGCGAACCGCAGGAATTCGTCCGGCGGGATCACGTCCTCGAACTGCCATTGCGGCATTTTGAAATAGCCGGAATCGGGATAGGCCATGAACGGCCCGCCGTAGACATTGCGCAGAATGTCGAGCGCATCGCCGATGACATTCGGCGGCGTGTGCATGATGCCGGCCGCCGCCACATCGAAATCCCCGAGCACCTGAACGATTTCGGCAAGCGGTATTTCTCGCTCCGGCACATAACCGAGGATATGCCCGTCCGCGCCGCGCCGCGCGGAGAAACCGGCCCATACGGGCAGGCCGGTCTCCGCCGCCGCGGTGAACGCAGGACCGGTTCGTTCCGGGTGATACATCATTTCCAGAAGGATGAGGTCGCACCCTTCGTCGCGCAGAAGCATCGCGAGTTCGCCGAAAGCGTCTGCCATCTCCGCCTCGGACGGCGCCCGTGCCCGATCCGTCTGCGGGGTGGCCCCGAACATGGGGCACATGTGTGACAGGGAACCGGCGACCAGTACGCCGTCCCGCCCGCTCGCCTCGCGCGCCCGGTGCGCGGCGCCGATGGCGGTCCGGTTGATCTCGTCAAACCGGTCCGCGAACCCGGCCGGATCGAGCATCAGCCGCGAGGACGCGTAGGTATTCGCCGTGATGATGTCGGCCCCTGCCGCAATGTAATCCCGATGAACGCCTTCGAGCACGTTCGCATTGTCCAGCGTGGCCGGTCCGCACCAGGCCTCCGGGTCCATCGACACGCCGCGCCGTTCGAGCTCCGTACCGGTCCCGCCGTCAAGAATGACAATGCCGCCGCTCCGCAGCCGGCGCTGTATTTCCGCGTAACTCATGATTGGAGCCGCCCAGCCAGAAAGCGAAAGCGCTATGTTATGTGATGGCTCCATAGTCCGCAACGGATCAGACCCAACCCTGTTTTGCCTGAGCCGAAGCGTCCGGCCCCCGATGCCGACCGGCATGGATTTTCACGGCCGGCCTGTCCCGGTCGACGGCAATGAGCGGCGATTAGTATAGCGATGGACTGCGCGGCAAGGTTGACGTGAGAGCGCGTATGTCGCATGACTTCCGGCATGGACAACGGACATCGGGAGAGGATTGTTACCATGAGTTATTCGAAAGCTTCATTCGCGGTTCTGGCGCTGGTGCTGGTCGCAGGATGTCAGCAGACCGCAAGTGCGCCACAATCTGCTGCGTTCCAGGAAACGGTTGAGGCCACCGCGATCGTGCAGAAGCTCAACCTTACGACCCGTCAGGTCGTTCTGGAGGCGGAAGACGGGCGGATGCTGACGATCGTGGCCGGTCCGGAAGTCCGCAACCTTGCGCAGATCGACCTCGGCGACAAGGTGAAGGCCGTTTATATACGGGGCATTGCCGCTCGAATGGCGCCGCCTGGTCGAGCCGCCGCAGGGACCGAAGTCACGACCGGGATGGTGCGTGCACCCGAAGGCGAAAAGCCGGGAGCAATCGTCGGCGAGTCGGTCAGCAGTGTCGTCAAGATCGTCTCTTTCGATGCGCCGAGCAACCTCGTCACCTTTTCCACGTCCGACGGTTTGGTGCGCAGCGTCGTCGTTCAGAAGCCGGAGATGCAGGAATTCGCGCGCGGCCTGAAGCCGGGCGACGAAGTCGAAGTGACGTTCACCGAGGCCTTCGCGATCGGCATTGAGGAGACCGGCGCGTATTGATCACAACCGCTGTGGCCGCCCTCCGGTGCCGATGGACGGGCGGCCATCCGGTAACCGTTCAATACCAGCCGTTTTGGCCGGGCATTTCCTATGCCTGTGCATAGCCGGGACTGCTGAAAACGATTTCGAGGGGTCCGGGACACAAGATTGATTCGCCCGTCGGCCAGGCAGGGCGATGAGGGATGCGTGGGCTCGTCTGTAGTGCGGGCTCAACGGGACAGAGGGACGTGAAAGGGGCTGCAACAACGATCCTCCGTTGTTTCCGGCGCACCTGGGTGCTGCGCAGGCGGTTCCTGGGTGCGCATATCGCACTGACGCTGCTGGCCGCGGCGATCATTTCCCCCACCGTTGCCGTCTTCCTGCGCGCCGCCATCCGATTGTCCGGCGAACCGGCGCTCGCGGATCAGGACATCGCTCGTTTCCTGGTGTCGCCGGTCGGGCTCGCCTGTTTCGTCGCGGTCGTCAGCGTGTTGATCACGATCGCTGTCCTCGAGACTTCGGTGATGATGTCGATCGACATGGCGGACCGGCGGGGCGCAAGACTGGGCATTTGGGCCGGGCTGATGTTCGTCCTGCGGCGACTGTCCGCGATCCTCGCCTTCGCCGGTTTGCTTGTGGTGCGGCTCCTCCTGATCGCCGCGCCGTTCGTCCTCGCCGCCGCTTTGATCGCGAAGCACATCCTCGGCGGATACGATATCAATTATTACCTGACGGACCGCCCGCCGGAGTTCACGTATGCGGTGGTGCTGATCGGCGCAACGGTCGCGGTCCTGGCGGCGATCCTCCTGAATCGCCTCACCGCATGGTCTCTGGCGCTACCAGGCCTTCTGTTCTCCGGTTACCGGCCGGCGGGCGCCTTTCGCCAAAGCGCCGGACTGACCCGGGGCTACAAGAGAAGGTTGCTGGCGCTCCTGGTGATCTGGGGCCTGGTCAGCGCCGCGCTTGGTACGATCGTTCTCGGCGCCTTCGGGCTCGTCGCTGACAGGGTGCTGCCGCTGGCCGGCGCTGATCTCGGACTGCTCACCGTGCTCATGTTCGGAATCCTCGTGCTCTGGTATCTCGCCACCGTGATCCTGACCGCACTGACGACGGGCAGCCTTTCGATCCTGCTCTCGGAACAGCTGGAGGCCCGGGGCGCGCCGATCGCCGCGACGTTCGATGCCGTGGCGCCCGCGGCGGGCCGAACTGGCAGCGCCGCCTGGACGCTGGCGCCCGCGCTCGGGATCGCGGCACTCATCAGCGCGGCAGGCGGCCTGGCGCTGCTCGGCGATGTGCAGACGACGGACTCCGTCGCGGTCATCGGGCATCGCGGCGCCGCCGGCTCCCGCCCGGAAAACACGATAGCCTCGGTCCGCAAGGCGATCGAGGACGGGGCGGACTGGATCGAGATCGATGTCCAGGAAACCGCCGACGGCGAAGTAATCGTGATCCATGACAGCGACTTCATGAAACTTGCCGGTGTCGATCTCAAGGTCTGGGACGCCACGATGCCCGAACTCGCCGGGATCGATATCGGAACCTGGTTCTCGGCCGACTACGCCGGTGAGCGGACGCCCACGCTTCGCGCCGTTCTGGAAGAGGCGAAGGGCAAGGCCCGGGTGCTGATCGAGCTCAAATTCTACGGCCATGACGAACAGCTCGAGGAGCGCGTGGTCGGGATCGTCGAGGCGACCGGCATGACCGACAGCATCGCCGTCATGTCGCTCAAATATCCCATGGTTCAGAAGACGAAGGCTCTCCGGCCGCATTGGCGGGTCGGCCTGCTTGTTACGACGGCGATCGGCGACTTGACGCGGCTCGAGGCGGACTTCCTGGCCGTCAACGCGGGAATGGCCACATCCGATTTCATCCGCCACGCCCGAACGGCTGGGCGGGATGTCTATGTCTGGACCGTCAATGACCCGCTATCGATGTCGCATATGATATCACGCGGGGCGGCCGGGCTGATCACCGACGAGCCGGCCCTTGCGCGTGAAGTCCTGTCCCACCGGGCGGAGCTGAGCACGCCGGAGCGGCTGCTGCTCCAGGCCGCCGATCTGTTCGATCTGCAGATGAACACGAAGACATACCGTGACGCCTCTCCCTGAGCCGGGAAATGCTCTGAGGTGGTGGCGGAGGGAGTGGGATTCGAACCCACGATACGGTTTCCCGCATACACGCTTTCCAAGCGTGCGCCTTAAGCCACTCGGCCATCCCTCCATGGCGCATCAGCCGGTTGCGGCGCGGAAACTAGCCGACCGTGATGCCGCTTGCAAGCGGCCACGGGCATATTCGCGACCTTCGGTGGCGATTCCCCAATGCCCGTGCTACTGTCGCTCCGGTATACGCACCGAACATCGAAGCGGCGTCAAAATGGCAACCTTCTTCCGCATTCTCAGCCGCATACTTGCCCTGTTCGGGATCGGGTTCATCGCCTTGATCGCGATCCTCTGGGCCGACGGCCAGAACCTGACCGATTCCGCCGGCGCGATCTGGGCCAAGACGCATGCGCCGAGCCTGCTCAACTTCCAGAACCTCGTGCAGCGCCATTTGCACATTCCAGGCGTTTGGGACAATTTCATCGTCCCGACCCTCGAATACCAGGCGTGGATGGTGATGGTCGGGACCGCGCTGGTCCTGCTCGTGCTGGCCCTGCTGCTGGCGACCTTCGGGCGCCAAAGGCCCAAGTCCGGCAACGCCTTCCAGAACACCCCGACGGAATGAGCGGGCCGGCGCGAACTCAACGGATAGAGCGCTAACCCTCGTCCATCTTCAGCGCCTGCAGAAAGGCCGACTGCGGGATTTCGACCTTGCCGAACTGCCGCATGCGCTTCTTGCCTTTCTTCTGCTTTTCCAGAAGCTTCCGCTTGCGCGTGATATCGCCGCCATAGCATTTCGCGGTGACGTCCTTGCGCAGCGCGCTGACGCTTTCGCGGGCGATGACCTTGCCGCCGATCGCGGCCTGGATGGCCACCTTGAACAGCTGCCGCGGGATCAGCGTCTTGAGGCGCTGACACAGAGCGCGGCCCCGGCTTTCCGACCGCTCGCGATGGACGACGATCGACAGCGCGTCGACCGCCTCGCCATTGACCAGGATCGACAGCTTGACCAGGTCGCCGTCCGCGTAGCCCGCCATCTCGTAATCGAAGCTGGCGTAGCCGCGGCTCACCGATTTCAGCCGGTCGTAGAAGTCGAACACGACCTCGTTGAGCGGCAGCCGGTAGACGACCATCGCCCTTCCGCCGACATAGGTCAGGTCGTCCTGCTCGCCGCGCCGGTCGGTGCACAGCGACAGGACCTGGCCGAGATAGTCGTCCGGCACCATGATGGTCGCCTTGATCCACGGCTCCTCGATACGGGCGATCTGCACCGGGTCGGGATAGTCGGCGGGATTGTGCAGCTCCAGCACCGACCCGTCGATCTTGTGGATGCGGTAGACCACCGACGGGGCGGTGGTGATCAGGTCCAGGTCGAACTCGCGCTCGAGCCGCTCCTGCACGATCTCGAGATGCAGCAGCCCCAGGCAGCCGCAACGGAAACCGAACCCGAGCGCCGCCGAGGATTCCGGTTCGTAATGCAGGCTCGAATCGTTCAGCGCCAGCTTGGAGAGGCTCTCGCGCAGCGCCTCGTACTCGCTGGAATCGACGGGGAACAGCCCGCAGAACACCACCGGAACCGACGGCTGGAATCCAGGCAGCGCCTGCTTGGCCGGGTTGCGTTCGTCGGTCAGCGTATCGCCGACCTTGCAGTCGGCGACCGATTTGATCGCCGCGGTGATGAAGCCGATCTCGCCCGGCCCCAGCGCGTCGACCATCAGGCCCTTGGGCGTGAACACGCCGACGCGGTCGACCGGATGCGTGGCGCCGGTCGAGAGCATGCGGATCTTCATGCCCTTCTTCAGCACCCCGTCGTGGATGCGGACCAGGGCGACCACGCCCAGATAGGCGTCATACCAGCTGTCCACCAGCAGCGCCTTCAGCGGCGCCGAGGGGTCGCCTGTCGGCGGCGGCAGGCGCTCGACCAGCGCCGCCAGCACATCGTCGATTCCCTGTCCCGTCTTGGCCGAAATCTCCAGCGCCTCGGAGGCATCCAGGCCGATGACATCCTCGATCTGCTGCCTGACCTGCGCCGGCTCCGCGGCCGGCAGGTCGACCTTGTTCAGCACCGGAATGATTTCGTGGTCGTTGTCCAGCGCGAGATAGACATTGGCCAGCGTCTGCGCCTCGACACCCTGGCTGGCGTCGACCACCAGAAGCGAGCCCTCGCAGGCCGCCAGCGACCGGCTGACCTCGTAGCTGAAATCCACATGGCCGGGCGTATCCATCAGGTTCAGGGTATAGGTCCTGCCGTCCGCGGCCTTGTACAGCAGCCGCACGGTCTGCGCCTTGATGGTGATTCCGCGTTCGCGCTCGATATCCATGGAATCGAGCACCTGGCTCTTCATTTCGCGCGTGTTCAGCCCGCCGCAGCGTTCGATCAGGCGGTCGGCGAGGGTCGATTTGCCGTGGTCGATATGCGCGATAATCGAAAAGTTGCGTATGAGTTCAGGGTCGGTCATCGAATCCAGGATTTCTGCAAGGCGCGGGTTGCAGGAACATAGGCGCGCCATACCGGGTTCGCAATGCATACCGGCAGGAACTGCGCGACCCTTCGCGCCTGCCAAGACCGGCCCGTTAACGGCCCGTAAGGGTCTCCTTAATGATTCGTGAGTATCATTTGCGGCGGGATTCCGCCAACCGGGCGGCCGGCCCAGAACGTTTCCGTATCTTGAACTGCCACTGTCAGGGTGTGACGCGAACATATGGGTTGGGAAGAGATCAACAAGGCCGGCGCCAAAGCATTCCAGAATGGTGACTACAGCGAGGCCGAGCGCCATTTCGCCGGCGCCGTTCTGGAGGCCCAGATGCTGGGCCCGGACGACCCGCGGCTTGCCCATGCGATGAACGATCTCGCCATGTTCTACCACGCGCTCGGCCGGCTGGCGGAGGCCGAGCCCCTGTACCGGCGTGCGATCGGCATCGACGAAAGATCCGGCGTGGCCGCCAGTCCCGATTTCGTTGTGACGCTCGAGAACATCGCCGAACTGTACCGGACCCAGCAACGCGCGACCGAGGCCGCCGCCATGTACCGGCGTGCGGTCACCATGTCGGACTCCCTGTACTGTGCGGCCCATGCGGCTGCCGGCGACAAGCACCCCGACCTGATCCCGCATCTCGCGGCGCTGGCGTCGCTCGCGGAGGCGCAGGACGATCTGGAGGAGGCGGAAAGGCTGTACCGCAGGATCCTGGCCATCCGGGTACTGGCGGTGGATCCGGGAAGCGTCGAGACCGCCGGTTCGCTGGGGCGGCTTGCATATGTTCTGACGCTGCGCGGCCAATTCGAGGAGGCTGAAGACCTCTACAAGCGCGCGCTCAAGATCGAGGAAGTCGCTCTCGGCCCCGGCCATCCCGATGTGGCGGCGACTCGGGTCGGGCTGGCCACGCTCTATCACCAGCAGGGCCGCGACACCAAGGCCGAGATGTTCGGCCGTCAGGCGCTGTCGATCCTCGAAGAGGCATTCGGCCGCAATCACCGGGAAACCACCGCCGCCATCAAGACCCTCGCGTCGCAGTTCGCGGCGCAGAAGCGCTATGCGGAAGCCGAGCCTCTCCACAAGCGGCTGCTGGAGATCGGCGAGGCGATGCTGGGCGGCGACCATCCGCATCTGGCCACCGAACTGATAGATCTTGCCGGCCTGTATTGCGACCGCGAGCAATACGAAAAGGCGGAACCCCTGCTGCGGCGCGCCATGAAGATTGCCGTCAAGAGCTCCACCACGGCCGATCTGTCGGCGGTCCATCTGATGGAGCTCTATGCCTGGCTTCTCGGCAAGCTGGGCCGCACCACCGACGCGACCGAAATCTCGGCACGCGCCGCCGCGCTGCGCGCAAAAGTCGCCTGACCCCGCTTCCGGGGCCCGTTTTCAAGCCGTCCCGAACGGCACCCCGCCGTCAGGCGTGGTGGCTGAAATGCACGTGCCGGGCTTCCGCCATCAAGCGGCGGAATCCGTCCCCGCTGACCCGGACCAGCGTCCTGTGATCGCCACCCTCGAACCAGATCTCGGGCCGCTCTGTCAGGCTGTCGTCGACCACCGTTGCGATGTCATAGGCCGCACCTGTCGGCGGGATCGCCCCGAGGCGGCAATCGTCGAACAGATCGGCGATCTCCGGCTCGGTCGCCAGGTTGAGATTACAGCCGATGGTCCGCTCGAGGCTGCCGACCTCGACCCGGTGCGTGCTCGGCACGACCGCCAGCACATAGCCGTCGTCATGCTGCAGGACCACGCTCTTCGCCAGGCAGTCGCCGGGGACATGCGCGGCCTGCGCCGTCCGGCTGCTGCATTCGGTGCGCGGATGCTCGACCAGGTCGTAGTCGACCCGCGCATCCGACAGGTACTCCTTGAGTTTTCTTCCGATGGACATGGCAGGTCTCCCATGGTTCCGCCGGGGCGGCCCCGCCCACGGGCGACAGGGAGAGTCCGGTCGGACGATGGCAACCGGCCGCGACGCCGGGATACGGCGCCCCGGCCCTTGCTGCCGTCCGCCGGCCCCTGCAGGGAGCGGCCACGGCAATCTTCGCTTAACCATAACACATATACGGTTATGAGGCCACATCCGCCGCGCCCGGTTCCGCCCGTTTTCTATTCAGAGGCCCGGTGGTTCGCCTCCAGCTCTTCGCGCAGCAGTTCCAGCGCCAGCCATTCCTCCTGCGCGGCGGCATATTCCGCTCGGACCGCGGCCAGATCCGCCGTTGCGCGGTCGAAGGCGGACCGGTCACGGGCATACAGGCCGGCATCGGCAAGCGCCGCCTCCAGTTCCGCGACGCGCTTCTCCAGTGTGGCCATGCGGCCCGGCAGCCGTTCCAGCGCGTGCTGCTGCTTGAAGCTGAGCCTGTTGCGGGATTTGCCGGCGGCCGGCTTCGACCGATCCTTGGGCGCAGTTTTTTCGGAGCGGCGCGCCGGCCTTTCGGGAGCGGACCGGGGGCGCTGGCGCTGGTAGTCGGTGTATCCGCCGGGATACTCGGAGGCCGTCCCGTCGCCCTCCAGCGCGATCGTGGACGTCACCACGCGATCCAGGAAGTCCCGGTCGTGGCTGACCAGCAGCACGGTGCCCTCGTATTCCGCCAGCAATTCCTGCAGCAGGTCGAGCGTATCCATGTCGAGGTCGTTGGTCGGCTCGTCCAGCACCAGAAGGTTGGAGGGCCGGGCCAGCGCGCGCGCCAGCAGCAGCCGGTTGCGCTCGCCGCCCGACAGGCTTTCCACCGGGCTGCGCGCCTGGTTGTCGGCGAACAGGAAATCGCGCAGATAGGCCACGACATGGCGCGGCCGGGCGCCGACCATGACCTGGTCGCCGCCGCCGGGGCAGAGGATCGACCACGGCGTTTCGCCGGGCGCCAGGGCCTCGCGCGTCTGGTCGAGATAGACCATCTCGAGATTGGTCCCGAGGCGCAGCGTTCCGCTGTCCGGCTTCAGCTCCCCGATCAGCATGCGCAGGAGCGTGGTCTTGCCGGCGCCGTTCGGGCCGATGATGCCGACCCGGTCGCCGCGCAGGATCCGGGTCGAAAAGCCGGCTATAACGGCCGCGCCGCCGTAGGCCTTGGCGATGTCCTCGGCCTCGATCACCCGCTTGCCGGCCATCCCGGCCCCGGCGGCCGCCATGCGCCGCAGGCGCCGCAGCCGGCCCTGGTTGCGTTTCCGCCGCGCCGTGATGCCCTGATGCGACCAGACGGTTTCCTGGGCGATCAGCTTGTCGAGCTTTGCCGCCTCGACGGTCTCGCGCTCTAGGATCTCCTGCGACCAGGCCTCGAATTCCGCGAACCCCTTGTCCAGCCGCAGCAGCCGTCCGCGGTCCAGCCACAGGGTGGTGTTGGTGACCCGCGCGAGGAAGGCCCGGTCGTGGCTAACGACGACGAGCCCGAAACGGCCGGCGGCGAGACGGCTCTCGAGCCACTCGATGGCGGAAAGGTCGAGATGGTTGGTCGGCTCGTCCAGCAGCAGTACGTCCGGTTCCCCGGCCAGCGCCCGGGCCAGCGCCGCGCGGCGGATCTCCCCGCCCGACAGGCTGGCCGTTTTTCTTGTGCCGTCGACGTCCAGGCCTTGCAGCAGCGCCGCGGCCATATGGGCGGTCTGCGCCTCGCCCTCGTGCCGGTCGGCGGCCGCGTAGTCAAGCACCGTGTCGTAGCCCGAGAGATCGGGCTCCTGCGGCAGGCAGGAGACCCGCACGCCCTGTTGTATCAGGCGCTCTCCGGAATCCGGCTCGACCTGTCCGGCGAGCAGCCGCAGCAGCGTCGACTTGCCGGTGCCGTTGCGCCCGACCAGCGCAACCCGCTCGCCGCGGCCGATGGCCAGGTCGATCTCAGCGAACAGCGGCCGCCCGCCGAAACCCAGGGTCACGGTCTTCAGAGAGAGCAGCGGTGCGGCCATGGTCCTTCGATCCCGAAAACGATGCGGCCGCAGTGATGCCCCAGCTTGTGGCCGCGCGCAAGGCCTGCCAAAATTCGGCATCACGGGTCTTCGGCATAAATCCTTAACTTCTTTGTGGTGATATTGTTGCAGCCGCATACGGCTGCACGGGGACGACACATACCGCGCGTTGACGTTCGAACGGGGAGAGTCACTTGCCTTATCGCTCATTCGTCCGGCTGTTCCTGCCGGCCATGTTTCTGGGAATCCTGACGGCTCAGCCTACGTGGGCGCAGAGTGCAGCCGAATTGTGGCAGCAGGAAACCGACGCCGCGATCGCCGCATTCGGGAAGGACGACTACGCCGCCGCCGAATCGCATATGAAGAAGGCGCTCAAACAGGCCGAAGCGCTGGGCCAGAACGATTCGCGCTACGCCATGAGCCTGGGCGACCTTGGCGCGATCTATTACTGGCAGGAACGCCATGACGAGGCGGAACCCTATCTGAAGCGGGGGCTGGCGCTTCGCGAGGAATTGCTGGGGCCGGAACCGGCGACGGCGACGTCGGCGCATTTCCTGGGACAGATCTATTACGCCCGCGGCAATTATTCGGCCGCCATACCCCTGCTGGCGCGGGCGCTGCAGATCCGCGAAAAGGCCCTTGGGCCGGACGATGAATCGACGCTGGCCTCGCTGGATTTTCTGGCCGGCGCGCGGCATAACGCGGGCGAATATTCCGTTGCGATACCCCTGTTCCAGCGCCTTCTTGCGGCCCGCATCCGTCTGCTGGGAGCCGACGATATCAATGTCGCCTCCGCGCATGAATGGCTGGGGATATCGTATGAGCAGACCGGGAATACCGGGAAGGCGGCCAAACATCTGAAACGCGCAATCGAGATCAAGGCGAAGCTGTCGGGTCCCGACGATCCGGGCCTGGTATGGGGATACGCCGAACTGGCGGGCGTCTATCAGGCCGCCGGGAAATCCAGGAAAGCCGAAAAGGCCTTCAAGCGCGAGCTCGCGATCCTCGAAAAGGCGCATGGCAAGGAGTCCACCGAGCTGCTCGATACCCTCTACCGGATGGCCGAATTCTACCGCACCCAGGGCCGGGAGAAGGACGCGGCGGCCCTGCAGCAGCGGTATGACGCGATATCTCCGGCGACGAGTCCCGAAGGCGATCTGCTCACCGGTTTCGCGAATGCGCTGGAAGGCATGGCCGGCGCCAGCAGGTTGAACGGCATGCTCGAAGAGGGATGGAACGAGGCCACACAGGAAGGCAACGAGGCCTACGCCAGCAAGGACTACGAGAAAGCCAGGGAACGCTATGCGAAGGCGCTGGGTATGAGCCGCACCCTCGTTTTCGCCGATGCGAAGGTTGCCATCAGTCACAACAATCTGGCCACCGCCTATTGGGCGCTCGAGCGGATCAGCGAGGCCGACACCAGCTTCCTGCAGGCCGTCGATCTGGGCCAGGACGCCGCCGATATGAGCCCGGCCGACATGAAGATCATCCTCGGCAATTACGCGGCCTTCCTGCGCGATCAGGAGCGCGTCAAGGAAGCCGAGTCGATGGACAAGCGCGCCGCCGCCATTCCATAGTGGGCACGGCGGGCGCGGCACCGCCACCGCACTTGTGCGGAACAACCCCATGCACCGGCGTTTTCTGCGGGTTTCAGCGGGGTGTCGTTGCCACACTCCGCCGCTGGCCGGGCTTGACAGACCGGGCTACGGTACGGACAACAACGCTCGGGGCTGACACGAGACAGCCTGAAGCGATTCATGACCGGGAAGGAGTGGATCGGATCATGGCCCAGGGAGGCGGCATCGTCGGCTGGATCGCGCGCCTGCATCCGCTGCTGGCGCTGGTTGCGGTCATCGGCGGCATCGTGCTGGGCAGGGTCGTCGGCATCGCCGCAGCCTGGCTCATCGAGCCGGACGTATTCGCGCCGGTGTCGACCCTGTCCGTCGTCGTCGGCACCCCCGTGGCGGTCGTGTTCTTCATCGGCTGCCCGGTGGCCGTCGCCATCCATGTTCTGCGGACGCACGGCCCGGTGACGCAGGTCAGCCCCGCGGGGATAGCCGCTTCCCTCATGGTCATGCTGCCGGCGTTCGCGACCGCCATGGTGTTCTTCGCCTCGCCGGGGTCGTACGGGACAGGTTTTGCGATCGCCGTCACTGTGGC
>CAMYKU010000074.1 GCA_947259105.1 uncultured Alphaproteobacteria bacterium
CCGGGCATGGCGTAGGCGACGAAGAGGCCGACAGCGAGCCCGCCGAGCGTCGTCGCGGCGAGGATATGCCACCACGGCAGCGCGCCGGCGAGCGTCGCCACGCGTTCTTCCGAAAATCCGTAAAAGGCGAACTGGATCGCGCCCAGCGCCTCGCGGAAGGCGATCGCCGAGCCGCCGCCGATGCCGCCGATGACGACGGCCAGGACCGACAGGATGACCTGCTCGTGCCGCGTCAGGCGGTCGAGTCTCGCGAGGAACTGGCCGAAATTGGGCAGGCGCAAAACGATTCCCGGACGGTTGGCTGCGGATTTCCCGCTGAGCTTAGTGGAAACCCGTTATTAAACCGCAAACAGGGGCGCCTCAAGGGGGATGGTGCCGCACCGGCGGCTTCAGTAACCGTGAAAATACCGGGACATCCCCTCATCCGCATCGCGTACCGCTGCTCCAGCGGACTCATCGGCGACATGGAACACGGTGACCACCAGTTCGTCGAGCTGCAGAAAGATGAAGGACATCAGCAGATCTGCGCCGTCCTCCGCGCACCTCGCCGCCACCCGGCGCATTTCCGAGCCGTCGAAGAGCGATTCTGTTCGCGCGCCATAGGTAAAATCGCCGGCGCACGAGTTCTCGTAGCCCGCAAGCAGCAGCGAGCTCGCAAGGCCGAGGCCGAGCTCGCCTCTTTCATCCGCGAATGTGGCGCCGGTTACGGTGCCATTTGTCCACAC
This sequence comes from uncultured Alphaproteobacteria bacterium, assembly GCA_947259105.1. Taxonomy (GTDB): domain Bacteria; phylum Pseudomonadota; class Alphaproteobacteria; order UBA8366; family JADFVY01. The sequence goes on from CAMYKU010000074.1 coordinate 726, forward strand.
ATAGATTGCGTCGGAAAGATAGTCGGGGCGGTATGCCTCCGGAACGAATCGATAGCCGTCGAGGCCCGCCTCACGCAGCATGCGAACGACGCTTTTCTCGATGCCGTTTTCGTCCGATCCCAGGGACTCGTCGCTCCCCGCAAATGGATTCCGCGAATCCGTGCCTTCGTTCCCCGATGAAAACGGATTTCGCGCGGTCCGGCTCGAAAACAGCTCGCGGTAGGCGCATTCCTGCAGGCGCGGCAGAGCCGCGCTGGTCCCGGTGAGTTTGTAACTGAGAGTCTCCCGTCTGGCCTCGAAATACAGGATACGGCCCCGGCGCAACAGGCGGATCAAGTCCTCTGTGTATGGCAGGTAAATATACACTCCGAAGTCGAGCCTGGCTTCGGCCTCATATTGGCCGAGGTCGCGCCGGTCGACGCGAAGACGGACCGGGTAGCGCTCACCCTCCTTTAACCGCCACCGCGGATTGCTGATTCCGATAACGATACTGCCGGCCTGCGTTATCCCCAAAACCAGCGTGTCGTCGGTGGTGTATTCGGCGGAAACGGCGCAGTGCGTGAATTCCCCGGTCTTCTCGTGGAAATATGCGGACCCGTGCCACAACCCCACGGTGAATTCTTCGGCGCTTGCCGGTGCGAGACCGGCCACACAGAGGATCAATGCCATCAGAGTTCTGGTCATGGTGCCTCCCGCAATCATTTTTTCAACTATAGAACAAAACGTGATCAAATACCAGCCACTCACGGAAGCTTCGATGTGCCGCGGCGGATCCGCCGCAGGCGACAGCAGTCGGGGTTAACCCGCCGGTGCCCTGATTTTCCGGCCGACTCCCTCAGGCACGGGCAGTGCCGCGTGGGCGGCGCGCACCGCTTCCAGCCGCCCCAGGACGGCGTCCGGGAACGGCGTCGTCCGCCTCGCGCCCATGTCGATATGCAGGCTCAAGAGCTCGCAGGTGGCGGCGAGCCAACCTTCCTTGGCGTGATACATCTCGTGGTAATAATGCAGCCGCTTGTCGTCGTGGCCGAGGAACCAGGTGGCGAACGAAAGCGGGTCGCCCTCATGCACCTCGCGCCGGTAGCCGATATTCATGTCGGCGGCGAAGGTCGAGCAGCCGGACGAGTCCTTGTACGCCTGGCCGATGCCGAGGTGATCGAAGAAGGCGTCGGTGGCGTAATCGAAGGCCAGTACGTAATAGGCCACGTTCATGTGGCCGTTGTAGTCGATCCATTCCGGACGGACCGTATCGGTATAGATCCTGAGCGGGGCCTCGATCACCATGGCCGGAGCCTACAGGTTGGATCGCGCCGTTTGCAAGCACACGGCCCCGGCGCTACCTTCGTCCGCCACCATCGCCGGGAACCCTGTTCGCCCATGACCTCGCAGTTCCTTACCGTCCTGGCCCGCCACGCACGGCCGGTCCTTGCCGGCGGCATCTTCGCGGGGCTGCTGCTGCCGGACCTGGCGGCGCTGCTGCGCCCGCTGATGGAGGCCGCGGTGGTGACCAGCCTCACGCTGTCGATGCTGCGGACCGACTGGCCTTCCATCGTCGCTTACGGGCGCCGGCCGGCCCGGGCCGGCACGGCGCTGGGCTGGATCCTGCTCGGCGCCCCGGCGCTGACCCTGGCCGCGGTCGCCGCGCTGGGCGTTCCGGCGGGACTCGCGGTGGCGCTGGTGTTCGCGGCGGCCGCCCCGCCGGTGACCGCCGCGCCCGCCTTCGCCCTGCTGCTTGGCCTCGACGCGGCGCTGGCGCTTGTCGTCCTGGTGGTCGGGACGGCGCTGCTGCCGCTGACCCTGGGGCCGGTCGCGTTCTGGCTGCTGGACCTCGAGCTGTCCGTCGGACTCGGGCCGTTCCTGCTGCGCATCGCCATATTTATCGGCCTGCCGTTCCTGGTCAGCGGAATTTCGCGCCGCTACATCCAGCGCGGCTGGCTGGACGCGCGCGCCACCGAGATCAACGGGGCGATCGTCCTGGCCCTGGTCGTCTTCGCCATCGGGATCATGGACGGGGTCACGGCAAGGCTGCTGGCCGACCCCTGGACGGTCGCGGGTTTCGCCGGCGCCGCCTTCGCCCTGAATTTCGCGCTGCAGGCGCTGGGAACCGGCGCCTTCCTCTGGATGGGCCGGCGCCAGGCGCTGACCATGGGCCTGTGCAGCGGCTACCGCAACATGGCGATCATGCTGGTCCTGACCGCCGGCATCGCGGGGCCGGACATGTGGCTCTATGTCGCGATGGCGCAGTTGCCGATGTACATCCTGCCGATGCTGACCAACCCCCTGTACCGGCGGCTGCTGGATGCGCCGGTTTAGGTGACGCCAACCTTCAGAACTTCTTTTCCATCGGCGTGAAAACGATGCCGTTCGCCTCCTGGCGGGGCCCGGTCGGCAGGAAGCCCATGGCCAGGTAGAAGGCGTCGGCGTTCGGTGCGGAATTCAGCGTAACCGTATGGCCGCCGCGCAGGACCCGCAGGAATTTCATGAACTCGCGTCCGATTCCGCTGCGCTGCAGGTCGTGCCGGACGAACAGCATTCGCAGATGGTCCGCCTCCAGTTCCGCGTAGCCGGTGATCGACCGGTCCGGCCCGACCGCGACCCACGCCTCGGAGTCCTTCGCAAGCCGCGCCGAGATGGCGCCGGGCGCGGCGAACTCCAGGAACGCTTCCCGGCCCAGCGCGCTATGATGTTTCACCATGGCCACGCCGTACGCCGCCGCGATCAGGCTGGCGATCACGGGCACGTCGTCGGCCACGGCGGCGCGGATGGCGATACTCATGCCCCATCCTGCCCGTGCCGGCCGGCCGTGCCAAGATGCAGGGCACGACCCGGCTGCCGCTCCGGGTCAGGAGGACGCCAGACGGGACGGACCGCCTATGCGAGCTTCGCGCCGAAGAACGCGACGGTACGGGACCAGGCCAGTTCCGCAGCAGCCTTGTCGTAGCGCGGCGTGGTATCGTTGTGGAAGCCGTGGTTGACGTTCGGATAGAAATGCGCGGTGTATTCCTTGCCATGCGCCTTGAGCGCCGCCTCGTAATCCGGCCAGCCCTTGTTGATCCGCTCGTCGAGGCCCGCGTAATGCAGCAGCAGGGGCGCCTGGATCTTGGAGACGTCGGCCGCGTCCGGCTGGCGCCCGTAGAACGGCACGGAAGCCGCAAGGTCGGGCAGGCGGACGGCCATGGTATTGCAGATCCCGCCGCCATAGCAGAAGCCGACCGCGCCGACCTTGCCGTTCGCGTCGGGATCGGCCTTGAGCCGCCCGAACGCGGCGATGAAATCCTCGGCCAGCTTGCCCTTGTCCAGCGTCGCCTGCATCGCCTTGCCTTCGTCGTCGGTGCCGGGATACCCGCCCAGCGGCGTCAGCCCGTCCGGCGCCAGCGCGGTATATCCAGCGATGGCGACCCGGCGCGCGACATCCTCGATATAGGGGTTGAGGCCGCGGTTCTCGTGAACGACGACGACACCGCCGCGGGTTCCGCCGCCTGAGGGGCGGACGAGATACCCGCGGATGGCCCCGTGGCCCCGGGGCGAAGCGTACTCGATCCGCTCTCCCCTGATGCGCGAATCGGTCTCCTCGACCTGTTTGGCGAGCGCGTATTTCGGCGACAGGGTTTCGAGCAGCGCCGCGGCAGTGATCCCGCCGACGGCGAATTTCGATGCCTTGGCGAGGAATTCCCGGCGCTCGATCAGCCCATGCGCATAGCTGTCGTAGAGATTCAGCAGTTCCTGGTCGAAATCGGTGGCCTTCTTGCGTTCCATGACGTGTCCTCCCGTACCCGCGATTGAAAAGCCAGAAATTTATTTGCGACCTTTTCCCGGAACGATAGCAACAGGCACGGCCTTCTTTCGACTCGAAATAGCGGTCCCCGCGTTCACGAAACCGTGTACGGGGCAACGCCGCGCCGGCCGAGCCTTATGGTGCGCGCGCTCTACACCGAAAAATATTTCGCCTGTTTGTGCGGGATGACCAGGGCCGAGGTCGACATCTCGGGGTGAAGCTGGTGTTCCTCGGAGAGTTCGACGCCGATCTTCTCGGCGCCCAGCAGGGCGAGAAGCTGCTCCTGATCCCCGAGATTCGGACAGGCCGGATAGCCGAAGGAGTAGCGCGAGCCGCGGTACTCCTGCTTCAGGAGACCTTCCATGTCCGGCGCCTCTTCCGACGCGTAACCCAGTTCGCTGCGCACCCGCTTGTGGACGTATTCGGCCATCGCCTCGGCCATCTCGACGCCGAGGCCGTGCAGATAAACGTAATCCTGGTACCGGTCGTCGGCGAACCACTCGCGGGCGACGTCGGCGGCGCGCTGGCCCATGGTGACGACCTGCAGCCCGACCACGCCGCGGGAATCGGGGCCGGCCGAGATATCCGGCACGTAATCGGCAATGCATTTGCCGTCCTTGTCGTCCTTGCCGGCCTGGCGCGGCAGCGCGAAACGCGCGGCCTCGTCGATGCCGTTTTCGCCGAACAGCACCAGCTGGTCGCCGTCGCCGGCGGCCTTCCAGTAGCCATAGGACGCCTGGGGCAGCAGGATATCCTGCTGGATGACAGTGTCGATCATGCGCTTGAGAACCGGGCGCAACTCTTTTTTCGCCCATTCCATGTATTCGTCGAGGCTGCGGCCATCCTTGCGGAAACCCCAGTGGAACTGGAACAGCATGCGCTCGTTGACATAGGGCAGCAGCGCCTTCACCGGCACCCGCGCGATCACCCGCGGGCCCCAGAACGGCGGCTCGGGTATATCGGCGCCCCCGTTGAGCGCATCGCGGCGCGCCCGCACGGCTTCGGCGTCCAGCTCGCCGACGGCGGCGTTCGCCGGGCGGCCCACGGATTTGCGGTTGCTGGACGGGCGCGACGCGCGCTTCGCCTGGACGGCAGCCGTGTAGTCGTCGAAATCGCCGTTCACCACGCGGGCCATGATCTTCAGCCCGTCGAAGGCGTCACGGGCATAGGCGACCCGGGCGCTGCCATAGGCGGCCACGCAGTCCTCCTCGACATAGGCGCGGGTCAGCGCGGCGCCGCCCAGCATTACCGGAACGTCGATCTGCTCGCGGGTCATTTCTTCCAGATTTTCGCGCATGATGACGGTCGATTTCACCAGCAGGCCCGACATGCCGATGGCGTCGGCCTTATGTTCGCGCGCGGCGTCGAGGATATTCGCGATCGGCTGCTTGATGCCGAGATTGACGACGTTGTAGCCGTTGTTGGTCAGGATGATGTCGACCAGGTTCTTGCCGATATCGTGTACGTCGCCCTTGACGGTCGCCAGCACGACGGTGCCCTTGCGCTGGCCGTCGACCTTCTCCATATGCGGCTCCAGATGGGCGACCGCGGCCTTCATGGTCTCCGCCGACTGCAACACGAACGGCAGCTGCATCTTACCCGACCCGAAAAGTTCGCCGACCTCCTTCATGCCGCCCAGCAGGATCTCGTTGACGATGTCCAGCGGCGGGTAGGTTTCCATCGCCTCATCGAGATCGTCGCCCAGCCCGTTGCGGTCGCCGTCGACGATGCGACGATGCAGCCTCTCCTCGATGCCGACCGGGCCGGTGTCCTGTTTCTCTTCCGTCGCCTCTCGTCCCTCGAACAGGGCGATGAACGCGTGCAACGGATCGTAGCCCGGGCTGCGCCGGTCATGGATCAGGTCCAGCGCCGCCTTGGCCTCCTCGTCCGGGATCGCGTGCAGCGGCTTGATCTTGCTGACATGGATGATGGCGCCGGTCATGCCGCGCTTCACCGCCTCGTCCAGGAAGACCGAGTTCAGCACATGCCGCGCCGCCGGCTTCAAGCCGAAGGAAACGTTCGACAGGCCGAGGATGACCTGGCAGTCGGGGAACCGCTGCGCGATGCGCTCGATGCCGTCCAGCGTATCGATCGCCAGCCTGCGGTCATCCTCCATGCCGGTGCAGACCGTGAAGGTCAGAGGGTCGAACAGCAGGTCCGCGGGCGGCAGGCCGTGTTCGTTCACGGCCTTCTCGTAGAGGCGTTCGGCGATGCGCAGCTTGTCGTCCGCGCTCTTCGCCATGCCGTCCTCGTCGATGGTCAGCGCGATCACCGCCGCACCGTATTTGCGGGCCAGCCGCAGCCGCGCGTCGGCCGCATCGTCGCCGTTCTCGAAATTGATCGAGTTGATGACCGGCTTGCCGCCGATCAGCTTCAGCGCCGCCTCCAGCACCGGAAGCTCGGTCGAATCTACGACCAGCGGGGCATCCGCCGCGCCGCGCAGGCGCGTCACCATCTCGGTCATCTCGGCCTTCTCGTCGCGGCCGACGAAGGCGGTGCATACGTCCAGCGCGTGACTGCCCTCGCGCAGCTGCGCACGACCGATCTCGACGCAGCCGTCCCAGTCCTCGGCCGCCTGCAGCTCGCGGAACTTCTTGCTGCCGTTGGCGTTGCAGCGCTCGCCGATGGACAGGATGGCGTTCTCCTGGCGCAACGGCACCGGTGAATACAGCGAGGCGATTGCCGGAGTCCATTCGGGAGTCCGCTCGGCGGGTCGCGGCCGGTAGCCGTCATGGGCCAGCTTGCGCAGCATCGCGTCGACCGCCGCGATATGCTCCGGCGTCGAGCCGCAGCAGCCGCCGACGATGTTCACGCCGTCCCCGGTCACGAAACGGCCGGTCCATTCCGCCAGTTCGTCCGGCGTCAGCGGGTAATGGGTGTGGCCGTCATGAAGCTCCGGCAGGCCGGCATTCGGCTGCACGGTGATGAGGCCCGGCCAGTTGGCGCCCAGCCAGCGCACATGCTCAGCCATCTCGTGCGGGCCGGTGGCGCAGTTCAGGCCCATCGCGTCCACGCCGAGCGAATGAACCACCGTGGCGGCGGCGGCGATATCGGCGCCGACCAGCAGCGTGCCGGTGGTCTCGACCGTCACCTGGACGAAGATCGGGACAACGCGGCTGACGTCGGCGAAGGCGCGGCGCGCGCCGTTCACCGCGGCCTTGATCTGCAGCGGATCCTGGCAGGTCTCGATTAGCACCGCGTCCACGCCGCCAGCGACAAGGCCGGAACACTGGGTGAAGAGGGCATCCTCCAGTGTCCCGTAATCGATGTGCCCGAGGCTGGGAAGGCGGGTGCCGGGCCCGACCGAGCCGAGCACGAAACGCTGGCGGCCGTCCTTCGCGAAGTTGCGCACTGCCGCGCGCGCCAGTTCACCGGCCAGGTAATTCAGCGCGAACGACTCGTCGGCGATGCCGAACTCGGCCAGCGTCAGCGGCGAGCCGCCGAAGCTGTTGGTCTGAATGACGTCGGATCCGGCCTCGAGGTAGCCTTCGTGGATCTGCTGGACGATCTTCGGACGGCTGACGTTGAGGATTTCCGTGCAGTTCTCGGCACCCTGGTAATCGCGCTCCACATCCAGGTCCATCGCCTGGATCCGGCTGCCGAACGCGCCGTCGCAAAGCAGGACCCGCTCACCGAGCGCCTTCAGAATCTGACTCATCCTACGCGGCCTCCGAAATAGCGGGACGTACGCCGAGTCGGCGGCACACGGCATAGCTCTGCGGCGCCTTGTTCATGGTATAGAAATGGAACTGCCCGAAGCCTTCCTCCATCAGGGTGTGGCACTGCTCGACCGCCACGGACACGGCGACCATGGCGGCGGTCTCCGCGTCGTCCTCCAGCCCTTCGAACTGGCGGACCAGCCAGTCGGGGATACCGGCGCCGCACCGGCGGCTGAACTCCACGGCCCGCTCGAAACTCACGATCGGCAGGATTCCCGGGACGATCTCCATGGTCACGCCCGCCGCGGCCGCACGGTCGCGGAAGCGGAGGATGGTCTCGGTCTCGAAGCAGTACTGGGTGATCGCCGTGCCCGCGCCCGCATCCTGTTTGGCCAGCAGATTCGCCATGTCCGCCGCCGGCGAGGGTGAATCCGGATGGGATTCGGGATAGGCGGCAACCGAAATCTCGAAATCCGCGATGCGGCTCAACCCCGCCACCAGTTCTGCGGCGCGCGCGTACCCGCCCGCATGGGGCCGCCACTTGCCGCCGCCGGGCACGTCGCCGCGCAACGCCACGATGCGGCGGAGCCCCATGTCGCGCCAGATGCTCGCCAGCCCGTCGACCTCGTCCCGTGTCGTGCCGACGCAGGTCAGATGGGCGGCCAGCGGCAGCCCGGCGTCGTTCAGGCGTTCCACGAGCCGTATGGTGCGGTCCTGGCCCGATCCGTCGGCGCCATAGGTCACCGACAGGAACTCCGGCCGCAACGGCTCTAGCTGATCCAGCGTCGCGTCCAGCGCCGAATCGCCCTGCGGCGTCTTCGGGGGAAATATCTCGAAACTGATCTTCGGTGCTGTATCCATCGGTCAGGCTCTTTCTTTCCGGTCTTCGCGGACCGCGGTTTCGGCGTCGTTGGCGGCGCGGCCCGCAGACCACAGGCAGACGGTCAGAGGATCGCCGTCCAGCGCCACGATCTGCCCCGGTACCAGCCCCGCATCCCGGAACCAGCGCGTGACCTCCTTGTCGTCGAAACCGAGGCGCCGGTGGGCGTGCTCGGCCCGCAGCACCTCCAGGTCGTGCGGCGCGAAATCGACCACCACCAGCCGGCCGCCGGGGCGCAGCGCGCGGGCGGCTTCCGCGATCACGTCCGCGGCGTCGTCGACGAAATGCAACACCTGGTGGATCACCGCCGCATCGAAGGATTCGCCGTTGAAAGGAAGCTGGTACATGTCGCCGTGACGGACCTGGCAGTTCCGGAGGTCGGCCCGCTGGAGGTTGGCGCGGGCGACGGACAGCATCTTGCGCGACAGATCGATCCCGACGCCACGCTCCACCCGCGGCCCGAACAGCTCCAGGATGCGCCCGGTACCCGTGCCGATATCCAGAAACTCTCCGATCCCCGTCTCGGGAAGAAGCGACAGCAGTGCGGCTTCGACTTCCGCTTCGGCAATGTGCAGGGTGCGGATCTTGTCCCACTCGGCGGCGTTCCGGCTGAAATACTCGGCCGCCCGGGACGAATTCGCCCGCTTGACCGCCTCCAGCCGCTGCAGGTCCAGCGTCAGTGTCTCGTCGTCCGGCGGAATCAGGTCGATGAGGACCCGCGCGAGCTCGGCGCAGCGGCCCTTCTCGGCCAGCCGGTAGAACGCCCAGGTCCCCTCGGGAAAACGATCAAGCAGGCGGGCCTCGCACAGCAGTTTCAGATGGCGGGATACGCGCGGCTGGCTCTGACCGATGATCTGCGTCAGTTCGCTGACCGTCAGCTCCGCGTGGGCGCAGAGGGCCAGAAGCCGCATCCGGCTGGGTTCGGCGGCGGCGCGCAGGCCGCTGAGCAACACATCCATATCGTGCCTCGCAAATGAATCCTCGCACATCGTCGACGCGATATAATAATATAAAGATATCTTTATGTCTTGTAAAGCCCATCCGGAATATGCGCGCCGACCGGCACGCCGCGCGCGCATGCGCGGGCGATGTGGCGTTTTCGGCCGTGGTGTGATAATTGATGGTCGCCGGTCAAATCAGTAGGGAGCCTGAACCACCATGGGCGGTGGGCCGGATATGCGAAGACCACCGGGCGGCGCCAAACTGTTGTTGGCGCCGCAGGATTTTCGCAGCGGCGCGCGGGGCGTGGGGCGCACGGGCCAGGGATCAGGATTTCATGCGAATGCCGGGGTCGGTTGGACGTATGGGCGTGTTCGCCGCGCTGGTGCTGGCCCTGACGCTGGGGGCCTGCGCGACCCGGCCCACCGATCCTGAGGACCTGGCCTACTACGAGGAAACCAACGACCCTCTCGAACCGATGAACCGGGCCATATTCCAGTTCAACGCGTTCGGGGACAAGGTCCTGCTGCGGCCCCTTGCGTTCGGTTACCGGGCCGTCATTCCGCGGGGGCTGCGTCGCGGCGTCCGCAATTTTATCACCAATCTTGAAGCGCCGGTGGTGCTGATGAACGATCTGCTGCAGGGCGAAGGCCTGCGGGCGCGCGATACCACCGGCCGGTTCATGACCAACACGTTTCTGGGGCTGGGCGGCCTGATCGACGTGGCGAGCGATGCCGGCATTCCCTATCACGACGAGGATTTCGGCCAGACGCTCGCGGTATGGGGCGTCGCGCCGGGACCGTATCTCGTGCTGCCGGTGTTCGGGCCGTCCGGGTTCCGCGACGCGGTCGGCGACGGTGTCGACGCCGTCGTCGATCCGGCCAGAGTCTATATCCGCCGCGAATACGGGTGGGAAGGCGCGGTGGTCCGGTATGTGGTCGATTCCGTCGACTGGCGCGCGGCGAACCTCGAGATCATCGACGAGCTGCAGCGATCCTCGATCGACTTCTATGCGGCGACGCGCAGCGCCTACCGCCAGCAGCGCAACAACGAGATCCGCAACGGACGCATAAATCCCGACGATCCCGGCGGCCTGCCGCCGATGATTGAGTTTGACGCGATGGACGACATGGGCGAACGTGTCGTTCATGATTCGACGGACCAGAAGTTGGAACATCCGCAGTAAAGGGCCGCGGCGCCGTTTCCTCAGGGCGGCCGCGGCAGGCCTGCTGCTGACCGCCGCGCTCGCAGCGGAGCCGGCCGGCGCCGCGGAGACCGCGGTTGCGTTCGTCCGCGCGCTGGGCGACACCGCGATCCGCGAACTGGCGCCCAACGACATCACACCGGCCCAGCGCGAGACGAAATTCCGCGAGTTGCTGCGCGCGAACTTCGACCTGCCGCGCATCACCCGCTTCACCCTCGGCCGCTATGCGCGGCGCGCCTCGGAGGCGGAGATGGCGAAATTCACGACGCTGTACGAGGAGCTTGCGGTCCTGACCTACGCCCAGATGTTCGGGTTGTACGCGGGCCATTCCTTCAAGGTGACGAAACAGCTTGGCGCGCCCGGCGACAAGTATGTGATGGTCGTCAGCGAACTGACGGACAAGAACGGCGCGCTGGCGGCGCGGCTGGACTGGCAGCTGCTGGTCGAGACGTCCCGCTATGCCGTCGTCGACATAAGGGTCGAGGGCGTCAGCATGGCGATCGCCCAGCGCGACGATTTCACCGCGTTCCTCGACAAGAACAACGGCGACATGCCCGCCCTGCTGAAGGAACTCGCGGGCAAGGTCAAGAAGCTTCGCGACGCCCGTACCGCCGGCAAGTGAGCGCGGCCGGGCCGGCGGGGGCGCGTGAAACGGACGGGAGGGGAGCGATGAGCGCAATGCCCGACTGCCTGGTCGAGCCGGACTGGCTCGAGGCGCATCTCGATGATCCGGACTTGAGGGTCGTCGAGATCCAGTGGATGACCCCGGAATCCTACGAGGAGGCGCACATCCCCGGCGCCCAGGGCAGGGCCTGGAAGGACTGGCTGTGGGACAATCTGACCCGCGAGTTCCCGGCCCCGGACGAGTTCGCGCGGCGCTGCGCTGCGGCCGGGATCGGCAATGACACCACCGTCGTGTTCTATGCCGAGCCGCCGCAGTTCGGCACCTATGGCTGGTTCGTGTTCACCCTGCTCGGCCATGCGGATGTTCGGCTGCTGAACGGCGGCAAGAAGCGCTGGATCGCGGAAGGCCGGGCGCTGACGGCGGAGATCCCGAAGATCGCGCCGGCAAGCTACACCCCGCCGGCGTCGCGTCGAGACGACATGCGGGTCGGCCGCGACGAGATGCTCTCCCTGCTGCCGGAATTCGCGGCGGCAAGCGGCACGGTGCTGCTCGACCACCGCACGCCGGAGGAGTTCCGCGGCGAGCGGGTCAACACCACCGGCCAGCCGGATCACGGCGCCGAGCGCAGCGGCCGGATACCCGGCGCAAGGCACCTCTATTACGAGGAGTTCCTCAACAACGACAATTCGTTCCGCACCCCGGAGGAGCTCACAGCGCTGCTCGCGGCGCGCGGCGCCACGCCCGACAAGGACATCGTCTCGTACTGCCGGCTCAGCCACCGGGCGACGATGGCCTATTTCGTGATGACCCGGATCCTCGGCTGGAGCCGGGTGCGCTCTTATGACGGCTCGTGGACCGAATGGGGCAGCATGGTCGGCATGCCGATCGAGAAGTAGGCGGCGCCGCGGCGGGATCGCAACCTCGCGCCCCTCCCGAACCACCGTGATCCACCCTCACCCAACCCTCTCCCATCAAGGGAGAGGGCTTTATTGGGCGGGTTCGGGCCGGCGCCGCAAAAAAGCGAGCGACCGCTCGCCGCCGGCAGTCCGGCGAGCCAAGGGCGCGGAGGCGCCCGCCCGGCGCCTGAGGGCGCAACAAATAACCCCTACCGCGTCAGCGGCTTGTATTTTATGCGGTGGGGCTGGTCGGCTTCGGCGCCGAGGCGGCGGCGGCGGTCGGCCTCGTAGTCCTCGTAGTTGCCCTCGAACCACACCACCCGGCTGTCGCCCTCGAAGGCGATGATGTGGGTCGCGATGCGGTCGAGGAACCAGCGGTCGTGGCTGATCACCAGGGCGCAGCCGGCGTACTCGGCGAGCGCCTCCTCCAGCGCCCGCAGCGTATCGACGTCGAGGTCGTTGGTCGGCTCGTCGAGCATCAGGAAATTGGCGCCGGAGCGCAGGATCTTGGCGAGGTGCACCCGGTTGCGCTCGCCGCCCGATAGCTGCCCGACCTTCTTCTGCTGGTCGCTGCCCTTGAAGTTGAAGGCGCCGACATAGGCGCGGCTCGGCATCCTGCGCTTGCCGAGGTCGATCTCGGCCTCGCCCTGGGCGATCTCCTCCCACACGGTCGCATCGGCCTTGAGGCTGTCGCGGCTCTGGTCGACGTAGCCGAGCTTGACCGTCTCGCCGACCGTGAGCGTTCCCGAATCCGGCTCTTCCTGCCCGGCGATCATGCGCACCAGCGTCGTCTTGCCGGCGCCGTTCGGGCCGATCACGCCGACCAGCGCGCCCGGCGGCAGGCGGAAGTCGAGGTCCTCGATCAGCAAATGGTTGCCGTAGCCCTTGCGGAGTTTTTCCGCCACCACCACGAGGTCGCCGAGCCGCGGCCCCGGCGGGATGACGATCTGCGCGGTGTCGGGCGCGCGGTTCTGCGATTCGGCCAGCAGCGCCTCGTAGGCCTGGATGCGCGCCTTGGATTTCGCCTGCCGGGCGCGCGGGCTGGAGCGGATCCAGTCCTGCTCGGCGGCCAGCGTGCGGGCCCGCGCCTCCTCGGCCTTGCCCTGGCTCGCGAGGCGCTTCTGCTTCTGCTCCAGCCAGGCCGAATAGTTGCCCTCGTAGGGGATGCCGCTGCCGCGGTCGAGCTCGAGGATCCAGCCCGTCACGTGGTCGAGGAAATAGCGGTCGTGGGTGACCATGACGACGGTGCCGGCGTATTCGCGCAAATGGCGCTCCAGCCAGGCGACGGATTCCGCGTCGAGATGGTTGGTCGGCTCGTCGAGCAGCAAGAGGTCGGGCTTGGCCAGCAAGAGCCGGCACAGCGCGACGCGCCGCCGCTCGCCGCCCGAAAGCTTCGAGACGTCCGCCTCGCCCGGCGGGCAGCGCAGCGCGTCCATGGCGATCTCGACGGTGCGCTCCAGGTCCCAGGCGTCGGCGGCGTCGATCCGCTCCTGCAATTCCGCCTGGCGGTCGATCAGCCTTGTCATCTCGTCCGGGTCCTCGACCTCGCCCAGCTTCATCGATACGGCGTTGAATTCGTCGACGACGTCCTTGATCGGCTCCAGCCCCTGCATGACGTTTTCGGCGACGCTCAGCCCAGCATCCAGCTGCGGCTCCTGCGCGAGGAAGCCGACCGTCGCGCCTTCGGCCGCCCAGGCCTCGCCGGCGAACTCGGTCTCGATGCCGGCCATGATGCGCAGCAGCGTCGACTTGCCGGCGCCGTTGTAGCCCAGCACGCCGATCTTGGCGCCGGGGAAAAAGGCGAGCGTGATGTTGTTCAAGATCTGCTTGCCGCCGGCCCAGGCCTTCGAGAGGCCCTTCATCACATAGACGTACTGGTAGGAGGGCATGGGTTCTCCGTTACTGCTTGCGCCCGCATGCCGGAGCGGCGGGGTTTGTAGCGCAGTGCGGCCGCATGTGCAACGCGACCCCCAGTTTACCGATTGCAACAACTACCTTCAGCAGGAATCGGCGGGCGGTGAGGACCCGGCCGGCGCCTTCCGGTCCCCGATGCTTGATGTCTGACCCCTGATCTTGTGGAACAACCCCATGCAAAGGCGTTTTCTGCGGGTTTCGGGTTGAAGGTAGACCCTGCAATCCGGACAATGGAGCGGTGGGAGAAACCGGCGCACCGACAGCAAGGAAGCCATGTTTACGACCCCGCCGACAAGAGACGGGCCCGCGCCGCCGGACGGCCGCGCCGGGGACTGGATCCCGCCGATCCGCCGCGCCCCTCCCTGCGGCGCGCGCACAAGGGCGGGCGGGCCCTGCCGCGCCCCGGCGGTACGCGGCAAGCGCCGCTGCCGCATGCATGGCGGCGCCGCCGGCGCGGGCGCCCCGCAAGGCAACCGCAACGCCCTGAAGCACGGCTTCTGGAGCGCGGCGGAGGCGGCCGAGCGCCGGCGGACGGCGGAACTGCTCAGTGCGGGAGCGGGGATGCTGGAGGAGGTGGCGGAAGGGGCGGGGTGACCGCGGCGCCCCGCATGGCGGAATGGCGGCAGGGACCCTTCGAGACGGCAAACCGGGAGTCACCCCCCACCCCGGCCCTCCCCCACAAGGGGGGAGGGAGAAATTGGCCCGGGAATCACAGCCCTCCCCCTTGATGGGGGAGGGTTGGGAGGGGGTGGGAGCGCAAGCGGCCAGGATGGCGGCGTAAGGGGGCGTCGGTGCCGCCCTAGTTCACCAACCGAAGCGGGCGGTAGCGTTCGCCGTCGAAGCCGCCGAACAGGTGGTCGACCAGCTCGTGCGCGATCTCCCGCGGCGGCTCGGCCGCCTCGAGATGCCGTTCGGCGACGTAGGTGGCGTGCGCCGCGCCGTCGACCAGCACGTGATACCACGGCTTGTCCCTGGGCGGGCGCGAGCGCGCGACCTGCTCGTACCAGTCCTCGGTGCCGGCGAAACCCGGGTCGATGTCGAACACCACCCCGACATAGCCGAAGCGCAAATGGTGCACCACCTGCCCGATCCGGAATTTCGCCTCGCGCGTTGCCATGGGGGAAGTGTAGCCCATACGGCGGTGCCGCGCACCCCGCATGGCGGCCTCATCCTGAGCCTCCTCATCCTGGAGACCTTTGCGCGAAAGACACCGCCGTCATTGCGAGGAGGCGAAGCCGACGCGGCAATCCAGATTCCCCGCCACCAGCCTGGATTGCCGCGGTGCGTTGCGCCTCGCAATGACGAATTTCATGCTCGTGCAAAGGTCTCCATCCTGAGCCTGTCGAAGGACGAAGGGTGGCGGCCGGCTCACGGATCGTTAACCCCGCGTGGCCTATGTTGCATGGATATCGATGCAACGCGCCGAGAAGGGGAACTCCCATGCCGAGGCTTTTGCTGGCCGCCCTGCTGGCCGTCCCGCTGCTTGCCGCCACTGCCGCAGTTTCCGCCGCTTCCGACCAGGGACCGTATCCGGAGGCCGAAGCGGCGCTGGCGGCGGAACACGCCAGGCTGAAATGGATCGAGAAACCGGGCACCTATGGTCTCGAGCGGTCCGGCGGCACGGTCACCCTTTCCGCCGGCCTGTCGCTGCTGCTGACGCCGAGCGCAAGCTGTTCCTGATGAACGGGACCGAATCCCCGCAAGCCGAGGCCGTGCTCTGGGACCGCAAGGACGACGTCCTCGTCGTCTACGAGTTCTTCGACGAGGGGTTCGTTACGGCCGGGGACTGGGCCGGGATCGACGCCGACGCGCTGCTGGAGAGCATTGGCGCGCGCCTCCGGGCGCAGAACCGGGAGCGCGCCGAGGGCGGCATTGCGCCGGTGACGGTCACCGGATGGCGCGAGCCCCCGGAATACGCGGCCAGTTACGATGTGGCGCGCTGGGCCATCGAGTTCGACGAGGCGGGCGAGCCGGCCATGATCGCGCGCGCCCTGAAACTCGGCCGTTACGGATACCAGCGGTTTACCTGGATCGGCCCGGTCGCGCAGTACAGCGAGACCGACAGCCTGCTCGATACCGCCCTGGCCGGTCACGAGTTTCGCGAGGGCGGCAGCTACGCCGACTTCCAGGACGGCGACACGGTCGCACCCTACGGGCTCGGCGCGCTGGCCGCCGCGGCGATGGGCGCGGAACCCGGCAACAGCGCCTCTGCGGCAACCTTCGCCGATGCCGTCGCTTTTCTGGAGAGGAGCTGGATCGTCGTCGTCGTCGTGCCCATCGGCGCCATCGGCGTCATCGCCGGGCTGGCCAGGATGATGCGCCGTCGCAGGGCGTAGCCCCTGGGGCCGACCACATATGGCCCCAGATATCCGGTTACAGAGATAAGTAAAAAGTCCACGGAACTCCCGCGTTTCGGCCCGCGACCACGTGGAGTCCTGGCGGTTCCCGGGTTACCTCAACGCCCGATTAGGGCGCATTTGCCCTGTTCAGAAGGTCAAAATTGTCCCTGTAACAGTCCCACTTGGGCCGCGGCCGCCATTCGCCGGAAACTGACTTATTCGCGAAGACGAGGCTGAATTTTCCGGCGTTCTTTCCGGTCTTGTTTTGCGTGGCCTTCTCCACGATGTCGAGCGACGACATGATCCAGTAACAGTCGGCAGCCTCGGAGTAGAAGACAAAGAAGAAATTCTCCCGCGGTTTGCGGATTTCCATCGCCGCGAACGTTGCCGCATTCTTCGCGGTTCGTGACCGCGCCTTGATCTGGATATACAGATATGCAGGCGGCTCGCCGTCGAGCCTGACTACGCAGTCGATCTGCTGGTCGTCGACCAGCGTCGCGTACACGTCGAAACCGCGCCGCAGCAATTCCGCGATCGCGATGAACTCCTGACGTTTCCCGAATGAGGCGCTGTCCCTGTAGGCCATGCGGCTCATGGTAGCGCGGACGGGGTGGCGGGTGAAGGGCGTTGGCGTTGGGCGCGGCCGGCATTACGGGATCGAGATCATCGGCGCGGCCCAACGCCTGGCGGAGATCAACACGCGATGGCGCGGTAACGAGAGCGAGCGGTTCATTTTCCGACTTGGCGACCTGGCCGATTTCCAGACGGCGGCGCGGTGGCTGCCTGACCACCGCGATGCCTTACGTCACCTCAGGCAATTCGAATACCTGCACGTCGCGTCCGCGACGGGCGGGGTCACCCGTAACGTCACACAGAAACCGAAGGTGAGATCATGCACAAAATCCCGAACATCGAAGCCTACGAAAACGACATCAAGGCCGGAGCCGCAGCGTTCGCGGCCGGAAGGGGTATTTGCGAGAGCCCGCACGCGGCGGGCGTCCGGGCGGTCGCCTGGGAGATCGGCTGGATGAACGAGTGCCAGGCCTGGCTGCACGTCATTGCCGGCGTCCAGAACAAGGCCGGCGACATGCTCCAGGAGCGGATCGGGTTCCTGACGGCCGACGACGAAGCGGCGGCCTGACCTGCAGCACCGCCAGACATGACGGGGCCGCCGGCGCGATCCGGCGGCCGCTCCGCACCCCTTAGCAGACGGTTTGTTGAAACGCTATCGACGTCCGCCCTTGACCCAGGCTGTGTAAAAACGCTCGCCATGCTATGATTCTCCCGTGCTTTGGCGGGAGGATTTGATGAAGCGTTTTGTTGAGGGCGTGGATCGCGGGC
>CAMYKU010000075.1 GCA_947259105.1 uncultured Alphaproteobacteria bacterium
CGGCCTGGAGGCGCTGGAGCGTTTCGTTGCGCATGAACCGCTCTACCGCGTCCACGAATGCGTCTTCGCGGTCCTCGCGCTGGAAAGCGAGCCGGTCGACCCACGGCTGTAGCGTGCGGCGGGCCGGGCCACCGGCGCATTGCCGTCGGCCCGGTCCGCGTGGGCGGTGTTACTGCTCCGTGCCTTCCTCTTCGTCGTCCTTCGAGCGGCTGGAATCGTAAATCGTGAAGACGCCGTCCTCACCGCTGAACAATCCCGGCCCCGGAGGGATCTCGCTGACCGGGGTATAGCTCATCGGCTCGACGTTGGAGCAGGCGGCAAGCGCGCCTGCAAGCGCCGCGGCGGCCAGAATTCTCTTGAATCCGCGCCGGGTGGTCTGCCCTGAGTTCGTATTCGTCATGGCCATTTCCTCAGAATTTGATGCGCGCGCCGCCGAGCACGGCGAAGATATCGTCGTAATTCTGCCCGGTGCGGTCAAGTTCATGGTTGCGTGCGCCAAGATAGAGTTCGGTCGCGATCTTGTCGATTTTCTGCACGACGAAAATACCGTAAGAGGTGAACTCGTCGCCGGTCGATGCAATGGTAGGCTGGATTTCCTCCGCCACGGCGTAGTCGACGGCGAAGGCGGTGTCGCCGATGCCGCCGCTCCAGATATAGCCCAGCTTGGCGTACCAGAAGAACGGATCCCGGGCGGGGTTGGCCGCGCCGGCCTGAAGGTCGCGCATGCCGGCCGCACCCGTCACGTTGAAGCCGGAGCTGTGCAGCACGGAGAGCGATCCGTTGACCCGCGAGTCGATGTCGTCGAAGATCGCATAGGCGACCGCGCCGGCGACCTTGAACCCGCCGCCGACATCCCCGGCGAACCGCAATGCAACGTCTGACTTGCGGCTGTCGGCATAGCTTGCTGCCAGCGAGAACCCGCCGAAGTTCGGGGTGTCATAGCGGATCCGGTCGTCGCGGCTGAGCCCGTCGATGTTGCCGTATACCCCGTTGATCTGCGGGTTGTTCGCCGGATCGAGCGGATCTGCGAAGCCGCCGAACTGGATGCCGCCGGCCAAGTCGGCGATACCGGAGTAGTTGATGACGGCGGTGCCGGACAGATCGACCTCCGACGTGCCGTTCGAGGCGGTGTCGCCCTGGCCGAGCCAGATCCGGCCGTACCGTGCATGGTCGAAATAGATCTCCAGCTTGCGCTGGGTGAAATTGTCGGTCTCTGTCGGCGCCGAGCCGTCGATCTTGATGTCGGCGGTCGAGTTCGACTCGAACTGAACCTCGAACACGGTGCCGACGGAGATCTCCTCGTTGTAGCGGCCGAAACCCTCGAAGCGCAAGCGGGTCGACGAATTGTCGTTGTCCACGTTCAGCAGCGCCGTATCGGTTCCGTCGTCGGCATAGAGCAGCCCGCGGTTGATCTGGCCGGAAATCGTGAGCTTTACATCTTCGTTGCCCGACGAAATTTCGTCGGCGGACGCCGGGCCCGCTTGCTGTGACATGAGAATGGCCGCCACCGCGGCAGCCACGACAAGACCCGCTGCCGGCCTTCCGGGCAAAACAGAAAAACCATGAGCCTGATACATTTCCGCCTCCTTGCTGTTGGTCTGACTGAAAAACTTATACATGCCTGCGTCATTGCAGTTGACTTGATTGATTGCGGGCCGCGCTTTCGTGGATGTCCGGGCGTGACCTCAAATCGAGCATGGATGCGGTGGCGGAAGAAAATCAACAAATAATATCACGATATAAAGCAATCGTTATTCTGGATACCAGGAATGTAATCGAAACACACTTATTATTGATCGCCTTAAAACGGATATTCTTTGAGAAACTGAAGTTATTTACCCAACTCTTTACTTGGTGGCGCATGCGGACGCGTGACGGCGCGGGAGCGTGCCGTCGCGATGGGGTCTGCCCGTGTCCGTATTGCCCGGCTGCCCGGTCGTGGCCGATCGACCTGTGGTATCCCGGCGAAGAGAGCGCCGGTCCTATTGCTTCGCGTCGAGTGGCATTTGCCGATATTCCTGCGGCAGAAAGAAGAGATGATCGGTGTCCGCGCGTGTGGCGTGGCAGCCGATGCAGAACGCCACGCTCCGTGAGTTCACGCCGTTGGTCTCGCCGAACAGGCTGCCGTCGGGCATGATCATGCTGTAGCGCCAGTTGCCGCTTTCGGGATTGAATCCGGCGGCCATTTTTTCCATCACGAACATCGGCCCGGGATAGATGCCGCCGTCGGCGGTAGCCGTGAAGCTGTCCTTCACCAGGATCGTTCCCCCGGGCAGGCGGCCGACCGCCTCGAAAGCGCCATAGCCCTCGCCGATCCTGTTGGCGTAATTGTTCACGTAACGTGCGCCATGCGTGGCCGAGCGGTATGGCGCCTTGTTGAAGCGCCGCCAGGAGAGGTAGTTCCTGAGCTCCGGCATCCGCGCCAGCACGTAACCCGCCGCCATCTCGGCGCGGATGTTCTGGTAGACGGTTTCGGCCGTGTTCGGGAACATGTCGGCGGGCCGCTCGACCTTGAAGTGGGTTTTCGGCTTGCCGGGCGCCGTGCCGTCCTGCTGGCCCGACGCGACGCGCCCGCCGACCGTGACGCCCGCGACCACCAGCAGGACAAGCAGGACAGCCGATAGTGCAGCAACTGTTGTGGCGGATCGCTGGCCGCTCGCCATCGCAGGCTCCTTTCAACCCTGTCAGGCTACGGCAAAGCCACGCCAGGCTGAATTAACGAGGGCGTGAGATAACGCAGAGTTGATGCATCGTGCCCGGGTGGGCGCGGGCCGGCGCCGGGTCCACGCAGGTGGATAACGCTACAGCGTCAGCAGGCGTCTCCCCACGGCGCGGGGTCCAGCGCCTCCACCAGATAATCCACGAAGGCCCGCACCTTGGCCGACAAATGGCGATTATGCGGATAGACCGCGTAGACGCCGCGTTTCGGCGGCCGGTACTCCTGCAGAACGGGCTCCAGCCGTCCGGTGCGAAGATCGTCGCACGTTATGAAGACCGGCGTTGCGACGACGCCGAGGCCGGCCACGGCCGCCTGGCGCAGCACATTCCCGTTATTGGCGGTCAGCGACCCGGAAACGCGCACCGCGACGTCGCCCCCCGGCCCTTCCAGCCGCCACTCGTTGCCGGTCGTCAGATAGCTGTAGGCGAAGCAGTTGTGGTCGGCCAGATCCGAGGGATGGGTCGGCCGGCCATGCCTGTCCCAGTAGTCCGGCGCGGCGCAGATGGCCGATCCGGACTCCCCGAGTTTCCTGGCGACCAGGCTGGAGTCGGGAAGCTGCGCGATTCGCACCGCCAGGTCGAAGCCTTCGTCGACCAGGTCCACGAAACGGTCATTGAAGCTCATATCGACGCGCAGTTCCGGATTGGCCAGCATGAAGGCGGGCAGAAGCGGCGCGAGGTACTGTATCCCGAAATCGACCGGCACATCCACGCGCAGCGTCCCGCGTGGCGTCGCGGTGAGCCGGCTGACCGCAAGCTCGGCCTCCTCCGCCTCGGCGACGATCCGCGCACAACGTTCGTAAAAGGCGGCCCCCACCTCGGTCAGGCTGAGACGGCGCGTCGTCCGGTTCAGCAACCGCGCGCCCAGCCGTTCCTCCAGCTTCGAGACCTGTTTGCTGACCGCCGCCTTCGACATGCCGAGCCGGCGCGCCGCCTCGGTGAAGCTGCTGGCCTCGACGACCCGAGCGAACACCGCCATACCCGTGAAATTGTCCATCGACGCCCGCCATTGTTTCGAAAAGCGAAACAATATTTTTACATCTTGGCGGATTGTCGCGTCCAGCCTTAACAATCATACTCCATCCCTGTTCGACGGGCCGCCGGTTGCGGCGCACCTGAATCCGACGGAAGAAGAGAGGTTTGCGGCAGATGACCAAAGTACTCGTGCTCTATTACAGCAGCTACGGACATATCGAGACCATGGCCGCGGCCGTGGCGGAAGGCGCAAAGTCGGTCGCGGGCGTCGAGGTCGCGGTCAAGAGGGTGCCCGAACTGGTGCCGGACGAGGTGGCCCGCAGCTCGGGCATCAAGCTTGACCAGGCCGCGCCGGTGGCCGACCCCAACGAGCTGGGCGACTACGACGCGATCATCTTCGGCACGCCGACGCGGTTCGGCAATATGGCCGCGCAGATGCGCAATTTCCTCGACCAGACCGGCGGGCTGTGGATGAAGGGCGCGCTGATCGGCAAGGTCGGCAGCGTCTTCGCGTGCACCGCCACCCAGCATGGCGGGCAGGAGACAACGATCACCAGCTTCCACACCACCCTGCTGCATCAGGGCATGGTCATCGTCGGCCTGCCCTATTCCGCACAGGGGCAGATGGGGATCGACGAGGTCTCCGGCGGCTCGCCCTATGGTGCAACGACGATCGCCGGTGGCGACGGCGCGCGCCAGCCGAGCGAGAACGAGCTTGAGCTGGCCCGCTTCCAGGGCCGCCACGTCGCCGAAATCGCCGGCAAGCTGGCCGCCTGAATGACGTGACCGGCCCGCAACGAGGCCGGCACGGGCAACGGGAATAGATGGAGAGGAAGAGATGGGACTGCTGATCGACGGCAAATGGCACGACGCCTGGTACGATACCGGCAAGTCCGGCGGACGCTTCGTGCGTCAGGATTCGGCCTTCCGCAACTGGATCACGCCGGACGGCGCCCCGGGGCCGACCGGTGAGGGCGGCTTCAGGGCCGAGGCGGGGCGCTATCACCTGTACGTCTCCCTGGCCTGCCCGTGGGCGCACCGCACGCTGATCTTCCGCGAGCTCAAGGGGCTCGAGGACATGGTCTCCGTCTCGGTGGTCAACCCGATGATGCTGGATCAGGGCTGGACCTTCGAGCCCGGCGACGGCGTGGTGCCGGACAGCGTCAACGGCGCGCGTCATCTGCACGAGGTCTATACCAGGGCGGACCCGTCCTATACCGGCCGTGTCAGCGTCCCGGCGCTGTGGGACAGGACGAAGCGGACCATCGTCAGCAACGAGTCCTCCGAGATCATCCGGATGTTCAATTCCGCCTTCGACGGCGTCGGCGCGACCGGACCGGATCTCTATCCCGAGGGACTGCGCGCGGAAATCGAAGACATCAACGTGCCGGTCTACGAGACCGTCAACAACGGCGTCTACCGGGCCGGTTTCGCAACCACACAGAAGGCCTATGGCGAGGCCGTCGCGGCCCTGTTCGAGACGCTCGACATGCTTGAGGAGCGCCTGGCGCGGCAACGCTACCTGACCGGCGACCGCATGACCGAGGCCGACTGGCGGCTGTTCACCACGCTGGTCCGGTTCGATCCGGTCTATGTCGGCCATTTCAAATGCAACGTCCGGCGGCTCGTCGATTATCCGAACCTGTGGGGCTACACGCGCGAGCTCTACCAGGTGCCGGGCGTTGCCGGGACGGTGAACATGGACCATATCAAGAACCACTATTACGGCAGCCACGAGACCATCAACCCGACGCGCATCGTGCCCGTCGGACCGGACATCGACTTCACCCTGCCGCACGGGCGCGATCATTTGAGGAGGGCGGCATGAGCCTCGAGATTCGCCCGTTCGGGGATCTGGGCCATTTCGAGATCGGCTGGCTGGACGCCCGGCATCATTTCAGCTTCGGCGAGTACCACGACCCGGACCGCATGGGGCACGGCGTCCTGCGGGTGTGGAACGACGACATCATCCGGCCGGGCACCGGGTTCGAGCCGCATCCGCACCGCGACATGGAAATCGTCACCTATGTCCGCCAGGGCGCGATCACGCACGAGGACAACCAGGGCAACCGCGGGCGCACGGTGGCGGGCGACGTACAGGTGATGTCGGCCGGCACCGGCATCGTCCATTCCGAATACAACCGCGAGGACGAGGAAACCCGGATTTTCCAGATCTGGTTCCTGACCAACGCCCGCGGCCATGCGCCGCACTGGGAGACCGGAGCCTTTCCCAAGGGCGACCATGCGGGCGGTCTGGTGCCGCTGGCGTCCGGCCAGCCCGGCGTCGAGGGCGCGTTGCCGATCCACCAGGACGCCACCCTGTACGGCGCGACGCTGCCGGCGGGCACGGTCGTCACCCACCGTTTTGCCGATGGCCGCAGCGGCTATCTGGTACCCGCCACCGGGGCCGTTTCGGTCAACGGACAACATGTCGGCGCGCGCGACGGTCTGGCCATCGCCGGCGAGGACACCATCGAACTCACGGCCATCGAAGACAGCGAGTTGCTGCTCGCCGACCTGCCCTGACGCGAACCCCTGAAACGCTGCTGACCCGAGAAGGAGACGATACGATGACTCACCCACCGATGGACAGAAGCAAGCTGATCATTCCCGCCCTTGGCGGCATCTACGAGAAACTCTCGCCCTATTCCTGGCTCATGGTGCGGGTGATCGCCGGCGTGCTGCTGATCCCGCACGGCTACGGGAAGCTGTTCACGCCCGGCGCCATCGACGGCACCGCCGGCTTCATGGGCTCGCTCGGCCTCGTGCCCGGGATATTCTGGGCCTGGGTGATCGCGCTGCTGGAGTTCGCCGGCGGCATCATGCTGGCGGTCGGCTTCCTGACCCGCCCGGTCGCCGCGATGGTGGTCGGCTTCATGGCGGTCGCCGCGTTCTACGTCCACTGGGGCAACGGGTTTTTCTGGAACAAGGGCGGCTTCGAGTATCCGCTGATGTGGGGCGTGGTTGCGCTCGCCATCCTCATCCGCGGCGGCGGCGCCTACTCCGTCGACCGCAAGCTTAGCCGCGAGTTCTGAGCCGACGGGGCGGCCCCGGTGCGGGCCGCCCCTGCCGCGAGGCGCCGGACATATGGCCGCAGATATCCTGTTTCCAGTGGTGTTCATCAGCCACGGCTCGCCGATGATGGCGCTCGAGCCGGACGAGACGGCTGCGTTCCTCATGACGCTCGGCCGGGACCTGCCGCGGCCGCAGGCGGTGCTCTGCGTCTCGGCCCACTGGGAGACCGGTGCACCGGCGGCCGGCGCGCCGGCCCGGCCGGAGACGATTCACGATTTCTACGGCTTTCCCCGGCCGCTCTACGAAATCGAATACCCCGCACCGGGGGCGCCGGCACTGGCGGAACGTGCGGCGGCGCTGACCGGCGGGACGGTGGAACCGGATCGCGGCCTCGACCACGGGGCCTGGATGCCGCTGCGATTCATGTTTCCCGACGCGGACGTGCCGGTCGTGCAGCTCTCCGTGCAGCCGGGGCGGGATGCAGCGCATCACCTGGCGCTCGGCCGGGCAGTGGCGCCGCTGCGGGGCGAGGGTGTGCTGATCCTGGCCAGCGGCGGCGTGACCCACAATCTGCGGGAGTTCGGGCAGCACCATGTGGACGACGCGCCGGAAGAATATGCGACCGAATTCGAGGCCTGGGCGACCGCGGCCGTCGAGGCCGGCGACGTGGACGCGATCGCGCGCGCCACGGGAGCCCCGCACTATGCCCGCAGCCATCCGAGTCCCGAGCATTTCCTGCCCTTGCCGGTCGCCATGGGGGCCGGCGGCGGCCCCGGCCGCGTCATCCACAGCGCCTGGATCCGCGGCGTGCTGTCGATGCGGGCCTTTGCGTTCGGCTGACCCCGGCCCCGTCCGGACCGGCGCGGCCCCGCCTCACAAGCCGTTGCGGATGAAATCGAGACCCCGCAGGACCTCCAGGGAAGAGAGCGGCTCGGCCAGCGGCGGATGGCCTTCCGCCGGAAAGAGAAGCGGATCGGTGTGCATGATATGCGCGATCTCGCCGACCCTGAATGTCTCGATGTCGGCGTCGAATCCCTCGTTGAGCGCCCGTATGAACTCGTTGGCGATCACCGCATGGGCCGTATTGGTCGGATGAATGCCGTCGAGCGTGAAGATCCCGCCCAGGAAGTCCGTGGTCAGGCGCCGTCCGCCGACCGCCAGCCCGTAATCGTCGATGAAGCGGAAGATGGCGTTCGTGTCGACCAATACGGCGCCGTGCAGGGCCGCCTGCGCGGCGATGATTTCGTTGAAGGTGTCGATGGCCGCCTGAATCTCCATCAATTCCGCCGCGTCGAGCACCACGCGATCCACCAGCGGCAGCCCGGCGACGATGAACTCCCACGCGAAAGGCGTCACGTAGTCGCCGGGGACAAGCCCGAAAGACGCCATCGGCGCCCCGGTGATCACCTCGACGGTCTCGGCCGGGGTCAGGAACGGAATCGTGGTCGCGTCGGGGATATTGGCCACGGCCATCGCCGCGCCGGTCGCCGCGAGCCGCGCCATCATGTCCTCGTAGCCGGTGCGGAAGGCGTCCAGCGGCGTCACGAAGACCGGATCGCCGCCGACCGCCGACCACAGCACATCGTTGCTGCCCAGCCACACGAGGA
This sequence comes from uncultured Alphaproteobacteria bacterium, assembly GCA_947259105.1. Taxonomy (GTDB): domain Bacteria; phylum Pseudomonadota; class Alphaproteobacteria; order UBA8366; family JADFVY01. The sequence goes on from CAMYKU010000075.1 coordinate 8,316, forward strand.
GCGCGGTGGGCTCAAGCTCCACCGCCCGGTCCACCTGGCTCTTCGGCGGGCCGTCATACCCCTGCAGCACCAGTTCATGGAGTTCCGCGAGGGGAAACCCGAAGACTCCGTGGAAGATGTTGTCGGGCGTGGGGTTCAACGCATCCCCGACCCGGGCCCCGGGGGCGGAAAGGTTGAATGTCCGCGCCGTCGGGTCGAGCCGGGCGCCGAAATCGCTGGAAACCAGTTCGACCACCGGCGGCGGCCCCGGATCGACCAGTGCCAGGCAGGGCGGCAGGCCGGGTTCGCCGACCAGCGGCAGCCGCAGGTCCACCTCTGCCCTTTCGGCGACCAGATTGGCGTAACCGTTCACCTGCTGGTCTCCCAGCAGGCAGCCGTTCTGGTAACCGGCCGACAGCGAATCGCCGACCACGACCAGACGGGACAGGTCGACCGAATCGGCTTCGGCGCCGGAGAGCGGGAGCACGGCCGCGAACGCAGCCAGCATCGGGGTCAGGAATGGACATCTCGACATCGTTATCGCCTCCAGGAATGCGGGATTGGGTTGTATCCGGCGGGGCCCGGCTCAACCGGGTCGGTCCGAGAATACGGTACCGGGCAATTTTGGCAATACTTTGGGGAAATAAGGCCGGTTGCGGATTTCCGTATCATGGCGGACGGCCACCGGGGCGACCTGCACGGCGCCGCAACGGCCGCCAAACGAATTCAACCTCCTTTCGCCACGCGGCGCGGGTTGTTACCGTGTCGGGAAACGACATGACCGGAACACATGGAGTTGCTCGGGGGTGACGAATTTGCGGAGACATTGCAGTATTTCGCGACTGTCGGCGAAAGGGTATTTCGCATCGGGCATCTGCAGACCGGATCGCTCTGCGCGGCGGCCGGGCACCCACGTCTCCCGCGTCGAATCGGCTTGGCCATGATCGCCATGTATGCGCGCATCCGTTACCTGATCGTCCTGGTCGTCGCGTGTTTCTCGTTCGCCGGGACCGTGGACGCGCAGGTCAAGCCGACTGAGCCGGCGCGCCCGTTCAGCATCATCGTCGCGGACTGGAACCGGAAACTCGCGACCGTCGAGGATTACGTCTCGGGCGTCGGGCGCGACCCGGCGCGGTCCTCTGAGTTTCAGGATCTGGCCGATCAGGTTAAGGCATCGGCGCACGCCGAACGGGCGCGGGCACAGGGAGCCGTCAAGACGCTGCAGGGACTGCTCGACGCCCTCGGCACGCCGCCTGCCGAGGCCGACACCCCGGAGGATCCCGATGTCGCCGCGCAGCGGGCGCAGTACAAGGCCGATATTACCGACTACCGGGGCCGCATCGCTCTCGCCGAACTCGCGCTGGCACGCGCCACAGCCCTCGAAGAGCGAATCTCCGCCCTGTATTTCGAGAGGCTGATCGCCAAACTGCAGATCCGCTACCCGTCCCCCCTGCTGCCTGCCACGCTTGCCGTCGCATTTCCGGAAGCCGGTAAGTTCCTGGCGCGAATTGCCGCAACGCCACAGCAATCAGGTGAGGCACTGAAACCGCGTGACCTATTGATGGTCGTCGCGGCAATCCTTGTCGGCTGGATATTGCGGCGAATCCTGCTGCGGCGGTTCGGCCGCGACCAGACCGTCACGGAACCCACCTTTACCCAACGCCTCATCGGCGCGATCGCCGAAGGGCTGGCGCGCGGCGTCATTCCGGCGGCGATCCTCACCGTCGTGCTGGTCCGTGCAGCGGTTGTCGACTCTGCTGTCGGCGGGCCATTCCCGGAAATCGTATCGCTGGCGTGCCAATCGCTCATACTCTTCGTGCTGGCGACCGCGCTGCCGAGGGCCGCGCTCGCCCCGGAGATGCCGCAGTGGCGACTCGCCAACCTGTCGAGCAAGAACGCCCAGAGGCTTGCCCGGTTGATTGGATTCCTGGCCGCGGTTTATGCGATCGATACGTTCTTCTTCCGCGTCGGCAACGTGTTCCCGGGTGGCGCCCTCTATTCGGAGGAACTGCGCGCAACCTATGGACTGCTGTTCAACGTGGTTGAGGGGATCGGGCTGCTCGCGGTGCTGCGGCGAAAGCTTTGGACCGGCGAAGGCCCGCAGCTCGAGCCGGAGCCGGACGAGGTGGCGGAACAGCCCGCCGAGGACGCGCCACCCCCGCCGCGAAGCAATCACGTCCTGCATCTGTTGCGCCGCACGGCCATCCTGCTCGTCGTCGCCGCGGTCGTCGCGACGGCGGTCGGCTATAACAATTTCGGAACCTTCGTCATCAACAACCTGCTCGGGACCGGCGTCGTCGGTGGCCTGTTGTACATCCTGCGCGGATTCCTGCGCGACCTCATCAGCATCGCGTTGCGGTCGCAGCTGATCATCGAGCGATTGCAACTCAAGCACGCGACACGCCGTCTCATGCGGTTCTGGCTGCGCGCCGTGCTTGATGTTGTTGTCGTGATTACCGCCGTCTTCGCCATCGCCCCGGTCTGGGATATCCCGGTCCTCCCGCTCGCACAATGGCTGATCGAGGTGTCGGCCAGCTTCCGGATCGGCAGCGTGACGATATCCCTCGCCGACATCGCCCTGGCGCTGATCGTCTTCGGTATCGGACTGATGTTCGTTCGCTGGCTGCAGCGCGGCCTTGCCGAACGCGTTTTGCCCGAAACCCGGCTGGAAACGGGTCTGCAGCACTCCGTGGCGGCGGGATTCGGCTATATCGGCATAATCCTCGCGGCCGTGGTGGCGATATCCGTGGGCGGTCTCGACCTGTCGAACCTGGCCCTGATTGCCGGCGCCCTGTCGGTCGGCATCGGCTTCGGCCTGCAGAACGTCGTCAACAATTTCGTCTCCGGCGTCATCCTCCTGATCGAGCGGCCGATCAAGGTCGGCGACTGGGTCGTCGTCGGCGCCAACGAGGGAACCGTCAAGCGCATCCGGGTTCGCGCAACGGAGATCGAGACCTTCCGGCGCGCATCCGTGATCATCCCGAACTCCGAGCTGCTCTCGACCTCCGTCGTCAACTGGACCCACACGGATCGCCTTGGGCGCGTCGAGATCCCGGTCGGCGTCGCCTACGGTTCCGACCCGGAGAGGGTGCGGCAGGTTCTCCTCGACGTCGCGCGGGCCAACTCCCAGGTCACCAGCCGGCCGCCACCCTTCGTCATGTTCAGGGATTTCGCGGATTCCGCGCTGATCTTCGAACTGCGATGCTATCTCTACGACATCGGCCAGATCATCGTTGTCTCGACGGACCTGCGCTTCGCCATCGACAAGGCGTTCCGGGAGCACGGGATCCAGATCCCTTTCCCGCAGCGCGATCTGCACCTCAAAGACTTCGAAAATCTCGCCGGTGTCGCAACGCCCCGCGAACAGGTGGCCGACGCCGGCACGCAGACAAATCGGGAACCGCCGGCGACGAGCGAGTCCCCACCGGGGTCGGGCGGGAGCGACCCGAAGGAGCCGGCGTAACCGGCCGCGCCCGTGCCTCTTGCGTTTGGCGACCGGATCACGGTCTACTGCCCGAATGTCGCAGAGGGGTCATGTCATGGCAATTCGCCGGGTCGCAGCGCTGGGATTCGCGGCCGCTCTCTTCGCCTGCGCGACGCCGCAGCCGCCGGCCACGGATACCGCCGCCCTGCCGCGGCGCGTCGTCCTGCATTACGACTTCGCCGGCGACTGGGTGGCGACGGCCGGCGACTATTGCGAAGCGCGGATCGAACTGTCGGACGGCGTCTTCCTGACCATCGCGGGCGCCACGGATGGCGACCCTTCGGCATTTCACATTACCCGCTTCTTCATGCTGGAGGACGCGAACCGGGCGCATGCGCTGGTCGGCGTGGCGGACGAGGCCGGCGTGCTGCCACTGGCCGTCGAGACCGAAGGCGTGATCGACGGCCGCGCGGCGGCGATTACCTATGATCTGACGCTTCAGCCCGAGGGCCCGCGCCGCATCCGCCTGACCGGATTCGTGGCGACCATACGGGACCGGGCCGGCCAGACCGTGCGCACCGACCTGCTGGCCGAGGCCGCGGCCGACCGGACGATTCCGGTGCTGTCGGCCGCGGGCAGTCGCGGGCTCTGCCTCAAGCGCCTGTAGAGGCAAGTACCGGATCTTTCGAATAATGTTTTCCGTCCGGGGCGCGGCGCGTCTATGGTCTCCCCGGTTCCGATGGTTGCAGGGGGTTCCGAGATGGAAAGAGACGTTGCCCAGTCCATCCTTGCGCTGACGTTCGAATATGGCGGCAGGCTCAACGATTCGATGCTGGCGGTGCGCGAAGCCGGCGACGCCGAAGAATTCGGCCGCTACCGCCGCGCGGTGGGCAATGTGCTGGATTCCGCCTTCGAAAACATCATCAATCCGATCCTCGCCGAGCACCCGGACCTGAAGCCCGATCAGTTGAAACTGGGAGAGCGGGAATCGGAGTAGCGCCATCCGTCCGGTTCGCTGCGCTGGCGCGAGCGTAAGCTCCCGGCTATTTTGCGGCCGTGCGGAACGGCGCCCATGGAGAAACGATGTTCGAGCTGAGCGATACGCAAAAAGACCTGCAGCAGCATGCCAGGACCCTGGCGTCGAAGGAATTCGCGCCGCGGGCGGCCGAGATCGACCGCGACGAGGCCTACCCCCGGGACAACGTCGACACCCTGGTCAAGGCCGGCTTCATGGGCTTCACCCTGCCCGAGAAGTACGGCGGCCAGGGCCTTGGCTACCTGGAGGTGCTGCTGATCGTCGAGGAGATCGCCAGGGTCTGCGGGGTCACCGCCCGCATCGTCGTCGAGGGCAACATGGGCGCCATCGGCGCGATCATGGAATACGGCTCGGAGAAACAGAAGCGTCTGGCGGCCGAACTGGTGCTGGCCGGCGACAAGCCCGCGATCTGCATCACCGAGCCCGGGGCCGGCAGCGCCGCCTCGCAAATGACGACCCGGGCCGACCGCAAGGGCGACCGCTACGTCATCAACGGCAGCAAGCACTGGATCACCGGCGGCGGCGTGTCGAAGCTGCACCTGATCTTCGCCCGGGTCTTCGAGGACGGCGCCGAGCAGGGCATCGCCGGGTTCATCGTCGTACGCGATCCCGATGCCGGCACGCCGGCCGGCCTTCGGATCGGCCGCCGCGAGAAGACCATGGGCCTGCGCGGCATTCCGGAAACCGAGATCTTCTTCGAGGACCTGGAAGTCCCCGAAGACATGGCGCTGATCCCGCCGGAAGGCGTGCGGCGCGGCTTCGCCGGGCTGATGAACGCCTACAACGCCCAGCGCCTCGGCGCCGGCACGGTGGCCCTGGGGATCGCCGCGGGCGCCTGGGGCCTGGCCCTCGACTACGCCCAGGAGCGCCACCAGTTCGACCGCCCGATCGCCGAGTTCCAGGGCCTGCAATGGATGCTGGTGGACATGCACACGCGGCTCGAGGCGGCGCGGCTGCTGCTGCACCGGGCGGCGGCCGGCGCCGGGACGGGCTTCCCCGACGTCGCCCAGGCCGCCGAGGCCAAGATCTTCGCCAGCGAATCGGCGATCGCCGTCACCAACGACGCGCTGCAGATCTTCGGCGCCGCCGGCTATTCGCGCGACCTGCCGCTGGAGCGCATGGTGCGCGACGCCCGCATGTTCACCATCGGCGGCGGCACCGCGCAGATCCTGCGCACCGTGGTCGCCTCGCGTCTCCTGAACCGCAAACTGCCGCAGACCCGCGACGGCTATCTGAACATGCCGCACAAGGGACGCTGATACCAGGGAGCGCTGAGCCATGGCAACCGCCGCGCAACTGATCGCAAAACGGCTCGCCGAGGCGGGATGCCGCCATGTGTTCGGGGTTCCCGGCGGGGAGGTCCTGACCTTGATGGAGGCGCTGCGCGCCGAAGGCATCGAATTCGTCCTCACCAAGCACGAAAACAACGCGGGGTTCATGGCCGAGGGCGCCTGGCACGCGACCGGCGCGCCGCCGGTCTTGCTGACGACGATCGGCCCGGGCGTGGCGAACGCCGTCAACGTCGCCGCCAACGCGCTGCTGGACCGGGTGCCGCTGATCTTCATCTCCGGCGCCGTCGACCCGCAGGAGCGCCAGACCTACACCCACCAGGTCGTCGATCACGCGGCCATGCTGAAGCCCGTGGTCAAGGCGAGCTTCGAGGTCGTTCCCGGCGCCGCCGACGTGATCATCGACAAGGCGGTGTCGATCGCCATGGACTCGCCGCCGGGCCCCGTCCACATCGACCTGCCGGTCGGCGTCGCGGCAGAGGAGGAGCCGGCGGCGCCGCTGGTGCGCCGGCCGGTGCCGATTCCGTCCCGGCCGGCCGGCGGCGAGGAGATGGTCTCGGCGCGCCACCTGCTCTCGGGGGCCGAGCGGCCGCTGATCATCGCCGGCGTCGAGGCCCTCGACTCGAAGGACGCGCCGGACCTGCTGACTGCGCTGGCGCTGGACTTCTCGATCCCGGTGATCACCACCTACAAGGCCAAGGGGGTGTTCCCGGAAGACGATTTCCTCTCGCTGGGCGCCGCCGGGCTGTCGCCGATCGCCGACGGCCTGCTGATGCCGCTGATCGAAAGGAGCGACCTCCTGCTGCTGATCGGCTACGACCCGGTGGAGATGCGGCACGCCTGGACCGCGCCGTGGGACGCGACGGAGAAGCCGGTGGTCGAGTTCGCCGCCGCCCCGAACACCCACTACGTCCACATGGCGAATGTCAGCTTCATCGGCGACATCGGCGCCAGCCTGAAGACGCTGGTCCTGCAGCTGACCCCGAACCCCGACTCCTGGCCCGAGGGCGAGCCGGCCCAGGTCCGCCAGGCGCTGGCCGAGGCCTATCGCGCCGACGAGGACTGGGGGCCGGCGGCGATCGCCGACGAGGTGCGCCGGCAACTCCCGGACGGCGCCATCGCCACCGTCGACAGCGGCGCCCACCGGATCCTGCTGAGCCAGGTCTGGCGCTGCGCGAAGCCGCGCACATTGCTGCAATCGACCGGCTTCGCGACCATGGGCTGCGCCCTGCCGCTCGCCATCGGCGCCGGGATGGCGGCGCCCGGCCGGGCCGTCGTCGCGATCACCGGCGATGCCGGCCTCGAGATGGTGATGGGCGAACTCGCCACCCTGCGCGACCTCAGGCTGCCGGTGGTGATCGTCGTCTATGTCGACGAATCGCTGGCGCTGATCGAAAAGAAGCAGCGCGAGGCCCAGCTGCCCAATGTCGGCGTCGATTTCGCCGGCACCGACTGGGTGGCGCTGGCCGAAGCGATGGGCGGACGCGGCGTCGCGGCGGAC
>CAMYKU010000076.1 GCA_947259105.1 uncultured Alphaproteobacteria bacterium
CCGGGCCGCCGAATCCGGCGCCGGACAGCAGGCCGCGGAGGGTCCGGTATGCCACAAGGGCGACGATGAAGGTGGTCAGCGCGATGGCGGCCAGGGCAAGGATGCGGGCAACGACGCCGGGCGCCGCGGCATAATAGGTGACGGAAGCCGAGGCCATGGCGACGAGGGGAAAGGTGAAGGCCCACCATGCGGCGGAGAACGGCCATTTCAGGAAGTCCCGGGCGATGTAAAGCAGGACCGCGGTCAGGAACATGGTCACGTAGAACAGGCTGCGCGAGAAGAAATCGAGCTGGCCGCCGGTGATGTCGAGATAGCTGAGAAACGTGATCGACGGCGGCACGATGAAGATGAACCAGGTCGGGCGCAGCCCGTGCGCCATCTCGCTGCCGAAGATCGTCCGGTTGAGGACGATCGCGAACATCACGATCCACATGAACAGGCCGATCGACAGCATGAAATGCGACAGCTCGTGATGACCGAGCGGCAAGCCGGCGATCGGCACGATGATCGGCGATACGGTGCAGATCAGCCAGCTTCCGTTGGCATTGTCGACCGGGTGGTTTTCGGTCAGCAGACGGGCCACCAGCAGCAGCGAGAGCAGGAACAGGAACGCCGTGCCCGGCCACCAGATGGCATCCGCCAGTGTCACCGAATAAGGAATCAGACCCGCCGACACCAGCAGCGCGCCGATCGGAATCGTCGAAAAGAAACCGACCTGCGCCGAGTGCGCATACTCCGCGGCGACCCGCGCGCGATGGCGGATGATCTTCAGGACGTAGGACGCACCGACGGCCACGAAAAGCGCCGCGCCGAGGAAGATCAGGGCCTCGCCCACTTCCGGCGGCGCGCCGAAAACCGCGGCGGCCTCGCGCCACAACAGCCCCAGCCCGGCAACGCCCATCACCGACCCGAACAGGCTGACCGGCATGTCCGCCAGCGACGCGCCGGCGACCGGTTTCGACGCTGAATCGTCCATGATGCTGTTCAACCCGCCTGTGCCAGTGGAGTGATCGGCAAGATGCATATACATCGCGCCCGGCGCCGTCCAACCAATTTTCCGAATTGCACGACGGGCCGCCCATGGCGCCGCCGCGACCCGGGCGCTGGGCACATTGAGCGCCCGATAACATATTTGTGGACAGGGCGGAATATGCTAAAGAGGACCGAGTGGACGCACAGAACGTCCCCTCGACGAGACGTTGCAACGACGTCCAAAACAATAAACAGGGAGGATTCGACGATGCTTCGAATCAACATAACATGCCTGCGCGCATGGGTGCTGGCCGGCGTCCTTGCGGTTTCACTCGCCGCCGTGGCGGCCTTCCCCTCCACCGCACGCGCCGCCGAGCCGATCAAGATCGGCTTCAGCATGACGCTGACCGGCGGCCTCGCCGCCAACGGCAAGGCGGCGCTGGTGGCCATGGAAATCTGGCGCGAGGACATCAATAAGAAGGGCGGGTTGCTGGGCCGTCAGGTCGAGTTCGTCTATTACGACGACAGCACCAACCCGGCGAACGTGCCCGGCATCTACACCAAGCTCCTGAACATCGACAAGGTGGACCTGGTGGTGTCGAGCTACGGCACCAACCTGATCGCCCCGGCGATGCCGATCATCATGAAGAAGAAGCTGGTGTTCATGACGCTGTTCGGCCTCGCCGTGAACGACCGCTTCAAATACGACCGGTTTTTCCAGATCATGCCCTCCGGCCCCGAGCCGAAGACGGACTGGTCGCGCGGCTTCTTCCAGCTGGCGATGTCGCAGAGCGACACGCCGAAGACCATTGCCCTGCTGGCCACCGATTCCGAGTTTTCGAAGAATGCCGTCGCAGGCGCGCGGACCAACGCCAAGAAGGCCGGCCTCGAGATCGTCTACGACAAGACGTTCAAGCCCGGCACGGCGGACTTCAGCCCGATCGTACGGGCGATCAAGGCGACCAATCCGGACCTCGTCTATGTCGGCTGCTATCCGCCCGGCGCGGCCGGCATCGTGCGGGCGGCCAACGAGCTCGGCCTCGAGCCCAAGATGTTCGGCGGCAGCATGGTCGGCCTGCAATACGCGGCGCTGCTGACCAAGCTGGGGCCGCAGCTCAACGGCATGGTCAATTACGATTTCTGGGCGCCGGAGCCGACCCTGGACTTCCCGGGCATCGAGGCCTTCCTCGAGGAATACCAGGCGAAGGCCAGGGAGGCCGGCACCGACGCGCTGGGCCACTACCTGCCGCCCTATGCCTACGCCTATCTCGAAATCCTCGGCCAGGCCGTGAACGCGGTGGGCAGCCTGGACCAGGGGAAGATCGCCGATTACATCCACAAGACCACGTTCGATACCGTCGTCGGCCCGGTCAGTTTCGCCAAGAACGGCGAATGGGCGAAGACCCGCGTGCTGATGGTGCAGTTCCAGAACCTCGAGGCCAACAACGTCGACCAGTTCCACAAGCCGGGCAAGAGGGTCGTCCTCTATCCCGCTGAAGTGAAATCGGGCGATTTCATCTACCCCTATAACAGGGCCAGGTAGGAAGCCGGAGCCGACCGGCCGCACGCCAACAGGACAGGGGCCCGCACGACGGTGTTCTCGATCGATTTATTGTCGAACGCGCTCGTGGCGGGCCTCCTGCTGGGCGGATTCTACGCGGCGGTGGCGCTGGGCCTGTCGATCGTCTTCGGACAGCTCGACATCGTCAACATCGCCCACCCGGCCTTCGTCATCCTGGGATCCTACGTCGTCTACATGACCAACACCGCGCTCGGGTGGGATCCCGTGCTGGCGGGCGTGCTGTTCACGCCGCTGTTCTTTGCCCTGGGAGTCGCCGTCTACCGGATCTATTACGCCGGCTTCGAGCGGACGGGCCGCGAATCCCTGGCCGGCCTCGCCTTCTTCTTCGGGATCATGTTCATCCTCGAGGTGGTCATCATCCTGATTTACGGCGTCGATTACCGCCTCGTCGAAGCCGCGTATATCGGCCAGACCCTGAGGATCGGGATCATCGACCTGCCCTACCGCATGCTGGTGCCGTTCATCACGGCGATGGCCATGACCGGCGGGATCGCGTTTTACCTGTCCCGGACATTTACCGGGCGGGCGATCCTGGCGGTCTCGCAGGACCGCCTCGCGCTCGAGCTGATGGGCGCCAATCCGATCCGCATCAAGTCGCTCGCCTTCGGCATCGGGCTCGCGACCGCGGCGGTCGCCGGGGCCCTGCTGATCATCATCGGGCCGGTCGAGCCGTCCTTCGGGCGGCTTTATATCGGCCGGGTGTTCGCCATCGTCATCCTCGGCGGCATGGGCAGCATCAAGGGCACGCTGCTGGCGGCGCTGCTGATCGGCGTGTCGGAGAGTTTCGTGCAGACCTTCGTCGGCCCGTCCTGGGCGGATGCCGTGGCCTTCAGCGTCCTGCTGCTGACCCTGGTGGTGCGGCCGCAGGGCCTTTACGGGAGGCTGTGATGAGGATCGCGCCGTTCTGGCCGTTGGCGGCCGCCACATTCGTTATCGGCGTGGCGGCAACCTTCTACTTCAACGAATATTACTTCGTCGCCGGCTACCTGGTCCTGCAGGGCCTGATCATGGCCACCGCCTGGAACATCCTCGGCGGATTTACCGGATATGTGAATTTCGGCAGTGCCGGCTTCTTCGCCATGGGCGCCTATACCTCGGTGGTCCTCTATACGGCGATCAACCCGCCGCTGTTCGTCGTCATCCCGGCGGCGGCGGTGGTCTGCGGGCTGCTGGGCCTCGGCGCCGGGTATCTCACGCTGCGGCTGCGCGGCGTCTATTTCGCCATCGCCACGCTGGCGATGGCGATCGTGCTCGAGACCCTGATGGTCAACTGGGAATATGTCGGCGGCGCGATCGGCGCGTTCATCATCACCGAGGATGTCCCGTTTTTCGCGTCCTACAACGCCTACCTGTTCGTACTGATGCTCGCGCTGGCGATCGGCTCCGTGGCGCTGGCGCGTTACCTCAACTTCTCGCGCATCGGGCGCGGCCTGGCCGCCATCCGCGACGACGAGGTCGCCGCCGAATGCGCCGGCGTGCCGACGCTGCGGCTGAAACTCATCTCGACCACCGTCATGGGCGCGATGATGGGCGTCGCCGGCGCGCTGTATCCCTACTTCGTGACCTTCGTGGAGCCGGTTTCGGCGTTCAGCCTGATCGTCGCGGTGAACGCCATCGCCATGCCGATGATCGGCGGCACCTCGACCTGGGTCGGCCCGGTCATCGGCGCGCTGCTGCTGGGCTCGGTGCAGGAATGGACGAAGGTGAACATCTCCTCGGAACTGAACCTCCTGATCGTCGGCGTGCTTCTGGTCGGGTTCGTGGCGCTGGCGCCGCAGGGTATCGTCGGGCTGGCCCAGAAATTCGCTGCCTGGACCCGGGAGCAGCGGGAAAAGAGGCGGGGCGATGACTCAGCCACTGCTTGACGTCCAGGAACTGAGCAAACATTTCGGGGGCTTCACGGCGCTCGACCAGGTCAGCCTGCATGTCGGCAAGGGCGAGCGGTTCGGGCTGATCGGACCGAACGGGTCCGGCAAGACGACGATGATCAACTGCATTTCCGGCGCGCTGCTGAACGAATCGGGACGGGTGCTCTTCCAGGGACAGGACGTCACCCGGCTGAAACCGCATCAGCGGACCCGCCTCGGCATCGCCCGCAGCTTCCAGCTGCCCAGGCCGTTCAGCAGCATGACGGTGCTGGAAAACCTGTGCATTCCCCTGGAATACGCGGCGAAGGAGCGCAGCAGGCTCGCCCGGCGCCAGGAAGAGGCGATGGCCATCCTCGAGTTGATCGGGCTGGCGGACAAGGCCCATGACCATTCCGGCGGCCTCACGCAGATCGACATGCGCAAGCTCGAACTGGCGCGCGCGATGGCGGCCAAGCCGGACCTGCTGATCTCGGACGAGGCGATGGCCGGGCTGTCCGGCTCGGAAGTCGACGAGATCCTCGACCGGCTCTTCACCCTCAACGAACGCGGCGTCGGGGTTATCATGATCGAACATGTCATGAAGGCGGTGATGCGCTTCTCGCAGCGCATCGTCGTGCTCGACGCGGGCGCCAAGATTGCCGAGGGCACGCCCGACGAGATCGTCAACAACCCCCTGGTGGAGAAGGCGTACCTTGGCGAATAGAATCGTCGTCGACAATGTCGAGGCCGGCTACGGCACGGTCCAGGTGCTGCACGGCGTCTCGGTCACCGTGGAGGCCGGCGAGACGGTCGTGCTGCTGGGCTCGAACGGCAACGGCAAGAGCACGCTGATCAACTGCATCATGGGCATCGTGCGGCCGAAGGCCGGCGCAATCTATCTCGAAGCGGACGGCGAACGCTTCGATCTGGTCGGCAGGACGCCGGCGCAGATCGTCGATCTGGGAATCACCCTGGTGCCCGAGGGAAGGCGCCTGTTCCCGGCGCTGACCGTCGAGGAGAACCTCATGCTGGGGGCGTTCCGCAAGGAAGCGCGCGCCAGGATAGAGCAGAATCTCGAAACCTGCTTCGAGGCCTTCCCGCCGCTGCGCGAGCGCAAGACCCAGCAGGCCGGCAGCATGAGCGGCGGCGAGCAGCAGATGCTGGCGATCGGGCGCGCGTTGATGTCGGAGCCCAAGGTGCTGCTGATCGACGAGCCGTCGGTCGGCCTCGCGCCGATCCTGGTCAGCCGCGTGATCGCCAAGATCAGGGAACTCAAGGAGCGCCGCGACCTGACCGTCCTGATGGCCGAGCAGAACTTCAACCAGGCGATCAAGATCGCCGACCGCGGCTATATCATCGTGCACGGCGAGATCGCGTTCGAGGGCAAGAGCGCCGCCGATCTGCAGGACAACGACATGGTCAAGCAGTACTACCTGGGGGTCTGATGGTGGTGACAGGACGCAAGCGCGCAGCGGGATGGTGGCGGGACCGGGCTCGGATTTCATATCCGCGCCCGTGGCGCTGCGCGCTCCCCGGCGGTTAGAGCAGCATCTGCGTCTTTTGGGAAACGAGGGGCGAAGCCAGCGGGCTATCGGCGACGACGTCGATCATCGTCTCCCAGTCCAGCCCGTTGCGCTCGCCGAAGGCCAGCGCCTCGCCCACCATGGCGGCGGTGCGGTTGTAGACGGTGACCGGGAACCCGGCGGCAACGAGGTTGCGGGCCATCGGCGCGCCCATCTTGCCGAGGCCGATCCAGCCGATCCTCTGTTTGGTCATTTGCGGCCTCCTTTCCGGCCGGAGAACCCGCTCACGCCTCCGGCCGCGCCGGGTGCCAGAGCCGGCGGTCGGTGTCCTTCTCGTAGCCCTTGCCGTTCGGGAACGAGACGAGCTCGAGCTGCATGCCCCAGGGGGCGAGGAAATAGACCCAGGTCTGCCCGGCGCTCGGCCCATCGGTGCGGACCACCGGCTCGCCGAGGATGCGCACGCCCTTCTCGCGCAGCCAGGCGAGCGCGGCATCCATGTCGTCGACATAGAAGGCGAGATGGTGCCCGCCGACATCGCTGTTCTTCGGCTGTGCCGTGTTCTGGTCGGGCGCCTCGTATTCGAAGATCTCGAAGTTCGAGCCGTGCCGGCAGCGCAAGAACGTCAGCCGCCGCATCACGGTGCGCGGGTGCACGTTGAGCTGCCGCTGCATCCAGTCGTCATCGAACCGGAACGGGCCGAGGTCGTAGAACGCCTCGCAGCCGATCACGTTGACGAAGAAGTCGACGGCGGCGTCGAGGTTCGGCACGGTGAAGCCGATATGGTCGGTGCCGCGCAGACCGGGCAGGCCGTTCTCGGACATGGATTCCCCCCTTCCGCGGATTTATTCGGCGGCGAACCGCGTATCGCCCATGTCGGCCATGATCGCGCGGTATCCCGCCTGGATCTCCTCGACATCGACGATGGCCGCGCGCTCCAGCACCCTGGAGACGCTGGGCGCGGATTCGCCGCCGTGGATGCGCTTGACCGGCTGGTCCAGCCAGTCGAAGAAGCGCCGCTGCAACTCGTCCGTCAGCATCGCGCCGTAGGAGGCGGTGAGCGGCCCCTGCTCGACGACCACGACGTTGTTGGTCTTCCTTATGCTCTCCCCGATCGTCTGCCAGTCGATGCCGGCGCGGTCGAGCGATCGCAGATCGACGATTTCGGCGTCCACCCCCAAGCCGTCCGCGGCTTCCACCGCCTTCGGCGTCATGGCGAGGTAGGAGAGCACGGTGAACGCCGTGCCCGGGCGCACCACCTTGGCCTTGCCGAGCGGGATGTAATAGTCGAAATCCTCGACCGGCCCCTTCCCGGTGGCGTTGTAGAGGCCGGTGCTCTCGATCACCAGCACCGGATCCTCGCACAACAGGGCGCTGTTCATCAGCCCGACATAGTCGAACGGCGTCGACGGCGCGACGATGCGCCAGCCCGGCCACATGGCGTACAGCCCCGCCGGGTCCATCGAGTGCTGCGAGCCGTAGCCGTCGCCGATCGCAACCTTGGTGCGGGCGACCAGCGGCATCGGAATGTCGCCGCCGAACATGTGCCGGGCCTTGGCGATCTGGTTGAACACCTGGTCGGCCGCGACCAGCGTGAAGTCCGGATACATGAACTCGACCACCGGCCGGTAATGGCCCTCCATGGCGACACCGCCGGCAAGGCCGGAGAATCCCTGCTCCGAGATCGGCGTGGCGACGATGCGGTCGGGGTATTTTTCGGCCAGCCCCCTGGTGGCGCCGCTGGTGCCGCCCTTGAGCTTGTGGATATCCTCGCCGAGCACGAAGATGCGCTCGTCCCGTTCCATGCGCCGGTCCATCACCCGGCTGACGACGTCGATGAACTTGACCTCCCCGACGGGGCCGGATGCGGTTTCCAGCTCCTCGTAGCGGACGCCGTCGAACTCCGACAGGTCGCCGCGCAGGCCCATGTCGCGGAATGCCGGGTCGGGCCACAGCGACGGAACGATCCTGCGCTTGTTGCCGTCGCTCTCGGTCAGCGCGGCGGCGATCTCCTCCATCGCCACCTGCGCGGCGCTGCGGATCGCATCGTCGGCGTCCTCGTCCAGCCAGTCGCGGGCGATCATCTCGTCGCGGAGGCGGCGCAGCGGGTCGCGTTCGCGCCAGACCGCCTCCTCGTCCTTGCTGCGGTAGCCGAAGGCGCTGCCGGCGATGCCGCCGCCATGGTGGAAGAAACGGTACAGCTCGGCCTCGATGATCACCGGCCCCTTGCCGCCGCGCATGATCTTCAGCGCCTTCTCCGTCGCCAGGCGGACCGCCATCGGGTCCATGCCGTCGACCCGGAAGGCCGGGATGCCGTAGGCGCCGCCGCGCGACGACAGCCGCGTCTCGCGGGTTTCCTCCTCGATCGTCGTCGACACCGCATAGCCGTTGTTCTCGATGAAGAAGCAGATCGGCAGGTCCCACAGCGCAGCCAGGTTCATCGATTCCGGCACCGCCCCGATATTGACCGCGCCGTCGCCGAAGAAGGTGAACACCACATCGCCCTTGCCGTGCCGTTTCAGGGCCCAGGCGACGCCGTTCGCGGGCGGCACCCCGCCGCCGACGATGGCGTTGGTGCCCAGCGCCCCGGCCTCCTGCCAGCGCAGGTGCATCGAGCCGCCGCGGCCCTTGCAGAAGCCCTGGGCCAGGCCCATGATCTCGGCCAGGGTCCTGTGCAGCAGCTCGCAAACCGGCGGCGTGACCGGCGCCGCGCGCGGATCGCCGCCGTCGTCGACATAGCGCAGCGACTTGGCCAGGAACTGGTGGTGCCCGCGGTGCGAGCCGGTGGTCTGGTCGCCGGCCCGGAGCGCCGACATCGTCGCCACCGCGCCGCCGTCCTGGCCGACACTGGAATGGGCCGGGCCGTGCACCAGCCCTTCGCCATGCAGCTCCAGCACGGTTTCCTCGAAGGCGCGGACCAGATGCAGGTCGCGATGCATGCGCGACAGGGTCTCCGCGCCGACGCGGTCCCAGTCCGCCGGCGTCGAGCGGATCTCCTGCCACGGCGCGGCCGGTTTCAGGTTTACGATCTTCGGCATCGTTCGTTCCGCACGCGCCGCTGGCGTCCTCTCAGAGGTATTTCGTGAAGCCGCCGCAGACCTCGACGGTGGTGCCGGTCATGTAGGCGTTCTTTTCGGACACCAGGAAGGCGGCGGTGGCGCCGATCTCCTCCGGCTCGGCCCAGCGGCCCAGCATGGTCTGGTCGGAGACCGCCTTGCGCACGCCGTCGGCGGTGGTGCCGCGCACCTTGGCCATCGCCTCGGCCCGCGGGCCCCAGGATTCGGTGTTGGTGAAGCCCGGGCAGATGTTGTTGACGGTGATGCCGGACGGCCCGAGATCCGCCGCCATCAGCTTGCAGAAGCCGATGATCGCGGCGTTCGGCAGCGTCGTCGTGAGCGCCCCGGGCAGCAGCTGCTTGCCGGTCACGCCCGAGACCATGAGGATCCGCCCGGCCCTGGATTTCTTCAGGTGCGGCACCGCGTACCTCGTGGTCCAGACATAGCCCATCAGATTGCTGTTCAGCGCCTGCTGCCACATCTCGTCGGTGAGGCTCTCGAGCGTGCCGGGGATCATGCCGCCGACATTGTTGACCAGGATGTCGATGCCGCCGAGCCCGCCGACGGCGCCGTCGACGAAGGCCTCGCAGCCGGAAGAGGTGGCGAGGTCGCAGGCGATGCCGACCGCCTTGACGCCATGCGCCGCGACGGCGCCGACCGCCTTGTCGAGGTTGCCCCGGTCGCGGCCCGAGAGCGCGAGGTTGCAGCCCTCTGCGGCCAGCGCGTTGGCGATCGCGTTGCCGATGCCCCGGCTGGAGCCGGTGATCGCCGCGTTCCTGCCCTTCAATCCCAGATCCATGGTCGTCCCGCTTCCCTCATCAAGGTTGTTCGTTGCCGCCCAGCCTAGCGCATTCGCCGCGCCGCGCCAACGGAATGGCGCTTGTTCGAGGCCCGGCGGGACGGGGCGCGGCGCCCGATGGCCCGCTCGCACGGTCATGTCAGGCCGGTGGCCGGGCGGGAGTACGGCAGGCCGCGCCCCGGCCCGCGTGGAACAACCCCATGCACCGGCGTTTTCTGCGGGTTTCAGGGACCCCGCCCAGACACCCCGCATGGCCGGAAGGGAAATCGAACCACAGAGACACAGAGACACAGAGGTGGTGGAGTTTGCGGCGCGTGTCCCCTGCAAAGGCCAGCCGCCAGCAGGGCTCCAGGAATGAGGAGATGTCGGGATGATTGGGGATGAGGGGATATCTTGCAAACACTCCCCTCATCCCCCCTTCATCTCCCCATCCCCTGAATCTTAAGGCCCTGCGGGCGGCAAGGTGTTTTTCGGGGCAAGCATCGGGAACACCACTCCCTCTGTGTCTCTGTGTCTCTGTGTCTCTGTGGTTCCTTTCCCTTTCTTGAAGGTAGACCCTGCAATCCGTATCATGGGCATCGTGAACGAACTGCGAACACGCGCCGAGCGGCCCCGCGCGGCGAAGCGGAGGTGGGGTCGGGCCGACCCTAGTTCTGGATTTCAAGATTGTCTGGATTCGCGCTTGCGCCGCCGGTGCCGATCAAACTTGAAGAGCTCTAGCGGTTCGTCTGCGGCTGCGGTTGTAGCTGCGGCTGCGGTTGCGGCTGCGGCTGCGGCGCGAGCCGGCCGGGGGTTCGCAGCGTGCCGCCCGGCGTGGGCGGTTTGCGCCGCTTGCCGCCGCGCCGGCGCGCCGGGTCGTCGATCAATTCCATCTCGAATCTCTGCCCCCCGTCGACCAGCACGATGCGGTCTTCCCCGATCGCCTCGACGGTCCAGCCGCGCAGCTTGTCGCCGACGCGCAGCGACAGCGCCTCGCTGCCCGGCCGCGGCGGGCCCGCCGGCTCGACGATGGCGACCCGCTGTTCCCCGGCGCCGATGATGCCGGTGAGCAGGAGCCCGTCCAGCGAAGACGGCGCCGCCGGCCCGTCCGCCACCGCCCCGGACCCGGCCTCCGGCGGGCGCCGGTCCGGCGCGAACAGCGGCCGGCGCTCGATCACCTGGAAGTCGGCTTCGCCGGGCGGCCGGTAGGGGCCCGGCTCGGCCGCGCCGCCCGGCCCGGCGCCCTGCGCCGCCGGCGTGCCGCCGGCCGTCGCCCCGACCAGCAGGATGAGCGCTGCCGGATACCGCATTTCCAGGGCCACCACGCCCGCCAGCAACAGGCACAGCAGCAGCAGCGCGCCCAAGGCCCGTCCCGATGTGCCGCGGGGGCTCACGGCGCCGCCTCCCGGCGGTAGCCGTACACGTCGAAGCGGATGGAAAGCCGGTCGTCGGGCTGGGCCTGTCCGGCCCGGCGCTGCACGATGCGGCCGCCGCTGCGGCTGCGGATCTCGAGATTGTCGACGAACAGGAAGGTCGGCGCGGTCTCGATGCCGTAGAGCAGCCGGCGCAGGCCGCCGAGGCTGCCTTCCAGCGCCACCCGGATGCCGATCCGGCGGAAGCCCTCCTCCTCGGCCGGCGGCAGGGCCTGGGCGCTGCGCAGGGCGAGGCCAAAGCGGGTCGCGTCGCGGGACACGCGGTTCTGCAACTCGGCGCCGGTCAGCGCGTCGCTGGTTCCGACCAGCAGCCGGGTGCGGCCCGCCGGGTCGCGAACGGCGCGGTCGAGCTCGGCCCGCAGCATCGGGGCCTCGCCGGCCAGCCGCCGCAACCGCGGCAGCTGTTCGCTGGCGAAAGCGACCGTCTCGCGGTCGGCGCGGTAGCTGTCCAGCAGCGGCGCGATGCCGGCCAGCCAGACCACCGCCAGCAGCGCCAGCAGCAACGCCAGCGCCGCGATCCGCCCGGCCAGCGGCGGCAGGCCCGGGCTCACGGCGCGTCCTCCGCGGCCAGCGCCGCCGACAGATCGAAGCGCTCCTTGTCGATCCCGGGCACCCGCGTTACCGGCGATTCGAACCGCGCCTCGCGCAGCCGCGGGTGGCGCTCGAACAGCTCGAGCAGCGGCGACGCCGCGGGCGCATAGCCGCGCACCCGCAGGCGGCCGCCCTGGAGCCGCAATTCGAACAGGTAGGTATCGTCGGGCAGCAGCCGCGTCAGATGCGCCAGCACCGCGACCGCCATCGGCGTGTTCAGCTTGCGGTCGAGCAGGAAGCGCGAATCCTGCCGATGCCGTCCCAGCGCCTCGCGCAGATCCGCCGCCTCGCGCGCCGCTTCCCGGGCCGCCGCCAGCGCCCGTTCGGCCTCGTCCGCCGCGTCCGCCTGCCATTGCAGCGGCAACGCGACCGCCACCGCCAGCAGGCCCGCCGCCGCCGCCGCCAGCCCTGCGGTCAGGATCGCCCGCCCGCCGAATCCGTTGGTTGGAGTCCGGCCCGACAGATCGAACGGCCGCTCCGCCTCCTCGTCCCCGGCGACGGTGACGAGGCCGGGCTCCAGCCCCCAGCCGGTGGCGATCGAAAGCGCCCGCTCGACCACTTCGCGCGGCGCCACCGCCAGCTCCACCTTGATCCGGCCGGTCTGCCTGTCGCGCGCCGTGACGCGATAGTCGAAACAGGCCTGTTCCGGCGAGAACGGGGTCTGGCGGTCAAGCTCGAAGCGCAGCAGGCTGACGAGTTCGGCCTCCGCCGCCAGCGGCAGGTCGAGAGTCTTGCGCAGCACCCGCTCGTCGGGCAGGGCAAGAACGATGGCGTCCCGGCGCATCCGGCCGCCGACGAGCCCGGCGATCACGGCACGTTGCTGCGCCTCGCCGGCCGAAAGGTCGACCCGGCCGAGCTCAGTGCGCCCGCCGCGCGCCAGCCGCCGGATCCGGGCCTCGCCGTCGCCGATCGAGACCGCGAGCAACGCGCCCTCGCCGGAAAACACCCCGCGCAGCGGCGCCGGCACCAGCGCGGCCAGCTCGCCCAGCCACCAGCGCAGGAAGGCCGCGATCGCCCCGCCTATCGCAGTCGCACCGGATTTCATCGGCGCCCCGATACCGCGGTGATCCGCAGCGGCACGACGAGGTCGGGCCAGGGCGGCCGGCGCTCCGGGGTCTCGACGGTCAGGCGGACCGCCAGCGGCAGCTTCGGCTCGTCCGCCCAGCGCCCGGACCATTCGCGGCCGCCGTTGCCGGAGTCGCGCAGATAGTCGAACCGGATTCCGTCCACGCCTTCAAGCAGCACGTGCCGCTCCGGCTCGCCGGCCGCCGCCGCGTCGCCGCCGGCCTCGCGGTCCGGCGCGTGATAGGGCGTCCGCGTCAGAACCAGCCGGCGCTTGTCGTCACCACCCATATCCTCGACCGTCAGCTCGAGCCGCTGCAGCCCGCCAAGACCGAGATAGTCCGCCAGCGGCGCAACCAGCAACAGCGACTCGCCGTCGCCCGCGAACAGCGGGTGCGGCCTGCCGTCCGAGTCGGCCTCCAGCACGGCCGTCGCCTGCGAGAGGGTGCGGCGCAGGAAGCCGCGCACGATCTGCGTGCGCGATTCGGTCTCGACGCGCTGGCCGACCGTCTCCCAGGTCCGCACGCCGAGCCGCAATCCGCCCAGCGCAAGCGTCCCCATCATCCCGAGAATGGCGAGCGCGATCACCATCTCGACGAGGGATACGCCGCGCGCGCGCGCCGGATCGCAGCCGGTCGTCATCGCTGCCTCAAGCGGACGGATTCGAGCACGACCGGGCCGCCGGACTCCCAGGTCACGGTCACCGAGACGGCGACCGGCACAAGCTGGACATTCTCGGCCGGGCCGTCCGGCAGCGCGCGGGTCTCGACCCGCCAGCGGTAGGCTCCGCCGAACTCGCCCTCGCTGTCCCAGACGTCGTCGGCGGTCGCGGCGTCGACTTCCGCCAGCCGGGTTTCGGCCAGCGCCAGCGCCACCCCGTAACGCTCTCCCGACGCAACGGCGCGCGAAGCGTCGGCGAACACGCCGTAGGCCGCGGCAAGGGTAAAGGCCAGGATGGCGAACGCCACCAGCACCTCGATCAGTGTG
The DNA here is from genome assembly GCA_947259105.1 of uncultured Alphaproteobacteria bacterium. Lineage (GTDB taxonomy): Bacteria > Pseudomonadota > Alphaproteobacteria > UBA8366 > JADFVY01. Next base: position 13,829 of record CAMYKU010000076.1, read on the forward strand.
AACCCCCTGTCCCGGCCACCTCGCACCGTCATCGCGTTATCTTTCGACATCGACGGCGCCGGTCAGCCAGTCGACCGTGACCACGTACGATTGCCCGCCATCGGTGACCGTGATCCGGCCGCCCGTCGCGCTGCCGTCGGGGAAGAAGCGGATCTGGCCCGCCTTCGCCCCGGCGAGCTCCGAGCGGGCAGTGACGAAGTTGAGGTCGAGACCTTCGGCAAGTGTGTGCTCCTTCCCGTCGGCGCCGCGGTAGGCGCGCTGCTCGACATCGAGGAGGAAAGCCGCAGGCGCATAGCGCCCGATCGCCTCGCCGCGGGCGAGGCGCAGCGCCGCCGCCAGCTCCTCCGCCGCCACCCGCGCCGTGGGCCCGGGCCGCGCAGAGGCCACGATCATCGGCACGGATGCCAGCACGAGCCCCATCACGGCAAAGACCACCAGGAGCTCCATCAACGTGTATCCGCGGCTTCCCGTCATGCGCTCACCAACTCGTGAGGTCCTTGTCCGCGCCCTCGCCGCCTTCGGCGCCGTCGGCGCCCAGCGAATAGAGGTCGTATTTGCCGTGCTGGCCGGGCGAGCGGTAGACATAGGGCGCTCCCCACGGGTCGGTCAGCGCGCTATCGTTCTTCAGGTAGGGCCCGGCCCAGCGGTCGACGCCCGGCGGCGCGGAAACCAGGGCCTCCAGGCCTTCCTCCTGGGTCGGATAGCGTCCGACATCCAGCAGATAGGCATCGAGGATGGCGCCCAGCCGGTCGATCTGGATGCCGGCTGTCCGGACCTTCGATTTCGACAACTGGTTCATTAACGCCGGTACAGCGATGACCGAGATGGCCGCCAGTATGGCCATCACCACCAGCAGTTCCATCAGCGTATAGCCGCGGCTGCGGCGCCTCCGCTTCTCGTGGCGTTCAGTAGGCAAGGTCATTGACACTCAAAAATGCTCCCAGGACTGAGATGATCACAAGGGCGACGATTCCGCCCAGGACAAGTGTGACGATCGGGACCAGCAGCGACAGCAATCGCTGGATCGACCGCTGCGAGTCCCGCTCGAGCGCGGTGGCGAGTTCGCCAAGCACGCCATCGAGGCGGCCGGCCTCCTCGCCGACCTGGATCAGCTGCACCGCGAGCGGCGGGAACACGCCGGCCCGGGCGACGCCTCGCGCCAGGCTGCCGCC
>CAMYKU010000077.1 GCA_947259105.1 uncultured Alphaproteobacteria bacterium
GTGGTCGCGCAGGAGGTCAAGAACCTCGCCAACCAGACCGCGAAGGCGACCGAACAGATCGGCCAGCGCATCGGGGCCATGCGGGAAATAACCGATGAGGCCGCGAGCACCATCCGCAAGATCGGCGACACCATTGTCGAGATCAACGAGATCTCGACGACGGTTGCGTCGGCCATGGAAGAACAGGGCGCCGCCACGAAGGAGATCGCCAGCAACGCGATGGCGGTGACCAGGAGCGCCCGATCCTCGACCGAGAGTATCGAACTCGTCGCGGGCGCCGCGGGCGACGCCGGAACCGCCGCCAGCCAGGTGCTGGGAGCGGCCGGCGAGCTGACCAAGCAGTCCCGCGAACTCAGGGCGGCGGTGGAAGGCTTCCTCGAACGCATTCGCGCCGCCTGAAGGATTCCCCGCATGGGCTTCGTGGACGGTGACCGGGACGGCAGCCTTGTGATATGACCTGCCACCGGCATTCTTGCAGGGGGCGGGCGCATGGCCACGGATACAGGGACGCGGTTCAAGGGGTCGGCGACCCACTGGGGCGCATTTTCAACGGACGTGAGGGACGGCCGGTTGGTCGGCGTGCAGCCCTTCGCCAAGGACCCCGATCCGTCGCCGATGATATACGAGATGCCGGAGGCCGTGCATACGCAAGTCCGCGTCGACCGGCCTTATGTCCGAAAGGGCTATCTCGATGCCGGCGTCGCCGCCGACCGGGCCGGCCGGGGCGCCGAGCGGTTCGTGCCCGTGGACTGGGACACCGCGCTCGACCTGGTCGCAAGCGAGCTGACGCGGGTCCGGGAGAGGCACGGCAACACGGCAATCTTCGGCGGCTCGTACGGCTGGTCGAGCGCCGGCCGGCTGCATCACGCACGCACGTTGCTGCACCGTTTCCTCAATGGTCTCGGCGGCTTCACCGGTCAGGTCACGAACTACTCCTACGCCGCGGGGATGGTGCTGATGCCGCACCTCGTCGGGACCCGGCAGCCGATCACCGGCCTGCTCACCGACTGGCGGAGCATCGCCGAAAACACCCGACTCATGGTCATGTTCGGCGGCGTGCCGATCAAGAACGCGCAGATCGAATCCGGCGGCGCCGGCGAACATACGGCGGGCCCGTGGCTGCGGCGGGCGCGGCAGGCGGGCGTCGAGTTCGTCTCGATCAGCCCGGTGCGCGGCGACGCGCCGGATTTCATCGAGGCGGAGTGGCTGGCCCCGGCGCCGGGCAGCGACACGGCGATCATGCTGGGGCTCGCCCATACGCTGGTGTCCGAAGGGCTCTACGATACTGACTTTGTCGCGCGCTACACGGCCGGGTTCGAGCGCTTCCGGCCGTATCTCATGGGCGAAACGGATGGCCGCCCGAAGGACGCGGACTGGGCCGCCTCGATCTCGGGCCTCGGCGCGGACACGATCCGCGCGCTGGCGCGGCGCATGGCCGGGACCCGCACCATGATCTCCGCAAGCTGGTCGCTGCAGCGCGCGGATCGCGGGGAGCAGCCGTACTGGATGACGGTCGTTCTGGCATCGCTGCTGGGCCAGATCGGTCTGCCCGGCGGCGGCTTCGGGTTCGGCTACGGCGCCGAAGGCGGCATGGGGAACCCGCGGCGGCCGCTGCCGGTCCCGGTGATGCAGTCGGGCCGCAACCCGACGGGGCTGGCGATTCCGGTCGCACGGATCGCCGACATGCTGCTCGAGCCCGGCGGGACGATCGATTTCGATGGAAAGCGGATCACCTATCCGGATACCCGCATGGTCTACTGGTGCGGCGGCAACCCGTTCCATCACCATCAGGACCTGAACCGCCTTGTCGAGGCCTGGCGCCGGCCCGAGACGATCGTCGTGCACGAACCGTGGTGGACGGCGACGGCGCGCCATGCCGATATCGTGCTGCCGGCGACGACGGCGCTGGAGCGCAAGGACATCGCCGCAAGTTCCCGCGACCGCTTCATCCTGGCCATGCACAAGGCGGTCGATCCGGTCGGCGATGCCCGCAACGATTTCGATATCTTCGCCGGCCTTGCCGGCCGGCTCGGCTTCCGCGAAACGTTTACCGAAGAGCGCGGCGAAATGGACTGGCTGCGCCATATCTATGACGTCTGCCGCCAGCAGGTCGCCCGCCTCGGGCAGGAAATGCCCGACTTCGACGTCTTCTGGGAGCAGGGCCATATCGAGTTCCCGGCGCCCGACATGCCGTTTACTCTGTTCGAGGATTTCCGGGGCGACCCGGCCGCGAACCCCTTGCGCACGCCATCCGGCCGGGTGGAGATATTCTCGCAGACCATCGACTCGTTCGGCTACGACGATTGCCCGGGGCATCCGGTCTGGCTGGCGCCGGACGAGTGGCTGGGTGCGGACAAGGCGAAGAGCTTCCCCCTGCACCTGATGTCGAACCAGCCGACGGTGCGGCTGCACGGACAGCTCGATTTCAGCCGGTTGAGCCGCGCAACCAAGGTACAGGGCCGCGAGCCGGTCTGGATCCATCCCGACGACGCGGCGACGCGCGGCATCGAGGACGGCGATGTGGTGCGCCTGTTCAACGACCGCGGCGCCTGCCTTGCGGGGGCGGTGCTGACCGACGCCGTTCGCCCGCGCGTCGTCGCCATGGCGACCGGCGCCTGGTACGATCCGGTCGAGCGGGGCAAGGTCGGCACGCTCGACCGGCACGGCAATCCGAACGTGCTGACGCGGGACAAGGGCACGTCCCGCCTGGCCCAGGGCCCGGCGGCCGGAAGCGTATTGGTCGAGATCGAGCGCTGGGCCGGGGCGGTGCCGGAGATCACGGTCGGCCACGCACCCGACATAACGGATGCGTGAGGACACGCAGGCGTGAGTTGCCCGTGACCGGTTTTCGGGGTCACACTTCGGTTATGACACGGACCCGTCAAGTTATAGCGGCGCTGGTGCTGGCGGTCGCGGCTGGTGGCGTTGCGCTGGCATTTCCCGAGCATCGCCGCGCGGAATGGCCCGGCACCGACTTCTCCAACGCTTCGGTGTCATTGGACGAGATCATGTCCGGCGGCCCGCCGAAGGACGGCATCCCGCCGATCGACGATCCCGGATTCGTACCGGTCGCGCAGGTGACCGACCTGACCGATACGGAGCCGGTGATCGGCGTCGTCATCGACGGCGTCGCCAAGGCGTATCCGCTGCGTATCCTGATCTGGCACGAGATCGTGAACGACAGCGTCGGCGGCGTGCCGGTCACCGTGACCTTCTGCCCCCTGTGCAATGCCGCCATGGTGTTCGACCGGCGCGTCGACGGGCGGGTGCTCGACTTCGGCACCACCGGTATGCTGCGCAATTCGGACCTCGTGATGTACGACCGCCAGACCGAGAGCTGGTGGCAGCAGTTCCTCGGTGCGGCAATCGTCGGCGAGTTGAACGGGACGGTGCTGAAGATTCTGCCCTCGCGTCTCGAATCCTGGGCCCGCTTCCGCGCGCGTGCGCCGGACGGTCTGGTCCTGGTGCCGAACGACCCGGGCCTGCGTGCCTACGGGCGCAATCCCTACGGTGGCTATGACAGCAGCGCCCGGCCGTTCCTGTATGGCGGCGAGACGCCCGCGGGGATCGCGCCGCTCGCCCGCGTGGTATCGCTTGCCGACCGTGCGCAGGCGTGGAGCCTCGACCTGTTGCGGGCCCGGCGGGAAATAACGCTGGCGGACGGGACGGTGATGACCTGGGAGCCGGGCCAGAATTCGGCGCTGGGCGACGCCTGGATCCCGTCCGGCGAGGATGTCGGGAACATCCTGGTGCGGCGGAAGGCCGGCGGCGCATGGGAGGACGTCCCCTATTTCATCGATTTCGCCTTCGCCTTCCACGCCTTCCATCCGGATTCGGCGATCCATCTGGACTGACAATCGTTTGACCGTTCGGCGCAGGTCAAAAAAATAAGGGGGGCGAAGCTCGCCCCCCGATCGTATAATATGCACCCGGCCACGGCCGGACCGTAAATAATTCCGTTCAGTAAACCGGCTGGGAGGCGGACTTCGGGCTGTCGACGTGTTCCCAGTTGTCGCCGGCGGCGATCAGGCAGGTCACGCCGTTCGGCTGGGTCAGCATGAGGGTCCAAGTGCCCTTTTCCGAGGTATAGAGTTCGACCAGGCCGCCCGTGGCGGACAGACCGACACCCGTGGTTTGTTCCTGATAGCCCTGTTCCAGCCGCGATACGATTTCGTTGCGGTCGCCGCACACGGTCTGTTGTGCGCCGGCGGGGGAGAACAAGGCAGACGCGATCACGAGACCACCCAAAAACACTGTCGAACTCTTCATCTCTAACATCCTTTCCGGAGCTCCATACTCGCTCCGTCAATTCGACACTCTCCTTCCCCTGACACAGTAGCGGGACGAATTTCTTACCGCGTTCGATTCCCCTGTTTCTACTCATCCACCAATATAGAGGTAGAGTTCTAAGAAACGCTTAACCAAGCATCACATGAATCGAAAAAAAAGGCAGTTATTACAAATAACTCGTCCCTTTATACATAAAGTTGGATTATTTAAAATTTTAGATTTATTGCATCTTTTTTGCCGGCCAACAAAAAACGGGGCCGATCCGGCCCCGTTTCGTTTCGCCCGCCCCCTGAAGGGACGGGCATATATGGCGAGCGCCTATTCGAGCGCCTTGATGATGCCCTCGCACATCTTCTTGGCGTCGGAGAACAGCATCATGGTGTTGTCGCGGAAGAACAGCGGGTTGTCGACGCCGGCGTAACCGGAGGCCATCGAGCGCTTGACGAACAGCACCGTGCCGGCGCGCTCCACGTCGAGGATCGGCATGCCGTAGATCGCGCTCGAGGGATCGGTCTTGGCCGACGGGTTGGTCACGTCGTTGGCGCCGATGACGAAGGCAACGTCGGTGGAGGGGAAGTCGCGGTTGATCTCGTCCATCTCCAGCACCTCGTCATAGGGCACGGTGGCCTCGGCCAGCAGCACATTCATATGGCCGGGCATGCGGCCCGCGACCGGATGGATCGCGTACCGCACCGTAACGCCGCGCTCCTTCAGCAGATCCGCCATTTCGCGCAGCGCATGCTGGGCCTGGGCGACGGCCATGCCGTATCCCGGCACGATGATGACGCTGGCCGCGTTCTCCATGATGAAGGCCGCATCCTGGGCACTGCCGGACTTGACCGTGCGGTCGCCCATATCCATCGCCGCCGCGTCGGTCTCGCCGCCGAAGCCGCCCAGGATGACGCTGAAGAACGAGCGGTTCATCCCCTTGCACATGATGTAACTGAGGATCGCGCCGGACGAACCGACCAGCGCGCCGGTGATGATCAGCGCGGGATTGGCCAGCGTGAAGCCGATGCCGCAGGCGGCCCAGCCCGAATAGCTGTTCAGCATCGAGATGACCACCGGCATGTCGGCGCCGCCGATCGGCACGATCAGCAATACGCCCAGCAGCAGCGAGACCCCCACGATCAGCCAGAAGGCGATTGCGGGCTGGTCCTTTGCAAACCACACGATGAGCGCGACCAGCAGAATCCCGAGCGCGAGGTTCACGAAATGCTGCCCGAAGAAGACCAGCGGCTTGCCGGTAATCAGTCCCTGAAGCTTGCCGAAGGCGATGATCGAACCGGTGAAGGTGATGGCGCCGATCGAGGTGCCGAGGCTCATCTCGATAAGGCTGCCCGCAGGTATGGCGCCCGGCGCGCCGAGCCCGTAGGCCTCGGGCGCATAGAAGGCGGCGCCCGCGACAAAGACCGCGGCAAGGCCGACCAGGCTGTGGAACGCGGCGACCAGCTGCGGCAGCGCCGTCATCTGGATCCGCAGCGCGATGAACGTGCCGGCCGTGCCGCCGATCAGGACAGCGACGGCGATCGTTACGTAGCTCAGCACATTCGGCATCGCCAGTGTCGTCGCGACGGCGATGACCATGCCGACGATACCGAACAGGTTGCCCTGCCGTGCCGTGGTCGGCGACGACAGCCCGCGCAGCGCCAGGACGAACAGGACGCTGGAGATCAGGTAAAGGAAGGCGGCGGTGTTCTGCGTCATGATTCTCGAACCCTTCCGTTACTTTTTCTTCTTGAACATCTGCAGCATGCGCTGCGTGACGATGAAGCCGCCGAAGATGTTCACCGAGGCGAGAACCACGGCCACGAAGCCGAAGACCTTGCTCAGATGCCAGTCCGCCGGCCCCGCGGCGATCAGGGCGCCGACGATGATCACCGAGGAAATCGCGTTGGTGACGCTCATCAGCGGCGAATGCAGCGCCGGGGTCACGTTCCAGACCACGTAATAGCCGACGAACACGGCCATCACGAAGATCGTGAACAGCATGACGAAGGTCGTCCCGCCCGACGCCGCGGGCGCCACCGGGGTCACCAGCGCCGAAGCCTGCGCCGCCAGCGCGTCGGCCTGGCTGGCCACCTCCGCGGCGCTCTCGGCCAGCCGTTCCATGCTTTCGGTGAATTTCTCGCTCGCCATGGCGGTTTACTCCTTCTTCGCCTTGGTCTTGGCCGCGCGGGCCGGTTTCTTCGCGCCCGCGCCCTTCTTGGCGCCGGCGGGCGCCGCTTTCGCGGGACCCGGCGCTTCGGCCTTGACGTCCTTGTGCACGACCGCGCCATCGCGGGTCACCAGGGTGCCGGCGATGATCTCGTCCTCGGGGTCGATCTTCAGCGCCTTGGTCTCTTCATCGACCAGCAGGCTCATGAAGCTCAGGATATTGCGGGCGAAGAGATTGCTTGCGCTCTCGGCCAGCCGCCCCGGCACGTTGGCGTGGCCGACGATCGTCACGCCGTGCTTCCGCACGATGCTGTTGTACTCGGAAAGCTCGCAGTTGCCGCCCTGCTCGACGGCAAGATCGACGATCACGGCGCCCGGCTTCATGGTCTTGACCATGTCCGCGGAAATCAGCTTCGGGGCGGGACGCCCCGGGATCAGCGCGGTGGTGATCACCATGTCCTGCTTCTTGATCGTCTCGGCGATGAGCGCCGCCTGCTTCTTCTGGTATTCCGCGCTCATTTCCTTGGCATAGCCGCCGGCGGTTTCGGCCTGTTTGAACTCCTCGTCCTCGACCGCAACGAAGGTGCCGCCCAGGCTTTCCACCTGCTCCTTCGCGGCCGGCCGCACGTCGGTGGCCGAAACCACCGCGCCCAGGCGCCGCGCCGTGGCGATCGCCTGCAGGCCGGCGACGCCCGCGCCCATCACCAGGGCGCGCGCCGGCGGGATGGTGCCGGCCGCGGTCATCATCATCGGGAACGCCCGGCCGAACGCGGCGGCGCCGTCCAGCACCGCGCGATATCCCGCCAGGTTCGACTGCGAGGACAGCACGTCCATCGACTGCGCACGGGTGATCCGCGGGATCAATTCCAGCGCAAATCCCGTGACCCCGGCCGCCGCCATCGCGCCGACGTATTTCGGTTCGGTCAGCGCAAACATCAGGCTGACCAGGGCCTGTCCCTTCGAAAGGACGGCCATTTCATCGTGGCCTTCGCTGGCGATCATCGGCCGCTGGATCTTGATCACGACATCCGCGCCTGCGGCGGCCGCTTTCGCATCCTTACCGATCGAGGCGCCTGCCTTCTCATAGGCGGCGTCGGAGAACGAGGATGCCTCGCCGGCTCCGCTCTCGACGATCACGTTGAGCCCCATGGCAACCATCTTGCCGACGGTCTCGGGCGAAGCGGCAACGCGCGTCTCGTTCGGGCGCCTCTCCTTCAATACGGCGATCTTCATTGATAACGTCCCTGATTTGGCTGGTCTGGTGCCGTCACGGTCCGAGTACGCGCAGTACGTCTGCACCTGTGTCGAACGCGAAACGCCAAGGTGTACAGCGGGATGGTCCCCCAACAGGAGCCGGGCCAGAATTGAGGACCCAGAATGGCCCCAATATAGCCAGCCGCGATGCGGGGGCAAGCGCTATTACCTGCGACGTGAGAGCGCAGTGCGCTATGGCAGGACTTATCAGTGGGTGCGGCCGGGCTCCGGACGCATGGATCCATCGAACTCGACGATCAGGCGCGCCACCCGCGCCCGGTACCGGAAGGTGATGCGGAAGCTGCCATCGCCATCCCTGTCCGATTCCTCGGCGCTGTGGTAGACCTGTCCGGCGCGCAGTTCAGCCATCAGACGCTCCGGCGTCAGGCCCAGCAACGGCGCAATTTCCCGGGCGTCGATTTCCAGCCCGTCTTCGTCGGTGTCGCAGGTATGGTCAGGAATGGGCATCGCGGTATCTCCCCGGCCGGCGCCGTGGGGGCCGCGCGCACGCAGGGATCGACGATCCGCGGTGGTGTCTGCAATTCGCGCTGTTGTCATTGCGCATTTCGATTTCCCCAGGCGCCGCCGAAACGGCGGTCATTATTGGCTCCAGGGAACCCGCAACGCTCGGCGTTGGCCGGCGGCGGCCCGGGAACCTGCCTTCCATTGAACCGGGCAATTGTTAAGGAAATCTCTACCGCCGATCACAATTTCACTCGGGCCGTCTCGTGCAAGGGCGGCAGAAGGTACTTTTCTGTGAGTGTTTTCAGGCAATTATATCGGGAAGCAGCGCGCTTTCGATCTTCGCGATTTCGTCCTTCAACTGCAGCTTGCGTTTTTTCAGCCGCTGCATCTGAAGTTGGTCGAACGGTGCCTGCTCCGAGATCCGGGCGATCACATCGTCGAGGTCGCGATGCTCGCTCGTCAACTCGCCCAGCCGGCGTTTCAGGGTTTCCTGATCGACCAAATCGTCCACCGCATGCTCCCTCATGCTCGCTGGTGTCAATTCTAGCCAAATGCTGGCAAAAAGGGAATGTGTCGAACCGACCGGGAGAGAATTGCATGCGCCTGGGGATTCTTACGAGCGGCGGCGATTGCGCCGGCCTGAACGCGGCATTGCGGGCGGTCGTCCACCGCGCCGTGGACGGCTATGGCTGGACGGTGGTCGGGATCGAGCAGGGGACACGGGGGCTGATGGACCGGCCGCCCTCGGCGCGCGAGATGGACCTCGATATCTTCGACGGAACGCTGATGCGGCAGGGCGGAACAATCCTCGGCACCACCAACAAGGGCGACCCGTTCGCCTTCCCGATGGCCGACGGCACGCTGCGCGACCGCTCGGACGAGGTGATCGAAGGGTTCCGCATGCTGGACCTCGACGCGCTGATCGGCATCGGCGGCGACGGCAGCCAGACGATTCTTCGCAAACTGGCCCAGAAGGGCGGATTCGGGCTCGTCACAATTCCCAAGACGATCGACAACGACGTCGCCGAGACCGAGGTCGCCATCGGTTACGATACCGCCGTGCAGGTGGCGACGGAGGCGCTGGACCGCCTGCAGCCGACGGCGGCGAGCCACAGCCGCGTCATGGTGCTCGAGGTCATGGGCCGCGATGCCGGGCATATCGCGCTGGTGTCCGGCATTGCCGGCGGCGCCGATGTGATCCTGATCCCCGAAATCCCGTGGTCCATCGGCTGCATCGCCCGCCGCATCGAGAAGGTGCGCGCGCTGGGCCGGAACTTCGCGCTGGTCGTCGTGGCCGAGGCGATCCGGACCGAGGCGGGCGAGCCCATCCTGCAGAGCGCGCCGGGTGAGGCCACGCGGTATGGCGGGGTCGGCCACTATATCGGCGGCCGCATTGCCGAGGCGACCGGGGCCGAGGTGCGGGTCACGGTGCTGGGCCATATTCAGCGCGGCGGCAGCCCGGACGCGCGTGACCGGCTGATGGCATCGGCCTTCGGCGTGCACGCGGTCGATCTGGTCGCCGAGGGGAAATTCGATCGCATGGTCGGCTGGCGGGCCCGCGAAGTCATCGATGCTGCGATTGCGGACGTCATCGCCGCGCCGCGCCTGGTGGATCTGGCGGGGCCGGTCGTCCGCACGGCGCGCGGACTCGGAATCTGCCTGGGCGACGACTGATGGACTTTCCCGACCATCCGTTCTGGGATTTTTCGCTGGCGCTGTATGCGAGGCCGGGCGTCGCGGAGTCCTGCCTGCGGCTCCAGGACGGGCTCGGCCTCGACGTCAATCTGCTGCTGTACGCCTGCTGGAAGGCGTCGAGGGGCGTTGAGCGCCCGTCGCCCGACGGCTGGCGGCTTCTGGTCGCCGAAACCGCGGTATGGCGCTCGCAGGTGGTCGAGCCGCTGCGCGGGGTACGCCGCTTCCTGAAAGACGCGGAGGCGACGCCGTGGTCTGCCGGGCTGCGCGAACGGATCAAGGCGGCGGAACTGGACGCCGAACATGCCGGGCAACTGGCGACCGCCACGCTGGCCGGAACCGGCGGCGCGGCGGCGGGCGGGGCCCTGGAAACGATGCTGGATTATATCGGCGTGCTTGAAGTTGCGCCGTCGGATGTGGATCGATCGGACCTTGCGGCGATCGCCTCGCAGGTCGTCGGGAATATGGCCAAGATGTGATGTCAAATGTGCTGACAGGCCGATGACAGGTGTGTATTATTGTCCTGTGAAAATGATCGTTTCCGATCGAAAAAGCGTTTTCCCATGCAAAACTGGATGCCCGTTCGGGCACCCCAACGGCGAAGGTCAGCTTCGCCGCAGGATGCGTTGTGGCGGACCCGCTTGCGGCGCCGCGCCGCGTCCGCCTGCAGTGCGGTAAGAGTGCGTTGAACCAGCGAAGTCCACATTACAAAAGGGGGTGACACCATGTCGCTTGAGGATCGCGTAAAGACCCTTCAGGAAAAACATCACGATCTGGAGAAGACTCTCGAAGACGAAGAAAACCGACCAATGCCCGACAACATCGTCATTCACGACCTCAAACGACAAAAACTGGCCATCAAGGACGAGATCGTACGTCTCACACATCCCTGACCGGGACGGGAGCGGTCCACCCGGCCATTTTCCTCCGGCGGTCCCCGCCCGATGCGGTGGGTCGCCGGTGTCAGGTTTCCGAGCGGAGGCGCCCCCCGCGATAAGGGCAGCGCGCCGGGTACCTGGCAACAATTGTTGATCACAACGAGACATGCGGCGTCGGTCGGAATTCCGGCCGGCGCCGTTTCGTGTGGTGGGCCCCGCGTCCCTGTAACGCATTTCAATTTTGTCTGGATTCGCGCTTGCGCCAGCGGCGCGGCCTCACCCTTCGAGACGCGGCTTCGCCGCTCCTCAGGGTGAGGAAACCGCAGATTCTTTGAGCCTCATGCTGAGCGCTTGTGAATCTTTTGGCCGTTGCTTGTTCGGCGCCGGCATTCGCCGGCAAGTCGTTAAGCGCCACCCCCTCCCAACCCTCCCCCATCGAAGGGGGAGGGCTTTGATTTCGCCGATAGTTTCTCCCTCCCCCTTGATGGGGGAGGGTCGGGGAGGGGGTGAGGAAACGACGATTCGCCGGCAAGGCCGGCGGCAATATTCACCCTCCTGCCGAAAGATCCACAGGCTCTCAGGAGGCGCGAAGCGCCGTCTCGAAAGGTGAGGTCGCGCAACTGTCTCACGCGGGACTCAGTGTAAACCTGAACGAATTCCGCTCTACAGCCCGCGCGCCCGCTCCCGCAGCACGTATTTCTGGACCTTGCCCGTCGAGGTCTTCGGCAGGGGCCCGAACACCACGGTTTTCGGGCATTTGAAGTGGGCCATGGCATCGCGGCAGAAATCGATGATCTGCCGTTCGTCGGCGGTGGCGCCGTCCTTCAGGGTGACGAAGGCGCAGGGCGTCTCGCCCCATTTCTCGTCCGGCCGCGCCACCACCGCGGCCTCCAGCACCGCCGGATGGCGGTACAGCACGCCCTCGACCTCGATGGTCGAGATGTTCTCGCCGCCCGAGATGATGATGTCCTTGGCGCGGTCGCGCAGTTCGATATAGCCGTCCGGGTGCATGACGCCGAGATCGCCGGTATGGAACCAGCCGCCGGCGAAGGCCTCTTCGGTCGCCGCGGCCTTCTTGAGGTAGCCCTTCATTACGATATTGCCGCGCATGAAGACCTCGCCCATGGTCTGCCCGTCGCGCGGCGCCGGCGCCAGCGTCTGCGGGTCGCCCACCATCAGGTCCTCCAGCACCGCATAGCCGACGCCCTGGCGCGACTTCAACGCCGCCTGCCGGTCCATCGGCAGCGCGTCCCATTCCCCGTGCCAGGCGCAGACCGTCGCCGGCCCGTAGGACTCCGTCAGCCCGTAGACGTGGGTGATCCGGAAGCCCTGCTCCGCCATGCGCTGCAGCACCGCGGCGGGCGGCGGCGCGGCGGCGGTCATCACCGAAACGCTGCGGGGCAGCGGTGCGCCGCGTTCCTCCGCGGTGGCGTTGATCACCATGTTGAGGACGATCGGCGCGCCGCAGAAGTGGGTGACGCCGTCGTTATGGATGGCGGCGAAGATGTTCGCCGCCGCCACCTTGCGCAGGCACACGCTGGTCCCGGCCACCGCCGCCAGCGTCCACGGGAAGCACCAGCCGTTGCAGTGGAACATCGGCAGGGTCCACAGATACACGGGATGCTGGGGCAGGCTCCAGGTCAGGATATTGCCGAGCGCCAGCAGGTAGGCGCCGCGGTGATGGTAGACCACGCCCTTGGGGTCGCCCGTCGTGCCCGAGGTGTAGTTCAGCGAGATCGCATCCCATTCGTCCGCCGGCAGGGACCATTCGAAATCCGCGTCGCCGGTGTCGAGGAACGCCTCGTACTCCATCTCGCCGAGGAATTCGCCTTCGGCGACCGCGGGATCGTCGATGTCGATCACCAGCGGCGTCGCCGTGCAGCGCGACAGCGCCGCCTTCACCACGGCGGAGAACTCGCGGTCGCACAGCAGCACCCTGGCCTCGCCGTGATCGAGGATGAAGGCCACGGTGTCGGCATCCAGCCTTGTGTTGATGGTGTTCAGCACGGCGCCGGTCATCGGCACGCCGAAATGCGCCTCAAAGATCGCCGGCACGTTGGCCGCGATCACCGCCACCGTATCGTATTTGCCGACCCCCCGCCGCGCCAGCGCGGAGGCGAGGCGCCGGCAGCGGGCGTAGGTCTCCGACCAGGTAAAGCGGCGCGCGCCATGGATCACCGAGGGAAGGTCGGGAAATACGCCGGCGGCCCGGCGGATCAGGCTCAAGGGACTCAGCGGCGTGTAGTTCGCGGCGTTACGATCGAGATTCTCATCATAGGCTGAAACACCCATCGCCTGCATCCCTGTCTCGTTCCATTCCGGTTTCGGCGACTCTGCCACAACGCGCGCCGCGGTCAACAGTGCGCCATTTAACCGCAGCGGCTTGGAGCGCTATCCGTTAAGTTGGGCTCGACTGCACCGGCGCGACCTCATACTTCGAGACGCGGCTTCGCCGCTCCTCAGCATGAGGGCACAGGCGTTGGAGCCTCATGCTGAGAGCCTGTGAATCTTTCTGAAGTTACCTGTTCGGCGCCGGCTTGCGCCGGCAGGGTCGCCTGCCGGTCACCCTCACCCTCCTTCGAGACGCCGCTTCGCGGCTCCTCAGGATGAGGCCCTCTCCCACGCGCCGAGCAGGTCGGCGCAGCCGGGCGTGTGCGAGCCGCGTAGGCGGCTCTTGCGGGAGAGGGCTTTGAATTTGCAGCGAAAAACCCCCTCTCCCTTGATGGGAGAGGGTTGGGGTGAGGGTGACGAAAGAACGATTCGCCGGCAACGCCGGCAGCGATATTCACCCTCGTGCCGAAAGATTCACAGGCTCTGAGGAGGCGCGGAGCGCCGTCTCGAAGTATGAGGTCGCGCCGCTGTCTGGAACTGATTCCAATTGAACGGATAGCGCACTAGCGCTTCCGATTTGCAGGTGCGTGTCTATAATCGGCGGTAACCGGAACGGATTAATCCGGACGATCCGAGGAGGCATGACATGACCGGCAGGTTCGACGAAATCTACAAACGCTCGATTGCCGACCCCGCGGGGTTCTGGGCCGAAGCGGCGGAGGAGATCGACTGGATCGGGAAGTGGGACAGGGTCCTCGACGATTCGAAAAAGCCGTTCTACCGCTGGTTTTCGGGCGGCGTCGTCAACACCTGCTACAACGCGGTCGACCGCCATGTGGAGCGCGGCCGCGCCGACCAGGCCGCGATCATCTACGACAGCCCGATCACCGGCACGCAACGCACCATCACCTATGCCGAGCTGAAGGACGAGGTCGCGCGTTTCGGCGGCGTGCTGCAGGGCCTGGGCGTCGGCAAGGGCGACCGGGTGATCCTGTATATGCCGATGGTGTGGCAGTCGGTCGTCGCCATGCTGGCCTGCGCGCGCATCGGCGCCGTGCATTCGGTGGTGTTCGGCGGCTTCGCGCCGAACGAGCTGGCGACCCGCATCAGGGATGCCGACCCGAAGGTCATCGTTTCCGCCTCCTGCGGCATCGAGCCGGGCCGCGTCATCGCCTACAAGCCGATGCTGGACGAGGCGGTCGCGCTGGCCGGTGATTCGGTGCAGCACTGCGTGATCCTGCAGCGCGAACAGCAGACCTGCGAGCTGACGCAAGGCCGCGACGTCGACTGGGACGAGGCGATGGCGGGCGCCGCGCCGGCGGACTGCGTGCCGGTGGCCGCGACCGACCCGCTCTACATCCTCTACACGTCCGGCACCACCGGCCAGCCCAAGGGCATCGTGCGCGACAATGGCGGCCATATGGTGGCGCTGAAATGGTCGATGAAGAACATCTACGACGTCGATCCGGGCGAGGTCTACTGGGCCGCTTCGGACGTCGGCTGGGTGGTCGGCCACTCCTACATCGCCTACGCGCCGCTGCTGCACGGCTGCACCACCGTCGTCTTCGAGGGCAAGCCGGTCGGCACGCCCGACGCCGGCGTGTTCTGGCGGGTGATCTCGGAGCACAAGGTGTCGACCATGTTCACCGCGCCGACGGCGTTTCGCGCCATCAAGCGCGACGACCCGGACGCCAAATTGCTCAAGCAATACGACATGAGCCGGTTCCGCACCCTGTTTCTGGCCGGCGAGCGCACCGACCCGGACACCCTGCACTGGGCCGAGGACAAGCTCGGCGTGCCGGTGATCGACCACTGGTGGCAGACCGAGACCGGCTGGGCCATCGGCGCCAACTGCTGGGGCATCGAGCAGTTGCCGATCAAACCCGGCTCGTCGTCCCGCGCCGTGCCGGGCTACGACGTGCAGATCCTGGAGCCGGCTACATGGACGAGGACGGCTATATCTTCATCATGGCGCGCACCGACGACATCATCAACGTCGCCGGCCACCGCCTGTCCACCGGCGGCATGGAGGAAGTGCTGGCCCATCACGAGGACGTCGCCGAATGCGCGGTGATCGGTGTCGCCGACCAGCTCAAGGGCGAATTGCCGCTCGGCTTCCTGGTGCTGAAATCCGGCGCCGCGAAATCGGAGGACGAGATCGTCCGGGACGTGGTCGCCATGGTGCGCAAGGCGATCGGCCCGGTCGCCGCCTTCAAGACCGCCGCCGTGGTCCAGCGCCTGCCCAAGACCCGCTCCGGCAAGATTCTGCGCGGCACCATGAAGAAGATCGCCGACAGCGAAGCCTACAAACCCCCGGCGACGATCGACGACCCGGCGATTCTGGACGAGATCAAGGCGGCGTTGCGGGGGGTGGGGTACGCGAAGTAGGGGGGAGCCATGAACGTATGTTGGTACAGTTCGCCAAGAGTACGCGCTGCTGTCCTTAAAGTGGTGGTGATCCTGGGTGCGCCTGCCAGTGCCTGGGCTGGAGATGCGATAACGGCCGATGACGAAGTGCGGCCGTTTTTCGCACTGTCGCGAGAGGACCGATCAGAACTTGTGGAGAATTTGAAGCAGGTCGAACTGGGGTTCAACGCAACGCAGGCCGAGCGCTTGTTGGGTAAACCCGATCAAGTTCAGGAAATCTTTGCGAAAGGTGGACCGGTAAGAGGTTTCGCTTGGGACTACGATGTGTATAGACGATATGAACACGCGAACGTGTTGCATGACAGATCCATATCATTGTTATTTTCGAATGATGGGATCCTCTTGTTCATACACTCGAATCTGGAAGAATACCCGCGGGAAGAAGGCGAATATCCTTAAGAATACCGGGCGGGAGCTTTGATCCTGAGCGGTACCACGAAGAAGATCGCCGATTCGGAGGCCTACAAGATGCCCGCGACGACCGACGACCCTGGATGAAATCAGAGAGGCCCTGCAGGGCGTTGGCTACGCGAAGTATGAGGTCGCGCCGCTGGTGCACGCGCGAATCCGATCAATCTTGAAATGCTTTAGAACTGGAATGTCCGCACCCTTACTTGATCACATTATGTTTCCGCCGTGCCCTCGGTGCGCCGGTGTCCACCTCGTCCCCCTCCGCCCCGAAATCCGCCAGTCCTGACAGGACGACCGGCGGGCGGTCGGGGAAGCGGGCGACGAGGTCGAGCGACCCGCCCATCGCCGCGACGTAGCCGCGCAGGGTGGACAGTAGCAGGTCGCTTCGTTTCTCCAGGCGCGAAACGCTGTCCTGGCCGATGCCGAGCGATTCGGCCATCCGCACCTGCGTCAGATCGCGCGCCTTCCTGAGGTTCCGTTTCAGCGCCGCCAGATGCGCGGCGAACCGTGTATCCGCCGTCTTGATCAGCCGCTTGTAGAAGCGCTTTTGCGAACCACCCGATTTGTCGCCTGCAACCAGCAGAATTCCCGTCCGCCGGGGATCGAACGCATAGGCCACGCGCCACACGCCATTTTCCGCATCAAACCTGAGTTCCTTCATATTCGCGTGCTTCGATCCGTTGAGCGTGTCCGCATGCGGCCGCTTCAAATGCGGGCCGACGCTCTCCAGGAGACGGGCATGGGCCAGCAATTCGTCCTGCACCGCCTCGGGCAAATCGTCGAACTCCGCCGCGAATGCCTCGTCGAATTCGACGTCCCATGCCATGGTGTCATCGCAGCACCGGGGTTATATGGTTTCAAGAACATATGCATTCAAGAACATATTTGTATCGCCAGGCGTGACGACAATTGCCGTACCTTCGATTTCCGCGATTCGGCCGAGCCGAATTCAGACTGCCCCTCTGAAACCCGCAGAAAACGCCGGTGCATGGGGTTGTTCCACTCGAACCGGGGTTGTTTGGCCGCGCCCGCCCCTCCGCGGGGCGGTTTCGGTTCGGAGATTTTCCCGAAAACGGGTATCCTCGATACTGCGGTCAGCAGGCGGGGAGCGGACAATCCGGACAGGCGGCCTGCGCACGAAAATCCGGCCGCCGACGGCAGCCGGGGATATTCGCGAACTCCTGGAAAAAGGCCCGCTCAGGTCTCCGGGTCGAAGGCCAGCTGCTGGGGCTCCTGCCATTCCTCGCCGACCGCGACCACGCAGCTTGCGCCTCCGGGCGTGGTCAGGACCATCGTCCAGGTCGCGCCGTCCGGTGTGGCGAACACCTCGAACAGACGGCCGCCGACTTCCAGCCCCGCGGCGACGGGTTTCTCCGAATAGCGGCCGTCCAGCATCTCCACCAGCTTGTCGTGCGAAAGGCAGGCCGTCTGGGCCGGCGCCGCCGTGGCCGCCGCGATTGCGAAAACCGCCGACAGGCCCGCGACGCCGGCGATCCGGGACAACACGCCACGGGGGCTCCCGAAGGATGGGTACCGATGACTCATCTTTAACTCCTTCGTTCGTTGGGCCGCGGGGACCCGAATGATCCCGGGACAGGCGGTTGTCGAGCCCGCCTCTGCCCTGCCGCGGCGTTGTTCGCCCCCTGGAGCCGGCCGCGTCTGCATCGCGGCGGCAGTCTTCGAATGGCGTTAAATTGACGGCATTTTCGTGAAATTATAGTTAACGGGGAAATCTGGCATGTTTGACAATACGTTATGCCTCAAAGGCGGTATCTGCCGTGCGCCGTGACACACTGTTGCAGCCGGTTTCGGCGATCGGGCGTTGCCCCTGCTTGCGGAGCTTCCGGCGGCGCCGGCTACATCGCGGGCCGGACCCTCTATGCCGATTGCGGCGGGCCGGACCCGGGCTGTATGGTCGAGATGGAAGAGGACCGGGCGCGCATGCTCCTGACAGAATGCTGTCAGGAGGGGTATGGGAGGATCATCGGATCAACTGACAAGGAGTGTGATCCATGAGCACGAACGGACATCCGCAGAATGCCGCGGTCTGGTTCGAAATCCCGGTTCGCGACCTGAAAAAGGGTTCGGAATTTTACGGCGGTATCCTGATGGCGGATTTGAAGATCGAGGCGATGGAGCCGAACGATATTGCCCTGTTCCCGGTGGAAAAGGATGGTGTCGGCGGGCATCTGTACGAGAATGCCAAAGCCGTCGGCGGTGTCGCGCCGCTCGTTCATCTGATGAGCCCCTCGCCGCTGGAAGAGGCGCTCGGCCGCGTCAGGGATGCCGGCGGAACGGTAATCTCCGAGATCATTTCGCTGCCCGATGGTGCCGGGCGTTTTGCCTATTGCACCGATCCCGACAGCAACCAGTTCGGCCTGTTCACGCGGGACTGAGACCCGAATAGGACCATGACATGAGACGTGCCGACCGCCTGTTTCAGATCGTGCAATATCTGAGAGGCGGCCGGCTTGTCACGGCGCGCCATCTGGCGGAGCGGCTGGAGGTATCGGAGCGGACCATCTACCGCGATATCGCCGACCTGCAATCGACCGGCGTGCCGATCGACGGCGAGGCCGGCGTCGGCTATATTCTGCGCGAAGGTTACGATCTCCCACCGCTGATGTTTACCCGCGACGAAGTCGCCGCGCTGGTGCTTGGCGCCCGGCTGGCCAAGGCCTGGGGCGGCGCCCGCATGGCGCTGGCGGCGGAAGAGGCGCTGATCAAGATCGAGAGCGTCCTGCCGGAAAGGGAGCGGTCGAAATTGCGCCCGACACCGCTTTATGCGCTCGACTTCCAACAGTCCGACGACGTGCGGGCGATGCTGGACCGTCTCGACAAGGCGATCGGCGAGCGGCAGCGGCTTCATCTGACGTACGACCGGCTGGATGGAGAGCGCAGCGCGCGGACGGTTCGGCCGCTCGGGCTGTATTACTGGGGCAAGGTCTGGACGCTGGTCGCCTGGTGCGAGATGCGCACCGATTTCCGCAACTTCCGCGTCGACAGGATCGGCGCGCCGGAAGCCGTCGGGACATTCGCCATCGAGCGCGGCCGGACATTGCGCGACTATCTCAAGGACGTCGCGCGGGAGCATGATATGCCGCTGTCGGATTTGACCGGCGGAGGGGCCGCATGAGCCGGCGCACGCCGTCTCTGCCATCGGCCACCGTGGCGCATCAGTCCTTGGGTTGCCGGGATCGTGCCGGCTTTTCCTTGCGGCCCGTTGGAGGGCATGGCAGCTTTCCGCCGGAGGCCCAACCACGGAGGACCGGTAAATGCGTCTCGAAGGCAAGGTGGCGGTGGTCACGGGGGCGGCCCGCGGACTGGGGCGCGCCTGCGCGGAATGCATGGCGGCCGAGGGCGCGAAGGTCGTCGTCTCGGATGTGAACGCGGACGCCGGCGCCGAGGTCGTCGCGGCGATCCGCGGGGGTGGCGGCGATGCGACGTTCATCGCCTGCGACGTCGGCGACAAGGCCCAGGTCGATGCGCTGATCGCCGGCGCCGTCGCGGCCTACGGGCGGGTCGACAGCGCCGTCGCCAACGCCGGCATCGTCAACTTCAGCGATTTCCTCGAGCTTTCGGAAGCGGATTTCGACGCCGTCCTGCGGGTCAATCTGAAGGGCGTGTTCCTGACCGGCCAGGCCGCGGCGCGGCAGATGGTCGAACAGGGGACCGGTGGCACCATCGTCAACATGTCGTCGATCAACGCCGTCGTCGCGATCCCCAATATCGTGCCCTACGTGACCGCCAAGGGCGGGGTCAACCAGCTGACCCGCGGCATGGCGCTGGCGCTGGCCGACAAGGGGATCCGCGTCAACGCCATCGGCCCGGGCTCGATCGCGACGGAAATGGTGCAGGCCGTGTTGAGCGACCCGGAAAAGGCGCGCGGCGCACTCAGCCGGACGCCGATGGGCCGCTTCGGCGAGCCGGAGGAGATCGGCAAGGTCGCGGTGTTCCTGGCGTCGGACGATTCCAGCTACATGACCGGCGAGATCGTCTATGTCGACGGCGGCCGGCTGGCGCTCAACTACACGGTCCCGGTAAAGGAGTAAAGGCCGTCACCATCGGGAGGTCGGCGATGATGGAGATACCCGCGCGCATGTGCGCCGTGCTCCTCAAGGGGCATGGCGGGTTCGAGCAGCTCGAATACCGGGACGACGTGCCGGTTCCGGCGCCGGGTGAGGGCGAAGTGCTGGTTCGCGTCGGCGCGGCCGGCGTCAACAACACCGACATCAACACGCGCGTCGGCTGGTATTCGAAGCGCGTCAGCGACGGCACGACGGCCGAGGGTGCAGTCGGCGGATTGGCGGACGCGGATTCCGCAGATGCAGGCTGGTCAGGGGCCGCGCTGACCTTTCCCCGGATTCAGGGCGCGGACGTCTGCGGCCATATCGTCGCTGTCGGGAAGGGGGTGGCGCCGCAGCGCGTTGGCGAGCGGGTGCTGATCGAGCCCTGCCTGCGCGAGCCGGCCGGCTGGAAACCGTATCGCGCCTGGTATTTCGGCTCGGAGTGCGACGGCGGCTTCGCCCAGTACACGAAGGCGCCGGCGGTGCACGCCTGCAAGGTTGAAAGCAGCCTTTCCGACGCGGAGCTGGCGTCTTTTCCGTGCTCCTATTCGACTGCCGAAAACATGCTTACGCGGGCCGGGCTGGACGGTGGCGAAACCGTGCTGGTCACCGGCGCCTCGGGCGGGGTGGGATCGGCGGCGGTGCAACTGGCCAAACGGCGCGGCGCGCGGGTGATTGCGGTCGCCGGCCCTTCGAAGGCCGATGAGGTCACGGCGCTGGGCGCGGACGAGATCGTTCCGCGCGATGCGGACCTGATCGCGCGGTTGGGCCGCGATGCAGTACAAGTCGTCGTCGATCTGGTCGCCGGGCCGCGGTGGCCGCAACTGCTCGAGATCGTCGATCGCGGGGGCCGTTACGCGGTCGCGGGCGCGATCGCCGGGCCCATCGTCGAACTGGACGTGCGTACGCTTTACCTGAAGGATCTGAAACTGTTCGGCTGCACGGTGCTGGAACGCGAAGTGTTCGGCAATCTCGTCGGCTATATCGAGCGCGGCGAGATCAGGCCGGCCGTAGCCCGAACCTATCCGCTACGCGAGATCGTAGCGGCCCAGCAGGAATTCCTCGGCAAGCGGTTCACCGGGAAACTCGTCCTTCTGCCACCCGACTGACAAATGACCCGGTGCTCCGCAGTCAGTCGAATTTCGGCTCGTCGAACGGGGACTGCATGGGCTCGGGATCGGGCGGGGCCGCCATCGGCACGGCCTGTGCGCCGCGGCCGGTCTTGCGCGCTTTCTCGACCGTCTCGGTCAGCTCCATATGGGTGCACAGGCCCAGCTCGACCGGGCTGCGCGGCTGCAGGTTGGCGGTATTCCAGTGGCTGCGGTCGCGCACCGAGTTGATGGTCGGTTTCGTGGTGCCGATCAGGTGGCCGATCTGCGCGTCGCTGAGTTCGGGGTGGTGGCGCAGCAGCCAGGCGATGGCGTCGGGTTTGTCCTGGCGCTTGGAGACCGGCGTGTAGCGCGGTCCCTTGGGCCGGGAAACCGGCTGCGGAATATCCGATACGGCAAGCCGGAGCTTGTGATCCCCGTCGGCCTCGCCCTTCGCGATTTCCTCTTTCGTCAGCTGGCCGTTGGCGACAGGGTCCATGCCCGTCATCCCGCCCATCACTTCGCCGTCGGCGATGGCCCGGACCTCCAGAATGTGCAGGCCGCAAAAACCGGCGATCTGATCGAAGGAAAGCGTGGTGTTGTCGACCAGCCAGATGGCGGTCGCTTTCGGCATAAGTGGATTCGACATTCCAACTCCGGGACTGTTTGCCCGCGCGCGGCCGAGGCCGGATGCGGGACGATCATGCATAGTGTCGAGGCCTTATATAACGCACGGGCCGGCCGGTGCAATTGTCCTGCGCGGATTCGGGGGAATTATCGGCTCTCTCGGCCGGGGTCGCCGGCACGGGCGCATGCGGTGGCCAGAACAGGGTTGCGGGGCCGGGCGTCAGCCGCCAAACTCCCTGCAAAAGGCATACGACGGGAGTCTGGCAGCCGATGGACGAGGAAGACCTGCAGCCGCAGCCGAAGAAACCTGATCTTAAGAATCTCGAGGTAATGTCGGTCGAGGCGCTCGAGGAATTTATTGCCGAACTGGAGGCCGAAATTTTGCGGGTGCGGGCGGAAATCGACAAAAAACAATCCGCCAAATCCACCGCGGAATCGGTTTTTCGGAAGTAATCACAAGGCGCCGCGCGTTTCCGGATCACACAAACGACGCAGAATTCTGCGGTTTTTCGCGAAGAGCGCAAGAAAAAATCTAAAATGCAGTTTTTTTTCCGGAATTATCTTCTTGCGTTAACCTTTTGTTAGTGCGGTTCGATATAAGGTGTCTATGCCCTTATGAGGCCCCTAGTTAGCATACTCTGGGTAATTCGATCCCCCGTTTATGCCTCCCTGTCCAACTTGAGCCGCTTCGCGCGGCTCATTTTTTTTTGACGGCGCGGAAATTTAGCGCTAACTTGTCAGCCGTGGGCAAGTTGGACAGGTAGGCAGACCAGCGGCCCGGCGTGGTCAGAATTTCCCTTTGGAAACGGCCAGTTGAGCCTAACGAGTTCCGATTGGTGTCTGCTGGAGCTGCTTAATAATAATAAGGGGCCGCCTTATCGGGGCGGCCCCCGTTGTTTGTGGCATGTGAAGGCCCTGCATCAGTGCCGGACGGGATCCGGCCTCGCGGTTGAACGATGACGGACACAACAAAGCCGGGACGGGACGATTTTCCCTATTTCATGGCCATCCCGACGCGCTGGATGGACAACGACATCTACGGTCACGTCAACAACGTTACCTATTACTCCTACTTCGACACCGCAGTGAACCACCACCTGATCACGGCCGGCGGGCTGGATATCCATGAAGGGCGCGCCTTCGGGGTGGTCGCCGAGACGAGCTGCCGGTTCCTGAAGGCGCTGCAGTTTCCGGACGTCGTCAATGCCGGTGTCCGGGTCGCGCGGCTGGGCCGGACCAGTGTGCGCTACGAGATCGGCCTGTTTTGCGGCGACGACGCAGAGCCGGCGGCGCTGGGCACCTTCGTTCATGTGTGGGTGGACCGGGCCGGGCGCCGTCCCGTGCCGGTCCCCGACACGATCCGCGCGGCGCTGGCGCCGTTGGCCGCAAAAGCCCCGTGAATCAACAGGGGCGCGCCCTTTCGGACGCGCCCCGTTTCCTGCCGTGATGTCCTGGGACCGATCAGGCGGCCTTGCTGCTGGTCAGCGCCTTGCGGCCCTTGCCCTTGCCAATGGCGATGGTCCGCGGCTTCATGGCCTCCGGCACATTGCGGACGAGGTCGACCGTCAGCATGCCGTTGTCGACACTGGCGCCGGTCACCTCGATATAGTCGGCGAGGCTGAAGCGCAGTTCGAAGGCGCGCCGCGCGATACCGCGGTGGATATAGCTGACATCCTCCTTCTCGGCCTTTTCGGGCGTGCTGGTGATGGTCAGCTGGCCGTCCTGCATCTTGACTTCCAGCTCATCCTCGCCGAAGCCGGCCACCGCGACGGTGATGCCGTACCGGTCGTCGCCGGTCTTGACGATGTTGTAGGGCGGATAACCGGGCGCTTCGCCGGCGCCGGACATGTTGTCGAGCAGCCGGAACATCCGGTCGAATCCGATCGTGGAACGGGTAAGCGGGGAGAGATCAAAGGTCGTACGCATAGCCACATCCTCCTTATCAAGCGATATGGGTGTCTCGGGCCTGCCACCATGGCCGGGCCCCGCCGGGACATTCCCGGCATCTTCACGTTCCAACCCGAACGCGGCGTCGGAACGCTATTGCATTTGGGAAACAGTCTTTTGTTTTCAAGGGGCCGTATGGTTAATGGGCCGGATATTTGAAACTTTCGGAAAAATGAAGTATATTAATGACTTAAGACAATATAGCGGAGCCGATTTCGTCGGCAGGAGGAATCGCGCGATGACCGACGAGAGCGAACGGAAGGGCCAGGGCGCCGCGGCAGCGCCGCTCTATTTCAGGGGCACCTATAAGGAAGCCTTCGACCTTCTCGTCGAGGCCCGCAACTATGTCGAGCACCATGTGCCGGCGTTCAAATACAGCCGGGATCCGCCGGACCGGTTTGCCATGACCACCGAGACGATGCGCCTGACCTCGCGGCTCACGCAGGTCATGGCCTGGCTGATGGCGCAGCGCGCCGTGCAGGAGGGCGAAATCGAGGCGGCAGAGTTCGTCGACGACAAGTATCGTCTCGAGGGGCACGACGTGTGCCTCAAGCGCGCGATCGAGGATATGGAGGATCTGCCGGACGGTCTGGGCGACCTGATGGACCGCAGTTACGACCTGTACAACCGCATCATGCGGCTCGACCTGCAATACGCGGATCCCAAAAAGAAGAACTGAAGCGTCGTCCGGCCGCGCCTGACCGGCGCCGAGCGAATCCACACAAACCGGTCCGAATCGCCGCCACGCAAAGCAAAAGCGGGCGCCGCAAAGGCGTGCCCGCTCGTCGGTGACCGTCAGGGCCGATACCGGTTTCCGGCCCGTGCCGCGGCTATTTCTTCAGGCCGAAGCTCTCGAACCGCTTGTTGAATTTGGCCACCTGGCCGCCGGAATCCACCAGCCGGTGCACGCCGGTCCAGGCCGGGTGCGACTTGGGGTCGATCTCCAGCTTCAGGACGTCGCCCTCCTTGCCCCAGGTCGAGCGCGTCTTGTAGGTTGTCCCGTCGGTCATCTCGACGGTGATCTCATGGTAATCGGGATGGATATCGGCTTTCATCGCAAGCGTCCTCGTCAAAAA
>CAMYKU010000078.1 GCA_947259105.1 uncultured Alphaproteobacteria bacterium
ACCGGCGGCACCACCAGCGGCAGGTGGATGATGCCGTCGACCAGTGACTTGCCGGGAAAGGCACGGCGCGCCAGCAGCCACGCGGCGGCGAGGCCCAGCGGCAGCGAGAACACGACGCTGGCGACAGCGACCTTGAGGCTCAGCCCCAGCGCCTCGATTTCGAGCGGGGTCAGCACGTCGCTTGCGCCTCAGTCGACAGCGAAGCCGTAGCGGCGGAAGACGGCTTGAGCGCCCGGCCGTTGGAGATAACTGAGAACCTCCCAAGCGGCGAGTGTTCGGCCGGCGGCGACGACCCCCGCAGAATAGATGATCGGCGAATGGGAATCCGGCTGGAATGCGGCCGCCACGCGCACCTTTTTTTTGTTCACATCGGTCCTATAGACGATACCGGCGGCGACCTCGCCGCGTTCGACCAGAAGCAGCGCGGCGCGTACGTTGGGCAGTAAGACGACAGAGCGCTGCAGTTGCGGCCACAAACCAAGCGATTCGAGCGCCTCTTTGGCATAGATCCCGGCCGGGACGTGGTCCGGATCGCCGATCGCCAGCCGGTCGTCGCCGAGCCGTTCGGGCAGGCTGTCGTCGAGGGCGAGCGTCTCGGGGGCATCGGCAGGCTGGACCAGGACCAGGCGGTTGCCAAGCAACGGAACCGGCGCGCTGTCGATCAGGCCGCGTTCGATCAGCCAGTCCATCCAGCGCCGATTGGCCGAGACGAACAGGTCGGCCGGGGCGCCGTTGGCGACCTGCCGGGCGAGCACGCCGCTGCTGGCGAAGACGAGGCGGACCTCGATGCCCTTCTCTTCCTCGAGTCGCAGGGCGATCTCGGTGAGCGCAGGCGCCATGCTGGCGGCGGCGAACACGGTTACTGGCGGCGCCTCGGCCGCCAGCGACCGGGGCACGGAGTACGGCGCCGCCAGAGCCGCAAGCACGACCGCTGCCACCGCAATGATCCTTATGATTCGCCGCGTCCTCATGCGGCCAGACTAACGCATGGCGCGGGCGTTTCGTCAATCGGGGCGGGCCGGGGCGCGGCCGCCGACCGTTTTTCATGACGCCGGCATGCGTTTTCGGTTTCCCGGCACGGCCTGCTTGGCTACCATCCGGGACGACCTTCGGAGACATCCGGGGGATGTGGGCGGAGCGGCTCGAACGCGCCGCCACCGATGCGGCGGCTTTCCAAGGAACGGGACGCATGACCAGCCAGCACAGTTCCACGGCAAACGCGAGGACCCGCAACGCGAAGCTGCTGGCCTGGATCGGCGGGATGGCCGCCTTGTGCAAGCCGGACTCCATCCACTGGTGCGACGGGTCGCAAGCGGAATACGACCGCCTGTGCGACGGGATGGTCCGCGGCGGGACCCTCATCCGCCTGAACCCTTCGATGCGCCCGGGCAGCTATCTCGCGCGCTCCGATGCGGGCGACGTGGCCAGGGTGGAGGACCGCACCTTCATCTGCTCGCGCAACCGGGACGACGCCGGCCCCAGCAACAACTGGACCGATCCGGACGAGATGAGGCGGACCCTCGAAGGCCTGTTCGACGGCTGCATGCGCGGCAGGACCATGTATATCTGCCCGTTCAGCATGGGACCGCTGGGCTCGCCCATCGCCCATATCGGGGTGCAGATCACCGATTCGGCCTACGCCGCCGTCAACATGCGCATCATGACCCGGATGGGAGACGCGGTGCTGGACGTTCTCGGCGACGACGGCGACTTCGTCCCCTGCCTGCATTCGGTGGGCGCGCCGCTGGCGCCCGGCGAGACGGACGTGCCGTGGCCCTGCAACGAGACCAAGTACATCGTCCATTTCCCTGAGGAGCGCGCCATCTGGTCCTTCGGCTCGGGCTACGGCGGCAACGCGCTGCTCGGCAAGAAGTGCTTCGCGCTGCGCATCGCCTCGGCCATGGCCCGCGACGAGGGCTGGCTCGCCGAGCACATGCTGATCCTCGGCGTCGAGAGCCCCGAGGGTGAGAAGACCTACGTCGCCGCCGCCTTCCCCAGCGCTTGCGGCAAGACCAACCTCGCGATGCTGATCCCGCCCGAGGGCTTCGACGGCTGGAAGGTGACGACCGTCGGCGACGATATCGCCTGGGTCAAGCCGGGAGGGGACGGGCGCATGCGCGCCATCAACCCGGAGGCCGGCTACTTCGGCGTCGCGCCGGGCACCTCCATGGATTCCAACCCCAACGCCATGCGGATGCTGCGCCGGAACTGCATCTTCACCAATGTGGCGCTGACCGACGACGGCGACGTCTGGTGGGAGGGCATGGACGGCGCGCCGCCGTCCCACGCCATCGACTGGCAGGGCAACGACTGGACGCCCGGCTGCGGCCGGCTCGCGGCGCATCCCAACTCCCGCTTCACCGCGCCCGCCAGCGAGTGCCCGAGCCTGGACCCCGACTGGGAAGATCCCGACGGGGTGCCGATCAGCGCCTTCGTCTTCGGCAGCCGCCTGAGCAGGACATTCCCCCTCGTCTACCAGTCCTTCGACTGGTCGCACGGCGTGTACCTCGCCGCGACCATGGGCTCGGAGGCGACGGCGGCCGCCGTCGGCCAGGCGGCGATCCGCCGCGATCCGATGGCGATGCTGCCGTTCTGCGGGTACAACATGGCCGACTACTGGCGGCACTGGCTGGAGATGGAGAACCGGGTCCCCGAACCGCCCCTCATTTTCCGCGTCAACTGGTTCCGCAAGGACGGGAACGGCAAGTTCATCTGGCCCGGCTTCGGCGAGAACATGCGGGTGCTCAAATGGATCGTGGACCGGGTCCACGGTCGCGCCCCGGCGGCGGAAAGCCCCTTCGGCCTGATGCCCAGACACGAGGACATCAACTGGACCGGGCTCGGCTTCCCGCGAGAGACGTTCCTCGACCTCACATCCGTGGACCGCGCCGCCGGCCTCGCCGAGGCGGAGGACCAGAGGGAGCTCTTCGACCGGTTCGACGGGCACCTGCCGACGGCGCTGGAGCAGCAGCGCGAGCACCTGATCGAGCGCCTGGACCGCGCGCCGGAGATGTGGCGGATGGAGGGATAGGCCGGCGGCGGGACCTCGGCAGCGTGCGGTACGGCCGCACCATACAGCGCCGCCAGAGCCGCAAGACTGAGCGCCGCAACCGCAATGGCCCATACGATTCGCCGTGTCCGCATGCCGGCAGACCAAGGCGTGGCGGGGGCGTTTCGTCAATCGGGGCGGGGCGGGCAGGATCGCAGTTTGGATCTGGCCCCGCCAAGGCAGATTCGGTGGCGGAACTCTGTTTTGTTGGATTTCTCGATGGCCGCTTTTTCAAGTAGTGGACGTTTCCGGTCAGCGTGGCGTGGCCATGAAATGATACATGCCGACAAATGTGCGGGGGTGGTCCACCTCGAAAGCATCGCATAACGCGAGGTCGCGGGCGAACGGATCATCGGGAAAGCGGCGGCGGTATGCCTCCAGGACATCGGCCTCGACGTTGCGGAATCCCAGGAACTCGAGCCCCGCTTCCTTAAGAAGCACGGCAATGCCCTTCGGCGTATAGCAGTGTTCCTGAACATGGAACAGCAGGTCGCGGCAGGTCGAAAGCGTATAGAAGTCGCGCCATTCGGTTACGACCCGGCCCGGATGCCCCCGCGGCAGGTTCAGCAGGTCGAAACGGGCCTGCCGCATGCCGTCCGCGTCGTTCGGCAGTTCACCTTCGGCGATAACGGCCCGGGCTGCCGCGACGAAGTCCCGGGCTCGTCGGCTGTAAAGGGCGAGCTGCATGACGCCGCCGGGTTTCGTGCAGGCCGCCAGCGATTTGAGGCCGCTCACCGGATCGTCCATATGGTGCAGGACGCCGGAGCAAACGATCATGTCGAACCGCCGTCCCAGACCGGCGAGTTCCAAAATATCGGCCTGTGCGAAATCGATATTGTCGATCTTCAGGGCGCCGGCCTTCCGTTTTGCATAGGAGAGCGATGCCAGGCTGAGGTCGACGGCGGTGATCCGTGACCCGGGCAGCGTCAGCGCGATCTCGATCGGCTCGCGGCCGGTGCCGCAACCGGCGACCATTATTTCCGGCATATTCGGCAGCGGGGGCATATTCGACTTGTCCACCGATGCGGCGCCGGCGATCCAGGCATTAGGGTCGCGCGGACGCCGCGCCGTCACATGCGTCCAGCGCGGATAGGGGTTCTCCTCGTACTGTCGCCTTACTTGCTGCGAAACGCGGTCACGGATCGGAGTCAGCTTGCGGATGGACGCGCGCAGGCGTCGTTCCGCAAGCGGCTGGTCGATCTGCAGCGTCAAAAGGCGGGCCCAGAACGGGACGCCGGGTGCGGCTTCGGGTTTCAGAGACCGGGCCGCACGCAGTGTGTGGAGAGGCCGGTACGCAGCAGCGAGGGCGACGAGTTCGGGGCGTGGCCCGGATCCTGTCTCCGCGCTCAGTTCGATCGCCTGCACAAGCGCGGCCACCGATGCTTTTTCCGCGGGCGTCTGCAGGTAGACATATTCGTTGAGAAAACACTGGATCGCGAGCGCGCAGAGGAAATCGAGGGTCCGCGGCCAGAGCTTGTCTTCCACGTCGCCCGCCACGAACGACTCCAGAAGGTGTCGACGCAGGGCTGCAAGGAACAGCTCCGTATCCCGATCGACGATGCGGTCGACCGCAAGCAGGCGTAGAACGAGCGGATGGGACAACTCGGCGAATCCGTCTCTCGTCGCCTCTTCGGCGAAGATGTCCTCGAAACCCTGCAGGCGCTCGCCGTCTTGCGAAAGTTTGAGCGTCCTGACCGTGGAGAGGCGGAGAAACGTGCGGATCGCCAAGTACTTTACCGGCGGCGTCGCCAGAACCGGCCGGCCGAGGCAGAACGCGAGTTCGGCCGCCAGTTGCGGCGTGATGTCGATGCGGGGGATGCGCTCCAGCACCGACAGGTATCTCTTCCATTGCTGTTCGTTGCCGGGCCCGGCCTTCAAGGCGCGGCGGACGGCGGCGAGCTCTTCGCGCGGATCCGCGGCGGATTGGACAAGCTTATCTTGCAGTGACACGCAACTCCTCCCGACCAGGACAAGGTCTGCGCAATCTGCAATTGCTGCCATGATCGAGATCAAATGCATACGGGCCGGCTTGCCGCAGCGTATCTTGCGGCAAGTGCCCGGCTTCACGAATGACCGCCCAGGGTCAAAGGCGGCAGTGCCGATGGCCATTCGTCATGGTTTGCCATGGGGCGAAAAGCGGACTGATCCGCCAACAAGCGGACATTCCCGGCGTTGTTTCGGCGGTATTTCGTACCGAGGCAGACTCCGGGGAAAGCTGCTACTCTACCGACTCGGCAATGGTCACCGGTTCGCCGTCGCGCACCGCGCGGTATAAACAGTTGTGGCGGCTGGCGCGGCGGGCCGGGCCGGTCCGATCGCGCAATGGCATCTTCGGTCGGCTCGATTGGGCGGGACTTCAAGTGCCGGGGGGCGCCCGATGGCGCCCCCCGGTTTAAGCTCATCCTGGACTTTCGTCCAACATGAGTGCTCAGGCCGAACTTACATTCTGGGTTGTGGACCCTCCGGCTTGAAGTTGCCCTTGCCGCGAACACCGTTGACGGTCACGGTGTTCATGGAGAACTGCAACGTCGAGGCCGCGACTGCATCCGCATTGATGTCGAGCGCGTGAAGGCTGATGTTGTCGAAGGTATCGCACGCCAAATGGTAGCACGGGTCGTACTGGTCGCCCGGTGTACCGCCCCAGATGGCCGCTTCCGCGGGGGTCTTGATACCCTCGGCTCCGGTGAACAATCCGCCCGCCGGAATCCCCGCCGCGATGAACGGCCCGTAGTCCGAGCGGCCGGAGAAATCCGTGCCCTTGAAGAACTCGCCATTTTCTTCGTAGAAGCTCTCGAAGAATGCTTCGATTTCGGCCGAGCCTTCCGGCCCGGGACCCGCGCCCACGCCATCGGAATCATCGCCGTCGTAGACGAAGAAGACATAGTTGGGTGAACCGATCATGTCGAAATTCAGGTAAAGCGCGATATCGTCCTGCTCTTCCTGCGTCAAGCCATTGACGTAGGCCGTCGAGCCGACGAGGCCCGATTCCTCGGCGCCCCACCAGGCGAACCGCACCGTGTTCCAGGGATATACCTTGGCCATCTGAACGGCGACTTCGAGAATCGCGGCGCTGCCCGAGCCATCGTCCTGAACACCGGGTCCTGCCTGCACGGAGTCCAGATGCGCACCGACCACAACTACGTTGCTGTCGTTTTGGCCAGGCAACTCGGCGAGCACGTTGTACTGGGTCACCAGCGCCGGAGGATCGACGTTGATGAAGGCCTCGGAGCCGGAGCCGGACAACGCAACCCCCTGGGCGAAGCTCGCGCCGACCACCGGTATCGTCAAATTGCTGGGGCTGCCATCGGGAAGACTGGAGGCATTCCCGACAATGAGTCCCATGCGGGTCGGACTGTTGCCCTGGTTGAAAATGATGACCGCCTCCGCGCCGGCCGCCTCGGCATTGACCGCCTTGACCGAGAAGAAGCACGCACCGCGCTGGATCAGGGCGATGTCGGCGGGACCGGAAAAGTCGAGCCCGTCGAAATCGGTCGGCTCGCAGCCGCTAGTCGACGCGTTTCGGTCCAATGGCCAGGGATCTTGACCCAGGGCAAGGTCGACAGGGACGATCGTGCCGCTAACCTCGCCGAATCCGGTACCGGTGAACGCACCCGTCTCGTACTCCTCATTAAAGGGCGCGGTCTGGATAAGGGTTGCCGGGGGGACGAACGTGAAGTCGAACGGATTGAGCTCGACGCGATATCCCGCGCGCTCCAGCGTATCGGCGACATAATCCACACTTGCATCGTAGCCCGGGGTGCCCGCCGCGCGGGTCCCGCCATTGATGTCGGCAATCGCCTGGAGGGCCGCCTGATGCGCGCGCACCCCCTCTAACGTTACGCACTCCTGCAGTTTTTCCTGGTTGTTGTTGACCCGGGTATCGCAGCTTGCCGGGCCGGCCTGGGCCACCGAAGAGATCGAAAGACTCGAGAGCACGGCGAACATCGTCACGCCCGCGCCTCTTGTAATACCTGCTATGTATTTCATCGTTGCCTCATTTTGGGGAAAGATTCGTTGTGACAAATTCTATTCGCTGTTCGTGACGATCCCGCCACGGCGAGGATTCAACACCCTCGGTAAGTGCAGTATCGTAGGGATTTTCTTTTCGGCCCGCAACAGCAACAGCCTGCGCCCGCAAGCGAGATTCGCCCCTGCCGGATCGTCGGGGAATTTTCAGGGATGCGGCTATTCCACCGGCGCGGCGATGGTCGCCAGCGCACCGTCGCGCACCGCCCGGAAGAAGCAGCTGCGGCGGTTGGTGTGGCAGGCCGGGCCGGTCTGGTCGACCAGCAGCAGCAGCGTGTCGCCGTCGCAGTCGAGCCGCATCTCGCGGAGATTCTGGACATGGCCCGAGGTTTCGCCCTTGCGCCACAGCGCGGCCCGCGACCGCGACCAGTAGCAGACATGGCCGGTCTCCAGTGTCTCGGCGATCGACTCGGCGTTCATCCAGGCCATCATCAGCACCTCGCCGGTGTCGTGCTGCTGGGCGATCGCCGGCACCAGCCCGTCGGCGTTGAATTTGACCTCCGCAAGGAGTTCCGTTGCCGTCATGGCCTCACCCCGCTTTGCCCAGACGCTCGAACCCCGCCTCGAGGTCGGCGATCAGGTCGTCCGGATCCTCAAGGCCGACATGGATGCGCATGGTCTGGCCGCCCGGCGCCCAGCTGTAGCAGGAGCGGGACTTCTCGGGCCATGTCGGAATCAGCAGGCTTTCGTATCCGCCCCAGCTGTACCCCATTCCGAAATACGTCATGTTATCGAGCATGGCCGACAGCGCCGTGCGGTCGGCGGTGTCGAGGACGAAGCCGAACAGGCCGCAGGCGCCGGTAAAGTCGCGCTTCCACAAGGCGTGGCCCGGATCGTCCTCCATGGCCGGATGCATGATGCGCAACACTTCCGGTCGTTCGGCCAGCCAGCGCGCGATCTTCATCCCGCTTTCGTAATGTCTTTGCAGCCGGACTCCCATCGTCCGCAGGCCGCGTTGCGCCAGATACACGTCGTCCGGCCCCGCGAAGCCGCCGAAATTCTTGACCGAGCGGCGAATTCGGGCCTCGCTGGCGGCGTTGTAAACGACCATGCCCAGCATCGCATCGGCGTGCCCGACAGGGTATTTGGTGCCGGCGTGAACGACGATGTCGGCGCCCTTTTCCAAGGGTTTGAAGTAGTATCCCGCACCCCAGGTATTGTCGTTGATGACCGTTGCGCCGTTCTCGTGCGCTGCCGCAGCGATCGCGGGCAGATCCTGCACTTCGAAGGTCTGCGAGCCCGGCGATTCGGTAAAGACCACGCTCGTGTTCGGGCGGATCAGCGCGGCGATGTCCGCGCCGATTTCCGGCGGGTAATACTCCGTCTCGACGCCAAAGCGTTTGAGTTCCTCGGCGCAGAATCGCCGCGTCGGGGAATACAGCCCGTCGGTCACCAGGATGTGGTCGCCCTGGCTGACGCAGGCGGTGAGCGCGGCGGTTATCGCGGCCAGGCCCGACGGCAGGATCACAGCGCCTTCCGCGCGCTCCAGCGCCGCCATGGCTTGTTCCAGCGAAAAATGCGTGGGCGTTCCGTAACGCCCATAACTGACCGCTGCCTGCCCTCGCGCCAGCAGGGCGTCGAGCGTCGGGAACAGCACGGTGGAGGCGTGGTACACGGGCGGATTGACGATCCCGTAATTGGCTTGCGGGTCGCGTCCGGCGTGGGTGAGCAAGGTATCGTCTTTCATGGAGTTTCCGCTTATCTTTGCGCCGCTCGGTTGGCGGGGTTTGTGGGCGCGCCATTCAAGCATTGCCGCAGGTGCAATTCCAGCGGCAATTCCAGCGGCATTTCCGGAAAGGGAAGGGCAGAAGGTTGGACAGCGAGAGGGTCGACAGCGTCGTCATCGGGGCCGGTGCGGTGGGGCTCGCGGTGGCGCGAGCGCTGGCGCTGGCCGGGCGCGAGGTGATCGTGCTGGAGGCCGAGGACGCCATCGGCACCCATACCAGTTCGCGCAACAGCGAGGTGATCCACGCCGGCATCTACTACGCGCGGGACGCCCTGAAGGCGCGTCTGTGCGTCGCCGGGCGGGACATGCTGTACCGGTATTGCCCCGATCACGGCGTCGCGCACCGGCGCTGCGGCAAGCTGATCGTCGCCGCGACCGAGGCGGAGGAACCGGTACTCGCGCGCGTCGCCGCGGCCGCCGCGGCCAATGGCGTGGACGATCTGCGGCTTCTCGACCGGGCCGACCTGCACGCCATGGAGCCGGCGCTGCGCGGCACGGCGGCGCTGCTCTCGCCGTCGACCGGCATCGTCGACAGCCACGGGCTGATGCTCGCCTACCAGGGCGATGCCGAGGCGCGGGGCGCCATGCTTGCCTTCAACAGCCCCGTCGAAGGCGGCGCGATCTGTGAGGACGGCATCGAGCTTGCGGTCGGTGGCGCGGCGCCGATGCGGCTGGTGTGCCGGTCCGTCATCAATTCCGCGGGGCTGGGGGCGCCAGCCGTCGCGGCGTCGCTGGCCGGGTTTCCGGCGCCGCATGTCCCGCGTCAGTGGTTGGCGCGGGGCAATTACTTCACCCTTTCGGCCGCCGCGCCGTTCCGGCACCTGATCTACCCGGTGCCCGAGCCGGGCGGTCTCGGCGTGCACCTCACGCTGGATCTTGCCGGCCGCGGCCGCTTCGGCCCCGATGTCGAATGGATCGAGACGGTGGATTACAGCGTCGATCCGGCACGCGGCAAGCGGTTCTACGATGCGATCCGGACCTACTGGCCGGACCTTCCCGACGGCGCCCTGGAGCCGGGTTACGCGGGAATCCGCCCGAAGCTGGTCCCGCCGGGCGCGCCGCCGCAGGATTTCGTCATCCAGGGCCCGGCGGAACACGGGGTGCCGGGGCTGGTCAACCTGTACGGCATCGAATCGCCGGGCCTGACGGCGTCGCCGGCGATCGCCGATCTGGTCGCGGGTCTCGTCTGAATACGGATCGGGGACATGGTGGAAGCGTACAGGCGCAACTTTGCGGATCGCCGACGTGTTTTCCCTGTTATGTTCGGCCAACGATCCACGATGGAGGACGGCAATGGCCGACGAGCTTGTTTTTTACACCAACCCCAGGTCGCGCGGGCGGATCGCCCGCTGGATGCTGGAAGAGGTCGGCGCGCCCTACCGCACGGAGGTGCTCGAATACGGCACGACGATGAAGGCCGCCGCGTACCTCGCGATCAACCCGATGGGCAAGGTTCCGGCGATCCGCCACGGCGACACCGTCGTCACCGAATGCGCGGCGATCTGCGCCTATCTCGCCGACGCCTTCCCCGATGCGGGGCTGGCGCCGCCGCCGGCCGGGCGCGGCGCCTACTATCGCTGGCTGTTTTTCGCCGCGGGGCCGCTCGAGGCGGCGGTGATCAACCGGTCGCTGGGCGTCGAAGTGCCTGCCGACAAGCAGGGAATGGTCGGCTATGGCAGCTTCGCCTCGATGATGGATACGCTGGAGCAGGCGGTGGCGGGTGGCGGCTATATCGCCGGCGACCGTTTTTCCGCCGCCGACGTCTATGTCGGCTCGCATATCGGCTGGGGATTGCAGTTCGGGTCGATCGAGGAACGCCCCGCCTTCGCCGGCTATTGGTCGCGGGTCAGCGACCGGGACGCCTGTCGGCGCGCAAGAGAACTCGACGATGCGGCAGCACCCGCCGCCCCGGCCTGACATGGGGACGGATCGTAGCGGGGTCGGTCAGGCGGGGCCGGGAACGCCCGGATCCGGAATCGTCACGGTTTCCTGATCATACGCGACGAACCCGGCTTTCTGGTATACCGCCAGCGCCGCCGGGTGGTCCAGCGTGCAGGTGTGGACCCAGACGCGCCCGGGGCGGCGCGACCACGCGGTATCGATCGCCCAGTCCAGCATGTAGCCGCCGAGGCCGCGGCCGAAATAGTCCGGAATCAGGCCGAAATAGGCGAGTTCGACGTCGCCCTTCACTCGCAGGTCCAGTTCCGCGTAGCCGGCCGGCGCGCCGTCGCAATACAGGACGTAGATCTCGACATGCGCATCCTGGATGATGGCGGCGAGCGCCGCGTCGGACAACTGGTTGCGCTCGTACCAGCGCCAGGGCGCGCCGACCGCGTTGTAGAGATAGCGGTAGAAGCCCACGGTCGGGTTTGCCGCGCGCAGCAGCGCGATCTTCGAGGCGCTGCGCGGCAGCGGCGCCGGCGGCCGGGCGGGCGGCGCGCGCATCTCGAGATAGGTGATCGTCACCGCGATCTCGTCCGGCTTTTCCCGCTCCGGCGGCGCGACCAGCCATTTCGCCATCACCCAGCGGTCCTCGCGTGCGTAGCCGGCGGCGTCATAGAAGCCGGCGACCGGGTTGCCGGCGCGGATCATCAGGTCGACCTTGACCGCGCCGAGCGATTTCAGCCAGTCCTCGGCATGCGCCATGAGCGCCTTGCCGAGCCCCGCGCCGCGCCGCGCCGGCGCGGTGGCGACGTAATAGACCCAGCCGCGGTGGCCGTCATGGCCGGCCATGACGCTGGCGGCGATCCGCTTGCCGTCGGGGACCACGAAGATCTCCGATTGCGGCGCCGCGCGGGCGCGGGCGATGTCGGCCCGCGCATCGTTCCACGGGCGGGTGAGGTCGCATTCCCGCCACAGCTGGATCAGGCCATCGACGTCGCCGTCCCGGATCGAGCGTATTCTCGGCACTTTACCCACTTACGTGGGCTCGGCACCGGCCCGCTCCCCCACCCGGCCGGCCACAGCTTGACGATACCGTGGGTGGCGGGGTGGTGGTGCGGGCCGGTGCCGCCTTATCGAATACTGCGCCAGCGCACTCATGGCTCGATGGGGGCGTCCGGGTGGCTCGCCCATTCGGTCCACGAGCCGTCGAACACCGGCACGTCCGGCTTGCCGATCAGGTACAGGCCGAGCGAGACGATGCAGGCGGTGACGCCCGAGCCGCAGCTGGTGAACATCGGCTTCTCGAGGTCGACGCCGGCCTCGGCGAGGGCGGCGCGGATGGCGTCGGCCGAAACCATGGTCCGGTCGCGCTCGAGGAACGCCAGGTAGGGCAGGTTGAGCGACCCCGGCGCATGGCCGCTGCGCAGCTCCGGCCGCGGTTCGGGCGCGCTGCCGTCGAAACGCCCTTGCGACCGCGTGTCGATGAACTGCTCGCGCCGCCGCTCGACATTGGCCCGGACCTGCTCGTAGTCGCGCACCAGGAAGGTGTTCACCCGCGCCGTGAAGTGCCGTTCCTGCGGGTGGCTCGCCGCGTCGGTCACCGGGCGGCCCTCTTTCAGCCACTTGCGGAGC
Organism: uncultured Alphaproteobacteria bacterium; assembly: GCA_947259105.1. Classification (GTDB taxonomy): domain Bacteria; phylum Pseudomonadota; class Alphaproteobacteria; order UBA8366; family JADFVY01. Next base: position 12,318 of record CAMYKU010000078.1, read on the forward strand.
CCGCCGTCGAGCACCGCCACGTCGTCGTGCCCGAAGACCCGGAACATCCACCACACCCGCGCCGCGGCGGAGACCCCGGTGGTGTCGTAGACGACGATGCGGTTGCCGTCGCCCAGCCCCAGCCGGCCGACGAGCGACGCGAATCTCTCGGGTGAGGGCAGCATGTGCGGCAGGTCGGACCCGCTGTCGGCGATCTCGTCGATGTCGAAGAACACCGCGCCGGGGATGTGCTGCGCATCGTACTCGGCGCGCGGGTCCCTCTTGTCCGCCGGCATGTGCCAGCTGCCGTCGACGATGTGCACGTCCGGCGCATCGATATGGGCCGCCAGCCAGTCCGTCGAGACCAGCGCTTCGGGGTTAACGTACGACATGAAGAACTTTCTCTATTTCTTTTAATTCATAAGTCAATATCGGCCTCAACGGTCTGATCTGTCATTGCGAGGAGGCGAAGCCGACGAAGCAATCCAGATTCCCGACAGGCTGGATTGCCGCGGCGCTGCGCGCCTCGCAATGACGATATTCGGTTTTGTGCAAGCGACGCAAACGCACTCATTCCTCGACCAGCACCACGTTGACGCGGCGATTGCGCTTGCCCTTGTTCTCGATCTTGGCGACCGCCACCTTTCCGATCTCGCCCGAGCGCGCGACATGGGTGCCGCCGCAGGGCTGCAGATCGACGCCCGCGACCTCCATCAGCCGCACCCGGCCGCCGCCGCGCGGCGGCTGCACCGACATGGTGCGCACGAGGCCGGGGTTGGCGTCGAGTTCGGCCTCGTCGATCCAGCGGTGCGAGAGCGCGAGGTCGGCGTCGACCAGGCGGTTGAGCTCGGCCGCGAGCGCCTCTTTTTCCAGCACATGCTCGCCGGTGTCGAAATCGATGCGGCTCTTCTCGGCCCCGACCTGGGCCCCGGTGATGCGGCACGGCACCGCGGCGCACACCAGGTGCAAGAGGCTGTGCATGCGCATGTGGCGGTGCCGCCGCTCCCAGTCGATGCGCGCGGTGACCTGCGTGCCGGGGGCGGGCGGCGCCGCGCCCTCGGCGATCACATGCACGATGGCGTCGTCCCGCTTCACCGTATCCAGCACCGCGATCTCGGCCCCGTCCGGCAGCACCAGCACGCCGGCATCGCCCGGCTGCCCGCCGCCCGTCGGATAGAACACCGTGCGGTCGAGCACCACGAGTCCCGTCGCCGCCGCGGTCACGGTCGCCTCGCACTCCTTGAGGTAGGAATCCTCGCGGAACAGCTCGTCGGTCATCGCTTCGCCCTCACACGCCTCATTCCGGGGACCGTTGCGCGTAGCAAAAAGCTGTCATTGCGAGGCGCGAAGCGCCGCGGCAATCCAGAAGGGCGGGGAGGCTGGATTGCTTCGCCTGCGGCTCGCAATGACGGATGGATGCGGCCGCCGCCGTGCCGTCCACGCCGCCCTTGTCCATGCACGCACCGCGCCTCATGCCATCCACTCCGGCCATGGCAGGCCCTTTTCGCGCAGGAACGCCGGGTTGAACAGCTTGGAGGCGTAGCGCTGCCCGGAATCGCAGAGCAGGGTGACGATCGTATGCCCCGGCCCCATGTGCCGGGCGAGGCGGATCGCGCCGGCGACGTTGACGCCGCTGGAGGCGCCGAGGCACAGGCCTTCGTGCCGCAGCAGGTCGAAGACCACCGGCAGCGCCTCCTCGTCGGGGATCCGGAACGGCACGTCGACGATGACGTCCTCGAGATTCGCGGTGACCCGCCCCTGGCCGATGCCCTCGGTGATCGAGGAGCCCTCGGCCTTCAGCTCGCCGTGGTCGTACCAGTTGAAGAGCGCCGCGCCCATCGGGTCGGCGATGGCGATAACGACGTCCTTGTTGCGCTCCTTCAGCGCCATCGACACGCCGCCCAGCGTGCCGCCGGTGCCGACCGCGCAGGCGAAGCCGTCGACCGTGCCGTCGGTCTGGTTCCAGATCTCCGGGCCGGTGGTGCGGTAATGGCCGTCGCGGTTGGCCACATTGTCGAACTGGTTGGCCCAGATCGCGCCGTTCGGCTCCGTCTCGGCGAGCTCCGCCGCAAGCCGGCCCGAGACCTTGACGTAGTTCTCCGGGTTCTTGTACGGCACCGCGGGGACCTCGCGCAGCTCGGCACCGGCGAGGCGGATCATGTCCTTCTTCTCCTGGCTCTGGGTCTCCGGGATGACGATGATGGTGCGATACCCGCGCGCGTTGCCGACCAGCGCGAGGCCGATGCCGGTGTTGCCGGCGGTGCCCTCGACGATTACCCCGCCGGGCCGCAGCGCGCCGCGCCGCTCGGCATCCTCGATGATGGCCAGCGCCGCGCGGTCCTTCACCGAGCCGCCGGGGTTGAGGAACTCGGCCTTGCCGAGGATCGTGCAGCCGGTCAGTTCCGATGCCTTGTGCAGCCGGATCAGCGGCGTGTTGCCGATGGTGTCGGTGAAGCCTGATCGTATGTCCATAATTTGGTTGTAGCGGCGAAGGGCAGGGGCCGCAAGAGCCCC
>CAMYKU010000079.1 GCA_947259105.1 uncultured Alphaproteobacteria bacterium
CTGCCACGACGGCACCATTGCGCTGGGTGCGGTCAACGTCAACGCAGCCGTGGGGTCTATGCAATAGACTTTCGGAAACTCTATGCCGGCGGGCCCTGTGCCCGCCGGCGCCTTTTTCCGAAAAAAGACCCCAGCCCAAGCACAGGGAGTAACGACCGTGTATAGACGTGTGAACATGGGTTACCTGGCGGCGGTGTTGTTGGCCTTCGGTGTCTGGAGCGGCCATGCGGCCGCCGACGACGTTCTGACCGCGGGCGACGACGTCACCGACGCGGCCTTCGCGGCCGGTGCGGTCGAGACGGACGTGCTCGCGGACGAGCGGGGCGCGTCGGCCATCGCCAACGACAACAGCCTCGCGATCGATCTGGACATCAACTCCGAGAACGTCGTATTCGCCGACTCGGACAGCACTACCAATCAAGAAGCCGAGCAGGATTTCGACATCAATACGAACGGCGGCGACGTGCATTCGAGCACCGGGGAACAGACGGGTAACACGTTCAGCGACAACCGGTTCTCGATCGGACTGTTCAATACCGGAAACAATGTCACGATGGGCGCGTCCATGAATGTGAACATCATATTCTCCGAAGTCCAGTAAGCCCGCGGACCCCACCGGCGCCGCCGGTTCAGGTCCCGAGGCGAGCAACAAAGTGAGAGGGATGAATATGATGAGATCCGCGTCCATCGGTTTGTTTCTGCTAATTTCCACGAGCCTTGCGGGGCTCGTTGCGCCTCGCGTCGCCACGGCTGGCGACGTTTCCATTTACGCGGGGGTAGGCGGCGCCAGCTACAGCGTGCCAACGGTGACGATCAGAGAAGCGCGCTTCAAGCACGTCATCAGGCAACAATACGATTTCAGTTGCGGTTCGGCGGCGGTGGCCACGCTGCTGACCTTTCACTACGGCAGGAAGATCGGCGAAAAAGAAGTCTTCCAGAAAATGTGGGCCGTGGGCGACCAGAAGAAGATCCGCAGGCAGGGCTTTTCCCTGCTCGACATGAAGCGGTTCCTGAAAAACAACGGTTACCGGGCCGACGGCTTCCGCGTCTCGTTGGACGTGGTGGAAAGAGTCGGCGTCCCGGCGATCGTCCTGATCAACCTCCGAGGCTATCGTCACTTCGTTGTCGTCAAGGGCATCGGCGAGGGCAGGATCTTGGTCGGTGATCCGGCCGCGGGAACGAAGGTCTACAAGCGAGAAGACCTCGAAAAGGTCATGGACAGCGAGGTGATCTTCCTGATCCGCAACAAGGGGAAGATCGCGCGCGCGAATTTCAATAAAGAGGAAGAGTGGGCCGTGCACCCGGGGGGACCGGGGCGCGAGGCCCTGGATCGAGCTACGCTGGATACGTTCACGACGCTTCCAGGCGGGCCGAACGAGTTTTAACGAGGGAGAACAGAGTGATGACAGAGACATATAATGTCTCGTCCAGAACGGGCCTCCGGCCAAACCTCAAAGTGGCTCTCATGAGCGGAATTGCCGCCGTGGCGCTCAGCGGCTGCTCGACGTGGTCGTCGGTTCTTGAAACCGTGTTCGGCGGGCCCGAGAAGGACGGAGCCGCCGTAATCCAGACCGCCGGCGTTACGGCGGTCGACGAGTTCCCCATGAGCTGGGAGCCGGCCGGGCAGGTACCGGCGACCTGGGTTTCTTCGCAACCGGCGGAGCCCGTCGCCGAATTCGCCATCGCGGAAGACCTGTACGCCGCGGAGGACGACGATGACGTCATGGCCCAGATCGCCGACGCCGCGGTCCTCGAGGGCGAGGCCGAGGACGGCGTGGTGCAGATGGCGGATGCCGGCGAGCTCTCGGAGCTGCGTGGCGGCTTCGTCACCCGGTTCGGGATCTTGAGCATCGGCTTCGATATCAAGACCTTCATCAATGGGGTATTGCAGGTCCAGAATATCTTCAACCTGGTGGGCGAAATTCCGGACGTCGGCGGCGCCGACGGCAACCCCGCCACGAACGATGGGCCGCCGGTCACGCCGATCCAGCTGGTGACGGTCACGAGCAATCCGGGGGGCGGAGCGCCCACGGTGACGCAGTCGACACCGGCGCCGCAGCCCGCCGTCACGCCACCGACGACGACACCGACACCGACGACCACGCAGCAGGTGACGACGCCGCCACAGACACCGGCGACCACGCAGCAGGTGACGACGCCGCCACAGACACCGGCGACCACGCAGCAGGTGACGCCGCAGACCGTGACGACGCCGCCGGTGACGCCGCAGCAGGTGACGACGACGCCGCCGGTGACGACGGTGACCAACCTGGCGAACGGCGGCACCAAGATCGAAAACACACTCAACGAAGGCCAAACCACGGTGACCAACGAGGTCAGGGATGGGGCGGTGCAGACGATTGTCAACAACACTGCCCCGGGCATCGACATCAATCAGGTGACGAGCCTTTCCATCGGCCTGGCTGATCCGAGCAAGTTCATCGGTTCGGTCCGCTCCGGCGTCAAGACGGGCAACAGGGACCGGTTGATCACCGGCTTCCGGGCGTCGCTCTTCGGCGCGATCTCGCGCTAGACGCGCCGTCGGCGCCGGTTCTACCGCGCATGGCCCGGGTCCCCGGTTCGGGGGCCCGGGCCAATTCTTTTTCGGAAGATGGGGCACGATGCCGGTCCGGACCTGCGACGCCGATTGCCAGAGCATGATCTGGTCGACCTGAACCGTTCTGCCCCGGCCCGAGAAGGCTGCGTTTGCGCGGGCAGCCGCGGCGTTGCCGCCCTCACCCGATGCTACGGCATCGCGTTTCGGACGGCGCCTGGCGGTCTGCCGCGCCCAAAGCGCAACAGAATTGATGACCAGATCATGCTCCAGATCGCCACGTAACGGCACATCCGGCGGACCGGACCTGTTGAGCCTACGCTATGCGCCGGGCTATGGCGTCGAAAGGCGCTGCCCCGCCCCCCGGGGGCCGTGCGTTGTCGCGCCCCCGATGGGGCCGCCCGCGGTTTTGATGAATGACGCAGGACCGGCGCCGGTAGGCGCGCCGGGGACTGCTCTCCAAACACGGGCCCGCGGCAACCTTGCGCAGCGATGCATGTTTGCGCCGCCGCATGCGGCGCAAAGAAAAAGGGCTAGACCGGTTGGTCTAGCCCTCGTCGGCGCGACGAAGCGCGCCCGCGTTACTTTTTCTTGGCTTCCTGTTTTGGGCCGGTGTCGAAGACCTGGAACTTGATCGGCACCCGGATGCCCATGACCACGTCCGGCGCGTCCTCGGTCACGCCGACCTGTACGGTCGCGTTCAGGGATACGCGCTTGGACAAGGCATGGCTGAAGCCGACATTGAGCGAACCCACGTCGAAGGTCCTCGAGTTGACATCGATGCCATTTGTGTTGGTCGTGGTTTGGCCGACGAAGTTGTGCTCGTAACCGAGGCTCAGCGAGGTCTTTTCGTTGAGGCCAATGCCCATGCCGAAGCCGACGCCGAAGACGTCGCCCGGGTCCACATTGCCGACGAAATTGCCGCCGATTGTCTTGTCCACGTCCTTGGACAGATGGAACAAGTACTTGAAGTTGGCGAAGAACACCGCCGGATCCGAGCCGTAGAGCATCGTGACCGCCGGCTCGACGCCCCAGAAACCGGATCCCGTCGCCAATTCGGTCTCGATCCCGTTGGCGTCCCGCGAGACATCGAACGGACCCTTGCCGGTGTTCGTCTTGCCGCGCGCCGAGGCGATGAAGACGGGCCAATCCTGGGTGCCGGCGTTGATCTGGTAACGGCCGGTGAATTCCACGTCGCCGAGGCCCGAGCCCGACAGGTTGCGCCGCACCGGCGTGGTGGTCGAAACGATGTTGTTGGTCACGCTGTCCTGCCGGCCGACGATCGGGACCTTGACCTCGAACTCGGACCGCTTGGTGATGCCCGTGCGGAAGGTCGTCTTGCCGACATAGGTATCGCGATCGGTGTCGGTCGCCTCGATCTGTCCGATCAGCACCGTGTCCACGACCTCGAGGCCCGAGAAGAAGAAGCGATTCTGATTCGACTGCGAATACTCGAAGGACGGTTCGAACACCAACGTTCCCGGGGGCGTCAGGACGCCGCCGGCCTCGACGATCGCGACTTCGCGGCTGGACTTCTTCTTGGGCTCCTGGCCAACGGGTTGTTGGCCCTGCTGTTCCGCCGCCTTACGCGTGCCGTTCGTCGTGCCGGTCTTGCCCGGCGGCCGGTAGACGGCGCGCTTGGCCTGGCCCGGGTTGCCGCCTCCGCGAATCTGCTTTTCCAGGCTTCCCAGCCGTTTTCCCTGGTTCGTGAGCAGGCGCTGCTGCTTTTCCAGCTGCTTGTTCTGGCGCGCAACGACATCGAGAAGCTGCTGAATGTCTTTCTGGGAGACCGCTTTCTCAGCGGCCGCCTTCTGGGCGGTCGCTTTCTGAGCGGGCGCCTTCTGCGCCGCCGCTTTCTGAGCGGGCGCCTTCTGCACGGCGCTCTGATCGGATGCCGCCTTCGTGGCATCGGCCGCCAGGACCGCAGGCCCGCACAGCAACGTCAGCGCTGCCAGGGCACCGGCTGAAATATTTCGCAAAACTATCCCCCGCCGTTCTGAAACATCCATATGGAAATTCACTCTCAAACTTCCCTTGGCAGTGCCGAGATTTACGATCTCAAAAACCCCGGCCCGAATGCAATCAAAGGGTTAGTGGCATACTTGCAAAAGGTTAATAGCACGGTTGTGATTTGCCCGCTACAAACAGAACCCGAGCCCGTTCATTTTCCGAGAAAGCGTGTCCCTACGGGCACACTACGGGCTGCCGCGGCTGCCGGCATGGCGCCCAACGATGGAGCCAACGCCAAATGCGTGCTGAAGCGGTCTATTAATGCGACTGGAGATTGTATTTTTCGAGCAGGCGATACAGGGTAACGCGCGAAATACCCAATTTGCCGGCAGATTTCGAGACATTCCCCGAATGGATGCGCAAAGCTCTCTGCACGAGGGTCTTTTCGACAAGATTTCGGGCCGTCTCCAAGGTCGGCAGGTCGTCCGCGAAGCTCAGGCTGAAGCCGATCTCGCTCGGCGCCGCGCCGGGATCGGCCTGTGCGCCGGAATTCGCGCCGTCGGAAACGTCCAGATCCAGGTCGGCGGCGCCGATTCGCCCTTCGTCCACCATGACCACGGCGCGGCGAACGCGGCTGATGAGCTCGCGCACGTTGCCCGGCCATTCGTGATCCCGCATGGCCTGTAGTGCGGAATTGTCGAAACCGTCCACGGGGCGCCCCATCTCGGCCGCGAACTTCTTGAGGAAGAACGTCGAGATCAAATAGAGGTCGTCGTCGCGAATGCGCAGCGGCGGCAACTCAAGCACCAGCGTGTTGAGACGATAAAACAGGTCCTCGCGGAAGCGTCCCGCCTCGATTTCCGTGGCAAGGTCCTTGTTCGTCGCGGCGATGATGCGGACGCTCACCGGGATCGTCCGGTTGCCGCCAAGGCGCTGCACCATCCCCTCCTGCAGGAAGCGTAGCAAATGAGCCTGTAATTCGAGCGGCAGATCGCCGATTTCGTCCAGGAATACGGTGCCGCCGTTGGCCGACTCGATCCGGCCGATCTTGCGCTTCGTGGCGCCGGTGAAGGCGCCCTTTTCATAGCCGAAGAGCTCGGAATCGATCAGCGTCGGCGGCAGACCCGCGCAGTTGATCGGTACGAACGGACCGGAGCGACATTCGGACCGTTCATGGATCGCCAACGCGGCCAATTCCTTGCCCGTCCCGCTTTCGCCCGTCACCAGGACCGGCGCGTTGGTAATCGCGAACCGGCGAACCAGGTCGAAGGCCACCCGCATGGCCGCGCTGCAACCGATCATGTACGGTTCGTCGACGCCCAGTTCCCGCCCATCGGCGGCCGGGTGAGGCGTCGGATGGATACGCCGATCGCCCGCGGGAGGCGCGGAATCGGTGAAGCCGTCTGTTCGGACAGCCTCTCCCCTGGCCCTTGTCACAAGACCATTTTCTTCCGCCCAGGACAGGGAATCCCCCGCTTCCTGAAAACGGCCTTCCCCTTTGGAGGCCTTTATCCTTGGCATGCGCGTGCGCCCTCCTGGCGGCACAATCTTAACAAGAAAAAGTAGAATAGAGTTCTAATTTGGCGTTTATTTTAGCACGAGTACTGGAGATTTTGAAACAAAATTTTTATAACAAAGTGTTTAACGCCTAATGTCCCGCCATTCCCATATGGTGATATCGGAAATATTATTAATTTCGAAATGCAAAATGGCGAATTTCCAAGAATAATTTGATCATAAGCTCGCAGAACAGCCGTATTGTATTTGGCAATAGTATTTACTTTACTAATATGTTTTTGGTCCGTATCCGAATTATGCGCCTATGTTCTTCCCAGGCGGCGCGGGACCGGAAGTTACGCAGCGAATCCTTTGGCGTCAACGCCCGGCTTTCCGACCGCAGGACCGCCCGTCACACGCTAATGACCTCAGCGGACAACCCGAGGGTCTCGACCTGCTCTTGCACCTCAATCCGGTAATTCGGGTTCATCACGATGACCGCCGACGGGTCGCACTTGCGCAGTTCCTCGGGCGCCATGATCGGCTGGCCGACCCCGGGAACATGCTTGCCGTGCTTTCTCGGGTTGAGATCGACCACATAGGGGATCTCGTGGGTCGCCTTGAACACATTGAGAAAGGTGACCCCCTTGGAGCCGGCGCCCCAAAGCGCCACCGGCCGGTCCCGGCCGGCGAGTTCCGTCAGCCGGGAACGCCAGCGATCGATCGTTTGCCGGTATCGGCCGGGAAAGGCCTGGACCAACGCCTCCGTGTCCGCGAGCGTTTCCGCCGCGGGTGGATCCGACACGGGGCTCGCCGCCGGCAACGCCTCGAGGCACAGGAACTGGTCTTCGAAGCCCGTCCATGTCTCGATCACGTCAAAGCCGGACAGGGTAAAAAGATTTGCCAAGGACGGGGCGCAAAAATACGAGCAGTGCTCGTAGATGAGATCCCAAATGCCCATGTTCTCGAGGGTATAAAGAGCATTCGGCACCTCGAAATACACCGCCGTCCGGCGCTCGTCCCCGATGGCCATGCGAACGGTATCGAGGAATTGGCGCGGCCGCTCGATGTGCTCGAGCACATGCCGGCAGCAGACCAGATCCGCCCGTTGCGCGTGCTCCTGATCGAAGAACTCTGGCACGAAAGTGACCCGGCTGCCGGCGCATGCGCCGTCACCGGCCGGCGTGTAGCTCTTGTCGAAGCCGATGCCGGAGTTGTCGCCCATGGCGCATAGCAGCTCGAGAAACTCCCCCCGTCCGCAGCCGATTTCGATCACCTTCTTGCCGGTGAGGCCATGGCGCTCGATCAGCCGCGCCGCCAGCGCTTCGGCATAGCGTCGAAACCGGGGCGAGGCGTGCAGCGAGGCCTCGTAGTCATGCCCATAAGCCGTCAAGCCGGGGTCGAAGCTCCGGTTGAACACATGGCCGCAAGCCCGGCAATAGCTCAGGCGTATGTCGCCCCGCGGCGCCTCACGAGCCGCGGTTTCCGTGGGGTACAGCAAATTGCAGTGGATCGGGACGTCGGCGATGTCCACCACGGGCAACAGCCGCGAGGATCCGCAGACGATGCATTTCGAGCCAGGCATGCTAGGCGCCGTCGGGTACTTCGCCGTCCCGGGCCGGGCCGGCGTCGTGGCCCATATCGCCTGGGGGCGCGGTGACCGGGACCAGGGTGGAGCCCACGCCCATATCGCGCAGCTGAACGCCGATCTCGTCCACGTAGACCGGATTCATCACGACGACCGTGTCCGGCGGTTGAGCGCGCAAGGCCTCGGGACCGACCACGGGGTGGCCCGACGACGGCAGAAAGGTCCCGTGCTTGTGCGGGTTTATGTCGACGACCCACTGGATCTCGTCACCCAATCCCAGGGTCGTCAGAAAGGCGACGGCCTTGGATCCGCCGCCCCAGAGAGCCACCGTGCGGCCGGCGCGGTGCATCTCGCTCAGGACGCGGCGCCAGGCGGCGATGTGGCTGCTGCCTACCTCGGCAAAGCGGCGCACCGCGGCACCGCTGCCCGCGCCCGCCGATGCGGCGCCGACGTTCCGGCCGGGCTTGGCCTCGATCATCAGGTACTGGCCGTCATACTCGCTGTGGGATTCGATGACGTCGAAACCGGTGTGCCGAAACAGATGCGCCAGCGAGGCCGGGCTGAAATACGAGCAGTGCTCGTAGTAGATGTCCCAGAAGGCGATCTCGTCGAGAATCCGGGTTACGTCCGGGACCATGAAGAACACCGTCGATTCGGGCCGGTCGCCGACCGCGCGCCGCACCATGCGCAGGAATTCGGCGGTGTCGGGAATGTGTTCCAGCGTCATCTTGCAGCACACGAAGTCGCCCTTGCGGTCGGCATATTTCTCGGAATAGAAGTCGCCGATGATCGTTGTGCCCGCGGCCGGCGCCGTGCCCGCCCGGCCCGGGTCGTAGGCCGGGTCGAACCCGATCCCGGTGTTGCCGCCTGCGGCACATAAGAGGTTCAGGAATTCCCCCTGGCCGCAGCCGATCTCGATGACGGTCTTGCCGCGCAGGTCGTGCTTTTCCACCAGGCGCTCGGCGAGCGTCCGGTGGAACGCGTTGAACGTCGAGGAATAGGCCTGTGTCCCCTCATAGCCGGCGCCGTATTGCTCGAGCGCCGGATCGAAGGCCAGATTGCCGATGAAATCGCATGCGGCGCAGTGGGCGAGGGCGATGTCGCCCGTGGGGAACCCGACCGCTTCCTCTCGCGACGACAGCAACATCACGCTATGAACGGGCACGCCCGACAGCTCATAGAAAACCGATAGGCCGGGGCCGCCGCAATTGGGACAAGGCTGATCGGCGTGCTTTGGCATGTCTCGTCCTTGCATTTTCGGCGGCGATCAGACGATCCGCGGTGCGGGGATCGGAATGATGAATCGGCCGCCGCCGCCGCGGTAGCTTTGCTGCTGGCGCATGATCTCCTCGGCAAAATTCCAGGCCAGAATCAGCACATAATCCGGCCGGTCGTCGATCAATTTCGACGGCGGGTAGATCGGCAGATGGTTGCCGCCCATGAAGCGGCCATGCTTGACCGGGTTCAGATCGACGACATAGTCGAGGACGTCGCGGTCTATTCCACAATAGCTCATGAGCGTGGTGGCCTTGGCCGCGGCGCCGTATCCCGCAATGCTTTTGCCCTGCATCCGCAAGTCGCGCAGCAGCGCCATGAGCGCTTGTTTGAGGGTCTCGACGCGTTCGGAAAAACCGCTGTAGTAGGCAAGGCGATCGGCGCCCATCTGCTGTTCGGCCTGCAACAGCGCGCGGACCGGCGCGCCGACGTTCTCGCGGGGCTCGACGAACAGCCGCAGCGAGCCGCCGTGAATCGCCAGCCGTTCGACCCCGTTCAGAAAAAGGCCATGCCGTCGAAACAGGCAATCCAAGGCCGTGATCGAGAAATAGCAGAGATGCTGGTGATAGATGGTATCGAACTCGAGGTGATCGATCAGGTCGACCAGATAGGGTACTTCGATCACCGCCATGCCGGTGTCCTTGAGCATGGTGCGGATCCCGGCGACAAAGCCGTTCAGGTCCGGCACGTGGGCGAGCACGTTGTTGGCCAGAAACACGTCCGCCTGCATGCTATCTTGGTCGCGGAGCTTTTCCGCGAGCGCCTGTGTGAAAAAATCGTTGAGGGTGGGGACGCCGGCGTCTTCGGCGGCGCGCGCCGGCCCGTCGGCGGGGTCGATGCCGAGCACCTGGATGCCGCGTTCCGCGAAATGCCTGAGCATGTATCCGTCGTTGCTTGCCGCCTCGACCACCAGGCTTTCCGGGCCGAGCGCCCTGGTCTCAATCAGGTTGCGGGCGCTCGCGCCGAAATGCGCCATCAACTGGGGCGAGACCGAGGAAAAATAGGGATAATCCTGACAGAAAAGGGTCTCGGGCGGGATCGAGACCGTCAGCTGCACCAGGGCGCAGCGTGGGCAGAAAACCAGATCCAAGGGCGCTGTCGGCTCGGGCGACGACAATTCGCCGTCGGTCAACAGGCGGTCGGCCAGCGGGCTTTCGCCCAGCGCCAGAACCGGGTCGAGTTCGGCCCAGGCACAGGATCGGCATACTGTAGCTTCGCTGGCTCCCATGGGGCTGCCGGTTACGGGCCGCTCGATCGTGTGGGCGCGTCCTCGCACCAGCGCAGGGACGGGTCGATCCGTCCGCCTGCGATGAGTTCGCGGAGATACATGATACGGCTGAAGCGCGCACCTTCGAACGCCTCGAGCGTGAGGCCGATGTCCTTGTAGGCCCGGTACAGCTGTTCGACCCCTTTGGGGACGTCCCACGCGGGCCGAAACGCGGGCACGGTGGCGCCCAGCTTGCTGCAGTCCACGCGGTAGCAGCGCTTGTCCGGGCCGGCGTCGGGAGCGTATTCGATGCGGCAATCCGGGACGATGTCGGCGACGATCTCGGCGATCTCGCGGATCCGATAGTTCTCCTCGTTTCGCCCCACGTTGAAGGCTTGATCGTGAACGATTTCGCGCGGCGCCTGCAGCACGGCCATGAAGGCGCGGGCGATGTCCTCGACGTGCACGACCGGACGCCAAGGCGTGCCGTCGCTCTTGAGCATCACTTGCTGCGTCGTGAAGGCCCAGGCGACGAGGTTGTTGACGACAAGATCGAAGCGGAGTCGCGGGGACACGCCATAGGCGGTCGCGCTGCGCAGAAAGGTCGGGCTGAAGCCGGGCCCCGCCAGACGGCCGATCCCCCGCTCGGCCTCGACCTTGGAAATGCCATAGGGCGTGACCGGATTGAAGGCGCTTTGTTCGTTCAAGAGGTCGTCCCCGGCGGCCCCGTAATTGCTGCAGGAGGAAGAGAAGATGAAGCGCTCGACGCCCGCCGAATGCGCGAGTTCGGCCAAGTGCACGGCGGCTAAATAATTGATTTTTTGCGTTAAATCCGGGTTCAAATCGCCCAGAGGATCGTTCGACAGAGCCGCCAGATGAATGACCGCTTCGAACCCTGCGAGGTCGTCGGGCCGGGCGTCGCGAATGTCCTTGCGGATCGACGGGATGTCGGGCGGAGGACTGCCGTAGGTGCACTCGGCGAAAAGCCCGCTGTCGAGCCCGACGACGTCATGGCCTGCCGAGACCAGCATCGGTGCCAGGATGGTGCCGATGTAGCCCTCGTGTCCGGTCAAGAGCACGCGCATCGCTCAGCCCCAGGTCCGCCAGGGGGGATTACCGCCGGCCCAAAGTTGCTCCAGCAGGTGTTTTTCCCGCAGGGTGTCCATGCATTGCCAGAACGAGGTGTGCTTGTAGGCCATCAACTGTCCCTCTTTGGCGAGCCGCTCTAGGGGCTCTTTCTCCCACTGGGTATCGTCGCCCTCGATATACTCGAAGATCTCGGGCTGCAAAACGAAGAACGCGCCGTTGATCCAGCCTTCGGCTGTTTGCGGCTTTTCGGTGAACGCCTCGACGCGATCGCCGTCGAACTCGAGATGTCCATAGCGCGCCGGTGGGCGCACCGCGGTCAAGGTCGCCAGCTTGCCGTGAGACCGGTGAAAGGCGAGCAATTTCTGCAAATCCACGTCCGACAGGCCATCCCCCCAGGTGAGCATGAAGGGCCCGTCGTCCAAATAGGGCGCCAAACGCTTGATGCGGCCTCCGGTCAGCGTCTTGAGGCCCGTCTCGATGAGTTGAACTTTCCAATCGATGTCGTCTTCGTATTCGTACTCGACCTCTCCACTTCCGAGGTCGACCGTAATATTGCTCTTATTCCTGCAATAATTCTCCATGTAATCCTTGATGACTTCGCCTTTGTAACCCAGGGCGATGACGAAGTCCTTGAAGCCGAAATGCGCATAGTGCTCCATGATGTGCCACAGGATCGGCATGCCGCCGATCTCGACCATGGGCTTGGGCCGCGCCTGGGTTTCCTCGGCAAGGCGGCTCCCGGCTCCTCCGGCTAGTATCGCTACTTTCATCCCTCGGCTCTCGATCTATCGGCAGCGGGCGGCTGGTTCGGGCCCGTATAGCTTGGGCCAGACCCCGGTATCCTGCCTCAAATTGACGGCCAAAGAGTTAATCGAGCCCCAAGAACGAGCGCCTTCGGCGCGCCGCGTCCGCCCAAGCTCCGGCCTGCCGCGGATTTCCGGCTGGCATAGGGGGGCGAACCGGCGGCCTCCCGCGGGCTGCCGCCTCCTTGGCCGAAGGCGGCTAGGGAGTACCCGTGCGGCACCACTGCTGCCACATGCCGCGCAGCGCGGCCTCGAAATCGCGGGCGAAAAGCTCTCCGTCACAGAGCGGAGACGCGGCCATGCGGTCGCGCTGCTCCTCGCGCGCGGCCACCAGGGCGGACGGATTCCGGGCAAGATCGGCGGCAATGCCGACATAGTCGTCTCGGGACTCGGCGACCCACTCGGTGCGCTTGAGCGCGGTCAGCATTCCGAGCGACTGCCGCGAGGCCGGGCGCGTGTCCGGCAGAGTCACGACCGGCACGCCCATCCAAAGGGCTTCGCAGCTGGTGAGCCCGCCGCAAAACGGAAACGGGTCCAGGGCGATGTCGACATCGTTGTACTGGCCCAGCACCTCGACATGGGTATCGCCTCCGGAGATGAAGACGATCCGCTCGCCGGCAATCCCCTGCGCACGGAACGCTTTGCGCAGACGGGTACATTCGCTCGGGTCGGCCAGGGTCTTCCAGCTCAGCATCAGCTGCGATTTGGGGATGGCGTGCAGGATCTTGGCCCACAGCGAAATGACCTCGCCGTTTACCTTGGTCAGATTATTGAAGCTGCCGAAGGTGATGTATTCTCGTTCGAGAACGGGCGGTTTCGCCACCTCGGGCGCGTACTCGGGCGGGGCATAGCACCAACGCGAGTGCGGCAGGCGGACCACCTTCTCCGTGAACCAGCGCTCGCCACCCTCCGGCACATAGGTGGGGTCCGCCAGGACATAGTCGATCGCCGGCAATCCTGTCGTGTGACAATAGCCGAGCCAAGAAACCTGGACAGGGGCCGGCTTCGAAGCAAAGCACATGAGGCGATTGCCGGCAGTATGCCCCGACAGGTCCATCAGGATGTCGACATCGTCCGCCCGGACGGCCTCGGAAAGGGCCTGATCCGGCAGTCCGATCGTCGAGCGCCAGGCTTGAGCGCGCTGTCTTAGGCGTTCGCTTAGATCGTCCTCCTTGGCGGCGCCTGAGTAAATCAGGAACTGGAGTCGCTCCGGGTTCGCCGCCGTCAGCACGGCATCCGTCAAGTAGCCGACGGGATGGCGCCTAAAATCATTTGAAACCAGGCCCACGCGCAGAACCTTGTCCGGGTCCCGGGCATTGGCGTGATCCGTGAAGACGTTGGTTTGCCGGCTGACCCTGGCGCCCCAATCGCGGTGGGCCTGGAACAACATCTGATCGTCTGCCGACGGGTCATAATTCAGACAGAACAGGTAGTTGCTATGGGCTTCGGCGAAGTCTGGATCGATTTCCAGGGCCCGGCGACAGGCGGCCAGCGAGTCTTCGATCCGCGCTTGATCTTTCAGGACGCTGCCCCTGTTGCTATGCGCCTGGGCAAAGTCTGGCGCGAGGCTGATCGCTTCTTCGAATGCGGTCAGAGCGTTGCCCAATTGGCCAAGGTCCCGAAGAACGGTCCCGCGGTTGTTGTGAGCTTGGGCTTGATCCGGGTTCAAGCGGACGCACTCGTCCAGCGCCGAAAGCGCATCCTCGTTTCGGCCCATGTTCCAAAGCGCCGCACCGCGGCCGTTGAGCGCATCGGCGTGTGCCGGATCTATTTCGATTGCCCGCTCGAAGGCTGCGAGCGCGGACTTCATATCGCCAGCCGCTACGAGGCAAGTGCCACGATTGCTATGGATCTCAGCTAAATCCGCATTGATGAGCAGGGCGCGATCGAAGGCATCTAGCGCGTCCGTCAGCCGCCCCAGATCCATGAGCGCTACCGCGAGGTTGTTGAGGATCTCAGGGGAGTCGTGATTGATCTCAAGAGCCCGGTCATGCGCAGCCAGGGAATCTTCCGGCCGTGCCAGCACCCTGAAAATGGTGCCGCGGCTATCGTGGGCTTGGGCGAACTCGGGATCGAGGCGGATGGCTTTGTCCAGGGCCGCGAGGGCGCCGTCGAGCTTGCCCTGGTCTTTCAAGACCTCGCCCAGGCTGCAGTGATACGAGGCGACCGAGGGGCATTGCCCGATGGCTCTTCCAATGAGGGCGGCGGCGATTTCGAGTTCTCCGGCTTGGCGCATGGTCAGCCCCAGCAGATGCAAGGCGTCCGCATGGTCCGGCTGCAGCCGAAGAAGCTTCTTCGTCAACGTCTATCCCGTCAGGCATCACTCAACCTATTCATTCCAGGGTCACGGATTCACTGCTGCTCGCTGCACCATTGCTGCCAGATCCGGCGCAAGGCGGCTTCGAGGTTGCGCGCGAAGCGCGGGGCATCGCACATCGGCGAGGCCGCGACGCGGGCGCGCTGATCCCCACGCAGGGTTGCAAGATAATCCGGATTTTCGGCCAGGCCGGTGGCAATGCGGACATAGTCGTCCGGGGTCTCGGCGACCCATTCCGTGCGGCCCAAGGCGGTCAGAAAGCCAAGCGACTGCCGCGACGCCGGTCGCGTCATCGGCAGCGTCACCAGCGGCACGCCCATCCACAAGGTCTCGCAGGTCGTCAGGCAGCCGGAGAAGGGGAAGGGATCCGCGGCCCGGGCCCGAGGTGAGGCGGATGCGGTCCGCGGCGATGCCCTCGGCCGCGAACGCCTCCCGCAGCCGATCGCACTCACCGGCGTCGGCCAGCGTCTTCCAGCTTATCATCATTTGCGAGCCGGGAACGTCCCCTAAGACCCGCGCCCACAGGGCGATCACCTCGGCGCTCACCTTGGTGAGATTGTTGAAGCTGCCGAAGGTGATATGGCCGCGCTGCAAGACCGGGGGTGGGGTCACCCCGGGCGCATAGTCGGGCGCGGCATAGCACCAGCGGATGTCCGGCAGGCGCACCACCTTTTCCGTGAACCAGCGCTCCCCGTCCGCCGGCACATAGGTGGGGTCCATCAGGATGTAGTCCATCGCCGGCACGCCGGTGGTATGGCACGAGCCCAGCCAGGTGACCTGGATCGGCGTGGGCCGCAGTGCGAAGCACGTCAACCGGCTGCCGGCGGTATGCCCGGAGAGATCGATGAGGATGTCGATGTCGTCGCCGCGAATCGCTTCGGCCAGGGCTTGGTCCGACAATCCGATGGACGAGCGCCAGCCAGCGGCCGACTGCTTCAGGCGCTCGGTCAGGTCATCGGGCTTCACCCGGCCCGAATAGCAGTAGAACCGTATCCGGCCCGGATCCACCGCCGGCAGGACGGAGTCGAGGAAATACCCGGTCGGGTGACGCGCGAAGTCGGCCGAGACCAAGCCGACCCGCAGCGTCTTGTCGGCGTCGCGCGGATTGGCAAATTTTGTGAACGGCGTCTTTGGCCGGCAATGCCGTTCGCCCCATTCCCGATGCGCCTCGGACAGAGCCTCGTCGCTGGCGGCCGGATCGTAGTTCAAGCAGAACAGATAGTTGTTATTGGCGTCGACGTAGTCAGGATCGAGCTCCACGGCGCGGCGATAGGCCGCCAGCGCGTCATCGATCTGACCCTGGTCTTTCAGCACGTTTCCCCGGTTGTTGTGCGC
>CAMYKU010000080.1 GCA_947259105.1 uncultured Alphaproteobacteria bacterium
ACTCGTTCTGGCGACATGACGCATCGGTAAGCCCCCTTGTTACTTTAGAAATATGGATTGTTTCTTGTTCGTGATGATCGATGTTTACGTCCCCGGGTCCATCTTGCCAAGTCAATTCCGGTCTGGCCCCGCAAGTCTCGGTTCATGGTCTGGCCAATTAAGGGTATCCGAAAGCGTCAAGGGTATTGAGGGCTTGCCGGGGCCGGACTATATACCGGGCATATGATCGAACCATTCAGCGATATCGCGCGCGGCTCGCGCGTCGTCGTCGCCATGTCGGGCGGCGTCGATTCCTCGGTGACGGCCGCGCTGCTGGCGGAGGCCGGCTACGACGTCGTGGGCATCACGCTGCAGCTTTACGATCACGGCACGGCCGTCGGACGCAAGGGCGCCTGCTGCGCCGGCCAGGACATCCACGATGCCCGCACGGTCGCCGACCGGATCGGCATTCCGCACTATGTCCTCGACTATGAGAGCCGCTTCCGCGACGCGGTGATCGAGGATTTCGCGGACTCCTACCTGCGCGGCGAGACGCCGATCCCCTGCGTGCGCTGCAACCAGACCGTCAAATTCCGCGACCTGCTGGCGACGGCGCGCGATCTCGGCGCGGCGGCACTGGCGACCGGCCACTACGTGCGGCGCGTTGACGGCCCGGCCGGCGCCGAGATGCACTGCGCCGCCGACCCGGCGAAAGACCAGAGCTATTTCCTGTTCGCCACCACCGCGGAACAACTGGGTTTCCTGCGCTTCCCGCTCGGCGGGCTGGACAAGGCGGAAACCCGCGCGATCGCCGAACGCCTGGCCCTGCCGGTGGCGGCAAAGCCGGATAGCCAGGACATCTGCTTCGTGCCCGACGGCGGCTACGCGCGGATCGTCGAGAAACTGCGCCCCGAAGCATCGGAGTCGGGCGAGATCGTCGACCTCGACGGCGCCGTGCTGGCGCGCCACGACGGCATCGTCAACTACACGATCGGCCAGCGCAAGGGGATCGGCATCGGCGGGCGCCGGGGGTCGGCCGATCCGCTCTACGTGGTGCGGCTGGAGCCGGCCCTGCGCCGCGTCGTCGTCGGCCCCCGCGCGGCGCTGGCCTGCGGCCGCATCGCGCTGGGCGAGGTCAACTGGCTGGGCGGCGGCGCGATGCCGACGGAAGGCGTGGCAATCCGGGTCAAGCTGCGCTCCACCATGGCGCCGGTCGCCGCGACCGTGCGGCCGGCGGGCGAGGGTGGCGCGCAAGTCACGCTCGACGATCCCGAATACGGTGTTTCGCCAGGCCAGGCTTGCGTGTTCTACGACAACGGGCGCGTGCTCGGCGGCGGCTGGATCCGACCGCAGCCACGATAGGAATGTGCGGAGCTTTATTTTATTCGCATGTTCTAATATTCCGGGACTTTACCCCCGATTCTTGCTAGATTGCGGCGCTATCCCGGCGCTACCGGGCTGCGGCTGTTGTATCTGGGAGGATATCGATGACTCATTACCTGAAGCGCCTTGCCGTTGCGGCGGCCGCGCTGTTGCTGGCGGTTTCGTCGATTGCGCCGGCGCAAGCCGAAAAAGACACGCGCCACAGGCCGTTCGTGCATGCCTACAACACCACTGACGACATGGAAACCGCGGCGGCGGCGGTGGGCTCCCGTCTGGCTTCGGCCGGCCTGACGATCGCCGGGGAATACAGCCCCTATGAGGGTGTAATGGTCATCGCGGTCACCAGCAAAGCCTTGCAGGAGGCAGCCTCGGCCACCGACTACGGCGCTTATGGCGCCGTCCAGCGGGTATCGCTGACCGCGATGGGCGAGGGCGAAAGCGCCCATATCCAGGTGGCTTACACCAACCCCGTCTACATGGCCCATGCCTACCGCATGGTCAGCGGTCTGGCCGAGGTGCGCGCGGTCCTGGAGGAGGCGCTGGGCGCCGAAGCGGACTATGGCTCGGAAGACGGCCTGACGGAAAAGAAACTTGCGAAATACCGCTACATGGGTGTGCCGATGTTTACCGAGCGCTTTGACGCCCATGAAGAGCTGGCAAGCTATGACTCATACGAGGAGGCGGTGCGCAAGGTCGAGGAAGGCCTGGCGGCAGGCAATGCCGGCACGTCGAAAGTCTATCGCATCGACATCCCCGGCAAGGAGCAGACGCTGTTCGGCGTCGGCCTGACGCGGGAATGCTCGGGCGACAAGTACATCATGGAAAAGATCGATTTCAAGGATATGCGCCAGACCGGGCATCTGCCCTACGAGCTGCTGGTGACCGGCGGCGATATCACCGCGCTGGCCGGGCGGTTTCGCATCGCCATCAATTTTCCCGACCTGGGCATGGTCGGCAGTCACGGCTTTACCAGCATCATGTGCGCGCCCAAATCGATCCGCGGTGCGCTGGCGGAAGCGGCGGGAGTCGCGCCGGAGTAGGCGAACGCGCGGACGCGCGGATGCGGGCTGCCCGCTCTATGTGGTGAGGCCGGAGCCCGCGTCGCGCTGGGCGAGGTCAGCTGGCTGGGTGGCGGCGCGATGCCGCAACCGTGCGGGCCGGGCAACGACCCGCCTGAAATCCTGAGGCGCTGGACTTGAGATCCGCCGTCCGGCGGAGGTCGGCGCGCGGTTCGTATCCGCTCCGGTTTTTATGTTCCGTTCACACTTTTGTGGTGATATCCGCAGGTTGCGGCCCGGCTCGCGGGCTGCCGGAAATCTTGCAACCGAAAATGTTGCCGGAGGGTTCAAATGACCACACGACGCCTTGTCACCCTGTTTATCGCGGCCGCGGCCGTATCCGTCTTCTCGGCCGAAGCCTTCGCCTCGTGCAAGGTGCAGAACCGCACGAAGTACGATTTCACCGTGACGTCCGGCAACACGTCCAACCAGAAGCTCAGGGGCAGAAGCTCGATGTCCATAGCCTCGGGCACGATCACGGGCAAGAGCCCCGAAGGCAAGACTATCAGCGGATCCTGCAAGGATGGCGACGATCTGGTCATCGAAGAGAAGCGGGGCGTGCCGGTGATGGAGCACAAGTAACGGACCGGCCTTTCCGCCACTGGCAAGAAGGCGGCGGTGTGAGGTTCTGGACAGCGCGGGCATCCGCTCCCATATCGTGTTTCAGCGCCGCCGTCCGCTTGACAGCGGCGCGCCTCTGGCCGTATAGCGTTCCGGCTTCTGCGGCGGAGTAGCTCAGCTGGTTAGAGCAGCGGAATCATAATCCGCGTGTCGGGGGTTCAAGTCCCTCCTCCGCTACCAGATTTTCCCCTGTAATCTCAATAGATTACAGGGGTTTTCTTATGTGCTGTCTGGCTTCGCCTTCATCACCAGCCAAGGCGTCGGACCGGAGCGCCATTCCCACACGGCGAGTAACTGGTCGAGGTGTGGCAGGTTATTGAACCAGGCTGGTGCATTCCTTAATTGACGCTGGCCGTTGTCTTCTACGGGCGTGATGTCGTGGGTTGCCGCAAAGCGATCGATTAGCAGCTTCGTGATGCCGGGAATCAACCGTTCGTGACATTCGACAATCAAATCCATTCGGGCCAGGGCTGGGGCAACTTCCGGTTTGAGCAGATCGCGTTCAGCGCCCTCGATGTCGCACACCACCAAGACCCGCTCGCGCTCCCCGGCGTAGGCGGCAAAGTCTTCCGGCTGGAACACCGCGCCGACGGTAACGCGGTCGGTCACGCGATTTTTCCGGGCCAGTTCAGCACAGACCTGCTGCGCTTTTGGGTTAAGGTCGAAGGCCAACACCTTAGTCGCGGGCATGCGCCGGGCCATGCCCACCGCATAGTAGCCCTCGGCGCAACCGATGTTGAGAACCACTGGATAACTGCCCTGAATCGCCGATTCGATATAGGGCAGCAGCGGTTGCTCGTAGCAGCCGAGCAACTTGGCAATGTGGCAGCCTTCGGTCGACCGGGGCAGGAAGTCCATGCCCTTTAGCGGACCCTCCATCACCATCGTGCCCTGTTGTTTAAGCAGTATGTTCTGGATCAGCGCGCTGCGCCATTTGGAGAGCAGACGCAGGGCGTTATTAAGTTGGGCGGCTTCGTCGGCTTGAGCCTGAGCAAGTGTCCCAAGCAGTTGCCGGCGGATTTGGGTATGCGGCGTCATACCGACTCAACCAGGCAAGTGGACGGCGCGTCTTCCTGTAATGCGGCCTTGGTGGCCAAGCCATACAAATCATCGCCCGGGTGAGGCCGTCGGCCGCTTCCTATGAACGTGACGCATGAAGACCGCGGTGCACCAATCAGCACCTTCTTCGTGAAACCACAACGGTGTGCCATGAACAGATTTTCCCTGGTCGTCATCGTCGATGACCGTTTAGAAGGCCCAGCTGTGTCATCGGACCAGCTGGAGCAATGCGGGCCGAATCAAGCAGCTATGCGGCCGGCAAGTCAACCGCCCCCAACGGAAAGATCGGCGAATTCAACGCCTATGCACGCGCCGCCACGCCCGACTCGAACACTCCGACACGATAAAACCGGTACGTCGAGGTGTCCGATCAGGAGTGGGCAGGATCGTTTCTCGTGTCGGCGGCCCGCCGATCGTTATCAGCGGCTGCATCGGCCCGCGCGGCGACGGGTACGATCCGGGCGCCCTCGTGACGACTGACGAGGCGGAGGAACTGGACGACGGCAATCCGCAGGAGCTGGCCACGCAATACGGCCAGCTGCGCAGGCATCTGCACAAGGCGAACGTGCTTGGTGGCTGCTGCGGCACCGATCACCGGCATGTCGAGGCGATTTGCAGCGTCAGCCTTGCCGCCTGGCTCGCTTTGACAGGTCGTCGCGCTAACTCTTCCGCGCGAGGCGCCACAGGCCCCACGCGGCCCACAGGGCGATCGGCGGCAGCACGATCCAGTAGGCGCGCTCGCCCGGCAGGTTCCATCCCGCGGCGTCGCGCGCCGCGACGACGACGGCGAGTGACAGCACCGGCCAGTACACCGTGATCCCAAGCGCCGCGGCGAGCGCGGTCCGGCCCCACGCGCGCCCCGTAGCGTGGCCGATCAGCCCGGCGGCGAGCAGCGGCATGTAGATGACGAGATCGCCGAAGGCGAAACCCCACCAGAACGCGGCGCCGACCTCGGTAATCTCAGTGGCCGGCTCCTGCGTGCCCATGGCGACGCCGAGATCGTAGTCCAGCGCCGGAATGCCCTGTGCAACGACAAGATAGAGCAGCAGCAGCCAGCCCGGCCCCTGCAGCAGCCAGAATCCGGTTCCCCGTCGCGCCATTGGAGCCTCCCGCGTTGCCATGCGATACCACACCATAGCGTACCTGGCCTGCCGGGCAATCGACCGTGGCCGGCGCGCTTCAAATACACTCCGGAGTGCGGTACGGTCCCGCAAGGTATGCCGACACGGGGATGCCAGAAAATGGCGCACAAGCTGACGGGTGACGAAGACTTTGCGGGTTTGAAGACGGCGGAAAAGTCGCTGCCGGGCCGCGCCTATTACGACCCGGCGGTCTACGCGCGCGAGCTCTCGAATATCTGGCATCGCCAGTGGATCTATCTGTGCCGGTCCGATGCGCTGGCCGGGCCGGGTTCCTACCGTACCGAGACGATCGGCGGGCAGTCGGTGCTGTTGCTGCGCGACGACGAGGGCACGTTGCGGGCCTTCCACAACACCTGCCGGCACCGCGGATCGCGTCTGTGCCTCGAGAGGCAAGGCCGGCTCGGCGCGCAGCGCATCGTCTGCCCCTATCACCAGTGGTCCTACGACCTCAAGGGAAACCTCCTGCGCACCTCCTCGCTGTCCGAGGCGCCCGATTTCGAACGGGAAGACTATCCCCTGTACGGCATCGCCGTGCGCGAATGGCGTGGCTGCGTCTTCGTCTGCCTGTCCGGGGACCCGCCGGAAGAGCTGTCGGCGTTCCGCGGCGGCGGCGACCATACCGACAACTGGCCGCTCGCGGAACTGGCGGTCGGCCACACCTGGCGCAAGACGGTCGCGTGCAACTGGAAGGTCTTCTGGGAGAACTTCAACGAATGCCTGCACTGCCCGAACGTGCATCCGGAACTCTCCCGCCTGGTGCCGATCTACCGGCGGCGCATCATCCTGCCGCAGGACGATCCCGACTGGCGGCGGCACGAAGGGTCCGCCGATCCGAAACACCGCGGCGGCCTGACGCAAGGCGCCGAGACCTGGTCCGGCGACGGCAAGGCGCACGGCCCGCGATTCGAGGGGCTGAGCGAGTCGGAGCGCGCGGCGGGGCAGCGCTACTACGTCAACACGCCGTCCGTCTACATCGCCGCGCATGTCGATTACATGCGCATCGTGCGGGTCCTGCCGCGTGGCCCGGAGGAGACGGAAATCCAGGCGGAATGGCTGTTCCCAGAGGCGGCGCTGTCGGACCCGGCGTTCGAACTCGCAAATATCGTGGAGTTCGGCACGCTGGTGCTCGAACAGGACGGCACGGCCTCGGAGATCAATCAACAAGGGCTGCGCTCGATCCGCCACGAGGCCGGCGTGCTGATGCCGGAAGAGCACTACGTCGCGGATTTCCACCGCTGGTACCGGGGCGCGATGGGCGAGGGCTGATACCGCGGCGGCGGCCGTTCAGTGAGTCGCCATGCAGCCCTGGCCCTTGACGATGACGTTCCGGCTGGCCGCCCATTGTTCGCCCATCTCGGTCAGCGCCGCGCCGCCGAGGAACCGCTCGGCCATGTCGAACAGTACCGATTCCTCCTTCCGGAAGTGGCCGTAGGCCAGCTGCAGGAGTTGGCCGACCAGCGACTTCAGCGCGGCGATGTCATTTTCCTGCCTGGCGGCCTCGAGGAGATCGTCGATCCGGCCGTGTTCGGTGCGCATCACCGCAAGCGGCCCCATCTGGCCAATGTGGGGCTCGAGGCGGGGGAACAGCAGATCCTCCTCGATCCGGGCGTGCGATACGAGCAGGCGCTCCAGAACGGACACGGCGCCGCGCAGGTCCCGCAGATCGTCGCTTCTGCCGATCGTCTCGTCCAGATATGCGAACAGTTCGTACAGGACGGCATGCTCGCCCCGCAGGGCGTCGGTGAGTTTCATGGGCGTTCCCCTCTCATCTTCGCCGGCCGGAGCGCCAGCGAACGGTGGGGGTAGGCTATTACAGGGGACCGGCAGGTATCCTTGACGATGGTCAAGGCAGGGGCGAACGAACAACCGTCCGAGACATCACACCTCGTCGGCCAGGGAGCGGAGCGCCGTGTCGGCGTTCCTCACATGGTCCGCCAGCCAGGTTTCCAGGCACGTGCGCAGGCTCATGCCGCAGTCGGCGCACTTGCCCTCCTCATAGGCCTCCATCATGTGGCGGACCTGCTCCAGCAGGCGTTCGTGGTCGGTCTTGTGGGAGTCGTAGAACGCATACTTCTTCTCGCGCATCAGCCGTTCTTCGAGGGCGAATTGCGCCGACACCTGCGCGTAGAGCACGTCGAACAAATCGGAAACCGCGCCTGTGGACGGGGCGTTGTCGAAGGTGTCACACAACTCCTCCATCACCCCGACGAGTTTGCAGTGCTCTTGATCCAGGCTGTCGATCCCGGTCCTGAGCTCATCCTTCAAGCTGGCGAGCGACATGCGCTTTGCCCCGCATACTTTAGGTTTAGCTCTCGCGGATCCTAATAGGTTAATATTACAACTTTTGCGTGGAAATTACAAGAACCCGGAACCGCAGGCGATATTCCGGCTTTCAAATCCTGCCGAATCGACACCCGGAACGTCCGCTTTTCAGGAGGTCATGTCTGCTTTCCACGCCGCCGCGGATCTTGGCGATCAGCGCCGCCGTCGCGAGCGGCGGCAGCGCGTCCCGAACGCACCCGCCGTCCTTCGGTAGCGCAGGTGTGCCCGGCGTTTACCCAGCCAGGCCTGCTCATCCGCCGTGGCCAGCGCCTCCAGGTCGTGCGGCGTCGCGGCTCGACCGGCCATTGCGTAAGCCCCACCACACACGCGTATCAATAAGAAATCCGTCCGGACGGGCGCATCCGGCGCCGTTGTGCGGTCATTGCGCGAGCCGATTGCGGCGGTATTCGCGCGGGCTGACGCCGGCGATGCGCCGGAAGGCGCGCGTGAAATGCGCCGGATCCTCGTAACCCACCGCATAGGCCACGTCGATCACCTTGTTGTCGCTATCCTGCAATAACTGCGAGGCCGCATCGAAGCGTGCCTGCTGAACCAGGTCGGAATAGCTCACGCCGAACTGCGCGAGCTCCCGCTGCAGGGTCCGCACGCTGGTGCCGGCGATCTCGGCAGCCAGATTGATGCCCGGACAGCCGTCGCCGAGATACGCACCGAGGGCCGCCTTCAGGGAGCCGGGGAAGTCCAGTGCGCGTGCGTCGGCGGACTGCGGCCGCGAAGATCGGTCAGGCGCGGAACCCGCGGCGATCAGGCCTGCGCGCGGCGGCAGACTCAGCATGGAACGGGGCAATTCGATCCAGGCCAGTTTCTGGCCGGTAAGAAAGCGGGTATTGGGAAATTTTTCCGCGGCATAAGGGCCCAGTGCTGCGGTCGATCGAAAGGCCATCGTCCCGGGGTACCACCTTGGCCCAGCGAATTTCTGAACGAGGCGCGTCAGATTTACGTTTGAACCGAGTTCAAAATGCCGCAGTCCCCGCTCGCCAAGAGGAATACCGTAATCGTGACAGACCCTGACTTTTGCGCCATCGGAGGTCATCCACAAATTGAGATGCGTAATTTCTTGCTTGGCCAGTCTGAACGCAGCCTCGAGCGCAGCTTTCAAGGTCGGGGCAAAATAAATCGGGCCCAAAACCGCCGGGCTGATCTGTTGGTTGATCGTGGTGAAGTCCTTGGCCCGCAGCGCGAAGTCGCTTATGCCCTCTTTGTGGGCCATCTCGTTGAGGAATTGCTTCATAAGCATACTGGGCAGCAGCGCGTCGGGCTGTTCCACCAGCATAGTCGGCAGCCTGGCAAGCCGAAGCCCTCGATCGACCGGCGCACCGATGCTGTGCAGCAGATCGAGAAAAGCGAAAAGATGAGCCGCGCGCACGCCGGCTATCGGCTCCATGTTCATTCTTCCCCCTTCGCAAGCCCCGACCGGCGATTTACCCTGCATGCGGCAACGCTTCGCCAACAATAACGCCCGCAGTTGATCTTGATTCATGGCATTTGAGGCAGATTTCAGCATTTAGTCAATACTTCTGGCCATTTGGCGCCAGACACTCCTCGGGGTAACAGTTTGCTCCGCCTGTGCCCGGAGCGCCGTGGCGTTCGCCGCAGTGGCGCGAGATGGCCAGACAAACAGGCTTCATGCCCGGCAGAATTTGGATCGAACTTCAGCTGCTGACGCCTCGCCCAGCCACGGGGCGCCGAACGGGAGTCGCGCAAATTGGTTGCCACTGATCCTCTGACCCGAGACGCCATTCGGTCGGCGATTGCGGCACTGTTGCCGACCGGCCACCCGACGATCGCACAGGCGGCGCGGATCCTGGACGTTGCGGTTCGCACATTGCAGCGGCGGCTCAACGACCATGGGACCAGCTACGCCAGGCTCGTGTGCGAGGTCCGTTGCGAGACGGCTTGCCGTTTGCTCGACGCCCCCCGAGCGCGCATCGCCGATGTCGCTGCCGCCCTCGGCTATGCGGATCCCAGCAGCTTCAGCCGCAGCTTCGCGCGTTGGAGCGGCATGCAGCCAAGGGCCTACCGTGGCTTGCGGACCAAACCGGCTCTGTCCGGCGCGCCGTCCGCAGGCCGAAGGATCGCTCCACGTCAATGAACCGGCCTCGCGAAACGTCGCAATAGTTTGGCGCGTAATGGCAAGATTTCCGTGTGATCCGGCGTCACATTTAGGCGTCAATCACGCGTTTCGCTTCAAATGAGACAGAACGATGAATGGAGGCAGGAATGTCTAGAAAATCGCTGTTTGCGGCGGTCGCCGTCGCGGCGCTCGCCGCCACCTCGGCCGCGGCCCAGGACTACGACCTGGTGATCCTCGACGGCCGGGTGATGGACCCGGAAACCATGTTCGATGCCGTGCGCAATGTCGGCATCAAGGACGGCAGGATCGCCACTATCACAAAAGAAAAAATCAGTGGCAAAGAAACCATTAAAGCCCAGGGGCATGTTGTAGCACCTGGCTTTATCGACACCCATGTTCATGTGGTTGATCTGCCTTTTGCGCAGAAGCTGATGTTGCGCGACGGCGTCACTACGCCGCTTGACCTGGAGGTGGGCGCTTACCCGGTTGAGCGTTTCTATGACACTCTGCAAGGCCGGTCACAGGCCAACTACGGGGCGACTGTTTCGACGATTGGTATCCGTGAAAAGGTTTTTAATCCCAGGTACAACTCCACCACGGGCATTTTCACCTCCGACATGTACATCACCAGTGAACAGTCTTTCGTTGACATGAAGTGGTCTGCGACCGTGCCGAACGCTGATCAGGTCAAACAGATTAACCAGATGGTTGAGCAAGGTCTTAAGCAGGGTGCGCTGGGTGTCGGTGTACCGGTGGGATACATGATCGGTGGTGTCACGTCACAGGAGACAACTGCCTGGCAGCGTCTGGCGGGCAAATATGGGCGCGCCACCTTCCTGCACGGGCGTTTTTCCAGTCAGCAGGCACCCACTACCGGTATTCTCGGCTTTGAAGAGATGATTGCCAACGCTGGGATATACGGTGGTGGTGTGATGTTGCAGCACATGCATCAGCAGGCTCTGGGGCTCACCACAAAGGCCCTCGATCTGGTGGATGATGCGCGGGCGAAGGGTTTGTCGGTTACCGCTGAGCTGTATCCCTACAATTTTGGCGCCACGATCGTCGGGGCCGACTATCTGAAACCCGACAACTACGGCCCCAATATGGGGCGCAGCTACAAGGATCTCATCGAGGTGTCCACGATGAAACCGTTGACCAAGGATCGTTACGATGAACTGTTGAAGAGTGCGCCGAGTACTTCGATTTTGTTCTATGGGGCCAAACAAGAGGATCTATACGCCGGTCTGGCACATCCCGGTACGACGGTGGCCAGCGATGCATTTCCCCTGACAGTGACTAAAACCGGTAAGACCGCGACCGACTGGGATACACCTTACGATGCCGTGCAGGGTCACCCGCGCCTGGCCGGCACCAATGCGCTGGTGTTGCGGCTGGTTCGTGAGAAGAAGCTGATGCCGCTGATGACAGCCATTGGCAAGATGAGTTATCTGCCCGCACAGTTTCTTGAGGAGAACGGCGTTGCACAGATGGCCTTTAAGGGACGCATGCAGGTTGGCGCCGATGCCGATATCACCATCTTTAATGCAAAGAAAGTGACGGATAATTCAACAATTAAGCAGGCCGGACTGCCATCAACTGGTATTCCGTACGTGATTGTTAATGGAACGGTTGTTGTGAAGGACTCCAAGGTGTTAAAGGGCGTCTATCCGGGTAAAGCAATACGGCTGCCGGTGATGTAAGTAAAACCGGGTAAGATCGTGGGCATAGTGGATTCACGACAAATAAAAAACATGTTGATAAGGAGAAAAACCATGAAAAGTACGAAATTAACCTCGTTGATGATGGCTGGGATTTTGTCCGCCTGCATGACGATGGTTCCTGCAATGACCTCCATCGCGGCTGAAAAGTATGATCTGGTTATTCTAAACGGCCGGGTCATGGACCCGGAAACCATGTTCGATGCCGTGCGCAATGTCGGCGTGAAGGACGGCAGGATTGCGGTGATTACCAGGGACGCGATCCGGGGCAAGGAGACCATCGACGCCAAGGGCCATGTGGTGGCGCCGGGCTTCATCGACACGCACTATCATGCCCTTGACGAACTCGCCGTCAAAATGGCCATACGCGACGGTGTCACCACCGGCATGGACCTCGAGTGGGGCGCCCTGAACGTCGATCAGTGGTATGCGGCCAAAAAAGACCAATGGCCGATGAACTACGGGACTGCGATCAGCCAGGAAGGTGTGCGCATGATCGTTCACGACAATATCAAGGTCGATGGCCCGGTTGATGCGACGGGGGCCATTGTGTATCGCGGCGCCGCGGGCAAGGATGGTGTCATTGGCTGGTCTGAGACCCGCAGTACTCTCGAACAGATGAACCGGATCACCGCCATGCTCGATGAAGGATTGCGCCAGGGTGCGCTGGGGCTTGGGTCCACCGTGGGCTATATGCGCAAGGGCATCACCACCTACGAGATGTTCGAGGCGCAGCGCGCGGCTGCCCGCTACGGACGCCTGACGGCAGTCCACAGCCGTTTTCACCCCTCCTCGCAGACGCCCACCGAGGCGCAGCTCGGCTTCGCTGAGGTCTTCACCAATGCCATGCTGCTGGATGCCCCGTTGCTCTACCAGCACAACAATGATTACGGCTGGTGGGAGATTGAAGAGAAGTTGCAAATGGCGCGGGCCAAAGGACTCAATATGTGGTCGGAGTATTACCCCTATGCGGCTGGATCGACAACGGTAGGTGCGGAATTTATCAGACCTGAGTCATGGGAAGCCATGGGTAATAAGTATGAAGAAACCGTCTATGACCCGGATCAGGACAAGTTTCTGAGTAAGAAGGAATACCTGGATATGGCGAAGAATAATGCCGGCCACGTCATCATTCTTTATATGCCTTACCGCAAAGCGTGGCTACCGCACTGGTTGAAGATGCCGCACATGACGGTGGGTGCTGACTCCATGGTATCTGGCCTGCATTGGGATGATGATTATGAGAAATACGCCGGTCACCCGCGTACACCGGGTTCTCACGGAAAAGTCCTGCAGCTAGCGCGGCAAGCCGATGTTCCGCTGATGCACACCCTTGCCCAGTTCAGCTACTGGCCCGCGCTTCACCTGGGCGATGCCGGTGTCGAGAGCATGAAGCTGCGCGGCCGGATGCAGGAAGGCATGGTGGCCGACATCACCATTTTCGACCCGGAGACGGCGACCGACAACGCCACCTACAAGGCCGGCGAACAGGGGATTCCCACAACCGGTATTCCTTACGTGATCGTCAACGGCAAGGTCGTGGTGAAGGACGCCGAGGTGATGAAGGTCTGGGCCGGACAGCCGATCCGCTATCCCGTCGAGGAAAAGGGCCGGTTCGTTCCGGCTACCGTGGAGCAGTGGCTTAAGGTCCATACCATCGATTCCGGCGGGGTCGTCCCGCAGGCACGTTAACTTCCCGGTGGCACGCACGCCTCGCCCTGCGAAGACGGCGTCTCTTCAAGTGAAACCGAATGATGAATGGAGGCAGGAATGTATAGAAAATCGCTGTTTGCGGCGGTCGCCGCCGCGGCGCTCGCCGCCACCCCCGTAGCCGCACAGGCCCCGGATGCGCCGAAGCAGGTGCTGATCAAGAATGTGCGTGTTTTCGACGGTACCAGCGACACGCTGACCGGCACGACCAGCGTGCTGGTGGAAAACAACCTCATCAAGGCTGTTGCGCCCAACCCCGCGGCGGATAAGGATGCCACGGTGATCGATGGCGGTGGGCGTGTTTTGATTCCGGGACTGATAGACTCCCACCAGCACATGGGCTTTCCCGCATCTTACCCGGTCATGATGAATAACGTCGACTGGATGTGGATTGGTGCCGCTTCGGCGAGCGAAGCAAAGCTCATGCTGCTACGCGGTTTTACCACCGTGCGCGATGTGGGCGGCCCCGGCATCGGGTTGGCGCGCGCGATTGATCAGGGAAGAGCGGAAGGTCCGCGCATTTACCCTTCCGGTCCTGTCATTTCACAAACCTCCGGTCATGGAGATGCCCGAAATTACTCACAGACGCATCCCAACATGTCAGGCGGCAGTTCAACGTTCTTCCAGCAACATTTCGCGTTTATCGCGGATGGCCATGATGAA
>CAMYKU010000081.1 GCA_947259105.1 uncultured Alphaproteobacteria bacterium
TCTCGGCGGCACCATGCGGCTCGGCGCCTATCCCTGCCGCCTTGCGGCCGGCAGCAAGGTTGCCGGCATCTACAGCAACAAGCAGGACATCAGCGAGCGGCACCGCCACCGCTATGAGGTCAACATCGCCTACCGCGAGAGGCTGGAAGAGGCCGGCATGGTGTTCGCGGGCATGTCGCCCGACGGCGAGCTGCCGGAAATCGTCGAGCTTGCGGACCATCCCTGGTTCGTCGGCGTGCAGTTCCATCCCGAATTGAAATCGAAACCCTTCGAGCCGCACCCGCTGTTCGCATCCTTCATCCAGGCCGCGATCGAGCAGTCGCGCCTGGTCTGACCGCGGGCCAATGGAGTAAATCGGACATATGGTGCACATGGGATCGCGTTTCCCGGCTCCTCGGCAGGGCGACCTTTGCGCGAAAGGCTGTGCCGTCATTGCGAGGAGGCGTCCTTCGGCAGGCTCGGGATGGAGACCTTTGCACGAACGCCTTTTCCCGGCTTCGCCGGTCGTCCCACCCCCTCCCCAACCCCTCCCCCGCCCAGGCGGGAGAGGGGCTGAATAGCAGATTTCGGCCAATAAAAGCCCCTCTCCCTTGAAAGGGGGAGGGGTTGGGGAGGGGGGTGATGCGCGGTCTTACGTTCCGTGCAAAGGTCTCCATCCCGAGCCCGTCGAAGGATGGCGGCAAGGATGGGGGGCGGATTTTCAATCCGGCCCCGTGGCGCTGGCCGGCTGTGCGTGACACCGCCATCAAACCCGCGGAAAACCCCGGTGCATGGGGTTGTTCCCCGCTTCCGGCCTGCGCCCGGCGGTCAGTCGTCCGGCTCGGACGCCTCCTGCGCCTCGGCCGTGCTCGGCGGGGTGAGGCGGATGGACGCAACCTGGTTGCGCACCCGGCGCAGGATTTCGAAACGGAACCCGTAGAAGACGAAAACCTGCCCCTTCTCGGGGATCAGCCGGGACTCGTGCAGCACCAGGCCGGCGACGGTGGCGGCTTCCTCGTCCGGCAGGTCCCAGTCGTATTCGCGGTTCAGGTCGCGGATCGTCACCGTGCCGTCGACGATGTAGGTGCCGTCCGGCTGCGGCCGCACGCCGCTCACCGGGGTATCGTGCTCGTCCTCGATTTCGCCGACGATCTCTTCCAGGATGTCCTCCAGCGTGACGATGCCCATCAGCGATCCGTATTCGTCGACCACCACCGCGAAATGCTCGCGCCGGCTGCGGAAGGCCTGCAGCTGGTCGAGAAGGCTCGTGGTGTCGGGGATGAACCAGGGCTCCGAGGGCAGCTCGTCGAAGTCGACTTTCGAGACGTCGCCTTCGTGCCGGCGCAGTTCGCGCAGCAGTTCCTTGGTGTGCAGGACGCCGACGACATTGTCCGGATCGTCGCGGTAGACCGGGATGCGGGTGAACTGGCTGGCCAGGACCTGGTCGACGATCTCATCCGGCTTGCTGCCCAGATCGATCGTCGACACGGTCCTGCGGTGGGTCATGATCTCGCCCACCTCGACCTCGTCCAGGTCGAGGATGGAGCGCATCATCTGCCGCTCGTGGCGGGTTTCCGGCTCTTCGCCCTCGTGCAGGTCGATGGCGCCGCGCAACTCCTCTTCCGCCTCGGCGCGGCCCAGCTCCGCGCCCAGTTCGACGCCGAAGGGCTTCAGGGTCGCGCGCACGATGATATAGATCGCGTGGGTCACCGGCCCCAGCAGGAACACCAGCACCCGCACCGTCGGGGCGACCGCCAGCGACATCCGGTCGGGATGGTTCAGGGCCCAGGTCTTCGGCAGGACCTCGGAGAAGACCACGACCAGCAGGGTGACGATCAGCGTCGCGTAGGCGATCCCCGCCTCGCCGAAGACGCTGAGCAGGAAGCCGGTGGCCAGTGCCGAGGCCGTGATGTTGACCAGGTTGTTGCCCAGCAGGATGGCGCCGATCAGCCGCTCGTTGCGGGCGTGCAGGTCGATCACGATCTGTGCGCGGCGGTCGCCCTGCTTGGCGAGCGAATGCATGCGATGCCGCGACGCCGCCGTCAGCGCGGTCTCGGAGCCCGAGAACAGTCCCGAGAGTATCAGCAGCAGGATTATCGCCGCCGATGTGATCAGCCAGTCCGTCGTCATGACGCGACCGCTCCTTCCATGAATACAGCCAGTTGCTCCGCGGGCACGTCGCGCGACACGAACGCCTCGCCGATGCCGCGCGCCAGAACGAACGTCAGGGTCCCGCCCTTGACCTTCTTGTCGCGGCCCATATGGGACATCAGGCGGGCAGGATCCCACAGGACGGTGTCGGTGAAGCTGGTTCCCGTCGGCAGGCCGACCGCCGCCAGATGCCGCAGCACGCGGGCCGCGTCGTCCGGCGGGCACAGCCCCAGGCGCGCCGACAGGTCGAACGCCATGACCGTGCCGATGGCCACCGCTTCGCCGTGCAGCAGCGTGTTGCCGTAGCCGGTTTCCGCCTCCAGCGCGTGCCCGAAGGTGTGCCCCAGGTTCAGCAGCGCCCGCACGCCGGCTTCCCGTTCGTCGGCCGCCACGATGGCCGCCTTGGCCTTGCAGCTGGTGACCACCGCATGGCGGATCTTGGCCGGGTCCCCGTCGACCAGGTCGGCCCCGTGGCCCTCGAGCCAGCCAAAGAACGCCTCGTCTCCGATGAGGCCGTACTTGACGACCTCCGCATAGCCGGCGAGCATTTCGCGCCGCGGCAAGGTTCGCAGGACGCGGCTGTCGGCCAAGACCAGGCGCGGCTGGTGGAACGCGCCGATCAGGTTCTTGCCGTGCGGCGAATTGATCCCGGTCTTGCCGCCCACCGAACTGTCGACCTGGGCCAGCAGCGTCGTCGGCACCTGCACGAAATCGATGC
This sequence comes from uncultured Alphaproteobacteria bacterium, assembly GCA_947259105.1. Lineage (GTDB taxonomy): Bacteria > Pseudomonadota > Alphaproteobacteria > UBA8366 > JADFVY01. The sequence goes on from CAMYKU010000081.1 coordinate 2,849, forward strand.
CGCGCAGCGCCGTTGCCGCGGCGAAACCCGTCAGGTCGCCGACCACGCCGCCGCCGAGCGCGACCAGGGCCGTGTCGCGGTCGATGCCGCGCCCCAGGATGGCGTCCATCAGCCTGCCGAAATGGCTGATATCCTTGGTCTGCTCGCCTGCCTCCAGCACAATGGGGTCGGCTTCGATGGCGCTGTGCGATAGCGAACGCAGCAATGTTTCAAGATGAAGGTCGGCGACATGCGTGTCGGTCACGACGATCACCCGCGGCCGCCGCAGCACCGGCGCCATCATTTCGCCGGCGACGGCCAGCACGTCGTCGCCGACGACGATGTCGTAGCTGCGCGGTCCCAGATCGACCCTCACCGTCTCATGCGCCGTCAATCCACACTCTCCTTCGACAAATACGCCGTTACTGCGGCAATCACCCGGTCCACCATGATGCCGATCGGGCCGTCGCCGCTGTCGACGATGATATCGGCCTCCGCATAGATCGGATAGCGCAGCGTGATCAGTTCCGCCATCGTTCCCTTCGGGTCGGCCGTCTTCAGCAGGGGGCGGTGGCTGCGGCGGCTCACCCGCTCGAACAGAACGTCGAGTTCGGCGCGCAGCCACACCGAGATCGCCTTTTCCCCGACCAGCGCCCGCGTCGCCGGATCGAGGAACGCGCCGCCGCCGGTCGCCAGCACGTGCACCGGCTCGGTTTCCAGGAGCCGGGCGACCACGCGCCGCTCGCCGTCGCGAAAGGCCGCCTCCCCATGCCGCGCAAAGATCTCCTCGATGCTGCAGCCCGCCGCCGCCTCGATCTCGTTGTCCGCGTCGATAAAGGGGACGTTCAGCCTCGCCGCCACCCTGCGGCCCACGGCCGACTTCCCGGCCCCCATCAGCCCGACCAGCACGAGTGGCTTCGGCAACGTAATCGGTGGGGAGTCTGCCATGATGCGGTCAGTTTCCGCTTGCAGCCGGCTCCTGGCCGTTGCGGTGCGGCTTTCAGATAATTACACTGTCGCAGAATTGCCATAGTCGGGGACTAGCGTAAACCCCGAACCGCCGCAGGGCTGTCTGGCGGATTCGCCGGCTACCCTATCCACCGACCCCATTCCACAGTGACCGCATGAACAAATATGTAATGACTGGCATAGTCGCGGCTGTCGTTCTGATACTCGCCGGGATCGTCGTCTTGGGAACGATGGATTTGCCGGCGCCGACCGGAACCGTCGAAACGGAACTCGATGACTCGCGCTTTCCACGTTGAGTATGTCCTCGTTCTGGCAATTTTGCCGGTGATTCTGGGAGTCCCGGCCGCCGCCGAAACATCGCGCGGATATGCCGTGCTGGCGCAGGCCGGGTCGCCGCAGGACGTGCCGAACCCGCTGTTGCCCGAGGGCGGCCCCGGCGCGCTGGAGGCCCCGCCACCCGCCGACCCGACGGCTGCCGGCGATACGCCGGAATGGGATATCGAGATCGGCGAACTTATTGCGATCGATCCGGATTCCGGCGGACTGCTGGAGCCATCGATGGGTGGGCTGGGGATCGGGATGTGGGAGGGCGTGTCCCGCGCGCTGCTGCTGCGGCTGCTGCCGCAGCTGCCGGACCGTTACGATTCACCGGCGCTGCACGACCTTGCCCGCCGCCTGCTGCTGTCCACGGCGATCGTCCCGCCGCGCGCCGAACCCGAGGCCGGCGGCAGCGTCATGGCGGCGCGAATCGAAAAACTGGAGGCGATGGGTCTGTCGGGTGCGGTGGCCGACATGCTGGGCCTGGTGCCGGACGAGGCCCGCGATCCCATGCTTCAGCGTATCCTGATCGACAGCCGCCTGTTGGCCGGCGACGACGAGGGTGCATGTGCGGCGTCCGACGCTGCCGGCGATGTGCTCACGGGAACGTACTGGGAAAAGTTTCTGGTGTTCTGCCAGGCACGTGCCAAAGACCGCGCCGCCGCGAATTTCGGTGTCAGCCTGTTGTCCGAAGGCGGAACTGAAGACGATCCGGCATTTTTCCGGATGGTCGGCGCGTTGCTGACCGGCGGCAAGGCAAAGGTCAAGTCGCTGCCCGCGCCGACGCCGCTGCACCTCGCACTGGCCCGTGCAACCAGGACGACTCTGCCACCGGACGTGCTGGAGACGGAGTCGCTTGCGGTCCTGCGGGCGCTGGTCGACGACCCGGCGGCGCCTGACGCGGTTCAGCTGGAGGCGGCGGAAAAGGCGGCGTTGGCCGGCGCCATCGGCGCTGTACGGCTGACCGATCATTACACCGCGGTCGCGTTTTCCGACGACGAGATCGCCAAGGCGCTGACCATGGCCGAGGCGGATCATTCACCGCGCAACCGGGCCTTGCTGTATCAGGCGGCGGCGCGCCAGGAATTGCCCGTTGGCCGGGCGGCGGCGATGCAGAAGGCATGGCAGTTGGCCTCAGCCGACGACATCTACCCGCTGAGTGTCGGCGTGTACCTGCCTATGCTGGAGGATTTGAAGCCGGCGGCACTGACGTGGTTCGCCGCCGATGCTGCGCGGGCGCTCTATGCGCACAACCGGCTCGAAAAGGCAGGCCAGTGGGTACGGACGGCCGGCCGCTTCACCGAGGAGCCGGAATACAGGGAACGGGCGGCCCTGCTCTGGCCCCTCGTGGCGCTGGCCGAAGGCTCGGCGCGTGGCCCCGGTCAGAAAGAGTGGCTGGCGGCGTTGCGGGCCCGCGCCGGCGCCGATGCGGGCCTGCGGACCGGCTTGGCCTATTCGCTGTTCGAGGCGATGGGCGAGCGGGTGCGCGAGGAAGACTGGCTGGTGCTGATGGACAGCGTATCGCGTGCTTCCGCCATGGCCGCAGATCCGGCCTACCTGCGGCAGTTCCGGCGTGCCGCCAGCGCCGGGCGCCGCGGCGAAACCGTCCTGCTCACCCTCTTGATTCTCGGCGAGGGTGGCGTTGCCGACGCGGGACCCGAACTGATATCGGAGATCATCGTCGGCCTGCGCATGGTAAAGCTGGAAGAGGAGGCGCGCCGGCTTGCCCTGGAGGCCGCGCTGCAGGGCGGGTTGTAGCGATGTCCGCCGCCGCCGACTGCGATAGCTTCCTGGAGATGCTTTCGGCCGAGCGTGGGGCGGCGCCCAACACGCTTGCTTCCTACCGCGGTGACCTGGAGGCGTATCTGGCGCATCTCATGCGCTGCGGCCGCGGCCACGGCCCGCGCGACGCGACGGTCGAAGACATCCGCACGTGGCTGGAGGCAATGTCGAAGGCGGGTATGGCGGCCAGCAGCAGCGCCCGCCGGCTGTCCGCGATCCGGCAATTCCACAGGTTCCTGTTCGCCGAGGGCCGCCGCGCCGACGACCCCACCGCGACGATCGACAGCCCGCGCCGCGGCCGCGCCCTGCCCAAGCTGCTGAGCGAGGCGGAGGTAGCCGTCATGCTGATGCGGGCCGGCGACCAGCCCGGCGCCGCGGGTCTGCGCATGACGGCCCTGATGGAGCTGCTATACGCCACCGGCATGCGGGTATCGGAACTTGTCGCGCTGCCATTGTCGGCGGTTGCCCGCGACCAGGATTTCGTCGTGGTGCGCGGCAAGGGCGGAAAGGAACGGCTGGTGCCGATGACCGGAAAGGCCAGGGCGGCGCTGGCCGGGTACAAGGCGGTGCGATCCGACTTCCTGCCCGATGGCGGCAAGGAATCGAAGTGGCTGTTCCCGTCGCGCGGGAAGGAAGGCCATCTGACACGCCAGCGCTTCGGCCAGATGCTGAAGGATCTCGCGGCGCAGGCCGGTATCGACCCGGCCCGGGTCAGCCCCCATGTGCTGCGGCACGCGTTTGCGAGCCACCTGCTGGCCCATGGCGCCGATTTGCGTGCGGTGCAGCAGATGCTGGGCCATTCCGACATCTCGACGACCCAGATCTACACCGGCGCGGAAGTAACACTCAGGTTTCTTCCAGGTGCACCTCGTGTTCCTCGGGCAGCTCCAGTTTCCAGCCCTGGCGGTGGCGGCTGACCAGCAGCCAGGCACCGATGGCAAGCAGCATACCGGCAACAATCGGCCGCGGTATCCCGCCCATCATGAACAGCGGCGGCGCAAGCGACAGACAAAGCGCGGGCAGGAAGCCCAGGGTCCAGATCTTGCGGCCGCGATGCTTCTGGTACCAGGGAAACACCATCGAGAAGATCGCGATGATCAGGAAGAACAGCGACCAGGGGCGCGTGATGAAAAGGCCCAGATCATCGCTGATGGCCAATGCGCGAGACAGGTTGACCTCGGCGATGCCGCCCAGCACGACGCCCAGGATCATCGGCGCGAGCGGGAAGCCCAGCTGGCGCATGACGTAACCCAGCATGCCGAACCAGAACAGCGTCCAGATGTCGAAAGTGACATTGTGGAGCGCGAAGACCCCGATGGCGCAATAGGCCAGGATCACCCCCGCCAGCATGTACATGGGAATTCGCGTGACCATCAGGAACGCACGCAACGCGATCGCCTGGGTGCCCAGCATCAGGAAGTTGGCGAGGAAGAAAGCCAGGAAGATGCTGTAGGCCAGCACCGGCTGGTCGCCGATGAATGAGGGGCTGGGCACCACGTCATGGATCAGCAGCGCCCCCAGCATGACGGCCGTGACAATGTCCCCGGGAATGCCCAGCGCCATCATGGTGATCAGCGCGCCGCCGGCGGTCGCGTTGTTGGCGGCTTCGGAGGCGACGATGCCTTCGGCACACCCGGTCCCGAAATCCTGTGGCCTCTTCGACGCCTTCTTCGCCTGGTCGTAGGCCAGGATGTTCGAGATCGAACCGCCTGCCGCCGGCAGGATGCCGGTGAAGACGCCGATCAGCGACGAACGGATCAGGTTTATCCAGTTGCCGGCGATGGCCCGGAGGGCGGCCAGATGCTCCACCCGTACCGCCTTGGCCCCCTTTTCCATCAGCGGCTTGCGGGCCGTCGTGTTGTCCTGCACGTCGTTCATCAGCTGGCTGAAGGCGAACAGCCCGACCAGCACCGGCAGGAAGGCGAAGCCCTGTTTCAGGGTATCCGTGCCGAAATTGAAACGCGCGACGCCGTTGATGTCGTCCTCGCCGATGGAGGCGACCAACAGGCCCAGCGCGCCCGCGATCAGCCCCTTGACGAGGTTTTCGCCGGCCAGGCTGGCCGTGATGGTCAATGCGAACAACACCAGCGAGAAATAGTCCCACGGCCCGAACTCGAGCCCGATCCGCGCAAGTTGCGGGGCCAACGTCATCAACAGGATGGCGCTCAAGATGCCGCCGAGGAAGGACGACCAGACGCCGATGCCGAGCGCCAGCCCGGGTCTGCCCTTGCGCGCCATCGGGAAACCGTCGAACGTCGTCGCAACGGAAGAGGGCGTACCGGGAATACCGGTCAGGATGCCCGACATCAGACCGCCGGACAGCCCGCCCACGAACACGCCGATCATGGTGGACAGCCCCTCGACCGTCGACAGGCCGAAGGTAAACGGCAGGGTCAGCACCACCGCCATGGTGATGGTGAAGCCGGGTATGGCGCCCGCAATCAGACCGGACAACACGCCCAGCGCCATCAATAGCAGAATCTTGATCTGGACGACTTCGCCAAAAGCACCAATAACGTTTTCGATCAGCATCGCCGGCGCCTACCAGATGGAGAGAATCTCGCCTTCAGGCAGGATGACCCGAAGCGCGAAGGTAAAGATGGCCCACATGGCCCCGACCGAAACGACGGCGACCATGGCGTGCACCGCCAGTTGCCACGGTGTGCGCTCGCCCAGCACGCTGAGCGCCAGGAACACGAAGGCGATGCCGCCCAGCAGCATGCCGAGGAACTCCAGGGTCAGGAGAAACGCCAGGAACAGCCCGTAACACAGTATGGCGTTGCGGTAGCGGCTGAGAAACCCGGCCTCGTGCGTTACCGTTTTCCCTGGCCCCTTGCGCACGGACTGGAACAGATACACCGCCGAGAGCACGAACAGCACACCGAGGATCAGGCGCGGCCAGACATCCGCCCCGATGGTTCCGTAGCTGGTCTGTTCGATCTGGAAGCTGGCGCCGTAGAACACGCCGCACATCAGCAACAGAAATACCGCAACCACGGTATCGCGGTTGATGGTGTTCACTGTCCGTCTCCTCGATTGAAATCGTAATCGGGAGACCGGCCCGGACCCCGTTAGGCCCGGGCCAGCCAACCCACCGCGCAATCAGCCTTTGTACATGCCGACGTTGATGGCGATCTGCTTCCACTTGGCGAACGTGTCTTCGAAGTAGGCGCGATAGTCGTCACCCGCCGTGAACGGCATCGTCGAACCTTTGGCTTCCATCTGCCTCTGGACATCCGGATCGTTGGCGACCGCACGGAATATCCCGACATAATGGTCGACCACGTCCTTCGGCGCGCCCTTCGGCAGCACGATGCCGCGGTCGACGCCGATGACCAGATCGAACCCCTGTTCTTTTGCCGTCGGCACGTCGGGAATCTCCGGATTGCGCGCCGCCGTCGTGATGGCCAGGGCCTTCAACTCGCCGGTCTGGATATACTTCTTGGCCGCGGCCAGGTTGATTTCGCCGATGTGGATGTTGTTGGCGAGCAGCGCCGTCATCCGCTCGCGCGTGCCGTCATAGGAAATGTGCTTGAACTCGACGCCCGCCGCATCCTGGAGCTCCAGCATCGCGAAGTGGCTTGTCGAGCCCAGCGTGCCGCCGGCGAGGACCTCGTTCGGGTTCGCCTTGGCATAGGCGGCCAGCTCTTTGAGGTTGCTGTACGGCACCTTGGCGTTGGCTCCATAGATGGCCGGGGTGCGGGTCATCAGGGCCACCGGCTCAAACGCATCCCAGGTAAAGTCGATGCGGCCGGTGAGGAAGCTGCTGAGCGCACTCTGATGGATCGCGAAAATGGTGCAGCCGTCGGGCTTAGCCTTCACAGCCTCCTTGGCGCCCTTGTTGCCGCCCTGCCCGCCGATGTTGACGACCTGGATCTGCGGCTTGGCGCCGTTCTTGTTGGCCGACTCGACCAGAATGCGGAAGATCACGTCGGTGCCGCCGCCGGCGCCCCAGGGTACGATCAGCTTCGCTGTGCCGCACGGTATCTCGGCGCTTGCAGGGGCGGCAGACATCACCGCGACGGCCATGGCCACTGCGGCCAATCCGGCAATTGACTTGCGTATCATTTGGCTTTCTCCCATCGATGCATCAGTCCGATGCATTTTGATTTTGTTGCAAACTCATGAACGCCGAACCAGCGACGGTCGTCCCGGCATGCATTCCGCTGCATTCGGTCTCGCGCCCTGGCCCCGATCCGTTCCGGTCGCCACGTTATTCGCGCACGCAGGCTTGCCCTGCGCGGTGGCGATAACCTAGCCTATGCGATGCGGGTTTGCCAACCGGCAGCAAGCGCCCGGGAGAAAAGGACTTTTGACGGACATGGCGGAATCACGCGCAGTGGCGATCGGCGGGCTCGGCGCGATCGGTATGGCGGTCGCACGCCGGCTGGATGAAGGCATCGAAGGGCTGCACCTCGCCGCGGTTTCGGCCCGCGACCGCGATGCGGCGGCGCGGCGGATGGCCGATTTCGCCGCACAGGTGCCGGTCGTCGCGGCCGGCGAGCTGGCCGCGCTGGGCGACATCGTCGTCGAATGCGCCCCTGCCGCGATCTTCGCCGAAATCGCCGAGCCCGCGCTGAAGGCCGGCCGGATCTTCATGCCGCTCAGCGTCGGACAGCTTCTCGGCCATCCCGAATACGAGGAGCTGGCGCGGACGCACGGCGCGCGGATCATCGCGCCCACCGGTGCGCTGCTGGGGCTGGACGCGGTGCGCGCGGCCGCCGAGGGGACGATCGAATCGGTCACCATGGTGACCCGCAAGCCCCCGGGCGGCCTCGCCGGCGCGCCCTACCTCGAACAGTATGGCATCTCGCTGGACGGGCTGGCCGAACCGATGAAGATTTTCGCTGGGACAGCCCGCGAGGGTGCGAAGGGCTTCCCCGCCAACGTCAATGTCGCGGCGGCTTTGAGCCTCGCCGGCATCGGCCCGGACCGCACGCGGCTGGAAATCTGGGCCGATCCCACGGTGACCCGGAACACCCACACGATCCGCCTCGAGGCCGACAGCGTGCGGTTCGAGATGAGAATAGAGAACGTCCCGTCGGAAGAGAACCCGCGCACCGGCAAGCTCACCGCGCTCAGCGTCATCGCCGCGCTCAGGGGGCTCGTGGCGCCCCTGCGGGTCGGGACGTGACGGCGCGGTTCGGTTGACATTCGTTGCCGCTCTGGCTAATGCTCCGCCGCAGCCCGAAACGCGGTCCGATTCGGCCGATGGGTGAGGGGACGGCATGAGCTTTACGATCGTCGAGCAGGCGCCGGCGCGCATGAACCGCAGCGAGCTTGCGGTGCCCGGCAGCCGGCCCGAGCTGTTCGCGAAAGCCGCGAAATCGGTCGCCGACGTCGTGTTCCTGGACCTCGAGGATTCGGTCGCGCCCGACGAGAAGGCGCAGGCCCGCAAGAACATCGTGCAGGCGATCGGGGACGTCGACTGGGGCGAGAAGACCCTGTCGCTGCGCATCAACGGGCTCGACACCCATTACATGTACCGCGACGTGGTCGACGTGCTGGAACAGTCGGGCGAGCGGCTGGACCTGATCATGATCCCCAAGGCGGGCACCGCCGCCGACATCTACGCCATCGACATGCTGGTCACGCAGATCGAGGCTGCGACGGGCCGCAAGAAGCGCATCGGCTTCGAGATGATCATCGAGACCGCGCTCGGCATGATGAACGTCGATGAGATCGCCGCCGCCAGCCCGCGCAACGAATCGCTGCATTTCGGGGTCGCGGACTATGCCGCCTCGACCGGCGCACGGACCACCGGCATCGGCGGCCCGCATCCCGATTACGGCGTCCTTACCGATGTCGAGGAGGGCGCGGAACGCCGGTATCACTGGGGCGATATGTGGCATTACCCGGTCTCCCGCATGATCGTGGCGGCGCGGGCCAGCGGTCTGCGGCCGGTCGACGGGCCGTTCGGCGATTATTCGGACCCGGCCGGATTCCAGGCGCAGGCGCGGCGCGCCGCGGTGCTGGGCTGCGAGGGCAAATGGGCGATCCATCCCAGCCAGATCGCCCTGGCCAACGCGGTCTACAGCCCCTCCGAAGCCGAAATCGCCAAGGCGCGGCGCATCCTCGAGGCCATGGAACAGGCCCAGAAGGACGGCAAGGGCGCGGTATCGCTGGACGGAAAGCTGATCGACATCGCCTCGATCAAACAGGCGGAGCACATGGTGCGCCTGGCGGAGCAGATCGCCGGGAGTTGAGGAATTTTTGTGAGCCGGCGGCGTTTCGGGGTCGTTTTACCCCCATCCGGGCCCGATATTAGGATAATATTAATTTAAATGAGCGATATGTCGTGCAACGGGAGCGCAAAGGCATCCAGTGGGTGACCAATGAAAACCTTTCTCGAATTCGAGCAACCCATCGCCGAGCTTGAGGGCAAGATCGAGGAACTCCGCCATCTGGCGGATGTCGACGAGCTCAATATCGTCGAGGAGATCACGAAGCTCACGAGCAAGAAGGATCGCATCCACCGCCAGCTCTACCAGAAGCTGGATCCGTGGCAGAAGGTTCAGGTCGCGCGCCATCCCGAGCGCCCGCATTTCGGAGACTATCTCGGCGGGCTGGTTGAGAACTTCCAGCCGCTGGCCGGCGACCGGGCCTTTGCCGAGGATTCCGCGATCATCGGCGGCATCGGGCGCTTCCGCGGCTATTCCTGCATGTTCATCGGACACGAGAAGGGCAGCGACACGGCCTCCCGCGTGAAGCACAATTTCGGCATGGCCCGCCCGGAAGGCTACCGCAAGGCGATCCGCCTGATGGAAATGGCCGACCATTTCCATCTGCCGGTCGTCACCCTGATCGACACGCCCGGCGCCTATCCCGGCGTCGGCGCCGAGGAGCGCGGCCAGGCGGAAGCGATTGCGCGGTCGATCGAGGCCTGCCTGAAGCTGCGCGTTCCGGTGGTCAGCGCGATCATCGGCGAGGGCGGCTCCGGCGGCGCCATCGCGCTCGCCACGGCGAACCGCGTTCTGATGCTCGAACACGCGATCTACTCGGTGATCTCGCCGGAGGGGTGCGCCTCGATCCTGTGGCGCGAGAGCGACGAGGCCACGGCGCGGGCCGCGGCCGAGGCGATGAAAGTGACCGCACAGGACCTGCTCAAGCTCGGCGTCGTCGACAAGGTTATTCGCGAACCATTTGGCGGTGCCCACAGCAAACCCACAGACATGATCCCTGCGCTGGGCGACGCTATCGAGGAAGCGCTCGCCGAATTACGCGGCATAGAGGGCGGCGCGTTGCGCGCGCGACGCCGTGAGAAATTCCTGGAGATGGGCAGGAGAGGCCTCGGCTGAGGCCCGAAACTGCTCGCTGCTACTAGGGGAAAGGGCGCTGCCTTGGAGGCAGCGCCCTTTTATTTGGATTGTCGTAAGGCGTCCGCCTATTCGGCGGCGGCGCGGCCCGTGGTCCGGGCCGGCGGGGCGAACTCGCGGTCGTGCCGCAGGGTCGGGATGGCCTGCCGCGCCTGCTCGGACTTCGTCAAATCGATATCGGCGACGATATAGCCCGGTTCCTCGCCGGCATCGGCGACGACCTCGCCCCACGGCGAGACGATCACCGCGTGGCCGTATGTGCTGCGTCCGTCCTCATGGTCGCCGCACTGCGCCGGGGACAGGATCCACGATCCGGTCTCGATGGCCCGGGCGCGCTGCAGTACGTGCCAGTGCGCCTTGCCGGAGGTGCGGGTGAAGGCCGCGGGCGCCCAGATCATCCGTGCGCCGGCCTTGGCCAGGACCCGGTAGAGCTGCGGGAAACGGATATCGTAGCAGATCGTCATGCCGAGACCGCCCCAGGGCGTATCCACCAGCACGGCGCGGTCGCCGGCCTCGAACAGGTCCGATTCGCGGTAGCTCTCGCCATTGGGCAGATCGACGTCGAACATGTGCAGCTTGTCGTATGTCGCAACTACGGCGCCGTCGGGTCCGATCATGTAGCCGCGGTTGACCAGCTTGCCCCCGCCCACCTTGACGACCAGGGAGCCCGCCAGCAGCCAGATCCCGAGTTCGTCCGCCAGCGCCCGCCAGGCGGCGAGCGCGGGCTCGTCCGCCTCCTCGCGCGCGGCTTCCAGCGACAGGCGGCGGCGCTGCTGGCACAGATTGGCGACCTCGGGCAGGCCGACGATCTGCGCGCCGTCGGCGTGGGCCGCGCGGATCAGGGCGCTTGACGCATCTATGTTGCCGGCGATCTCGACGCCGGAGGTCATCTGGACGCAGGCGGCGCGGACGGTATCGGTCATCCTTCTATCCCCAGAAGTGGATCCAGTTTGTCGTCGAAATCGAGCTCGAACAACTGGTCGCAGCCGCCGATCGGGCGGTCGTCGATGAAGATCTGCGGCACGGTGTGCCCGCCCGCGGAGCGCTCCAGCATCTCGCCGCGCTTGGCTCGATCCATGGTGACGTCGTATTCAGTGTACGCCACGCCCTTCTTGTCCAGCAACCTCTTGGCGCTGTGGCAATAGCCGCACCAGAGGCTGGTATAGATTTCGACCTTCGCCATGTTTTCCGGTTCGCTCCATGTTTCCGTGACGCGGCACATAAATAGGGCAGCTTCGCTGCCGCGCCAAGATGCCATTATGTCTCGGCCCTCGGCCGCACGACGCGGGCGAGCGTGAGGACATCGACCGCCGCCGCGCCGGCGCGCAGCAGGGTCCGGGCGCATTCCTCGGCCGTCGCGCCGGTGGTCAGTACGTCGTCGATCAGCAGGACGCGCCGCGCCTCGGCGCTCGCCGCGCATCCCGGCCGCACGGCGAAGGCGCCGCGCACGTTGCGCCGCCGCGCCGATGGCGACAGGCGTCCCTGCGAGGGCGTCGGCCGGCGGCGGGTCAGCAGATCGGGCTGAACGGCGAGCCCGGTCTCGCGCCCAAGCGCCAGCGCCATCATGGCGGCCTGGTTGTAACGCCGCGCATACAGGCGGCTGCGGTGCAGCGGGACCGGCACCGCGAGGTCGGCCTCGGCCACCAGCTCCGCGCCGGCCCGTGCCAGCCAGCGGCCGAAAGCGGGGGCCGGCCAGGTGCGGTCGCCATGCTTGAAGTCGAGCACCAGACGGCGGCTCAGCTCGCCATAGACCAGCACCGCGCGGGCCCGGTCGAATACCGGCCTGCGGGCGGTGCAGGCGGCGCACAGCGTATCGGCGGGGCCCGGGTCGTACTCGAAGGGAAAACCGCAACACAGGCAGACCGGCGGCGCCAGGAAGTCGACCAGCGGCCAGCAGTCGGTGCACAGCGCGGTTTCGCGGTCGACCAGCGCACGGCAGTTGATGCAGCGCGGCGGCAGCATCGAGTCGACCAACCGCTGCAAGTGGCGCAGCAACCGCGCGGGCCTCACGCCCCGCGGCCGGTGCGGGCCGGCGCTGGCAGGCATGTCGGGAGTCTCCCTGTTCCAAACCGTCGATGAGACTATCGCAACCCTGCCGGGACTGCACGCATACGCTTTATGCTTGGCCGCATGCGGTGGGCCGGCCCATATATACGCTGTCATGAGCGATCCCGCCTCCCCGTTGCCGATATTCGAGCCGCGCCTCGTGCGCGCCCACCGCGCGCGAGCCGCGCCGGGGCTGGCGGAGCACGATTTTCTGTTTCGCGAGGTGGCCGAGCGGATGGCCGACCGTCTGCTCGACATTACGCGCAGCTTTCCATTGGCCCTCGATATCGGCTGCCATGGCGGCGAATTCGCACGGATCGTCGGCGGCCGGGGCGGGATCGGGACCCTGGTCCAGTGCGACCCCGCGCCGGCCATGGCGCAACGCGCCGGCGGGCTGGCGCTGGCGGCCGACCTCGATGCGCTGCCTTTCAGGGAGGGCGTGTTCGACCTTGTCGTCAGCGTCCTGTCGCTGCACTGGGTCAACGATTTGCCGGGCGCGCTGGCGCAGATCCGCCGGGTGCTGAAGCCCGACGGGCTGTTCCTGGCGGCGTTGCCCGGCGGCGGCACGCTTGGCGAGCTGCGCGCCGCGCTGACGGAAGCGGAGCTGGAAGTCGCCGGCGGCGCCAGCCCGCGGGTCGCGCCCTTCGTCGATCTGCGGGATGCCGGCGCGTTGCTGCAGCGGGCCGGCTTCGCCCTGCCGGTGGCTGACGCCGACCCGATCGCCGTGCGTTACGAGAACATGTTCCGGCTGATGGCCGATCTGCGTGGCATGGGCGAGACCGCGGCGATGACCGACGCGCCCCGCCACTTCACCCGCCGCGCAATCATCATGCGCGCGGCCGAGATCTACCGGCAGCGCCACGAAGGCGCCGACGGCCGCATTCCGGCGACCTTCCAGATCGTCTGGCTGACAGGCTGGGCTCCGGACGCCTCGCAGCAGAGGCCGTTGCAGCCGGGCAGCGCCACCGCGCGGCTTGTCGACGCGCTGAAGGCGGAAAAAGAGGCCGGCGAGGGGAACGGCCAAGTTTAGCATGAGGCGCCATGGCGCCCGCCCGGCGCATCCTGGCATTCAGCGAAATTTAACGCGTGCGGGCGAAGATCCGGGGCATGACACGGACCCCTGCCGATGGCCCGGCCGCCGCCGAGAAACTGCCGGTCTGGCGGACGGCGCTCGAGAGCTACCGCTTCCTTGCGGCGCATCCGCGCGACCTTGCCCGCATCGGCTGGCTGCCGCTGCTGGCCCTGTTCCTGCTGAACCTCGTGCTCGGGACCTTCGACCCGGTGCCCGACATGGCCGACCCGGAAGCGGCGATGGCCGGCGCCGGACCGACAATAGGCAAGGCGGTGGTGAGGATGCTGATCCAGTCCGCGATTATTGCGATGACGCTTGTCGTGTGGCATCGGCTGGTGATGCTCGGCCACGGAACCGCCGGCCGGCTGGTTCCCTTGAGGGCGGGAACGCGCGAGTTGCGCTATTTTGGTTCCTGGATGCTGATCGGCATCGTGTCCGTGATTCTGATGATCGTCGTCGGCATGACGATCGTTCTCTTGGCCCTCCTGGCCTCGGCCGTGGCTCAGGATGTGATGATGTTCGCAAGCGGCGGCACAGGCATGGCGCTTGGCGGGCAGGGTGAGATGCTGACACTGGCCGTCTGGCTGGGCATGCCCGCCAGCGTCGTCGGGCTCTATTTCTCCATCCGGCTGTCGCTGGTGCTGCCGGCGACGGCGACCGGAAAGCATGCCGGGTTTGCCAGGGCCTGGTCGGTAAGCGCCGGAAACGGGGTGCGGATGGTGGCCGCATTGCTGATCGTCACGGCGCCATTCCAGTTGGCGCAAACGGGGCTGGCCGAGGCTGCGCGCGCGGCGGCGGGGTCGTGGCCGTTCTATCCGCTGGCTTTTCTTGCCAGCCTTGGATTTCTGCTGTTCATTCTGGCGACGGGCACGGTACTCTCCCTGTTCTCGCTGGGACTCGACGACGCCCCGGCGCAGGATCGGACACAGGACGCCGCCGGAGCCGCCGCATGACGACGAACCCGACATTGCCGGTCGCCAGAACCGTCGCCACGGCGTGGCGGCTGGTCGCCGCGCGGCCCCGCTATACCCTGCGCACCGGATGGATTCCCGCACTTGCCATATTCGGGGTCGGCGCCGCGTTTGGCGACGCCAGGGCCGGCGGGCTGGACCCGGGCGAGGCGTTTTGGGCGATGGTCGCCGCGATTCTGAATTTCGCCCTCCTGGTGCTGGCCCTGGTGGCCTGGCAGCGCAGCGCGCTGCCCGGCGCGAAGCTGCGCAAGGGAACCTCCGCGCTGCGGCTCGGCCGGGCCGAGGTGCTGGCCATGCTGCATTTTCCCCTGGTCGGGTTTCTCTTCATTCCGTTGCTGCTGCCCGAACTCGCCGAAAACCTCCTCGCGCTGTCGCGGCAAGGTGCGGTGGACCGTGACGTCCTGCTGCCGGTCGCCGGCGTGGCGGTGCTGGTGTTTCCCGGCGGGCTGCTGCTGACCCGCGCCTCCCTGGTCCTGGTGGCCATTGCCGAGGCCGGGCCGCATGCCATCCGGCTGCTGGACACCGCCAACCGGGTGTGGCGCCTTGGAAGCGGCCGCAGTATTCGGCTGTTCCTGGTGCTCTACCTGTCCGTGCTTCCGGTGATCGCCGCCATGGCGGTGCTGCCGGACACCCTGCCTGCCCTGGCACAGGGCGCGCTGCACGCCGTTCTGGTGACGCTTTACGTGCTGGTCGCCGGCGGCGCGCTGGCCCGCGCCTACGCGGCGCTGGGCGGTGTCCTGGGTCCGGCGGCGCAGCACAAGACGCGCCGCGGCGCGTAACGGTGTTCCGCCGCAGATGACATCGGGGCCGGACCTTCCGCGCTGGGGCATCGCCCTGCAGGCCTGGCGTGTCCTGATCGAGAATTCAGGCGCGGCCCTGCGCGTCGCCGTGCTGCCGTTCCTGATGCTGCTGGCGATGCACCGGCTGATCGATGTCGCCGAACCCGCGGGCTCGCAGGTCTTCGGCTGGGCGCTTCTGAATGTGGTGATTTTTCCGATCCCCGCCGCCCTGCTGCTGGTGCCCTGGTACCGGCTGATCCTGTCGGCGCAGCGGCCGGACCTCGCCGACCGGCCGGCCCGGTGGTGGTATGTGGCCTTCATGATCCGCACCTTGTGGTTGGAGCTCATGCTGTTCGCGTTCCAGACACCGGCCCTGGTCGCCGTTATCATGGCGACGCAAAACGGGGACACGCCGGACCCGGAACTGGTGCAGCTGGCTCGGCTGCTGTTCTTTCTGGCGCTGGCGCCCGGGTTCTACCTGTATGGGCGGGCGGGGTTGTCCTTGCCGGCGGCCGCGGGTGGCGACAACAACAGCTATGGCCGGTCGTGGCGCATGACCGGCGGGGCCGGCTGGCGGATCGCCGGCATCGTCTTCGTCATGTGGTTCTCATTCTATATTATTGGCGGAATTGTGTCGGGTGCAACGGCAGAGGGCGCACCGCCCGGTATCCTTGTATCGGCGCTCAGCGCGGCAATCGACGTGGTCCGCGAGCTCGCGATGGCCGCCGCCCTGGCGCTGGTCTACTTGCACTACGGCAAACCGCCCGTCGCGGACGTGTTTTCGTGAGTGGGGTCGTTTTGAACGAAGTGCGGAAACTCCCGATATGGCGGACGGTTCTGAGCTGTACGCAACTTGTGCTCCGCCATTCAGTTCGGCTGTCGTATATCGGCCTGCCCGTGATCGTTCTGTGGGGACTGCTCCTGCAACCCAGCGATGCAGTGATGGGCGGGCCGATCATAGTCGAGCCCGTCGAACCGATGTCGTTAGACCATCTGCGCTTTCAGATGACGATCCTATTGAGAACAATCGGCTGGTGGGTCTTGGCGGCGGTCGTCTCGACCGCTGCGCTGGTGTCGGTCCATCGCCTCGTTCTGCGGGGCGACCGCGGCCCCTATCGGTTTCTGCCATACCGAATCGGGTTTCGCGAGGGCAGTTTCCTGTTGGTATTGCTCGTCGTGTGGGCGCCTCACGCGTT
This sequence comes from uncultured Alphaproteobacteria bacterium, assembly GCA_947259105.1. Taxonomy (GTDB): domain Bacteria; phylum Pseudomonadota; class Alphaproteobacteria; order UBA8366; family JADFVY01. Next base: position 19,277 of record CAMYKU010000081.1, read on the forward strand.
GTATGAAGGCGCAACCGATCTGGCCCTCTTTGGCGCGTTGCTCACAGTCATGTTTCCGTCGGGTAGTGGTCTGGTGTCCGAAGTTGGGGCGATTGCAACACTTGTTGCGATTGTTGCGGGAAGCATAGCGGTAGGCTGGGTGACGGCCCGTCTCGCGCTGGCGCTCCCACTGGCCGCCATTGACACGGGATCGGCGCTCCGCGGCGCCTGGAGTCTCACCCGGAGGAATGGATGGCGGGTCTTCGCGGTCCTGGTGCTTGTTTCGCTGCCGGCTGTCGTCTTTTTTGCTGGATTACTTCTATTGGACGGGCTGCTTACGGAATGGGAAGCGCTAGAGCCCTCCATTTCCGAGGTGTTGTTCGAAAAACGTGAAGTCAGGCCCGGATGGTGGTACAGGACCTTTGCCGTCGGCGCCGGGTTTGTGGTCTGGTGCATGATGCTGTTCGAGGCAGTTGCCCTATCCCTCATATATCGTGCCCTTGCCGAGTCGGACGGCCGCAGGACGGAACCATCTGCGAATTCGCCGAGCGGCAAAGCCTGAGCACGGCCCAACAAATTCGCGTAGGCCCCTAAAGCCAGTCCCTGAGGATGGCCACCAGCGGCTTGTCCGCCGGCGGCATCGGGTAGTCGCGCAGCGCATTGGGGCGCACCCATTTCAGCTCCTGGCCCTCGAGCGGCGTGACGATGCCCTTCCATTTGCGGCAGACATAGAGCGGCATCAGCAGGTGGAACTCCTCGTATTCGTGGCTCGCGAAGGTCAGCGGCGCAAGG
>CAMYKU010000082.1 GCA_947259105.1 uncultured Alphaproteobacteria bacterium
TCGAGCGACCTCATACTTCGAGACGCGGCTGAGCCGCTCCTCAGTATGAGGGCACAAAGGTAATTGGAGCCTCATGCTGAGGAGGGCCTTCGGGCCCGTCTCGAAGTATGAGGTCGCTCGATGCCGGCGCAAGCGCGAACCCAAACAATCCTGCCATGCTCTAATTCGAACGATTCACAAACTCTCATTCGGCGGTTCGCGCCACGATCTCGGCCAGCGCGGCGGTGAGCCGCTCGAGATCCCCCGGGCCCGACAGGCGATGGTCGCCGCCCTTGACGAGGGTGACCAGCACGTCTTGCGACTCCAGGGCGTCCGCGGTGCGCAGGCCGTGCTCCCAGGGGACGGTCTCGTCGGCGAGGCCGTGCAGGATTCGGACCGGCCCGCGGAACGGAATCGGGCCGCCGAGCAGCAGATGGCGGCGCCCCTCCTCGATCAGACCGCGGGTGATCCGGTCCGGCTCGCCGGAATATTCCGACGGGCGCAGCCAGACGCCATCGCGTTCCAGCGTCGCCCGTGCGTCGCCGGGCAGCCGGTCCCAGATCAACGCCTCGGTGAAATCGACGGCGGGCGCCACCAGCACCAGCCCGCGCACCCGGTCCGGGCGCGCCAGCGCCGCCAGCAGCGCAATCCAGGCGCCCATCGACGACCCGACGACAACCATCGGCCCGTCGCCGGCCTGATCCAGCACCAGCAGCGCATCGTCCCGCCACAGACCGACCGTCCCGTCGGTGAAGTCGCCCGACGATTCGCCGTGGCCCCGATAGTCGAACCTGACGAACGCCTGCCCGGTGCGCATCGCCCACGCATCCAGCGCGGCAGCCTTGGTGCCCGCCATGTCGGACCGGAACCCCCCGCAAAGCATGACTCCCGGCGGATTTCCGGTGCGCCGGCGGCAGGCGATGCGGGCGCCGTCTCTTGCAACCAGGATTGTAATTGGCGTGTCCACTTGGTATGTCCGATCTAACGGAGGGGCGCGTGTGCTCCGGGAGAATAAGCGAAACATGGCATTTTCGGAAAGCACTCGCGTGTCCGTTGCGCCTGTCGTCCTTCAGGTTCTGCCGTCGCTGGTGGGCGGCGGCGTCGAGCGCGGCACGGTGGAAATGGCCGCGGCCCTGGCCGAGGCGGGCTGGACCGCCCTGGTGGTCTCCAGCGGCGGGCCGATGGTTCGTGAACTGGACCGCGTCGGTGCGCGGCACATAGAACTGCCGGTGCAAGCGAAGAGTCCGTTCGTCATGCGCCGGAATGCCGGCCAGCTGGCGCGGATCATCAGGGAACATGGCGTCGACCTTGTCCATGCGCGCAGCCGGGCGCCGGCCTGGAGTGCGATGTTTGCGGCGAGACGGACCGGCGCCCATTTCGTCACCACCGTGCACGGGCCTTACGGTTTCGGCATTCCGTTCAAGAGGCTCTACAATTCGGTGATGACGCGCGGCGAGCGGGTGGTCGCCATCTCGGAATTCATTCGCAGCTATATTCTCGACAATTACCGGAAGGTCGACCCGGACGTCATCCGTCTGATCCATCGCGGCGTCAATACCGAGATATTCGATCCCGAGAAGGTCAGCGCGGAGCGGGTTATCCAGCTCGCCGACCAGTGGCGCCTGCCGGACGGCGTGCCCGTCGTCATGCTGCCGGGCAGGCTGACGCGCTGGAAGGGGCACAGGGTGCTGCTGGAGGCGCTGAGGCTCCTTAAGGACAGGCAGATCCGGTGCCTCATCGTGGGCGGCGGGCGCGAAGGCTACCGCAGGGAGCTCGAGGGGCTGGTGCAGAAATTCGGCCTGCAGAGCGTGGTGCATCTGGTCGGCCCCTGCCGTGACATGGCGGCGGCCTACAAGATCGCGGATGTGGTGGTGTCGGCCTCGACCGAACCGGAAGCCTTCGGGCGGGTCGTCGCGGAGGCCCAGGCCATGGGCAAGCCGGTGATCGCGCCAAACCACGGCGCGGCGCCGGAGATCGTTTTGCCGGACGTGACCGGCTGGCTGGTGCCGCCGGAAGATCCCGCCGCCCTCGCCGGAGCCCTGGAGAAGGCGCTTGCCCTCGACACCCTGGCGCGCGAGGCGCTGGCGATTACGGCGATTGCCCGCGTCGAGGCGAATTTCACGACGGCGAAAATGTGTGCGGCCACGATCGACGTCTATCGTGAGCTGCTGCACCGAACGCCTGTCGCACCCGGCAGCCCTGGATGAGTGCCCAGCCGGCCCGCCGCGTCATGGTCATCAAGCTGGGCGGTTTCGTCGAATTCGTCCTGGCATTCGGGGCATTCAGCGCGGTCCGCCGCCACCACACCAACGCGTACATCATATTGCTGACGACGCCACCCTTTGCCGAACTGGCGCGCAAGAGCGGCTGGTTCGACGAGGTCTGGGACGACGGCGAACCGCCCTGGGCGCGGGTCGGCAAGGTGGCGAAACTGATACGGCGTTTGCGGCGTGCCAGGGTGGATCGGGTCTACGATTTCGACAACGGCGCGCGGACCGCACGTTACCACTTCTGGATGCGCGATTTCTGGGGCAACAAGGCGGAATGGTCGCGCAGCAGCCCTGGATTCCTCAACCTTATTCGCGGACCGGAGAAGGTGCGGGAACACTATGTGGAGCAGATGGTCAGCCAGCTGGCCGCGGCCGGAATCGACGAACTTCCGACGCCGGATCTGTCCTGGCTGACCAAGGATTTCGGCGGCAGATACGGATTGCAGGACGGTTTCGTCCTGCTCGCGCCCGGCCGGATCGAGGACGGTGACGCCGGGTGCTGGCCCGTGGCCCGATTCGCCGAGCTCGCGCGGCGGGTCGCCATCGAGGGCCGCCGGCCCGTGGTGATCGGGACCCGGTCCGAGGAGAGGACCAATCAGCTGATCGCCGCGGCCTCGCCGGACGCCATGGACCTGACGGGAAAAACCACACTGTTCGACGTCGCCGCGCTGGCCAGGCGCGCCAGCGTTGCGGTCGGCAACCACAGCGGCATCATGCACCTGATCGCGGCGGTCGGCTGTCCCTCGGTGGTGCTGACCTCACCTGCCGCCGATGCCGGCCGTTACGGGCCGCGCGGGCGCTATGTGGTCATGGTCCGCAAGGAAAATCTTGCCCAACTGCCGGTCACCGAGGTTGCGGCGGCCCTGCGCTTGGGGTAGATGAGGGCGCATCGAGCGGCCAATGGCCGCCATCATATTGTCGGGCCGACCCCACTGTTGCGAAATCCATGGTAGCCATCACGCTTCCGGACGGCAGCGTCCGCAAATTCGAAGCACCCGTCGACGGGACCGCGCTGGCGGCCTCGATCGGCCCCGGCCTTGCGAAGGCGGCGCTGGCGATTGTCGTCGACGGCGAGCAGAAGGACCTTGCCCATATTATCGACGCGGATGCGCGCGTCGAGATCGTCACCGGCGACCACGAGGCGGCGCTGGAGCTGCTGCGCCATGACGCGGCCCATGTGATGGCCGAGGCCGTGCAGGAGCTTTATCCCGGAACGCAGGTGACGTTCGGCCCGGCGATCGAGGACGGGTTCTATTACGACTTCTATCGCGAGGAGCCGTTTACGCCGGAGGATCTGGAACGGATCGAGAAGCGCATGCATGAGATCGTCGCCCGCAACGAGGCGATCACGCGCGAGATCTGGGACCGCGACGAGGCGATCCGCTACTTCGCCGACAAGGGGGAGCGCTTCAAGGCCGAGCATATCGAGACGCTGCCGAAGGACGAGGACATCTCGATCTACCGGCAGGGCGCGTGGCTCGATCTGTGCACCGGGCCGCATCTGCCGGCGACCGGCAAGCTGGGCAAGGCGTTCAAGCTGATGAAGCTGTCCGGCGCCTATTGGCGGGGCGACGCGCGCAATACGCAGCTGCAGCGAATCTACGGCACCGCATGGCGCAACGAGAAGGAGCTGAAAGCCTACCTCCACCGGCTGGAAGAGGCGGAAAAACGCGATCATCGCCGGCTCGGCCGCGAGATGGACCTGTTCCACATCCAGGAGGAGGCCGCGGGCAGCATCTTCTGGCACAGGAAGGGCTGGACGCTCTACCGCGCGTGCCAGGACTACATGCGCCGCCGGCTCGAGGCGGCCGGCTATATCGAGGTGAAGACGCCCCAGCTGATCGACCGTGTGCTGTGGGAGAAGTCCGGCCACTGGGAGAAGTTCCGGGAGGACATGTTCGTCGTCGAAGTCGACGAAGGCGAAGCGGCCGCCGCGGGCAACCGCAAGATGCTGGCGCTCAAGCCCATGAACTGTCCGGGCCACGTGCAGATTTTCCGTCACGGCATCAAGAGCTACCGGGATCTGCCGATTCGCATGGCCGAGTTCGGCGCGTGCCATCGCAACGAGCCCTCCGGCGCGCTGCACGGGCTGATGCGGGTGCGCGCCTTCCTCCAGGACGACGCGCATATCTTCTGCACCGAGGATCAGATCACATCCGAGACCGAGGCGTTCTGCGAGCTTCTCCTGTCGATTTACCGCGATTTCGGCTTCGAGGATGTGGCGGTCAAGTTCTCGGACCGGCCCGAGGTCCGGGCCGGCGAGGACGCCGTCTGGGACAGGGCCGAAGCGGCGCTGCTGGAAGCGACGCAGGCGGCGGGGCTGGAATATACGCTCAACCCCGGCGAAGGCGCGTTCTATGGGCCGAAGCTGGAATTCGTGCTCAGGGACACGATCGGCCGCGAGTGGCAATGCGGCACGCTGCAGGTGGATTTCGTGCTGCCGGAGCGGCTCGACGCGGCCTATGTCGGCGAGGACGGGGTCAAGCACCGCCCGGTCATGCTGCACCGGGCGATCCTCGGCTCGTTCGAGCGGTTCATCGGGGTCCTGATCGAGCAGTATGCCGGGCGCTTCCCGCTCTGGCTGGCGCCGGTGCAGGCGGTGGTCGCGACCATAACCAACGATGCCGACGACTATGCGGCCAGGGTGTTCGCGGCGCTTCAGGACGCCGGAATCCGTGCCGAGCTGGACACGAGGCCGGAAAAAATCAACTACAAGGTCCGCGAGCACAGCGTCGCCAAGGTTCCGGTCCTGCTCGTTGTCGGGGCGCGGGAAGAAGCCGACGGGACCGTCGCCCTGCGGCGTCTCGGCGGCAAGAATCAGGAAATTCTTGCGCTGGAGGATGTGTTACCTACACTTACAGAGGAATCGGCGCCGCCGGATGCCCGACGCCAGGGCGGCGCGCGTCCATGAAGATCGCTTACCGGGAACGAAATTGAGGAGGTTTCTATAGCCAGACCACCACGAAGCGCGGCGCCGCCTGTCCGCGAAGGGCCGCGCGCCAACGAACTGATAACCGCCGATCCCGTACGCCTCGTCGATGCCGACGGGGAAATGGTCGGCGTCGTGTCCCTCGAGGAAGCGCTGAACCGGGCCGAACAGGCGGGCCTCGACCTTGTCGAGATCTCGCCGGGCGCCGATCCGCCCGTCTGCAAGGTGCAGGATTACGGCAAGCTCAAATATCAGGATCAGAAGAAGAAGAGCGAGGCCCGCAAGAAGCAGAAGACGATCGATGTCAAGGAAATCAAGATGCGCCCCAACATCGATATCCACGACTACGACGTGAAGATGAGGGCGGTCCACAAGTTCATCGGCGAAGGCAACAAGGTCAAGGTGACGATCCGCTTTCGCGGCCGCGAGATGGCGCATCAGGAGCTCGGCATGAAGCTGCTGCGGCGGGTGCGCGAGGAGACCGAGGCCGAAGCCAAGGTCGAGCACGACCCGACCATGGAAGGCCGGCAGATGATCATGGTGCTGGCGCCGGCGAAGTAGCGCGGCCCGAATTTGCGCCAAGAAGGCGCGGACGAGACCCGTCCCGCGCCTTTTTTCTTCATGGCTCTTTTTGGCGGCCGCCGCCCGCGCGCCAACGCCGGGTCGTATCTCGGTCTGAATTTGGGCAGGCTGAAAGCGCGAGGCCTGCGTCAAGGTCGGCCTATCGTTCGAAACCGGCCATCGTTCCTATGCGGTGATTGAGTCAGCTGTTAGCCGAGAGGCGTCTTAAACCCGAAGTTCACAGGGACGACTTGGCATCGACCAAATGTCCCGGCTGGCGTCAACCAGCCGGGACCAGTTTTTATTTCGATCAGTTTCGTCCCGCTTTCACCGGCCTCATCGCGCCATCAACTATCTCGCGGGAAAACCGGCGCGCCGCACCTGAGGCGTCGGCTTTTTGGGAGAACCGTCGCGCCGCACCTGGGGCGCCGGCTTTTGGGGGAAACCGTCGCGCCGCCCCTGAGGCGTTAGCAGCAGATCGATGATCTGATCCAGCTTGCGCTGATTTTCATCGACGCTGTTCTGGAGTTTGGCAAGCAGGGCCTTGACATCGGCATCGTGCGTCGCAAGATCGGCATCGATGTTGGTGTCGTGGGTCGCCAGGTCCTCGTGGGTATGAGTCCCGAGGATGAAGTTGTCCTCGGCCCTGAAGAACGCGGCGTCGAGGTGGGCCTCGTCAATCGTCTCATCGCACCTCTGAAAGCCGTCCAGGATTTCCTCGGCGGCAGCTACGGCAACGGCCAAGGCTCCACACGCCACTGCACCGAGGCCCCCACTGGCCAAAGCCACAACATCCAACCCGCAAGCCACCTCGACACCCGCCCAAGCGGTTTTCGCCACACCAAGGGCAATCCTCGCATCGAGTACGATTTCAGTATTGTTGCGCACTCCGATCGTGGCGTCGGGAAGCCTGCAGAGCAAACCGGTAATACCGCCGTCGAAGTATGGGGGCGGGGTGAGACTGGGCGGGGGAACGGCGCCATAGATGGTGACCGAGGGCGTTCCGACAGACCGAACCGCTTCCGCCGCCGCCGCCTCTTGTATCGCCGCGTCGAGCCTTTGCAGAGCGCCACTGTAGTTTTGTATCCCGTCGATTGCGCCCTCAAGCGGAACCAGGTCCGCGTCGCTCACGAAATGCACCTGTTCAATGGCGTTGTCGAGAGTGGCCGCCAGGTCGGTACGCCCCAGACTTTCCGCCACGCCCGACTGAAGCTCCAACGCTTTCAGCAACTCGGTCCGAACGTCGCTGGGTTGCCCACGAGCGACCCCCGGACCTTGCAACGCCAGCACCGCGATACACCCTAGGAAGAATGCAACGCGGGCCGCGGTCGTCTTGACTTGGGCCAGTAACACTGTCTTCGAAAACATTATGTCTCCTCCTTGTGTTTGAATCGCACCGAACGTTGGGCACGTTGTTCAGTTTGGTCTGGAGACTCACCCCCCGGGCATTGCAATTTACCGTTGGAGAGGGGTCTTCTGCGTAACGAGGCGAATACGCCATCGCCGACGGCGTCGCAGCGGCAAACGCTGCCACAACCGTCAATTTTCTTTGCTGTTCAAGGGCTTTTCCTCCGTGTGGGGCCAACGAAACCCGTTTGAATTTCGGTCGACCAATAGACCGCGAGGTTGTCGGTCCAGTGATTCCGGAGTCACGACATTTCCTTGGTTCGTCTGGAACCACAGGTTGGTGCCCGCCAATAGGACCTTGGTTGTTAGTGGCTGCCGCGCCCCGCAATCGTGGTCAATTGCATCGTCAACCATAAGAGTGTCGTCGGCTTCGCCGGGTACTCTTATCGCTGCGCCGAATTCGTTTTTGGGCGTAGACAGCAACCTAGGCTATCACAGTTTCCACATAAAAAATAGAGTGAAATAGCCTGAGGCATAGAGTAACGGCGGGACTGAATTCGCATAGGCAGACCCCTTGTGATCCGGGCCAGATGAATTGGCCCGGAAGGGTGGCGGGAATCACTTTATCCGGGCAAACTCCTGTCTGGATAAACGAGCCGGGATGTTCGGAGCGGGTCACGTGCAGCTGTGCCGATGGTCATTCGCCAATGTCTGCCATTGGAGCGCAAAGCAGATATGATCTGCCGATAAGCGGACCTTCCGGGCGTTGTTCCGGCAGGATTTCAAACCGAGGCAGTCCCCAATGCCCCGGACCCCTTGCATCGCCGGGCGTCTGCGTTTATAAGGCCGCGCGGCGTTGGGGAAGATTCCCCGCGCCCCGATAGCGCGCCCGGGCCCGATGGGTATGCCCGGCCGTTAGAAAGAACGAAAGGACATGAAATGCCCAAGATGAAGACCAAGAGCAGCGCGAAGAAGCGCTTCCGCCTGACCGCCAAGGGCAAGGTGCGGTTCAACAGCGCGGGCCTCAGCCACATGCTGCGCCGGCGCTCCCAGAAGATGAAGCGGACCAACCGCGGAACGCAGATCATGGCCGCGAGCGACGCCAAGGTCGTCAAACGCAATTATCTGCCGAACGCCTAAGCCCGTAGGGAGTCCGAATCATGGCACGTGTCAAGCGGGGCGTCACCACGCACGCCCGTCACAGGAAAATCGTCAAGCTGGCCAAGGGTGCGCGCGGCCGCTCGAAGAACACCTTCCGCGCCGCGATCCAGCGGGTCGAGAAGAATCTGCAATACGCCTATCGCGACCGCCGCACGCGCAAGCGCGATTTCCGCGGCCTGTGGATCCAGCGCATCAACGCCGGTGTGCGGCAGCACGGCATGACCTATTCGCAGTTCATCAACGGCCTGAAGAGGGCCGAGATCGATCTCGACCGCAAGATCCTGGCGGAACTCGCGGTCAGCGAGCCGGCAGCTTTCGAGGATCTGGTCGGCCAGGCGCGCGACGCGCTGGCCGCCGCCGCGAAATAAGGGGCAGAGGGCAACGCGCCGCCGGGTATGAGGCGGCGATGATCCGATGGACGACCTGAACGCATTGCGCGATGAGCTGCTCGCCGCCATCGAATCGGCGGATTCGACGGCGGCGCTGGAAACGTTGCGCGTCTCCGCGCTCGGCAGGAAAGGCACGGTCACCGGGCTCCTGAAGGGGCTCGGCCAGGTCGACCCCGAGCAGCGGCGCGCGCGCGGCCAGGCCGTCAACGCCCTGAAGGAGGCGGCTTCGGCGGCGATCGACGCGAAGATGGCGGCGCTGGCCGACTCGGCGCTGGAATCGCGCCTCGCCGCGGAATCGGTCGACGTGACGCTGCCGGCGCGGCCGCTGCCCGAGGGCAGGCTGCACCCGATCAGCCAGACCCTGGACGAGATCGTGGCGATCTTCGGTGAAATGGGCTATTCGGTCGCCGAGGGGCCGGACATCGAGGACGATTTCCACAATTTCACCGCCCTCAACATCCCGCCGGAGCACCCCGCCCGGCAGATGTTCGATACGTTCTACCTGCCGGAAAGGCCGGACGGCAGCCGCATGGTGCTGCGCACCCACACCTCGCCGGTGCAGATCCGCGCGATGCAGGCGATATCCGGCGGCAAGGCGAACGGCCTGCCGCTGCGCATCATCGCGCCGGGCCGGACCTATCGCTGCGACAGCGACATGACGCATACGCCGATGTTCCATCAGGTCGAGGGGCTGATCGTCGACAGGACGACGCATATGGGGCATCTCAAGGGCTGCCTGATCGAATTCGTGCGCGCCTATTTCGAGTTGCCGGATGTGCCGGTGCGCTTCCGCCCCAGCTATTTCCCCTTCACCGAGCCTTCGGCGGAGCTCGATATCGGCTGCGATCGCAGCGGTGGCGAGCTGAAGATCGGCGCCGGCGACGACTGGCTGGAGATCCTCGGCTGCGGCATGGTGCACCCCAACGTGCTGGCCGCCTGCGGCATCGACCCCGCGGAGTATCAGGGCTTCGCCTTCGGCATGGGGATCGAGCGCATCGCCATGCTGAAATACGGCATTCCCGACCTGCGCACCTTCTTCGATGCCGATCTGCGCTGGCTGAAGCACTACGGTTTCGTGCCGCTGGAGGTCCCGACCCTGTTCCGGGGGCTGACGCCGTGAAGTTCACCCTGTCATGGCTGAAAGACCATCTTGAGACCGATGCGCCGCTCGACGCGATCACCGACGCGCTGACCGCGCTCGGGCTGGAGGTGGAAGAAGTCCACGACCCGGCGAAGGACCTGGCGGCGTTCACCGTCGGCTACGTGGTCGAGGCGAAGCCGCACCCGAACGCGGACAAGCTGAGGGTCTGCATCGTCGATACCGGCAGCGAGGAGATCCAGGTGGTGTGCGGCGCGCCGAACGCGCGCACCGGCATGAAGGGGGTGTTCGCGCCCGCCGGAACGCATATCCCGGGCACCGGCATGGACCTGAAGAAGGGCGTCATCCGCGGCCAGGAGTCGAACGGCATGCTGTGCTCCGAGCGCGAGATGGGGCTGTCGGACGAGCACCAGGGGATCATCGAGTTGCCGGAGGACGCGCCGGTCGGCGCGCCGTTCGCGAAAATCATCGGGCTCGACGACCCGGTCATCGAGATCGCGATCACGCCGAACCGCGGCGACTGCCTCGGCGTGCGGGGCGTCGCCCGCGACCTCGCCGCGGCCGGCATCGGGACCCTGAAACCGTTCACCGCGGCCGAACCGGTGGCGCCGTCCTTCGAGAGCACGATCCAGTGGCGGCGGGAATTCCCGAAGGGCGCGGAGGGCGCCTGCCCGATGGTCGTCGGCCGCACGTTCCGCGGCCTTGTGAACGGCCCCAGCCCGGACTGGATGCAGCGGCGCCTGCTGGCGATCGGCCTGCGCCCGATCTCGGCGCTGGTCGACATCACCAACTACGTCACTTTCGACCTCGGCCGGCCGCTGCACGTGTTCGACGCGGCCAAGCTGGAGGGCGGGGCGCTGACCATGCGCTTCGCGCACGCGGGCGAAACCATCCTCGCGCTCGACGGCAAGGAATACACGCTGGACGACGGCATGACCTGCATCGCCGACGGCGCGGGCGTGCACGGCATCGCCGGGGTGATGGGTGGCGAGGTCACCGGCTGCACCGCGGACACCACCGAATGTTTCCTCGAGGTCGCGCTGTTCGACCCGATCCGCACCGCCGCCACCGGCCGCAAGCTGCGCATCGAATCGGACGCGCGGTACCGGTTCGAGCGCTCCGTGGACCCGGAATCGGCCCTGTGGGGCGCGGAAGTGGCGGCGCGGCTGGTTCTCGACTGCTGCGGCGGCGAGGCGAGCGACCTTTCGATTGCCGGCGAGATGCCCGAGACAGCGCGCGAGGTGAAGCTGCGGGCTGACCGCGTCAAGACGCTGGGCGGCGTCGACATGCCGGTCAAGGAGCAGCGGGGCATCCTCGAGGCGCTGGGCTTCACGACCAGGGAAAGCAAGGGCGCGATCGTCGCCACCACCCCGTCCTGGCGCCCGGACGTCACGCTGGAGGCGTGCCTCGTCGAGGAAGTGCTGCGGGTCAAGGGGTTCGATGCGATCCCCGCGGTGCCGTTGCAGCGCGACAGCGCGCTTCCCGAGCGGATCCTCACGCTGGGCCAGCGGCGCGAAAGCTTCGCCCGCAAGGTTTTGGCCGGCCGCGGCATGCTGGAGGCGGTCACCTGGTCGTTCATGGCCGAGGACCAGGCCGCGCTGTTTGGCGGCGTGCCGGCGGAGCTGCATCTCGAGAATCCGATCAGCGCCGACCTGACGGTCATGCGGCCATCGACGCTGCCGAACCTGCTGGCGGCAGCGGGAAGGAACGCGGACCGCGGCTACCCCGATCTCGGCCTGTTCGAGGTCGGCCCGGCCTGGCGCGACGATACGCCGGAGGGCGAGGATATCGTCGCCGCGGGCCTGCGGACGGGCAACAGCGGCCCGCGCCACTGGGCGGAGGCGCCGCGCGCGGTGGATGCGTTCGACGCCAAGGCCGATGCGCTGGCGGTTCTGGCCGCCTGCGGCGCGCCGGCCGGCAACGTCCAGGTCTCGCGCGACGCGCCGGGCTGGTATCATCCGGGACGCTCCGGCGCGCTGCGGCTGGGCCCCAACGTGCTGGCCTGGTTCGGCGAGATCCATCCGCGTATCCTGCGGGCCATGGGCGTCAAGGGCCCGGTGGCCGGGTTCGAGATCTTCCTGCACCGTATTCCGAAGCCCCGTGCGAAGGGCGGCAAGACCCGGGCCCTGCTGCGGCCCTCGCCGTTCCAGCCGGTCGGCCGCGATTTCGCCTTCGTGGTGGACGCCGAGGTGCCGGCGGAATCGCTGTCGCGCGCCGCCAGGAGCGCCGAGAAGGGCCTGATCAGCGAGGTCAGCGTGTTCGATGTGTATGCCGGCGAAGGCGTCGGCGAGGGCAAGAAATCGGTGGCGGTCGCCGTCGTCCTGCAGCCGCAGGACCGGACCCTGACCGACGAGGATATCGAGAAGGTCTCCGCCGCCATCATCGCCGCGGTGCAAAAGCAGACCGGCGGCACGCTGCGCGGCTGACGGGCGCGTTCAATCGCCGGAATTGTTCAAGATTGTCCGGCGCAGGCGGCACCTTGCGACCTCATACTTCGAGACGCGGCTCCGCCGCTCCTCAGCATGAGGACACAAACGTTCAAGCCTCATGCTGAGGAGGGCCGTCGCGCCGAGCAGCCGCCGGCAGGCGGCGTGTGCGAGCCGCGAAAGGCCCGTCTCGAAGCCTCATGCTGAGGAGGCGCGTAGCGCCGTCTCGAAGTATGAGGTCGCGCCGCCGCCCGGCCGCACCCGTTTCCCTAAAATCCGGCACGATAATTGCTGTCACTGTCGGAATTGCACGGCATGCTGTAACGTATCCGAATCCTGGAAACTGAAATCGTAGTTGACGGATATGAGCGAGTTGCGGAAAGACTATGGCGAAGCCCTGCGCAAGGCCAAGCTGTTGCGCTCGCGCCGCCGGCGCCTGTGGCTGGGCGACAAGCTGGAACACCCGGACGATTACGACGACATGCCGCGTACGCCACAGCAAGCCCCCGAAGACATCTCGAACAAGTCCTATGTGGTGCCCTGCGCCAGCGCCTTCCGGGACGCGGTCCTGGAGCTCGCCGGGCGGCGCGGCGTGAATCCCGGCGAGCTGGCGCGGTCGGTGTTGCTGCTGATGCCGGGCGAGGCCGCAAATTTCCCGGATCCCGGCGAGCCGGAGCCCGGCGACCGCGAGACCGTGATCCTGAAGTCCGGCGCGAATGAGGGCAAGAACTGGCGCCGCAAGCCGCGCCTGCAGGTACGCACGGTCGCCGGCCGCAAGGCGCCGCAGATCCGCTCGGCGCTGGCGCTGGCGCTGGCCATGGACCGGGGCGAGGTCGAACTCACGATGGAGGATGGCCGGGCCCCGCTCGCGGCCGACCGGCTGAAGGACGCGCGCGCCGAAATCGCCCGCCTGCGCCGGCAGGTCGGGGCATCGTCCTTCGAGCCGCTGGCGCACGGCGTCCGCAACCGCACCGAGGCGCTGCACGTGCTCGGATTCCCGCCGGGGGCACGTCCCGGCCCGGACGCCGTCCGCAAGCGCTACCGCGCCCTGGCCGCCATCCACCACCCCGACGGCGGCAACGGCGACCACAAGCGCATGAGCCAGCTCAACGACGCGGTACGGATCCTGCGGGGGAAGGGTTGAGACTGCTACAGCCCGCTGTCAACGGCCAAGAACACGCCTGATATCCTGCAGCTGTTTGCGGGCCTTGGCGATGTCGTCATTCAGCCACTGCGGGCATCCGTGCTGGGTCGTCGCCAACGTTTCGCAATCGGCTTCCAAGCGCGGCACAAATTCCTCGAACTGCGTCTCGACGCCCTCCATGAACGTACGGTAGGCGGGATCCTCCGGCGGCGGTCGCCGCAACATGCCGTCCTGGTCAAGGGCATGGATCACCGGCCAGACCGGCGCCTCCGGGTGATCGAAATCCTCGGTGTCGAAGAACAGGACGAGTTCTGCGACGCCGTCCCCGTTTATGTCCTCGATCAGCGGCGCCAGTCTGGACCACGCGGAGAGGCGCGTTTCGTGCGTAACGGGGTCAATCACCTGCACATCAACGGTTTCGTTTCCGAGCGGATCGTAACTGTAATCGGCGACCACGTAATAGCGATTCCGCGCGACCGGCAGGATCGATACATGGACATTAAACAGGTCGGTGCGGACTCGAGAGATTTCGCGCAGGCCCTTGCCGTCGCCGGGATCCGCGAGGATGATGAGTTCGCCGGTTACCTTGTCCAGAAGGACGGCCGCCTGGCCCGGATCGGTATCCCTGCCGGTGCTGTCCATCAGCACGAACCGCTTCACGGAGTCGGCGGCGTCCGCGGGATCATTGCCCCGTGTATCCGCCGGGTTCGGGTCAGCCCCATATGAAGGTGTCCCGGTCCACGCGGCCAACAGCGCGAACCCTGCCATCACGAACCGCACAAGCCTCATCGCGCGCTCCTCAGTTCGGTGCGATCGGCCTCCAGCCGGCGCACGCGGCGCTGCAGGAAATAGATGCCGAGCGGCAGGAAATAGAACATGAAGAAGGTGCCGATCACCCGGTTGAACGCAACGGCGCGCCCGTCCTCGGCCTGGACGAGCCCACGCGCCGCCGTCCACAGGATGTAGAAGAGGCCGGCCAGCCACACGAAAACCGCCACAGTGACGGCGATCGCAAAACCTGTCCCGTACGACCCCGGCGAGGCGAAGAACACCATGGCGGTCGCGAACGCCGGCAGCATGACCATGAGGGAA
>CAMYKU010000083.1 GCA_947259105.1 uncultured Alphaproteobacteria bacterium
GTCTCGTCGTCGCGCATCACGATGTGGCCGCGGATCACCGTGGCGGCCGGCCAGCCGGTCACCTTCATCCCATCGAACGGCGTCCAGCCGCATTTGCTGGCGATCCAGTCGTTAGCGATCGTCCGCTTCGCCTTGAGATCGACGATCGTGAAATCGCCGTCATAGCCAACGACGATGCGGCCCTTGCGGGCGGCGTTGTAGATCCGCGCCGGCCCGGCGGCGGTCAGATCGACGAAACGCTCCAGGGTCAGCCGCCCCGCCGATACGTGGTCGAGCATCACCGGGACCAGCGTCTGCACGCCGGGCATGCCCGACGGGCTGTCCGGATAGGGTTTCGCCTTCTCCTCCAGCGTGTGCGGGGCATGGTCCGAGCCGATCACGTCGACGACGCCCGAAGCGACGGCCCGCCACAGCCCCGCGCGGTGCTTCTCGTCCCGGATCGGCGGGTTCATCTGCGCCAGCGTGCCGAGCCGCTCGTAGGCGTCGGGCGCCGCCAGGGTCAGGTGCTGCGGTGTGACCTCCACGGTCGCGAGGCCCTTGTGCCGCGCCAGGATGTCCATCTCCTGGGCCGTGGTGACGTGCAGGACATGGATGCGGCGGCCGGTCTCGCCGGCCAGCTCCAGGGCCCGCCGCGTCGCGAGCAGGGCTGTCTCCTCGTCGCGCCAGATCGGGTGGCAGTACGGCTTGCCGCCGTCCACGGCCAGCTCCCGGCGCGCCTTCAGCCGGTCCTCGTCCTCGGCATGAATCGCGATGCGCCGGCGGCCGCGCGACATGATATCGCGCAGCAGTCCCTTGCCCTCGACCAGCAGCGAGCCGGTCGACGACCCCATGAAGACCTTGATGCCGCAACATCCGGCAAGCTGCTCCAGCCCGGCGAGGCGGTTGACGTTCTCCTTCGCGGCGCCGACGAAGAAGGCGAAATCGCACCAGGCGCGGCCCGTGGCCCGTTTGATCTTGTCGGTGAGGTCCGCTGTGGAGACGGTCGGCGGGCTGGTGTTCGGCATCTCGAAGACCGCGGTGACGCCGCCCAGAATGGCCGCCCGTGTGCCGCTTTCGAGGTCTTCCTTGTGCTCGTTCCCGGGCTCGCGGAAATGCACCTGGCTGTCGATCACGCCGGGCAGCACATGCAGGCCCTTCGCCTCGAAAACGGTTTCGGCCGTCGCCTGCCCCAGATCGCCGATCGCGGCAATGCGGCCCTCGGACACGCCGATATCGGCGCCCACCCGCCCGGCGGGGGTCAGGCACGTGCCGCCCCGGATGATCAGATCGAAACGTTCAGCCATTGCGTGAGGACTGTTCCTTCGCGGAAATTCGTACCGCCGCAGTTTGCGACGGCACCGTACCGCCAAGGGTAATGCCTCTTCGCGGCGCTGCAAACCGATAAGTCGGGCCGCCCGGGCGCTTGCCGTGGGCAGCGCGAGCGCCTATGTGGTTTGGCGGACCGCATCGAAGGACGACGCCGGAACAATGACAGGACTCTTCTATACCAATCTCTCGCACCGCGGCGTGATCACCGTCGGCGGCGCCGACCGGCGGGATTTTCTGCAGGGGCTGGTTTCCAACGATGTGACGCGGGCCGACGCGCAGCACGCGATATGGGCGGCGTTCCTGACGCCGCAGGGCAAGTACCTGCACGATTTCTTCATGACCGAGGTCGGCGAGGTGATCCACCTCGACTGCGAGGGCGGCGAGCGGCTGATGGATTTCGGCCGGCGGCTCCACAAGTTCAAGCTGCGCGCCGCGGTCGATCTGGGCGTCGCCGACAACATGGCGGCCGTTGCGCTGTGGGGCGACGGCGCCGCGCAGGCTCTCGGACTCGCAGACACGCCCGGGGCCGGGCGGCCCCTCGAAGGCGGGGCGGTCTACATGGATCCGCGCCTCGCCGGCGCCGGCGCGCGGGCGATGCTGCCGGCCGGCCGCGCGGCGAAGGTCGTGGAGGCGCTGGGCTTCGCCGCCGCGACGCCCGAGGACTACGACCGCATGCGGCTCGGGCTCGGCCTGCCCGACGGCACCAGGGATCTGGTGGTCGAGAAGTCGATCCTGCTGGAGAGCAATTTCGACGCGCTGAACGGCGTCGACTGGGACAAGGGCTGCTATATGGGGCAGGAACTGACGGCGCGGACGAAATACCGCGGCCTTATCAAGAAGCGGCTGATGCCCGTTACGGTCACCGGTGCGGCGCCGGCGCCGGGCACGAAGCTGATGCGCAACGGCAAGGAGGCCGGCGAGATGCGCTCGTCGCGCGACGGGCTTGGCCTGGCGCTGGTCCGGATGGAACATGTCGAGGCCGGGGGCGGCGCGCTGGAACTCGAGGCCGGCGGTGCGACGGTGACCCTGCGCAAGCCCGCCTGGGATATCGCGCAACCGGCGTCCTAATTTTCGTCCCCGAATCCGTCCGGCCAGATGAGGGCCCGGACGATATTCACGTGATCGTCAGTCCACAGCGGGGCATTGGCGCCGCGTAAGGGCAGCCAGCGCGGGTCCGGCGCCAGTTCGGCGATATCGTCCGGCCGCCGCGCCATGACGGCCCAGATCGACGGCACCCGCAGCGACGCGAGCGTTTCGGCTTCGTCGGGCTCGTTGTCGTAGCGGACGACGCCGAAGAACCCGGTCTCCGCCGTGATCCGGCCGACCACCGGCTCCAGGTCGAGGAACTGGTTCGAGATGTGGACCGCGATCACCCCGCGCGCAGAGAGTTTGCGGCGGTACAGGGCGAAGGCCTCCGCCGTCAGCAGATGCACCGGGATGGCATCGGACGAAAACGCGTCCAGGACCAGCAGGTCGATATTTCCGTCCGGCACGCGCTGCAGCGACAGCCTTGCGTCGCCCAGCACCACCTTGGCGTCCGGCTTGCAGTCGGCGAGGTAGGTGAAATAGCGCGCGTCGCGGGCGATCCGCGCCACCGTCGGGTCGATCTCGAAGAACGTCCAGTTCTGGCCGCGCCGTGCGTAGCAGGCGGTGGCGCCGGCGCCGAGCCCGACCACGCCGACCCGCTGGAACCGCCACGCCGGGAAGCTGCGGAACACCGCGCCCAGCGGCCCCTCCCTGTGATAATAGGTCAGCGGCTGCGACCGCAATTCCGGGTCCCGGAACTGCGCGCCATGAACCGTCGTGCCGTGCAGGAGGACGTGCGCCTCCGCGGGCTCGGACTGCAGCATGACGCGGTGCACGCCGAAGAAGCTGCGCTCGCGCAGCAGGCTGTCGCGGCGGTAGTCGCCCGCGAACCCCGTTTGTGCCAGCACCACCGGCCCGGCCGCCAGCAGCACCCCGACACCGAGCGCGAAACGCAGCGGCCGGTCGATCAGG
Organism: uncultured Alphaproteobacteria bacterium; assembly: GCA_947259105.1. Taxonomy (GTDB): domain Bacteria; phylum Pseudomonadota; class Alphaproteobacteria; order UBA8366; family JADFVY01. The sequence goes on from CAMYKU010000083.1 coordinate 3,307, forward strand.
GCGAAGCCGATGGTTATGCCGACCGCAAGCGAGTAGGTCACGGCGACGACCGCCCTTCCGTCATCGTCCGGCCCGTAGTCGAAGGCGAACGGGAGCGCCAGGGCCAGCAGCGCCAGCCCGGCCGGCTGCAGGATATCGAGGGCCAGCGCCCGCCGCCCGCCGCCCGCCTGCCACGGCCGCAGCAGCGCCACCGCGGCGATCATCAGCGGATATTCCAGCACCGAGTCGAACAGCAGCGGCGCCAGCACCGCGTTGAACACGCCGCCCAGCACGCCGCCGACGGCCATCCAGAGATAGAACTCGGTCAGGTGCCGGGCCGTGGGCCGCCGCGCCGCGAGTTCGCCATGGCAGGCGGTGGCGATGAAGAAGAACGCGACGAGGTGGATCAGGATCTCGCCCCACGGCCCGGTGATGTCCCAGGCCATCACCACCACCAGGACGATCAGTGCCGGGACCTGCAGCGCCAGCATCCGGCGATGCGGCAGCAGCGGCCGCCGCGCGAAGACGATCACGAAGCTGAGCAGATAGAGGGTCAGCGGCAGGACCCAGAGCAGCGGCACCGCGGCGAGGTCGGTGGAGATGTGCAGGGTCACTCCCAGCATCAGGCTGGACGGCGCGAAGGCCAGCGCGATCCACCACAGCCGGCGGCGCCAGTCGATGTCGGGCGACAGCGCCAGCGCCTCGCCCTCGGCGCCCGGCGGGTCGGCGACGTATCGCCGCCACATCGCATACCCGCACAGCCCGATCAGCGCGATCAGCACGGCATAGTGGCCGGTCCAGGCGAGGCTCTGCTGGCCCAGCCGCAGCGCCGGCTCGGCCAGCACCGGATAGCCGAGCAGCGCGGCGATGCTGCCGATGTTGCTGGCGCCATAGAGGAAATAGGGGTTGGCGGACTCGGCGTGTCCGGTATGGGCGAACCAGCGCTGCAGCAGCGGCGCGGTGGCCGAGACCGCGAAGAAGGGCAGGCCGATTCCGGCCGCCATCAGGGCCAGCTGCCAGCCCGCCGGCATCGCCGCCGCCGGCGGTGTCCAGCCCTGCGGCAGGGCCACCGGCAGCGCCACGAAGGCCGCCAGCAGAAGGCCGCCATGCAGCACCGACTGGCGCTTCAGCCCGAGCCAGCGGATCGACAGATGGGCGTACAGATACCCCGCCAGCAGCGCCGCCTGGAAGAACAGCATGGCGGTTATCCATACCGCCGGCGCGCCGCCCAGCAGCGGCAGCATCATCCGCGCGTAGAGCGGCTGCACCCAGAACAGCAGCAGGGCGCTCAAGCCCATCGTGACCGTGTAAAGCGGCAGCATCCCTTATTCCGCGCGGGGTTTCCCGGGGTTCTCGCCCGCGCCGATGATACGCATTGCGGGGCCGGCCACGTAGCGAAATCGCCCGCGTGAGCGCCCGGGACACCCGGTTCGTTTGGAACAACCCCATGCACCGGTGTTTTCTGCGGGTTTCGCGGCGGCATTTCGACCGCGCTGCCCTTGCCCGACCGGGGCGCAGGGGCTATACCGCCCGGCAGGCGGCGCAACAGCCGGACAGGAGGCGAACACCATGGCCGAAAACCGCTTTTCCGCACTCGTGCTGACCGAGGCCGACGGCAAGGTCGCCGGCGCAATCAGGGACCTCACCGACGCCGACCTCCCGGACGGCGACGTCACCGTCCGCGTCGCGTATTCCGGCGTCAACTACAAGGACGGGCTGATCCTGAACGGGCTGGGCCGGCTGGTGCGCAACTATCCGCATGTGCCGGGCATCGACTTCGCCGGCACCGTCGAGGAATCGCACCATGCGCGCTACAGGGAAGGCGACAAGGTGGTGCTGACCGGCTGGCGTGTCGGCGAGGCCCATTGGGGCGGGCTTGCCGGCAAGGCGCGGGTCAGCGGCGACTGGCTGGTGCCGCTGCCCAAGCGGCTCGATGCGCGCCAGGCGATGGCGGTGGGCACGGCGGGTTTCACATCGATGCTCTGCGTGCTGGCGTTGGAGGATCACGGGGTGACCCCGGGGTCCGGCAAGGTGATCGTGACCGGCGCAGCCGGTGGCGTCGGCTCGGTCGCCATCGCGATCCTCGCCAAGCTCGGCTACGAGATCGCCGCCGTCACCGGCCGCGCCGACACCCACGATTACCTCAAATCGCTCGGTGCTGCGGAAATCGTCGGCCGCGAGGCGTTGTCGGAGCCCAGCGGCAAGCCGATGGAGAGCGCCGTGTGGGCCGGCGCGGTCGACACCGTCGGCGGCGCGACCTTGGCGCGGCTGATCGGCCAGATGGCTTATGGCGCGCCGATCGCGGCCTGCGGCAATGCCGGCGGCATCAAGGTCGAGACCAACGTGCTGCCCTTCATCCTGCGCGGCGTGAAGCTGCTCGGCGTGGATTCTGTGATGCAGCCCTACGAGGACCGCCTGCGCGCCTGGGAGCGCGTCGGCCACGACCTGTCGATGGACAAGCTGGAGGCGATGACCGAGGAGATCGGCCTCGATGGCGCGATGGAGGCCGCCGGCCGGATCCTCAAGGGCCAGGTGAGGGGCCGCACGGTGGTCAAGTTGTCCTGACGCCAACTGGCGCCATGGCGCCAGGTAAGAAGGCGAATTTTGCATGGACGGGGATAGCGAGCGTCATCCCCCTCCCCAACCCCTCCCCCTCTCAAGGGAGAGGGGCTTTGTCGGCGCAAGCGTGCCCAATGAGCCCTCTCCCGCCTGGGCGGGGGAGGGTTGGGAGGGGGTGGGACCCGGCGGAGCCGGGAGAAACAAAAGTCTCGGTTCTGAGCCTGACGAAGGATGTGCCGAAAGGGATCGGCCCGGCACCTTGCAGGCCGAAAACGGGGCTGGCGCGGGCGTCGCCCGGCCGTTAGGTTAGCCCGAAAATCCAGAGGCATCCCATGCGCGATTTCGAAGTTCCCGGGCGCTCCACCGTCCACGCGGTCAACGGCATGGCCGCGACCTCCCATCCGCTGGCCACCGGCGCGGCGCTGGACGTGCTCAAGGACGGCGGCAACGCCATGGACGCGGCGATCTGCGCCGCCGCCGTGCAGGCGGTGGTGGAGCCGCAGTCGACCGGCATCGGCGGCGACGTCTTCGCGCTGATGTGCCCGAAAGGGACGAGCGAGGTGATCGCCTATAACGGCTCCGGCCGCGCCCCGGCCGCCGCGACGGTCGACTGGTACCGCGACCGGGGCATCGATGAGATCGTCCAGCACAGCCCGCATTCGGTGACGGTCCCCGGCGCCATCGAGGCATGGTGCACGCTCAACCGCGACCACGGAAGGATGGGGCTCGACCGCCTGCTGGCCCCGGCGATCCACTATGCCGCCGAGGGCTATCCGGTGCACGCGCGCATCCGCTATGACTGGCAGAACGCGGCCGGGACCGTCTCGTGGGACGCCGACGCGAAGGCGCTGTTCCTGCCCGGCGGCGCGGCGCCGGCGGAAGGCGCGCTGCACTATCAGCCGAAACTGGCCGAAACCCTCAAGATCGTCGCGGAAACGGGCCGCGAGGGCTTCTATGCGGGCGCCGCGGCGGCGGCCATGACGGCCAAGCTGCGGGCCCTGGGCGGCCTGCATACGGTGGCGGATTTCGCCGCCGCCGCGGGCGATTACGTCACGCCCATCACCACCGGTTACCGCGGCTACACGGTCCACCAGATCCCGCCGAACAACCAGGGCGTGACGGCGCTGATCATGCTGAACATCCTGGAGGGCTTCGAGCTTGCGCAGTACGGCCCGCTGTCGGCCGAGCGCACCCATCTCGAGATCGAGGCCGGGCGGATCGCGTTCGCCGTGCGCGATACGGCGATCTCGGACCCGGGGACCCTGAAGGTCTCGCCCGCACAGCTCGTCTCGAAGGACTGGGCGGCCGGCTTGCGCGCCAATATCTCGCTCGACCGCGCCATGCAGGACATCCCGGAGCTCGGCCTGAAGACCTCGGACACCGTCTATATCAGCGTCGTGGACAGGGACCTGAACGCGGTCAGCTTCATCAACTCGGTCTATCATTCCTTCGGCAGCGGCATCCTGTGCCCCGAGACCGGCGTTTTGTTCCAGAACCGTGGCGAGTCGTTCCGGCTCGACCCGGCCCATCCCAACTGCATCGGCCCCAACAAGCGTCCCATGCACACAATCATGCCCGGCATGCTGACCCGCGGCGCCGAGGCCGTGGCCCCCTATGGCGTGATGGGCGGCGACTACCAGCCCTACGGCCACACGCGGGTGCTGACCAACGTCATCGAATTCGGCCTCGACCCGCAGGCGGCGATCAGCATGCCGCGCGTGTTCGCCACCGGCTCCCTGGTCAATATCGAGAAGACCTTCCCGGCGGAAACCTACGACGGGCTCAAGGCCCGCGGCCACGCCCTCAACTTCGCCCCGGCGCCGCTGGGCGGCGGCCAGATGATCGTCATCGACCGCGGGCACGGCGTGCTGTCGGCCGGCTCCGAGCACCGCAAGGACGGCTGCGCGCTGGGGTTTTGAGGGGCTCCGACAGGGCGGCGCGACCTCATACTCCGAGACGGCGCTCCGCGCCTCCTCAGCATGAGGCTCCGCCGTTCATGCCCTCATGCTGAGGAGGGCCGAAGGCCCGTCTCGAAGTATGAGGTCGCGCCACTCTTTCCAGCCCACGACCCCGCCGCCCCTGACCTGGATCAAGGCGGCGGCGGCCGCATTCGGCTAGCCTCGGCGCATCGAATCGCCCAGCGGCAGGAGGGATGCGCCATGACGTTCAAAATCTTCCCGAAAAGCGGCGACTGGTGGTTCTGGCTGGTGACCTGGGCGCTGATCGTCGCCGCCCTGTTGGGCTGGATGCCAGGCTACTACGGCGTGGTCGCCGTCAGCGTCGCCAACATGGCCGTCAAGGCCGTCCAGAAGCGCAGCCTGTCCGCTTTCGCGGTGCAGACCCGCATCGTCTATCTCGCGCTCACCCTGCCCGGCCTGTGGCCGGAAGTCCGCTTCTGGTGGTACATCGCGCTCTTCGCCGGGACCACGATGGTGGTCTTCTTCGACCGCTGCACTATCGCGCTGGTCCTCAAGCATGCGCCCTGGAACCGGGACCGGCCGCTGCAACAGAACTGAGCGCGGCGCCGGGGCAGATAATCGGCAGTCCGGCCGCGAGTTCGGGGTGGACTCACGGATGCCGGGTTCGCGTCGTTTTCGGCCACTTGCTTCGAGGGCAGCCTCACCGAATCAGGGCGGTACTATTTGATCTGCCTCATGGCCTTTGCGGCGCCAAGTTTCTACGATTTCGGCTGGTGGCGAGAGGGCAGCAGTGGGCGGCCCGGCTTTGTAAGCCCGACACGCTGCCGCATGCACCGATAGTATGTGGCCACACCGAAGAACAAAACGGTGACCGAAGCCGAATTGCCCGTTATAGGGGGCCATCGCATGTGCTCGCTGCAGAAGATGACGATTTCGGTCATGCGCAGGCTTGTGCGCGTCGCATTTCCTGCTTTGCTTGTCGTCGCTGTGGTGGCTGTGTTCGCTGCCGCGCAGACTCCTGGGGGCGAGACGGTGACGTCGGCAAATCCTGTCGGCGGGTGGTCGGCGCAGCTCGATACGATTGCGGCGAGGCTGGGCGAGCCCAAGCTCTCGGACGACTCGCTGCGCGAACTGCGGGACGCGCTTGAGACCGTGCGGCGGCAGGCGCGGGCGTGGGTCGCCGTAGAAGCCCCCAAAGTCAAGGACGTTATGACCGAGATTACGGCGCTTGGGCCGCCGCCGGCGGAGGGGCAGGAGGCCGAGGCCGAAGGCATCGCCGCGAAGCGCAAGGAGCTGAAAGGACAGCTGGCCGACCTCGAAGGACCCGTTAAGGAGGCCGAGGTCTTGATCGGGCGGGCCGGCCGGCTGATCGGCGATGTGGCAGAGATCCGACGCAAGCGGTTCGCCGATCGTATTCTGGCGAAAGGCGCGTCTCCGCTCACCCCGTCGGTATGGTCGCTCGCGCTGCCGGAGCTCTCGTGGATCAGCCGGGAAATCAGGCGGGAAGTCGTTTCCTTTCTGCGGTCGCAGCGGTTCTGGGCGAACCTGTGGAGCGCCGCCCCGTCGATTATCACTGCGATTGTCTTCGCTGTTGTCCTTGTGTGGCCGGCGCGTCGCTGGCTGCTGCGGCGTTTCGGCCGGGACCCCTCAGTCGCGCGGCCGACATTCATGGAGGCCGCCAGAGCGACGGGTGTCGTAGCTGCCGCGCAGGCACTGTTTCCCACGGGAGCTGCGGTGCTGATCTATCTCGTTATCATCGGTGAGCAACTCCTGAGTGAGCCTGGAGAGGAAGTCGCACAGGCGATCCTCGTGGGCTTCATCCTCTTTACCTGGACGCTCGCCTTCTTCCGCGCCTCGTTGTCGCCGAGACAACCAGCGTGGCGCGTAATCCCCGTCCCCAACAGATTCGCACGCGGCATCAGGCCAATTATCATCGGGCTTGCCCTGGTCTTCGCTGCCGATATCGTTTTCGCCGAGATTGTCTCGATATATGGCGGACGCCTCGCCATTACGATCATCCGCGACTACGCGCTTACCGTCATCGTCGCGGCACTGCTTCTCGTACTCCTGCTGCGGCAACGTATGTGGATGCCGGAGGAGCCGCCTGACGCAACACCGCGCTGGCGGGTCATTCGTGTACTGCTGGCGACCGGTCTTGCGGCCCTGCCGGTTGTCGGCGGGCTGGGATATGTCGTCCTGGCCAGGTTCGTCGCAACCCAGACCGTGTTGACCGGTGGCCTGATCCTTCTCGTGCTGTTTCTGCGCCGGCTCGGCCGCGAGTTCATCAACCAGGCTGTGTCGACGGAGACCTGGCTCGGCACATGGCTTCGCGCAAATCTGCATATCGACGATGAGGGCGCGCGGCACATCCAGTTCTGGGTCGGGCTTGCCTACGATCTCGTCCTGATCATGTGCGGCCTCGTGATCGGCCTGTTCGTGTGGGGCGCCGATCGCAAGGACGTATCGGAGTGGGTCTACCAGGCGCTGTTCGGGTTCCAGATCGGCCAGATTCGTCTCTCGCTGGTCGATGTGGGGGTGGCAGCGCTGGTTTTCGTCGGCGTGATCGTGCTCACACGGTTCATTCAGCGCATGCTGGTGGTGCGGGTCCTGCCGCAGACCCGCCTCGATCCTGGTATCCGACACTCGATCGGCACGGCCACGGGCTACGTCGGCATATTGATTGCCGCGGCGGCCGGTATTATGGCGCTCGGCCTCGATCTGTCCAATCTGGCGATCCTCGCCGGCGCCCTGTCGGTGGGCATTGGCTTCGGGCTGCAGAATGTCGTCAACAACTTCGTATCCGGTCTGATCCTGCTGGTCGAGCGCCCGATCAAGGTCGGCGACTGGGTGGTGGTCGGGAGCGACCAGGGCTATGTGAAGCGCATCAAGGTGCGGGCGACGGAAATCCAGACCTTCGACCGCGCCAGCGTCTTCGTTCCCAACTCCAAGATCATTTCCGAATCCGTGACCAACTGGACCTATGCCGACAAGATGGGTCGCGTGATCATTCCCATTGGCGTGGCGTACGGCTCGGACACCGCGCGGGTTCGCGAAATTCTGCTCGAGATCGGCAGGTCTCACGCCGAGGTGCTGAAGGAGCCGGCGCCTTCGGCCGTTTTCCGGGGCTTCGGCGACAGCGCGCTGAACTTCGAGCTGCGCTGTTATCTCGATAACGTGGAACGGACGATCGCGGTCACCAGCGACCTCTGCTTCGCGATCGACGATGCTTTCCGACGCCACGGCGTCGAAATACCGTTCCCGCAGCAGGACGTCTACGTCAAGCAACTCCCCGGGGCGCGGGTGCGCGACCGCGCGGTATCGGAGGAAGATCCTCCGACCAAACAGGATATCGAGTTGAAGGCTTAGGTCTCCTGTCGGCCGGCTCCGAGAACCGCAAGGAAATGCGCGTCCACGGGAGTCCGGGGCGCGAGGCCGTGTGCCACCCGCAGATGACGGTTGCGGCCTCACGCGTGCGCAGTAGAATGCCCTCAAAGCACCAACAAAGCGTGCGGCAAGAACCTCTTTTACAGGCGCAAGACAGGGAGAGTTCCATGAATACCAAGCTTCACGGCAGGATGTGGCTGCTGGCGGCCGCGGCCACGGCGGCACTCGCCGGCATCGCACGGGCCGATACGACCGACCAGACATGGCAGAACAAGGTGGTGGTCGCGAAGACCGGCGATCACTGCGTCGACGATCCGAACTGCTTCAACCGCTACCACTACGACATCAAACCGGCGGCGCGTGCCAGGCCCGGCGATATCGTCGTCTACGAGACGCGCGATGCGCTGGACAGCGACCTGAAGCTCGATTCGGTGCCGGCCGACGTGACCGCGATCGACCTGAACCTCGTGCATCCGATGACCGGGCCGGTCCATATCGAGGGCGCGCGGCGCGGCGACGTGCTGGTCGTCGAACTGCTCGACATCGCGCCGGACGAGTACGGTTATACGGTGATCGTGCCCGGCTTCGGCTTCCTGCGCGACATCTATACCGAGCCTTACGTCGTCAACTGGAAGCTGACGCGCCTGGCGGCGACGTCGGCCCAGATGCCGGGCGTGCGGGTGCCGATGGCCGCCTTCATGGGCTCGGTCGGGGTGCTGCCGGGCGAGCCGGAGGCCAGGGCCTGGCTGGCGCGCGAGAGCAAGCTGGGCGAGGCCGGCGGCGTGGCGCTGCCGCCGCAGCCTGTGGGCGCGCTGCCGGCCGATGTCTGCGGCCCCAACGGCAGCGGCAAGGATCTGTGCCTGCGCACCATCCCGCCGCGCGAGAACGGCGGCAACATGGACGTGCAGCAGATGCAGGTGGGCACGAAGCTGATGCTGCCCTGCTTCATCGACGGCTGCGGGCTGTTCGTCGGCGACGTGCACTATGCGCAGGGCGACGGCGAGGTCTCCGGCACCGCGATCGAGATGGGCGCCGTGGTC
>CAMYKU010000084.1 GCA_947259105.1 uncultured Alphaproteobacteria bacterium
AGCCCAGTATCCGTCAGCGAAACACCTGGAGGATTTGGATATTTCTCCAACGACTTCTTGTACTCGCCGACGATCCGCAGGTAGTGCCTGAAGACCCAGGCATTGTCCGCGGTTATGACAATCTGCTCGCGTGGATCCATCTCGATATTGTAAAGGTGTAATAACTCGTTACTGATGACACGCGTACCCATCGCGCCTTCCTGCCTTGGATTGTTGAACGATGCAACAAACGGCTTGGGATACATGCGGTACTGCCGCCAGCGGACTGCGGCCAGGTCGTTGTTGACGAACGTAATCAGGTGCTCGCGGTTGGAGTCGTCCTTCTTGCCGAGGAAGAAATCACTTTGGTCTATGCCGTCGATCGCCCGATCTGTGGGCATCTTGCCGCCGACTATGGCCGCCAGCGTCGGGTAGAAGTCGTGAATCGACACCATCCCGTTGCTCTTGCGCGGCGAAATCTTGCCCGGCCACTTGATCATGCCCGGCACGCGCAGCGAGCCCTCCAGTGCATCACCGAGTTCACCACGAAACGGTCCGTTATTCGCGCCGACAAACCCTTGCGGCATGGTCTGCGAATTGCCGTTCGCGTTGTCAGATACCCAGATGACGATCGTGTTGTCCTCGATGCCGGCTTCCTTGAGCGCATCAAGCACCTGCCCCGTACGGTAGTCCAACTCCATGATGGCGTCGCCGTAGGGGTGGCCCGCCTTGCCGACAAACTCGTCGGAAGGAACGTTTGGATAATGTGCATGGGTCCAGCCGATGTAGAGGAAAAACGGCTTGTCCCCCTTGGCTTGGCGCTTGATGTAATCCACTGACGCATCTGCGATGTCACCTTCAACCTGGGCACGATACTCAACGGTGTATTCACGCACCGGCTTCAGGTCACCATTCTTGTCGGACTCCCAGACCCTGGGCACAACAGCCTCGATAAAATCATCCGGCATGTGCTGGCGTTCCATATGACGTCGATACAGGGTCCCGTCGGTAGTCTCGATAACGCCTACCTTGTATTCGTCGAATCCCTGACGGGTCGGCCAGCTCTGCTCTTCCGAGCCCAGGTGCCACTTGCCTGTCATACCGGTCGCATAGCCAGCTTTCTTGAACATTTCGGCCATGGTGATCTCGCCGGCCTGCAGCGTATTGGGGGTGCCACCGATGATGATGGTGCCGAGTCCTGCCCGCCCGGAATAACGACCAAGCATCAAGGCCGCACGTGACGGAGTACAACCCGGCGCCACCAGGAACTGCGTCATATGCAGACCTTCGGCTGCGATAGAGTCAATTCGAGGTGTCGGCATGCCTCGCATCTCCCCGCCACCATATGCGCCGATATCTCCCCAGCCGACGTTGTCCGCCAGCATGAGCACGACGTTGGGTTTGTCGGCGGCGAGAGCATTGCTCGTTGTCGCAATCGTGACGAGCAGAGCCAGGCACGCATTGATCTTCTCCCTGATAGTCGTGTTCAAAGCCCAGGATTCGCCAGCGAAACACCTTCAGGGTTTGGGTACTTCTCCAGAGATTTTTTGTATTCACCGACGTTCCGCAAATAGTGCCGGAAGACTCTTTTGGGGTTAGTTCCACATACCAGCGTACCGACAAACTTGCTGTTGTTCCGGCCAGTTCACGCCACGAATCCTACAGTTGCCCGAAATCGCCAAGCACCCGGGTCTTTTCGATGTAACCCTCGAGCGGACCATGGAAGCGGAACGCGGTGTTGCCGAAAGACTGGGAAACCCGTTTGGTCCCTGTAAACAACGAGAATACAAATGGCGTAACAGGTGCCGATGCCGATAGGAATTTCAAACATGCGACAAGCCGATCGGCGCAGGTATTCGGTCGCATTGAGGGAGCGGGTGCTCGGCTGTCGTCGTCGCGCCTCAACGGCTAGGGCAATATCCCATCGCACGGAACCGATCCGGTTCCGTGCGATGGGATGAAATTGCCCGCTGTTTCAAAGGGCGAGCAGCTTTATCCGAACACGTGGAACCGCGAAAAGCGGTTCCACGTGTTCGGATGCTGCTCTAGCGAGGCAGGTTTCGTTTACCGCGATAACGCAAAGGCTGTGCCGGTCAGCACGGTTCATTGCATTCTGCGCACGCGACTCTACACCGGCTGGTTCGAATGGAATGGCAAGCTGATTCAGGGAAAGCACGAGCCGTTGATTCCAGTCGATCTGTGGGAGCGGGTGCAGGGTGTGTTGAGCGGCCGCGGCGCGAAAAAACACCGCCGCATGACACGCGACTTCGCCTTCTCTGGATTCATTGCCTGCCATGCCTGCGGGTGCGCGGGGGTCGGCGAAATCAAGAAGGAACGCTACGTCTATTATCACTGCACCGGTTACGCCGATAAGTGCCAGGGCAACCCGGCCATCTGCCGCCGCAAGTACGTGCGCGACGAGCTGATTGAGAGACAGTTCACCGATCTGCCGGGGCGGCTCAAGTTCGACGACGACGTGCTGGAATGGTTGCGCGATGCGCTTCACGCCAGCCACGCCGACGAGCGGCACGAGCACGAGCAAGCGATCAAGCGCCATCAAGCCGAATACAAGCGGCTTCAGAATCGGATCAACGCGATGTACGTCGACAAGCTCGACGGTGTAGTTGATACGGGATTCTTTGAAACAATGTCGAACCAGTGGCGCCCCGAGCAAGAACGCTGCCTGCGTGAGATCGAACGGCACCAGAACGCCGACAAATCGTATATGGACGAGGGCGTGCAGCTTCTCAAACTCGCGCGTAACGCCCAGCGCCTGTTCGCGGGGCAGGAGCCGCGCCAAAACCGCCGCCTGCTCAATTTCGTACTGTCGAACTGCACATGGAAGGATGGCGAAGCGCTTGCGACCTTCCGCCAACCGTTTGATTTAATTGCGGAAAGAACCGCCAGATCGGCTTGCCAAGAGGCAATGGGTGCAGACCATTCGCCTCGATTGGAGAATTGGCTGGGGGAGCTGGATTCGAACCAACATTGACGGAGTCAGAGTCCGCTGTCCTACCATTAGACGATCCCCCAACAGGTCCGTCCTCGGCGATTCGAGGCCGGGTTCTTATCATATAGTGGGCCGCGAATGAACCCCAAGACGCAGAAAAAACAGTGGTGACTGGACGGGCCCGGCAATTCGGGTAGGATAACGCCCGCCCCGGACGCACAACGATAAACCGGGGGAGGAACCGGGGGGAAGCAGGTGGCCATGACCGCCCAACCGGGCCCGCGCTGGAACAATGGGCCCCGAGACAATGCGAAACAGCGTCGCCAGCGCAGGCGCCGCCCCGAGTTCTGCGCCGCCCTCGATCTCGGTACCAACAATTGCCGCCTGCTGATCGCCCGTCCCGCGCGCGACGGATTTCGAATCGTCGATGCGTTTTCCCGCGTGGTGCAGCTTGGTGAGGGCGTCGAGGAAACCGGCCGGCTGTCGGAGGCGGCGATTCGGCGAACCATCGACGCGTTGAAGGTCTGCGCCGGAAAGATCCGCAAGCGCGACGTGACGCACGGCCGTTACGTGGCCACGGCGGCCTGCCGCAAGGCCGAGAATTGCGAGGCGTTTCTCGACCGGGTCGAGCGCGAAACCGGCCTCGCCATCGAAATCATCAGCGCCGAGGAAGAGGCGCGCCTGACCCTGGCCGGCTGCGTGTCGCTGCTGGACGGCGATATACCCCGGGCGCTGGTCTTCGATATCGGCGGCGGCAGCACCGAGGTCCTGTGGCTGGAGATCGACGGCGCCCGGCCCGAGCTCATAGACTGGATGTCTCTGCCGCTCGGAGTCGTCACGCTTACCGAGCGGTACGGGCAGGGCCCCTTCATACCGGAGGCCTACGGGATCATCGTCGATGAGCTTCTGGGAAGTCTGCAGCCCTTCTGCGAGCGCCACGATATCGCCCGGCATGTCGGCGACGCCGGCGTTCAGATGCTTGGCTCGTCCGGAACCGTAACGACTCTCGCCGGCCTGTCCCAGGAGCTGCCGCGCTACGATCGCTCGCGCGTCGACGGATCGTTCCTCGAATTCGAGGCGGTACACCGGCTGACCGGGATGCTCAGCACCATGAGCGCGGCGGACCGCGCGCGGCATCCCTGCATCGGCCGCGACCGGGCCGACATGATGGCCGCCGGCTGCGCGATATTGGAGGCGATCTGCCGGCGCTGGCCGGTTGGCCGGCTCCGTGTCGCCGACCGCGGGGTGCGCGAGGGCATCCTGGTCGATCTGCTGGGACGCAAGGGAAACGAGGCGGCAACCGGCAATGGCCGCGGATAAGGGGCGATCCGGCCGGCGCGGTGCGCCGCGACCCGGCAAGGTCCGGGTGCGGACCGCCAAGGGGCGCAAGCTGTCGTCGACACGCTGGCTGGAGCGGCAACTCAACGATCCCTATGTGACCGAGGCGAAACGGCTGGGCTACCGCAGCCGATCCGCCTTCAAGCTGGCGGACATAGACGACAAATTCCATATTCTGAAGCCGGGCGGCAGCATCGTCGATCTCGGGGCGGCCCCGGGCGGCTGGATCCAGGTCGCGCTGGCGCGAGTCGGCGCCAAGGGCCGCGTCATAGGTATCGACCTGCAGGCGATGGAAGCGATACAGGACGCCATCCTGCTGCAGGGCGATTTCCTCGACGACGACGCGCCGGAACGCCTGCGCGCCGCGCTCGGCGGGGATGCGGACGTGGTGCTGAGCGACATGGCCGCGGCCGCGACGGGACACGCAAAGACCGACCATCTGCGCATCATGGTGTTGGCCGAGGCGGCGCTTGCCTTTGCGCTCGAAGTGCTGGCGCCGGGCGGCGCCTTCGTTGCCAAAGTGCTGCAGGGCGGCAGCGAGCGCGCGCTGCTCGAGACCATGCGGCGCCGTTTCAAGCGGGTCGCCCATATCAAGCCGCCGTCGAGCCGCAGCGATTCGGCTGAGCTGTACGTCGTTGCGACCGGTTTCCGCGGGGCGGCGCAACCGGAGACCTGACCGATCGGGAGTGTGACCGGGATGAACACGGATCCAGACTGTATCTTCTGCAAGATCGTCGCCGGGGAGATCCCCAGCTTCAAGCTTTATGAGGACGACGAAACCTTCGCCTTCATGGATATCAACCCGGTCAATCCGGGCCATGCGCTGGTCGTCCACAGGGCGCACCACAGGGATTTGTTCGAGATCCCCGCCGCCGACGTCGCCATCGCCACGCGCGCCGCGCAAAGGGTGGCAAAGGCCGTGCAGGCGACGCTGGAGCCCGCCGGCATGAACCTGCTGCAATGCAACGGTCCGGCCGCCAAACAGTCCGTGCCGCATTTCCACATGCACGTCATCCCCCGCCACATGGGAGACGGCCTGACCATGAACTGGGACCTCGTCCAGGGCGACATGGACGAAATCGGCGCCCTGGCCGGGAAAATCCGCGCCAGTCTCTAGCCGCGTCCGCCCGGCGGTATATCAGTCGAGGTGCGCCGGCAGCTCGTGGTCGGGCAGGTTGGTCAGGTCCTTGGCGATTTCGCCGGTGACCAGGGCCTTGGCATGCTGCCCGAGCGCCTGCCGCAGATCGCCGAGCGTCCGGGGCGGGGCGACGAGGATCAGTTCTTCGTACAATTTGTCCTTCGCCGCCGCCTCGAGCGCCGTTGCGATATCTCGGGCGAACTGCTCCTTGGCGAAGCGGTGCCAGTCGACGCGTGGCTCCATGGCATGGCGCGCCGCATTGGCGCTCTCGTGGACGCGGCCGGGGCGGTCGGTCCCGATATCCCGGGTCGGCAACCGCGCCTCCGCCTCAGCGAAGCAAAGGTTCGAGGCCGGCTCCAGCGGGCCGTGGCCGCCATGTCGTGCCAGGATCCTGGCCTTCGCGCCGTCGGCGACGAGGATCCAGGTGGTCGTTGCGGAGTTGGGCATGTGTGGCTCTCCTGCTGCGGGAGTTCACCTGCCGTTATTACATCGTCCGCCCGCCGGCTTTGCAATGACGCACGTCAATTGCCGACCGGCGCGATCGCTACGGCATCGCCAGCGGCGGGTTGATCCTGTCGGCAATCTCGGATTCTGCTTCATGAATCGGGTCGCCCGGCGCGCCGGTGTGGGTAAATCCTTCGCCCTTGCCGTCGAGCGTCCTGTTGACGGCATCGACCACGCCGGTGCTGATCTCGACGTTCTTGTTGGCCGCGTCGGCCAGCGCCGCGGCCGCGGCATCGAGCGCGGCCTGCTGGCCGGCCAGGTCTCCCCGCTCCACGGCATCCACGTAGTCGGCCATGGCATCCATATATGCGCCCAGCGCACCGACCCGGGACCGGGGGCTGGCGTTGGCCAGTGCCGTAGGCGACGCGTTCGCCGCGTTCAGTGAGCCGGGCAGCTTCAATTTCTCATCGCCTGGACCGTTGAGCGAACCACCGTCGTGCTTGGCCTTGCTGTGCCCGTGCGCATTGCCGCCGCCGCGACCGCTGCCGCGCCCGTTCCCGTTGTCCTTGCCGTTCCCCTTCCCGGCCACTGCTGCCGAGAAATGCAGTCCGGATTCGTCGAGGGCGACAGGCGCGGCGATCACAAATGCGGCGCCCGCCACCATTACGCTGGCCAGCACTGAAAGCCGCCGAATGCGCGCGGCGGCTGAATGGGTGTAGATGTTCATGTTGGCTCCCCAAAACTTATATTCATTTATGATAAATGAGGCACGAAATTGTGGCTAATGTGCGGCGATCATGGCCTGCTACCGTTGGCGCGGTAGTCCTTGGCAGCGGTCGAATCCTGTGTATGATGCCGGCCCACAGCCTGAGCCGGGGATGATCGATGGAATTGATTGAAGGTCTGACATTCGACGATGTCCTGTTGCAACCCGCTGCGTCCGAAGTCCTGCCCGACCAGGCCGACACCCACACCAGACTGACCAAATCGATCGAGCTCGGCATCCCGCTCATCTCCTCGGCCATGGATACGGTCACGGAGTCCGGGCTCGCCATAGCCATGGCGCAGGCCGGCGGTATCGGTGTGATCCACAAGAACCTGGAAGTCGAGCGCCAGGCCGTGGAGGTCCGCCGGGTCAAGCGGTTCGAGTCGGGGATGGTGGTGAATCCGATCACCATCCAGCCGGACCAGACGCTGGCGGACGCGCTGCAACTGATGGCCGATAACGGGATATCGGGAATTCCCGTGGTCACCAAGCGGAGCCACCGGCTGGTCGGTATCCTGACCAATCGCGACGTCCGCTTCGCGACCAATCCGAACCAGTCCGTGCGCGAGCTGATGACCAGGCGCGGGCTGGTAACCGTCCGGGAGGGCGTCGACAGCGACGAGGCCCGCCGGCTCCTCCACGAGCACCGGATCGAGAAGCTGCTGGTGGTGGACGAGGAGCGCCACTGTGTCGGGCTGATCACGGTCAAGGATATCGAAAAAGCCCAGAAATTCCCGAACGCCTGCAAGGATGAGCAGGGCCGGCTGCGCGTCGCCGCCGCCACCGGTGTCGGCGAGAACGGTGTCCGCCGCGCCGAAGCGCTGCTGGAGGCGGGTTGTGACGTGATCGTGGTCGACACCGCACACGGCCACAGCAAGGGCGTGCTCAGCACGGTCGGCGCGATCAAGAAGCTGAGCAACTACAGCCAGGTCGTGGCTGGCAACATCGCGACCAGGGAGGGCGCCCAGGCGTTGATCGATGCCGGCGCCGACGCGATCAAGATCGGCATCGGACCGGGCTCGATTTGCACGACTCGGGTGGTTGCAGGCGTCGGCGTGCCGCAATTGACGGCGATCCTGAACGCGGTCGAGGTCTGCCGGCAGAATGGTGTCACCACCATCGCCGATGGCGGGATCAAGTCGTCCGGCGACCTTGCGAAGGCGATCGCGGCCGGTGCGGATTGCGTGATGATCGGCTCGCTGCTGGCCGGTACCGATGAGGCTCCGGGCGAGGTATTCCTCTACCAGGGGCGGTCCTACAAGGCCTATCGCGGCATGGGATCGGTGGGCGCGATGGCGCGGGGTTCCGCCGACCGCTATTTTCAGCAGGAGGTCTCGGACACGCTGAAGCTGGTGCCCGAAGGGGTCGAGGGCCAGGTCCCCTACAAGGGCCCCGCGGGGACCGTCATCCATCAGTTGGTCGGCGGGCTCAAGGCCGCGATGGGATATACCGGCAACGGCAGCATTGCCGATATGCAGCGCAACTGCACCTTCCTGAAGATCACCGGGGCGGGCCTGCGTGAAAGCCATGTGCACGACATCACCGTTACCCGCGAGGCGCCCAACTACCGGACCGAGAGCTGAGAGGCTGGCCCGGGCCGTCCCGCGATGACGCCCGGTGCGAGGGCGGCGGCGGCCATCGAGATTCTCGATGCGATCGAAACCGACCGTGCCCGGCCGGCCGACCGGCTGATCACCACGTGGTTTCGCAGCCGGCGCTATGCCGGCGGCGGCGACCGGCGCGCGATCCGCGATCTGGTCTATGCCGTGCTGCGGCGCCGCGCGCAGGTCGACTGGTGGATCGAGCGAAGCGGCGGCCACTGCGATTCTCGCGGCCGTGTGCTGGCGGTGCTGCTGATCGAAGCGCGCTGGGGTTTGTCACGGCTGGAGGCTGAATTCGATGGCGGACAATACCGGCCGCCTCCTTTGAACGAGCAAGAGCGGGGGCTTGCCGGCCTCGCCGGCCGATCCTGTGGCGATCCGGCGCAGCCGCTGCCGGTAAGATGCAATATCCCGGCCTGGCTGGAGGAGCCGTTCAGGATTGTGCTGGGCGAGGCCACGGAACGCGAACTGGCGGCCCTGCTGGAAGAAGCGCCGGTCGATCTGCGGGTCAATTCCCTCAAGGCCTCGCGGCGGCAAGTCATGGCCCGGCTCGCCGCCCGCGGCATCGCCGTTGAACCGACGCCATTTGCGCCGCTCGGACTGCGGCTCGCCTCACGAATCAATCTCGGCGATACGCCGCTGCTGCGTGAGGGCCTCGTCGAGCCGCAGGACGAGGCGTCGCAAGTCGCCGCGCTTCTCGTGGAAGCGCAGCCCGGCGAATCGGTGGTCGATTTCTGTGCCGGGGCGGGCGGCAAGACGCTCGCGCTGGCCGCCGCGATGGAAAACCGGGGCCGGCTGGTGGCGGCCGATATTTCGCCGCATCGCCTGGCGCGCGCCGCCCCGCGCCTGGCCCGCGCCGGCGTTACCTGTACCGAACAGCACGCTCTGCCCGCCGGGGGCGGATACTGGCCGGGTGCGGAAGAGGGCGGTTTCGATCGCGTGCTGGTCGATGCGCCCTGCAGCGGGACCGGAACGTGGCGGCGTGTTCCGGAATTGCGCTGGCGGCTCGGCCAGCAGGAACTGGCCGGATATCAGGATCTGCAGGCGGGGATTATCGACAGTGCGGCGCGTCTCGTTGGCCCTGGCGGCAGGCTTGTGTACGCTGTTTGTTCTCTTCTTGGAATGGAGGGGGAGGGGCAGATTCGTGCTTTTTTGATCCGGAATCCGGGCTTCGAGGTGCTTCCCGTGCGCCGAATCTGGGCCCGTGCGGTGGGTGGCGAATGTCCCGCAAACGACGTGTTCCTGCGGCTTTTGCCGGGCCGCGACGGGACTGACGGATTCTTTGTGGCGGTCATGCGTCGCAGGTAAGGAAAAATAAGCAATTTGGTGCGATGATGGATGCGGAATGACCAAGGAGCGATTCGTCCCATGACCGTTGTCGACCTGCGCGTGGCGACCCTGGACGATGCGGAGACCATCGCCCGGATCCACGTTGAAACCTGGCGCACCACCTATGCCGGCATGCTGCCGGACGATATGCTGATCGCCATGTCCGAGGAAAAGCAGGCGGCGTTGTGGCGGCGCATGCTGCGCGGCGGCGAAACCGCGATCGTCGCCGACCACCCGCGTCACGGGATCGTCGGCTTCGGCAGTTACGGGCCGAACCGCAGCGGCCGCGACGGCTATACGGGTGAAGTCTACACCCTTTATATCCAGCCCGACTTTCAGGGGCTCGGCATCGGCCGGGGCCTGCTGCGGGTACTGTTCAGCGCGCTGGCCCGCGAAGGCCATGACAGCGCCCTGATCTGGGTGCTGGAGCAGAACCCCTCGCGCTTCTTCTACGAGGCGATGGGCGGCCGCCCGGTCGCCGGCCGCGATACAAGAATGTGGAACACGGCGCTCCGCGAATCGGCCTATGGCTGGGAGAGCATCCACGCCCTGCCGCCGGCGCGGGTGTGAGCCGTCGGTTTACGCTTCCGCCGACTCTTCTTTCCCGCCCTTCGCCGTGTGTCCCATCGCATACCAGTCGATGTTGCGGGTCGCGTACATGACCGCGGCGAGCGCGGCGACGATTCCGACGGCGCCGACCAGCAGCGCGTAGTCCTCGAGCTGCAGCACCACGTAGAGAAACCCGTAAATCGCGGCGAGGACTGCCGTGACCTGGACGCCGAGGACGCGTCTGCGCGCGGAGTACCCCAAATAGAGTGCGATCATCGCGGTTGAGACGAGGGCCGCCACGAGGAAGCCGGACGCGAAACCGACGACCTCCGACAGCGCCAGCAGCAGCAGGTAGAACATGGTCATCGCGAAGCCGACCAGCGCATACTGGATCATGTGCACGCGCACCGGGACCGCGACCTCCAGGATGAACACCGTCGCGAAGACCAGCAGCACGAACAGGATCGCGTATTTCACCGAGCGCTCCGATTTCAGATAGAAATTGACCGGCGTGATCAGCGAGACGCCGAAGCGCGTATCGCGGATGCGCTCGTCCAGCCGGGTGGCGGCGGCGCTTCCCTCCAGCCATTGCTGCGGCAGGTCCCGCCCGTACCAGGACACCGACCAGCGCGCCCTGAAGCCTTGCGAACCGATGGTTCTGTCGGTCGGCAGCCAGGCGCCTTCGAAGCGCGGATGACGCCATGAAGACTCCAGCGTCACGGCGGTTTCCTTCGCCGACGGCGTGAACAGGATGCGCTCGCTGCCGGCGATATCGAGCGAGAAGGAAAACCGCAGGTCGGTCTTGTCCGGGAGTCCCCGGGGCAGGGCGCCACCGACCGCGGCGCCGACGCCGCCCCCGAGAACGTCGCTGGTCGTGCCGGGCGTGAATTTCCCCTCGTAGTCGCCGGCTTCCATCCGCAGGCCACCCTGTGTGCCGCGCAGGTCGCTG
The DNA here is from genome assembly GCA_947259105.1 of uncultured Alphaproteobacteria bacterium. Taxonomy (GTDB): domain Bacteria; phylum Pseudomonadota; class Alphaproteobacteria; order UBA8366; family JADFVY01. The sequence goes on from CAMYKU010000084.1 coordinate 11,044, forward strand.
ACGCTTACAGCCAGGATTGCACGGTCCCACAGGATTTCCGCGCCGCCTATGCCCAGCTCGTCGAAATCCGGCCGCCGGAACGATCCTTCGAACCGGACGTCGCCGCGATAGACGATGGTCTCGAATATCCCGCGGTAGCGGATTTCCGGGTCGATCCTTGCGCCGATCTCCAGGCTCTCGGGCATCAGGAAGACGCGGCCCTCCCGCGGCTGCAACGAGCTGCTTCCGTCGCTGTGCCTGATCTCCACCGCTTCGCGGTAGGGCACGATCAGCACCGGTCCGAAAAAGCTCTGCTCGCGGCCCCAGATTTCGCTGATCTCGTTGGCGACCTCGGCCTGCCGGTAGCGGCGTTCGCCGATCATGCTGTCGATCATGTTGATCGGAATGAGAAGAATGAGAATCAGGAACAGCAACGCGCCCATCTTGAAATAGACGGGAATTTTCCTCAGGAAACCGTTCTGAACGGCTTTCAGCGAATCCATCATGCACCCCCCGGTTCATGTTGCCGGCGCGTCCGCCGCGGCTTTCCATTCAAGCCTCTCAATCGGGCATTACGGCGGAGGCAATCGGTCAAACCGCTGGCAATGATGGCAAAGCAAAGGCGGGGTTGTCCGGGCGCGCCCGGCTGCTATAACGGGGCTTCGCTTGCGTCCCTCCAGCCCGAACGCCAAATCAGCGCATGACAGACCGCATCCTCATCGTCGATTTCGGAAGCCAGGTGACCCAGCTGATCGCCCGGCGGGTGCGCGAGGCCGGGGTCTACAGCGAAATCCACCCCTATAACCAACTCGACCGCGCGAAGATCGAGGCGTTCGGGCCGAAGGGCATCATCCTGTCGGGGGGGCCGGCCAGCGTGACGGAGGTGACCTCGCCGCGCGCCCCGGAGGGAACCTTCGAAATCGGCCTGCCGGTGCTCGGCATCTGCTATGGCGAACAGACCATGTGCCAAGAGCTGGGCGGCGAGGTCGTGAATTCGGACCACCAGGAATTCGGCCGCGCCTTCGTCGACGTGACCGGCGATTGCCGCCTGTTCGAGGGCGTGTGGAAGCAGGGCGACCGCGAACAGGTGTGGATGAGCCACGGCGACCGGATCGAGCGTATCCCCGAGGGATTTCGCGTTGTCGGCACCAGCGACGGCGCCCCTTACGCCGCCATCGCCGACGACGCGCGCCGGTTCTACGGCGTTCAGTTCCATCTGGAGGTCGTCCACACGCCGCATGGCGCGAAGCTTCTCGGCAATTTCGCCCGGAAGATCTGCGGCTGCGCCGGCGACTGGACCATGGCGGCTTTCAAGGATCAGGCGATAGCGCGGATTCGCGAGCAGGTCGGGGCCGACGGCAAGGTGATCTGCGGGCTCTCCGGCGGCGTCGACTCGTCGGTCGCGGCGGTGCTGATCCATGAGGCGATCGGCGATCGTCTGACCTGTATTCTGGTCGATCACGGGCTGATGCGGCAGGGCGAGACCGAGCAGGTGGTCAGCCTGTTCCGCGACCACTACAACATTCCCCTGATCCACCGGGATGCGTCCGGCATGTTCCTCGGCCAGCTCGAGGACGTCGACGATCCGGAGCGCAAACGCAAGATCATCGGCGGCCTGTTCATCGACGTGTTCGAGGAAGAGGCGAGCAAGATCGGCGGCGCCCGGTTCCTCGCCCAGGGCACGCTGTATCCGGACGTCATCGAGTCGGTCTCGGCGATCGGCGGGCCCAGCGTCACCATCAAGTCGCACCACAATGTCGGCGGCCTGCCGGAGCGGATGAACCTGCAACTGGTGGAGCCGCTGCGCGAGTTGTTCAAGGACGAGGTCCGCGCGCTGGGCCGTGAGCTCGGCATGGCCGAGGCGCTGGTCGGCCGCCACCCGTTTCCGGGACCCGGCCTGGCGATCCGCATTCCCGGCGCCGTCACCCGCGACAAGCTCGATATCCTGCGCCGCGCCGACGCGATCTTCCGCGAGGAAATCGAAAGCGCCGGGCTGTACGATGCGATCTGGCAGGCCTTCGCGGTGCTGCTGCCGGTGCGCACCGTCGGGGTGATGGGCGACGCGCGCACCTACGACCATGTCTGCGCCCTGCGCGCGGTCACCTCGACCGACGGCATGACGGCGGACTCCTACCCCTTCGACCACGCGTTCCTGGCCCATGTGGGGACGCGCATCATCAACGAGGTGCGCGGCGTCAACAGGGTGGTCTACGAAATCTCAATGAATTCAATTTCCTGAAAGTATATCCGATAAACGCAAACGTATGATTCTGGATGCGCTTTATCGGAGAGCTGCATGGGGGTTAGTATGTATGCGCGCACTGCACATCATTTGGCTCCGAGCTCCCAGTGGCTATGTTGACTCTATTCGCAATGTTTAATGGCGGTTGATCTTTTTGGGTAGTGTGGGGTAGGGTTAGACAGCCTGCAAGAAGCAAAATCTTGCCAACATTAATATGAGAATATCAGTGCGGGTCCGTGTTTGATTTCAAGAGACGTTGTAAAACTGCATCATCGATACTTCGAAAAATGAGTGCGGAAATATCTCTGGAGTAAGGAAGAATGAACAGGATCAAGATTTTCGTCTTAGTCGCGGCTTTGAGTTTAGGTATTGTCGGATGCGCCCCAACCATAACTCCAATACCAATAGAAAGTGATTTCTGGGCAGGCACTACCGCCAATATCGGTGTTGTAATGCTTCCGGCACCTCCTGTTGCGGCTAGCTTTCCCGGGGCAGACTGCTTGCTGTGCATGATGACTGCACAAGCCGCAAACGGAGGTTTGGCACGTCACGTTGCCACTCTCAATGACGATGAGCTTAAGGACTTTCCTCAGCAGATTGTAGCTGCCCTTAGGAAGAAACAGATTCAGGCGATAGCCGTCGAAGACGTTACACCACTTAAGGAAATGGAGAAAATCCAACCAACAGATGAAAACGGCGCTGATCGAGACTTTGGAATTTATCGAGATCAGGGTTTTACGCATGTGGTTCTGGTGGATATCGGGGCGCTTGGTGTAGCCCGCAACTACGCGGCATATGTGCCAACGGGTGATCCATTCGGGGTTATGAGCGGTTCGGTAGCGCTCATTGATGTTGCAAATAATAAGTTCGAAATGAGGATGGTCATCAATTCAACCTACACGACCGGAGGCAACTGGAACGATCCACCTTCATATCCTTCGGTTACAAATTCATTCTACGCTGCGATTGAGCAGGGTAAGGAGATGGTACTTTCTGCCCTGAATGTTGAATTGGCTTCAGAGTAATGTCGCGAGTTGTCAGCGTTGTCTCGGTTTTGTGCGTTCTTGCATCCTGTGCTTCAAAACCAAGCCAATTTGAGCCAAAACTCAGTTCCGATAGCTCCCTATCGCTCAATCACAATCTGGAGGTGATGGTTGAAGAAGGCTTTCCGGTTTTCCTTGGATTGCCCGAGGAGCCTGGAAGTCAGGGCCAAATCGGATATGTCGGGTATCCTGGCGATTCGGCAGAGGTCTTCCTTGCGGCTGTCATTGTCCACGGCCTTCTTGAGACAGGCAGGCAATTGTCAGTTGAATCTTTGAAGCAAGAAGCCGCGAATTCCATTCTCGTACCTTATGAAAACCAAATCAAATCGATTTACGAAGCGATAGGCGAAAAGTATCTGGCGCAGCCGGGCGTTGTGACGTCAGATACTACGAAGCCCACGACCGTTGTCAGTCATCGAATGGCGAAATTTCGTTTGCGTTTGCGCCCGATGATATTCATGACGCATGATGAACGACAACTTTTGTTGGTAAGTGAAGCCGAGATTACTGACGGTACGAACGTCCGATATCGCAACATCATCGAAATACTGTCGGCTCCAATATCCCAAGAATCTCAAGATATGAATCCTGTGAACACGTGGTTGGAAGACGATGGGAAGCTCTTTCAATCGACTGTTCTTTCAATTTTCGAGCAAGGCGTTCGGTTGGCCCTGATGGATGCGCAAGGTTCTTTTTCTGCCGAGGCTGAACACGAGACATTTTCGTTCTTGCAGGGCGGTAGAGTCCACTTCGAAAGGGCTGTTCTAGTAGGAGAGACCAAAGAACATGTTATAATTCGAACATTACGCAAAAGAATTAAGGCGATACCGGCCACTTAAAGACATTCATTTATCACCAAGTGATTTGATATTTATTGTATTTGACAATAGCATTCTTAACCTGAGTTAATTATTTATGCAAATTTTGAGTCAGTTCGGAACGTCATCTCAAAAAAGCGATTCGCCCATGCAACGGACGTCCCACAGCGGCCTTGATCGGGGGTTCGGAGACGTCGATACGCTTCTTGTAGTCGCGGCTCAGACGGCGCTACCGTAAGAAGTTCCTTCAACGACCCAACGCCTCGGCAGAACGGCGCGGTCACCTCGACCGACGGCATGACGGCGGACTCCTACTCCTTCGACCACGCGTTCCTGGCCCATGTGGGGACGCGCATCATCAACGAGGTGCGCGGCGTCAACAGGTGTGGTCTACGACGTGACGTCGAAACCGCCCGGCACCATCGAGTGGGAATAAATCCGTCGGGTTTTCGGGCCGCCGAGGCTGGCGAAATACGTCTTGAGTCACGATTGATTAACGGTGCCGTGAGACACTGTGACGATGTCGCCCGTGTTGGCGGGCGGGCTTGTATCGATCTCATGCTGTGTCGCGGCGCCGGCGCAGACGCAGGAAGACCTGCTGCGGGGCGTGACGCGACTGGATCCGTTCGTCCTCCCACTCGACAAGGACAGCGCGACCTGCGGTATCAGGGACAGCGATGTCAGGCAGGTGTTGAACGACGCGGCGGCGGATGCGCCGTTCAGCCTGGAAGGCCGTGAATACGTCCTTTTCGTGCGGTTGAGCAGCTTGCCCAAGCAGGGCGAATGCTTCTCTTCGATCGATCTGGGCGTTTACTGGGAGGGCAGTGTCGCCCTGCCCGGCAATCCCGGCGGGATTCGCGCCAAGGTCAAGCTGTGGGAGAATGGCACGATCGTCATATCGCCGCGCAGCCAACACTGGCAGGAAGTCGCCGGCATTCTCAAACACCTCGTCGGCAACCTCATATCGACCTGGCGGGCGGACAACGGCGGGTCCGGCTAGTGCATTATCCACTCAAGTGGAATCGGCACCGGTCCGCTCCCCCACCCGGCCACCGACAGTGTACGATACCGTTGGGTGGCCGGGTGGGGGAGCGGGCTGGAGCGAACTTAACGGATAGTGCGCTGGTGCGGTGATATCCGGGGGGGTCGCCCGCCCGGTCCAGACCGCGGTCATCCGATATTCTCTGGAATGTCTTGAACGGAGAGAGAAAATGCCGAGGACTGGATCCCTGATGGCGTTGGCGG
>CAMYKU010000085.1 GCA_947259105.1 uncultured Alphaproteobacteria bacterium
GTGCGGCGGATCGCATCGGCCAGCGCACCGGTTCCCGTCACAAAGGCAGTCGTCAGATCAGGCACATCCGCCCCCTGCAGATCGCACGCCCCCTGTTCTACGCCGTCTCCCCTTCCAGCGCGACCAGCACCTCGCCCTCGCTCACCTGATCGCCCGTCCTGAAACGGACTTCGGTGACCTTACCGGCGGTCGCGGCCTGGATCGTGTGCTCCATCTTCATGGCCTCGACGACGATCAGCGGCTGGCCCGCCGTGACGGTGTCGCCCGCCTTCACATGGACCGCCGCGATTTTGCCCGGCATCGGCGCGGTCAGCCCGCCCGATGCGCCTTCATGCGCCTCGGCGGCGGCCAGAGGATCGTGGATGCCGAGCTGCCAGTGGCCGCCTTCGTGGAAGACATGCAGCGTGCTGCCGTCATGGACGACCGTCGCAGACAGACGCGCGCCGTCCAGTTCGATACCGGTATCGCGGGCGATGAGGACGTGGGCTCGGGCCGTCGCGCCCACCCAACCCTCCCCCCTGGTGGGGGAGGGTTGGGTGGGGGGGCGCACCCCCTCCCCATCCCTCCCCCATCGAGGGGGAGGGAGAATATCTGAGACCACGCCTTCGCTCTGCCTGGCCATGATCGGGCCGCCCGGCAGATCTAGCCGCCACCCGTCGCCGTCGGCGCTGCAGGAAATATCCACTTCCCTGCCATCGTCGATGAAGCGCAGGACCGTATGGCCCACGCCGTTCAGCCGCCAGCCGTCATCGCGCGTCCAGGGCGACCAGCGATCGTTTGAGGCCCCGGCGCGGAACGGCGTGTTCTGCTGTCTCCGGGACAACAGCAGGCCAACGCAGGCCAGCGCCAGGGCGCGTGCCGGTGCGGGTTCGCGTGGCGGAACGAGACTGTCCATATTGCGTTCGATGAATCCCGTATCGACGGCGCCGGCCCGGAATTCGGGGTGATCGAGCGCGCCAAGGAGAAAACCGGCGTTCGTGGCCACGCCGACCGCCTTCACCTCGGCCAGCGCATCGTGAAGGCCCTGTGCCGCCTCGTCCCGGGTTTCGCCCCAGCAGATCAGTTTGGCGACCATCGGGTCGTAGTCGGGCGGGACGCTCCCGCCTCCCGCGTCGAAGGCGCTATCGACCCGCAGATTGGCGGCGAATGACGGCATCTCCAGATAGCGCAGGCGGCCCGGCGACGGCAGGAATCCGCTTGCCGGATCCTCGGCATAGAGCCGGGCCTCGATCGCGTGGCCCGCGATGGCGATATTGTGCTGTTCCATCGGCAAGGCCTCGCCGGCCGCAACCCGGAACTGCCATTCGACGAGATTGGTCCCGGTGATCATCTCGGTCACCGGATGCTCGACCTGCAGCCTCGTATTCATCTCCATGAAGAAGAAGTCGCCGGGCGCGCCGCCCGCACCGGACCCGGCGATGAACTCGACCGTGCCGGCGCCGACGTAGTCCACCGCCCGCGCCGCCGCGACCGCGGCCTCGCAGATCCGTGCGCGCCATTCCTCGCCGACGCCGGGGGCCGGCGCCTCCTCGATCACCTTCTGGTGCCGCCGCTGCACCGAACAGTCGCGCTCGAACAGGTGGACGACGCCGCCATGCGTATCGCCGAACACCTGCACCTCGATATGGCGCGGGTGTCCGATGAGCTTTTCGACCAGCATGCGGTCGTCGCCGAAGGCCGATCTGGACTCGCGCTTCGCGCTCGCCAGCGCATCCGCGAAGGACGCCTTGTCGCGCACGATGCGCATGCCCTTGCCGCCGCCGCCGGCCGAGGCCTTCAGCAGCACCGGCCAGCCGATCTTCTCGGCGGCCTTCAGCAGCGTCGCGCTGTCCTGTTTCTTGCCGTGGTAGCCCGGCACGACCGGCACGCCGGCCTGCTCCATGATCGCCTTGGCGGCCGCCTTGTCGCCCATCGCGCGGATCGCCGCCGGCGGCGGGCCGATGAAGACAATGCCGGCCGCAGCGCAGGCTTCCGCGAAGTCCGCGTTTTCGGCGAGGAACCCGTAGCCCGGGTGGATGGCTTCCACCCCCGATTCTTTCGCAGCCGAAACAATTGCCTCGAATTTGAGGTAACTTTCGGCGGCCGCGGCGGGGCCGATGAGATACGCCTCGTCGGCCTCGCGCACGTGCAGCGCATCGCGGTCGGCGTCCGAGAACACGGCGACGCTGCGGATGCCCATCCATTTCGCCGTCCGCATGATCCGGCGGGCAATCTCCCCGCGATTGGCGATGAGGATTTTGCGGAACATCAGTGCGCCTTCGTGAGTTGGCGGGATTCACCCCTACCCTGCCCTCCCCCATCAAGGGGGAGGGTAAATACTTCCGCTTTCGCGCCGTTGAGCCCTCCCCCCTGGTGGGGGAGGGTTGGGTGCGGGGGACACACCGTATTGCTCGGGAAACTCACACCTCACCCCAGTCCGGTCTGCGTTTTTCGAAGAACGCCGTCATGCCTTTCCTTGCTTCGTCGCTGACCCGGCGTTTGGCGATGCGCTGCGCGGTATCGGCCCGCGCCGCCGTGCCGGTGCGGTCGAGCTCCCAGAGATCGCGGAACAGCGCCTTGACCTCGGCCTGCGCCCCCGGCGCGCCGGCGAGCAGGACTTCGACGAGTTTACCGACGGTGGCATCCAGCGCCTTTTTCTTTGTGACCTCGTGCACAAGGCCGATCCGGTACGCCTCCGCGGCGGCGAAACGCTCTCCCGTCAGCGCAAAGCGCCTGGCCGGGCGCGGCCCGATCGCACGCAGCACGTAGGGCGAGATCACCGAAGGGATCAGTCCCAGCCGCACCTCGGTGATGCCGAACATGGCATCGTCGGCGGCGACCGCGATATCGCAGGCTGCGACCAGCCCGACGGCCCCACCCATGGCTGCACCGTTGACCTTGGCCACGGTCGGCTGCGGCATGCTGTCCAGCGTATGCAACGTATCCGCCAGGCGGGTGGCGTCGGCAAGATTGGCCTCCATCGAGTAATTGGCCATCTCCTGCATCCAGTTGAGGTCCGCGCCGGCGGAGAAGCTCTTGCCGGATCCGGTCAGCACCACGACGCGCACGAGGGGGTTGCGCGCGAGACGCCCGAACGACTCGTTCAGGTCGGCGACCAGCGCCTCGTTGAAGGCATTGTGCTTGTCCGGGCGGTTCATGGTGACGGTCGCAACGCCGCGCTCGTCCGTCTCCACCGTCAGCATTTCCTGGATCATGCGCTTCCCCTCCATTACATCCGGAACACGCCGAATTTCGTCTGTTCGATGAGCGCGTTCAGCGCCGCGGATATCGACAGGCCCAGCACCATCCTGGTGTCGGCCGGGTCGATGATGCCGTCGTCCCACAGCCGCGCCGTCGCATAGTAGGGATGGCCCTCGCGCTCGTACTGCTCGAGGATCGGCGCCTTGAATTCGGCCTCGGCCTTCTTGCTCCATTTCTTTCCGGCGGCCTCGATATTGTCGCGCCGGACCTGCGCCAGCACCCCCGCCGCCTGTTCGCCGCCCATCACCGAAATACGCGCGTTCGGCCACATGAACAGGAAGCGGGGCGAATAGGCCCGGCCGCACATGCCGTAATTTCCCGCCCCGAACGAGCCGCCGATGATGACCGTGAATTTCGGCACCTGCGCGCAGGCAACGGCGGTGACCAGCTTGGCGCCGTCCTTGGCGATACCGCCGGCCTCGTATTTGCTGCCCACCATGAAGCCGGCGATATTCTGCAGGAAGACCAGCGGAATGCCGCGCTGGGCGCACAACTCGATGAAATGCGCGCCCTTGAGTGCCGATTCGGAAAACAGGATGCCGTTGTTGGCAAGGATTCCGACCGGGTAGCCGTGGATGCGCGCGAAACCGGTGACCAGGGTCTCACCGTAGAGCCGCTTGAACTCGTCGAATTCGCTGCCGTCGACGATGCGGGCGATGACCTCGCGCACGTCGTAGGGCTTGCGCAGGTCCTGCGGCACGATGCCGTAAATTTCCCTGGCGTCGTAGAGCGGCTCGCGCGGCTCGGCCAGGTCCAGCGTCACCTGCTTGCGCCGGTTCAGGTGCCCGACGATGCGCCGCGCGATGGCCAGCGCATGGGCGTCGTCCTCGGCCATGTGGTCGGTCACGCCCGAAGTGCGCGAGTGCACCTCGGCGCCGCCCAGCGCCTCGGCCGTGACCACCTCGCCGGTCGCCGCCTTGACCAGCGGCGGGCCGCCCAGGAAGATCGTGCCCTGGTCCTTCACGATGATCGATTCGTCGGACATTGCCGGCACGTAGGCGCCGCCTGCGGTGCAGGAGCCCATGACCACCGCGATCTGCGGGATGCCCTTGGCCGACAGGGTCGCCTGATTGTAGAAGATGCGGCCGAAATGGTCGCGGTCGGGAAACACCTCGTCCTGGTTCGGCAGGTTGGCGCCGCCGGAATCCACCAGATAAACGCAGGGCAGGTTGTTCTGCCGCGCGATTTCCTGCGCCCGCAGGTGCTTCTTGACGGTCACCGGGTAATAGGTGCCGCCCTTGACCGTTGCATCGTTGCAGACCACGACGCATTCGATGCCGCCGATCCGCCCGACCCCGGTGATGATGCCGGCCGCCGCGATTTCGGCGTCGTACATGCCGCAGGCCGCGAGCTGGGAGAGTTCCAGGAACGGCGAGCCGGGATCGAGCAGCGCCCGCACACGCTCGCGCGGCAGCATCTTGCCGCGGCCGGTGTGGCGCTCGCGCGCAGCCGCGCCGCCGCCCAGCTTGACCTTCTCGACCTGCGCCCGCAGATCGTCGACCAGTGCCCGCATGGCGCCGGCGTTGGCGGCGAATGCGTCGGACCGGGTATCGATGGCGGAGCGCAGGACTGTCATTGGAAGCCGCCTCGCATTGTCGGATGCCCGTTCAGCATCCCCGGGAATAGAACCATATGGCAGGCGCGCCGTCGTTGTCGTGTGCGGAAACCCAGCCCCGGGTTCGCGGCACGTCCGGCACCGGCTCGCCGCAGGTTTCGCGGGACGGCAATTCGATCTCGAACCAGAGCCGGCCGGCGGTCTCACGATGCCCCAGGACGGTCACGCCCGGCTCCCGCCCGGCGCCCGCCTCGATCTTGCGGCAGGTTCCGGATTGGCCGGGTTCGGCGCATACCGTCCCGTTCCAGGCATCGGTGAGATAGCTGAGATTCTCTGCAACGAGCGTCTCCATCGGGTGGAATTCGGCTCCCGCCGCCGGCGCGACCCACGCCGCGCCGTCCTGCAATCTTATCTTGAAGCGGTGGCCCTTGCGCGCCAGTACGATTGCGCCCGGATCTTCGTATCCGAACTCCCGGGTGGGAAGCTCCTGGACCACCGCACCGGCACCGGACAGATGGACACCGATCTCCAACCCCTCACAGCCGCCGTTTTGGGGGAAAGTCCACGATTTGTCGACCCTGATCTCGCCACTCGCCAGATCGGTGTCCGCACGCCGGTACAAAGCAAGAGGCCGGGCCTCGTACCTGTCGCAAGCGCCGTGGCCGAACAGTTGCGGCAATTCCAGCAATCCGATAACCCGGTCGGGAGCGTCGCCGGAATCGGCCCACGCCGCGCCCGGCAACAGCAGCACCAGGACAGACGCCGAAACGACGCAGAGATGTCTGATCATTGTCCGGATCTCGCAAGCCTTCAAGTCTTGTCCGCCCTACCAGCCGCCGGTCTCCAGCCAGCTGTCGATCTCCTCCAGCTTGTCGTTGCCCCAGAAGGGCTCGCCGTCGACGAAGATGTAGGGGGAGCCGAATACGCCCCGTTCGACGGCCGCGTTTACTTCCGCCTTCAGCCGGCCCTTGACGGCCGGATCGTTGAGCGCCGCGCGCAGCGTCCCGGCATCGACGCCAGGGCCGGACGCGACCGCGATTACCGCCTCCGCGCTGGAGATCTCCTCACCGTCGCCGAACGCCCTGTCGTAGAGCGCCATCGCCAGTTGCTTCGCCTTCGCCGGGTCGCTGTCGGTCAGCCAGTAGAACGCACGCGCCGCCGCGACCGACAGGAAGGGGAACTGCTTCGGCAGCCGGAACGGTACACCGAGCCGCCGGGCCGTGCGCGGCAGGTCGCGCCGCGCGTAGTCGCCCTTCAGGGGAATGTCGAGCAGCGGCTTCGAGCCGGTCGTCGGAAATACCGTGCCGATCAGATGCGGCCGCCAGGTCACGCTGCGCCCGTGCTTCGCGGCGATCGCCTCGATCCGTTTCGCCGCCAGATAGCCGTAGGGGCTGGAAAAGTCGAAATAGAAATCGATCGGATCGGACATTGGTTACTAGCTGCCCTTTATGGTCACGATGGCGATTTCGGGCCGCAGATTGATCCTGATAGGAATGCTGCTGGATCCGATGCCCGAGGACACGAACAGGGTCTTTCTGCCGATGCGGATAAGACCGCGGGCAAGGCTCTTGTCGGTGTCGGCCGGCACCAGCATCACGTGGTCGGCATAGGGTATGTTGAAAAGTCCGCCGTGGGTGTGGCCGGCGAATGATGCGGTCACGGTTGCCGGAACCCGGTCGATCTCGACCGGATTGTGCATCATCACGAATACGGGCTCACCGCGCGGGATCGTTTGGGCGGCCCTGCCGTAACTCGGTCTTGTGCCGGAGGCCGGGTCGGTCAGGCCGACGATCCAGAAGCGCCTTCCCTTCCCCGGCCTCACCGCCATTGCCTGATTGTGCAGCACCTTGATGCCGGCCTGTTTCAAGGCGTTCTGCACCGAGGTATCGCCGGTCCGCCAGTCGTGTTCCCCCAGAACCGCAAACACGCCGTGCCGGGCCGACAGCCGGCCGAGAATCGGGGCGACGACCTCCGGCGGCACGGCCTTGTAATAGCCATCCGCCACATAGTCGCCCAGCAGCAGCACGAGGTCGGGCTTCTGGGCATTGACCGTTTCGACGATGAATTCCAGATGCTTCGCGTCGATATGGGGCGAGCCGACATGCAGATCCGACAGCACGGCGATCCGCAGGGGCCTCCAGTAGGTCTGCCAGTTCGGCGTCGCGATCTCCGTTGCGGTGACGCGCAGCAGACCCGGCTCGATGCCCACGCCCCACGACAGGAATATGACGGCCATCACCGCCGCCGCGAAAATCAGCTTGAACGCAATACCGAAAATCGCGGTGACGATTTCCACGAGTACCTGCATCCCCGACCCTTCTAGAGTTTTCGTTGCGCCCTTGACCCGGCAGGTCAGCCGGCGGCGAGAGTGATCAGTGCGAATTCCGGCGGCATGTTGATCCGCATCGGCACCGCGCTGGTGCCGAGCCCCGAGGTCACGTACATGTGCTTGCCGCCTTCCTCGACGAGGCCGTACATCATGCGCCTGGTTATGCCGCCGAACCGGTAGGGCGTGCCGACCCAGGGCAGGCTGACCTGCCCGCCATGGGTATGGCCGGCAAACGTCACCACGGTCCGCTCGGGAATATCGAAAAAGGTCACCGGGTCATGGGCCAGCGCAATCACCGGCTCGTCGTCGGGCACCGGGCCGAAGGTCGTGTCGACGCAGGGCGAGCGGGTCGATTCGTCGGCGAGCCCGGCGATCCAGATTCGCCCCTCCGGCAGATCGACCGGCACCGACTCGTTCTCCAGAACGGTGATGCCTGCACCCTCCAGCTCGCGCCAGATCTCCTCGCCGTCGTGCCACCAGTCGTGATTGCCCAGAACCGAATAGACACCGAACGGCGCCGCCAGCTTCGACAGGCTTTTCGCGATGTCCCGGGGCTCCACGAAGCGGCCGAACAGCACGCCTTCGATGACATAGTCGCCGAGCAGGACGACAAGATCGGGTTTCATCGCGTTGACGCGTGCGACGACCCGGTCGAGATGCTTGATCTTGAACCAGGGCGCGCCGACCTGGAAATCGCCAAGCACGGCAACGCGCAGCTCGCGGCAATGGCCCGGCCAGCGCTTCGATTCGAGACGCAGCTCGCGTTGCCTGACCAGCCGTGGCTCGACCAGAAATCCCCATGCCCCGGCAGTCGTTGCGCCAACGCCGCCCAGGGCCATCAAGGCCTTTAGTATCACCGGATCACCTAACACCTCTAATACTCCAAACCAATTTCAGTTATCGTACCGCCTACCAAGGCAGCTGCTTTCCGTCGTAATTGAAGAACCGACCGCTGTCGGCCGGGGTCGCACGGTCGATAACCGCGCACATGCCGGCGACGCTCGCCGCCGCATCGACCGGTGCGGACGCGCCGCCCATATCCGTCTTGACCCATCCGGGATGGAACAGGAGACAGATAATACCTCGCCCCGAAAGATCAACCGAAAGACTTGCCACCGCCATATTCAGGGCAGTCTTTGACGAACGGTAGATATATCCGCCGCCGCTTGTATTGTCGCCAATACTGCCCATTTTGCTTGAAATAAACACCATTATTTTCAGATCGGACCGCCCCACCATACCCGCGAAGGCCTCCGCCACCCGCACCGGCCCCAGAACGTTGGTCCGCAGGACATCCTCCCAGGCGCCGTAATCGATGCCGCCGAGCGCGGCCCCGCGCGGCCCGTAGATGCCGGCATTGTTGATCAGCAGGTCGATCCCTTCGCCGTCCAGTTCGCCATGCAGCGCCGCAATGCTGGCCGGATCCGTGACGTCCAGCGGATAGACCTCGCCCTCGAGGTCGTATTTCGAGGGATCGCGGCAGGTGGCGACCACGCGCCAGCCCTTCGCCTCGTACTGCCGGGCGAACTCGCGTCCGATTCCGCGGCCGGCCCCGGTGATCAGTACCGTCGGCATCCTGCTCCCCCCCTGTCCTCAGTCGCCCGCGATGAACACGGTCATGCCCCAGCGCCCGCCGGTCTTCTCGAACCTGGCGCGATAATCGACAGCCATGCGCGCGTCCGCTTCGGAAACGAATGCCCGACCGCCGGCAGGCAGGTGAACCGGATACCAGTCGTGGCCCGAATACGCCTCGGCGTCCATCCGCAACACGTCGTACGACAGCCGCGCAACAATCCTGGCGCCGGAATCGGGCGCGGCCCGCGCCGCGACATCGCGGCCGGTGACGAACACGGTCTCGAACGGGTCGCAGTCCGGGCAGCCAGGCAGATCGAGGCACGCCAGATACGGCGAACAGAAGGCGCCGTCCTCCAGGAACACGCCGCCCAGTTCCAGCACCCGCTGCAATTCGTTCCAGTAGGCTTCGCCCTGCCAGTTCTCCGCGCCTTCGAAGTTCGCGCGGAACGATTCCAATCCCATGTCGCCGCCGAACGACAGCATGATGTCCTGCGATGCGAGTTCGACCACGGCACCGGTATGGCGCGCACGAACCGCCCGCAGCAGCGCATCGCGATATTCGACGAACGATGGGTCCCGGGACGCCTGGTCGACCGGCTCCATTCTCAGGCCCTGGGCAGAGGCCGGCCCCGGATCCAGCGCAACGGCGGCCACGCCCGCCATCGCAGCCAGCAGGTAGGGTCTCGCCATGTCCGTTGTAAGTCGCAACGTCGAATTTCTTTCACATAAGGTTCAGCAGATTATGTCGGAGAATGCGAACCAACTGCTTAACTCGGCCGCAATTATTGCATCGAATTACGGTAAAATGCGCCGCAACCGGCACGCAGGCCGCGCCGTCGACCGGCGCCATGTCCCGGGGACAGGCGGAGAAGGTTACCACAACATCCATTGCCGCGCGAAATCCCGCATGGTCGCCGGGCCCCTAATGCACCCGCTCCAGGGCGATCGCCGTCGCCTCGCCGCCGCCGATGCAGAGCGCGGCCACGCCGCGGTCGACGTCATACTTCGCCATCGCCGCCATCAGGGTTGCCATGATGCGCGCGCCGGAGGCGCCGACCGGATGGCCGAGCGCGCAGGCGCCGCCATGGACGTTCATCTTGTCATGCGGGATGTCCAGGTCGCGCATCGCCGCCATGGTGACGACGGCGAACGCCTCGTTGACCTCCCAGAGCCCGACCGCGTCCTTGCCCCAGTCCACCCGCTCCAGCACCTTCTTCACCGCATCGATCGGCGCGGTGGTGAACCAGGCCGGTGCCTGCGCGTGGGTGGCATGGCCGCAGACGATGGCGAGCGGCGCGATGCCGCGCTTTTCCGCCTCGCTCATCCGCATCATCACCAGCGCCGCCGCGCCGTCGGAGATCGAGCTGGAATTGGCCGGCGTCACCGTGCCGCCCTCGCGGAAAGCGGGCTTCAGCGTCGGGATCTTGTCGAGGTTCGCGTTGCGCGGCTGCTCGTCGGTCTCCACAAGCGTCTCGCCCTTGCGGGTCTTCACCGTGACCGGCGTGATCTCGCCCGCAAAGGAGCCGTCCCCGGTCGCCGTCTGGGCGCGGGTCAGCGAGGTGATGGCGAATTCGTCCTGCGCCTCGCGGGTGAACTGGTAATGCTCCGCCGTGTCCTCGGCATAGGCGCCCATCAACTTGCCCTTCTCGTACGCGTCCTCCAGCCCGTCGATGAACATATGGTCGTAGATCCGCCCGTTGCCGAGGCGATAGCCGCCGCGCGCCTTGTCCAGCAGATAGGGCGCGTTCGACATGCTCTCCAGCCCGCCGGCGACGACGATGTCGGCCGAACCGGCGGCGATCAGGTCGTGCCCGAACATCGCCGCCTTCATGCCCGAGCCGCACATCTTGTTGATCGTGGTGCAGCCCACGGCCTCCGGAATGCCCGCGCCGAACGACGCCTGCCGCGCCGGCGCCTGGCCCATGCCGGCCGGCAGCACGCAGCCCATGATGACCTCGCTCACCTCCTCGCCCGCGACGCCGGCCCGCTCCAGCGCGGCCTTGATGGCGGCACTGCCGAGCTGCGGCGCGGTCAGCGGCGACAGCTCGCCCTGGAACCCGCCCATCGGCGTGCGGGCGGCGGCGGCAATAACGATCGGGTCGGATCCGTTGGTGGTCATGTCGATGATACTCCTGTAACACTGCAGTCAGTCATCTTCATATGGTGTGCCATCCTTGTTTACGAAGCGCTCCTCGCCATCGACGATGCGCACCAGCATGTCGATATCGGAATAGTCGGCCGGGTCATGCTCCAGCCGCATGCCGACCTCCAGCACGACGGCATCGCGCCCCGAGCGGTTGACCAGATGGTGCCCGTCCGGGACGCCGGCCTTGAATCCCGCGACCATGCCCGGCCCGAGGATCTGCTCGCCGGCGTCGGTAACCAGCGTCACCTCGCCATCCAGCACGTAGACGAATTCGTCCTCGCCGTGGTGCCAGTGCCGCTGCGACGACCACTGGCCCGGCGGCAGGCGCAAGAGGTTCACGCCGAACTGGGTCAGCCCGAACGCATCCCCCAGCCGCCGCCGCTCGCGCCCGGCGCAGTCGGCGTCGAACGGCGCGGGATAGGAGGAGCCGGTATGCGCCTCGACGGACGTAGCGTCGATCGCGGGTTTTCCTTTGTCGGTCATTTCATGCTTTCCTCTTCCACTTGGCCAGGTCCACTGCCGGTTGGCAACGCTGTATACCCCCCACCCTGCCCTCCCCCACAAGGGGGGAGGGTATATTTTTGCTGACCACGCCATTTCTCCCTCCCCCTTGATGGGGGAGGGTCGGGGTGGGGGTGACTCTCCGCCGATCCGAGGGCGTCATATCCGGCAACGCATAAACTCACTTCGTTTCCTCGAACAGTTCGCGGCCGATCAGCATGCGCCTTATCTCACTCGTCCCGGCGCCGATCTCGTACAGCTTCGCATCGCGCAGCAACC
>CAMYKU010000086.1 GCA_947259105.1 uncultured Alphaproteobacteria bacterium
GCCTAGCTGGTCGACTGCAAATCGTAGGTTATGTGCCCGCGCAGGCCGGACAGGACCGGGTACCAGCGGCCGCCTTCCTTCACCCAGGATGAAAAGCTGTGGGTCTTCGCCGCGATCCGGGGCTCCTCGTCCCACCAGGGACGCGGGAACCAGATGACGTCATGTTCCAGCGCGGCGTCCTGGCTCATGACGACCTCGTCGAAGATCAGCGATACGCTGACCCCCTGGCCGCCGATCCCCCGCAGGCCTTCGATCTCCACGCCGTTGAAATGCCAGAGCTTCCAGTCCCGCCGCATGGCGCCAACGAAGGCCTTGCGCGAAACCTCGCGGCGAAATTCGGGGTGCCGCAGATTGTAAAGTGCGGACCATTTCCGCGCGGCTTCGGTCGTGTAGTAGCGCGTGATCGCGTCGGCCAGGCCCTGGTCCGGCAGCGTGTCCAGCCCCCGGATCTCGAATTCCCTCAGTTCGGCGTCGGCCTTGCAGCCGGCCAACCCGAGCAAGAGGACGCACAACGCCGCCGCCAGCGCGGGAAACCGGACCCGGCAAAGACCCGCGCCGCCGCGTTTCGAGGGAAAAAGCAGGCTCGCCGTCATGTCAGCCTCCTACCGCGGTCGCATCCGGGCGATCAGCATACCCCTTCGGTCTTTGCGGAACTGTTAACGGCCGGCGATGGCGGCGGGGCGGTCAGCCCTCGCCGGCGACCGGCGGCATCGATCCGACCGCGCGGACGAACCAGTGCGAGCAGCCGCAACGGGAAGCCGATCATGCCGGTGGCGGCCCCGAGCTTGCTGCCCATGGCGAGATAGGTCTGCCGGTGTTCGCGAGAACTGGCACAGCCCGGATGGGGCCGGGATCGCGTCGAATCGACATGGTTGTGAAATGGGATCGTGCCAGGCGAGTCCCAAGGCGAACGCGTTCCGCCACCCGGGTTCAAGTCTGCTCGGAGACAGCCTCGCAAGTATGATATGGGGTCGTGATGTAGCCATCCCGCGCTTCCAATCTGTTGAGCGGACCGCCACGGACACCGAAATCGCCGGGCTCGACACAGCGCAATTCGATCAACCCGTTTCGCTGCAGCAGCATAAGCTCGTCCATCGCCCGACTGACGTCCGGGAAGGTCGCTCCTATGGGCAGGCCGCGGGGCCAAATCGCCGGCAGCTCCGTGAGTCCGGTCCGAACGGCCTCCTGCGTTACTTCGACCAGGCAGCCGGAGGGATGTTGAAGCATGGAGCTCCCACCGCCGTTTTGCGTACAGGGGGTGAGACACGAAGCAACCAGGAGGTTCGCGAATTCCTCCGGGCTCGGCGCGGACCGGTTCAACGGGCCCCGGGCCAGAATCGGAGAGTGCATTTGCCGGTAACACAGCAGGTCCACGGTGTCATCGAGCGCACGGCCCGTGAGTTTATGTTCGCTCAGCCAGTGCGCCAGATCTTCGGGCGACCGACCCGAGTCGTAGCTGAAGTCCGCGTCGGCCACATGGTCGAGGCCATGACCTTTCACAAGGTCCAGGAATTCGCTGCGCCAGTAGGGCCGATTGTGCGCAGCGAGGTATTCGTGCGCAATGAAGGAAATATCCTTATCGCAAACAAACCGAAACTCGTTGATGATCAGTTGCGTAAAGGGATGCTCGTCCGCCGTCAGGGACGCGACCCGGGCCGAACAGTCATGGGCCTCCCGGGCACGGGTCGGGAGGCCCGTCGTCCCGGCAGTCTGCGCGAGGAGAAAATCCCTTACCAGGCCTCGCAGGTTCCAGCCGGGCCTTGAATTGTAATTCAGGTACAGAAGGCCGCCAGGGCGAAGCCGCCGGGCGCAGAGCTCCAGCAAGGCATCCCGGACCTCATCGGGCACCCACGAGAATACGCCGTGCGCGACAATGAAATCGAACTCGCCGGAAAGCTGCTCCGCCGCGTCGGCGAGATCCGCGGCGACAAATGACAGGTTGGATAGCCGCAACGCGGACCTGCGAGCATTGGCGACCTCGATCTGGCTGCCCGCGCCGTCCAGGCCGACGAAGGTCGCATGCCGGCGATAGTAGGCCAGCGGCAACAGATTTGCGCCATTTCCGCAGCCAAGTTCGAGCACGGCATAGGCGTCGAGTTGTTGGCGTGGTCCACCGTGAAGCAGGGAGGCGAGCGCGAGTCGCTCGGGCGCCGCCCATTCGATGGGAAGGGATTTGTACGGCAGCTCGTCATAGGGGTCGGATCGGGCTACCATGCGCGCGGTCCGGCGTCGCGAACGTACCGGCGGCGGAACCGATCGGCAAGAAGCGCCCTTCCGGTGCACCGCCCTACGGAGCACAGACCGCCCCCTGGAGCGTACTCGGTCAGACCTACCTGCCAGGCTGAGTCGATGCGAGCGCCTTGTAGAGGTCCGCGCTCTTCATCACGTAATCGTCCACCACCGCATGCCATTTCGTCGTATCGCCGGCGGGCATCGTCATGAGCTTCTGGTGAAGGGTGCTCAGCTGGCCCCTGAGCACGCCGGCCTCGGACCCGCTGGTCCTCGGAAAGGCCGGCCTTGGCGCGGTGGCCGTCATCGTCGCGGTCGGCGTCTTCGTCGCGGTGGCCGGCTTTGTCGCGGTCGGCGTCTTTGTCGCGGCGGCGGTCGTGCCGATGTTCGGGTAAGCGATTGGTGTCGGCGCTCCCAAGTTCGGCGTTTTGCAGACGTCCGGGAACCCCAATACGGCCTGTCCCTTATGCGTTGAAGCTGGAAACAATTCGACCTCCCCTGTGTGTGCGTTTGAAGTGTCAGGAAATAACTTACAGTATTTCCGGTCATTCCGTCGACTGTCTGTCGCCTTCCCGCGATCGTCGCCGTTGGACAGCTTCGCCTCCGGGGAGGCCTTGGTGCCGTGCGTTCCCATGCGACGTCCTCCATACGCTCGATGGTGATCGAACCCGGCCATGCCCGGCTCGCTCTTGATTTGGCGCAATGGCCGCATCCATGGGCGGCGCTATAGTCTGCACCATGAGCGAACCCGCCACCCCTCCGGTCTTCACCGACCCCGGCGCGAGCCTGCTGCTCACCGACCTCTACCAGCTGACCATGCTGCAGTCGTATCTCGAGCACGGCATGACGGAGACCGCGGTGTTCGAGTTCTTCGTGCGCAGGCTGCCGGAGCGCCGCGGGTTCCTGATCGCGGCCGGGCTGGAGCAGGCGGTGGAATTCCTCGAGCGGGCGCGCTTCACCGGGGCCGAGCTGGACTGGCTCGCGGGCAGCAGGCATTTCCCGCGCGATTTCGTCGACCGGCTGGCGGCGCTGCGGTTCACCGGCGCGGTCCATGCGCCGCCGGAGGGCACCGCGATCTTCGCCGACGAGCCGATCATCCGGGTGACGGCGCCGCTGCCCGAGGCGCAGCTCGTCGAGACGCGGCTGATCAACATCCTGCATTTCCAGACGCTGATCGCCTCGAAAGCGGCGCGCATGGTGCTGGCCGCGCCCGGCAAGCGGCTGATCGATTTCGGCCTGCGCCGCGCGCACGGGGCGGAGGCCGGGCTGATGGCGGCGCGGGCCGCCTATATCGCCGGTTTCGCGGGCAGTGCGACGGTGCCGGCCGAGGCCCGCTACGGCGTACCGATCTACGGCACCATGGCGCACTCCTTCATCCAGGCGCATGTCAGCGAGGAGGAGGCGTTCGAGAATTTCGCGCGCTCGCGCCCGCAATCGGTGATCCTGCTGATCGACACCTACGACACCGAGGCGGGGGCCGAGAAGGCGGCGAGGCTGGCGCCGAAACTGGCCGCCGACGGCATAAAGCTGGCCGGGGTGCGGCTCGACAGCGGCGACCTCGCCGACCATGCGCGCAAGGTGCGCAAGATCCTCGACGGCCACGGGCTGACAGAGGTTTCCATCTTCGCCAGCGGCGGCATCGACGAGGAAGCGCTGCTGGACTTCGCCAAGACCGATGCGCCGATCGACGGCTACGGCATCGGCACGAGTCTCACCACCTCGTCCGACGTGGCGGCGCTGGACTGCGCCTACAAGCTGCAGGAATACGCCGGGCGCCCGAAGCGCAAGCGTTCCGAGGGCAAGGCGACCTGGCCCGGCCGCAAGCAGGTGTTCCGCCGCTACGCCGCCGACGGCACCATGGTCGGCGACGTGCTGACCGTCGAGGGCGACGCCGGGGACGGCGAAGCGCTGATCCGCCCGGTGATGAGAGACGGCAGACGGATCGGCGCGCTGCCGTCGCTCGACGACATCCGCGCCCACTGCGCCGGCCAGCTCGCCCGGCTACCGGCCCCTTTCCAGCGGCTCGAAAGAGAGGCCCGCTACGAGGCGGAAGTGGCCCCGGCCTTGCGCGAACTGGCGGCCCAGGTCGACCGGGAGACCGCGTAGCGACGCCGCGGAGTCGGAAAGGCCGTCCGTTGGGGAACGGACGGCCAGGCTCCGAAGCGGCGCGTTCGACGGGTGAATCAACCCGATTTCTTGGTGAGCTTCCCGCCGACGATTTCGATACTATCGGCACCCTCGGCGTCGATTGTGCCGAGGCCTTCGACCGAAATCCTGCAGGACTCGCATACGCCCTCTTCACTGCCGCCTGCGTAAAGTATGAAGGTAGAGCTACCTTCCTCGTCTTCGCTGATGACCGCGACCTCGTAGTCGCGATCGTCGCTATTGTGGATGTCCACCGCCCAGGCCGGGTTCAACGCCAACAGGGCGAGGCCCGGGAGGCCGGCGCACGCTGACCCGCGACGACCGTTCCGTTCTGAAGCCGCGACAAGACTCCCTTTTGACGCCGGCGTCCGGATGGCGCATATCGTGTTTGTTGACGCGTCGCTCCTGCGGCGTATAGGAGCCAATATGACCAAGACCCGCACCGAGACCGACACGATGGGCAGGATCGCAGTCGCCGCCGACCGCTACTGGGGGGCGCAGACGCAGCGCAGCCTGGAGAATTTCCGCATCGGCGAGGAACGCATGCCGGCGCCGCTGATCCGCGCGCTGGGCCTCCAGAAGAAGGCGGCGGCGCTGGCCAACATGGAACTGGGCGAGCTCGACGGTCGCATCGGCGACGCCATCGTGCGCGCCGCCGACGAGGTGATCGACGGCACCCTTGCCGACCACTTTCCGCTGGTCGTCTGGCAGACCGGCTCCGGCACCCAGACCAACATGAACGCCAACGAGGTGATCGCCAACCGCGCCATCGAGCTGCTCGGCGGCACGCCCGGCACGAAGGACCCGGTGCACCCGAACGACCACGTCAACCGCGGCCAGTCCTCCAACGATGCGTTCCCGACGGCGATGCACATCGCCGCGGTGCAGGAGATCACCGGACGGCTGATCCCGGCGCTCACGCGCCTGCACCATGCGCTCGACGCAAAGGCGGGCGAATTCGCGGACATCGTCAAGATCGGCCGCACCCATACCCAGGACGCAACGCCGCTGACGCTGGGCCAGGAGTTCTCAGGCTACGCGGCGCAGGTCGAATACGGCATCGCGCGGGTCGAGGGGACGCTGCCGCGCCTCTACCTGCTGGCCCAGGGAGGCACCGCCGTCGGCACCGGCCTCAGTGCGAAGGCGGGCTTCGCCGAGCTGTTCGCCGCGAAGGTGGCGGAAATCACCGGCCTTGCCTTCGTGACCGCGCCGAACAAGTTCGAGGCGCTGGCGGCGCACGACGCCATCGTCGAGGCCTCCGGCGCGCTCAACGTGCTGGCGGCGTCACTGATGAAGATCGCCAACGACATCCGCTTCCTCGCCTCCGGGCCGCGCAGCGGGTTTGGCGAGCTTGCCCTGCCGGAAAACGAGCCGGGCTCGTCGATCATGCCGGGCAAGGTCAACCCGACCCAGGCCGAGGCAGTAACCCAGGTCTGCGCGCAGGTCATCGGCAATCACACGGCGATCACCGTGGCCGGCGCAAGCGGCCATTTCGAGCTCAACGTCTTCAAGCCGGTGATGATATACAATCTGCTGCAGTCGATCCGCCTGCTCGCCGATGTGTCGGTGAGTTTCGCCGACAACTGCGTCGCCGGCATCGCGGCGAACCGGGAGCGGATCGCCGAGCTGGTCGAGCGCTCGCTGATGCTGGTCACGGCGCTGGCCCCGCATATCGGCTACGACAGCGCGGCGAAGATCGCCAAAAAGGCGCATGCGGACGGCACGACACTGAAGCAAGCGGCGCTGGGCCTCGGTCTGGTGACCGAAGAGCAGTTCGATAACTGGGTGCGGCCGGAACGGATGCTGGGGCCGACGGACTGACCCGAGCGGAACGGACCGGGCGGAAGAACAACGGAGGCGAGCCATGTTGAAACACGAACTACGCGCGGCAGAGGGCATCCTGATCGTCCGCCCGGAGGTACCGCTGTCGGCCGACGATTTCACCCGTATCGCGGTGGATGTCGACGCCCATATCGAGGCGCACGGGGCGCTGAACGGCCTGATGATCCGCGCAAGGCGGTTCCCGGGCTGGGAGGATCTGTATGCGGTGATGGGCCATTTGAAATTCGTCCGCGAGCATCACCGGAAGATCCGCCGGGTGGCGGTCGTCAGCGATTCCGCGATCCTGCAGTTCGGGCCGAAGATCGCCGCCCACTTCGTCAGCGCCGAGGTCAAGGAATTCCCCTTCGACGCCGAGGACGCGGCGCTGGCGTGGCTCGGTGAGGCCGGCTAGCGCATTGCAAGAATGATCGGTGCCAGCATCGAGCGACCTCATACTTCGAGACGGGCCGCTGTTTCGCGGCTCGCACACGCCGCCGTCCGGCGGCTGCTCGGCGCGGCGGCCCTCCTCAGCATGAGGGAACAAGCGTTGGAGCCTCATGCTGAGAGTTTGTGAATCTTTCGGCATTGGCTTGTACGGCGCCGGCTTACGCCGGCAGAGTCGCTTGTTGGTCACCCTCACCCAACCCTCTCCCATCAAGGGAGAGGGCTTTGAATTTGCAGCGAAACCCCCTCTCCCTTGATGGGAGAGGGTTGGGGTGAGGGTGACGAAAGAACGATTCGCCGGCAAGGCCGGCGGCGATATTCACCCTCGTGCCGAAAGATTCACAGGCTCTGAGGAGGGCCGAAGCGCCGTCTCGAAGGGCGAGGTCGCACCAGCGGCACAAGCACGATTCCAATCAAGGCTGAAATGCTCCAGCGCACCGCCGCTTGCCTTGAGCTCGAGCTTTAGGCAGGATCGCCGGCGGGCGGCCGTTCAATCATGTGTTGACCCCCAAGCACTTCGCCGAGGAACCACAGCTTGCAAAACGACAACATCGTCATCGTCGGGGCCGGCATTTCCGGATTGTCCGCGGCCTGGTTCCTGCACCGCAAGGGGTTCCCGGTCCGCATCCTCGAGGCCGGAGACCGCGTCGGCGGCGTGATCGATACCGAATCCGTCGACGGCTACCGGGTCGAGCGCGGCCCCAACTCGACCATGCAGAAGCCCGGCACCCCGGACGACGCGCTGGGCCGGATCGTCGAGCAGACCGGGCTGGCGGACCGGCTGCTGGAGGCCGCTCCGGCGGCGCGCAAACGCTTCGTGATGCGCAACAGGCGCCTGATGAGCCTGCCCGGCTCGCCGCGCGAGGGAATCACCACCAAGCTGTTCTCCTGGCCGGCCAAGCTGCGCCTGCTGGCCGAGCCGTTCATCGGCCGCGCCCGCGACGAGGAGACGGTGGCGCAGTTCGTCACAAGGCGCCTCGGCCGCGAATTCCTGGATTACGCGGTCGCGCCGTTCATCTCCGGCGTCTATGCGGGCGACCCGGCGGCGCTGTCGGTGCGGGCGGCGGTGGCGCGGATCTATGCGCTGGAGCGCGATCACGGCTCATTGATCCGCGGCGCCATCGCGCTGCGCAAGCTGGGCCGGGGCGCGGGCATGCCGGCCGGGCGGCTGGTGTCGTTCGACGAGGGCATGGCGGTGCTGCCGGCGGCGGTCGCCGCGGCGCTGCCGGCCGGCGCGGTGGAGACCGGGCGCCGGGTCGAGGCGCTGACCCGCGATGGCGGCGGATGGCGGGTGCGCTGCGGTGGGCCCGGCGGGGCCACGGAAATCGCCGCACGGCACGTCGTGCTGGCGGCGCCGGCAGCCGCAACGGCGGAGCTGATCGCGCCGCTGGCGCCCGAAGCCGCGACCTTGCTGCGCGCCATCCCCTATGCGCCGATCGTCTCCGCGGGCCTCGGTTACGCGCGCGACCAGGTGACCCATCCGCTCGACGGGTTCGGGTTCCTGGTGCCGCGCGTCGAGGGGGTGCGGACGCTGGGCGGGCTGTTCTCCAGCACCCTGTTCCCCGGCCGCGCGCCGGACGGGCGGGTGCTGATCACCGCCTTCATCGGCGGCACCACGGACCCGGAGGCGGTGGCGCTGGGCGACGACGCGGTGACCGGGGCGATCGCTTCCGACCTCGCGGCGGCGCTGGCGATCGACGGCGCCCCCGCGCCGGTCCGGATATCGCGCTACCAGGCGGCGATCCCGCAATACACGATCGGGCATCTCGACCGCATCGCCGGCATCGACGCGCAGCTCGCAACGCTTCCCGGGCTGCACCTGCGCGCCAGCTGGCGCGACGGCGTCTCGGTCTCCGACTGCATCCGCAACGGTGAGAAACTCGCCGAAAGCCTGGGCTGAGCGGCCCGGCGTCAGTGATAGCCCGCCTTGGGGTCGGTCTTGCCGCGGAACACCCAGTAGGAATAGGCCGTGTAGCCCAGGATCAGCGGAATCAGGATCACCGCGCCGACCAGCAGGAACAGGAGACTGTCGTCCGGGGCGGCGGCGCGCCAGATCGACACGTCCGGCGGCAGGATGTTGGGATAGAGGCTGATCGCGAGGCCGATATAGGACAGCAGGAAGAGGCCGAGGCTGGCGAGGAACGGCTGGGTGTCGTAGCCGCGGCGCAGCCCCTGCACCAGCAGCGCGACGCAGGCGGTCACCAGCATCGGCACCCAGACCGAAAAGGCCGTCGCCGGCCAGTTGAACCAGCGCTCCCAGAACGCCGGATAGAGCAACGGCGTCCACAGGCTGACGACGCCGATCAGCGCGACCGTGCCGATGCCGGAGATCCAGGCGAAGCGCGTCGCGGTCGCCTTCAGCTCGCCCGTCGTCTTCATGATCAGCCAGGTCGACCCCAGCAGGGCGTAGCCGACGACCAGCGCCACCCCGGTCATCAGGCTGAACGGCGTCAGCCAGTCCCACCAGCCGCCGGCATAGGCGCGGTCCGCCACCGCGATGCCCTGGACGATGGCGCCGAGCGCGATCCCCTGGCACAGCGCCGCGACGACCGACCCGCCGAAGAAGGACAGGCTCCACAGGTATTTCGAGCGCACCGTGCGCCAGCGGAATTCGAACGCGACGCCGCGGAAAATGAGGGCGAACAGCATGATGATGATCGGCGCGTAGAGGGCCGGCATCAGGATCGCGTAGGCCAGCGGAAACGCCGCCATCAGCCCGCCGCCGCCGAGCACCAGCCAGGTCTCGTTGCCGTCCCACACCGGCGCGACCGAGTTCATCGCCGTGTCGCGGTCGCGCTGCCCCTTGAGCAGCGGGAACAGGATACCGATGCCGAGGTCGAAGCCGTCCATCACCACATAGGCGAACACCGCGAAGGCCAGGATCAGGGCCCAGACGAAGGCAAGATCAACCGCCATGGCGTCCGCCCTCCCTCACCGCGCCGCCCGTCCCGCCGCCCATCAGCAGGCCGGGCAGGATGCCGGCGGCGCGGACCGGCCCGGGCTCGCCGGGGTCCCCGCCCGCGGGTTCCGGCCGCCGCGCCATCAGCCGCAGCAGGTAGACGGCGCCGGCGCCGAAGACGATCAGGTAGATTGCGACGAACCCGAACAGCGAGGCCGAGACCGCGAGCCCGCCGACCGGCGAGATCGACTCGCTGGTGCGCAGCAGCCCGTAGACCGTATAGGGCTGGCGTCCGACCTCGGTGGTGATCCAGCCGGCCAGCAGGGCGATGAACCCGGACGGCGCCATGACCACCGCGAACCGCTTCAGGAAACGGTCGTCGTAGAGCCGCCCCTGCAGCCGGCGCCACAGCGACCACGGGCCGAGCAGCACCATCATGACGCCGAGCCCGACCATGACGCGGAAGCTCCAGAACACGATCGGGGCGTTCGGCCGGTCCTCGGGCGGCCAGGACTTCAGCCCCCGAACCTCGCCGTCCCAGTCGTGGGTGAGGATCATCGAGCCGAGCTTCGGCACCGCGAGCGCGTAACGGGTCTCCTCCGCCGCCATGTCGGGCAGGCCGAACAGGATCAGCGGCGCGCCGGCCTGGGTCTCGAAATGGCCCTCCATGGCCGCGATCTTGGCCGGCTGGTGCTCCAGCGTGTTGAGCCCGTGCAGATCGCCGGCGAGGATCTGCAGCGGCGCGACCAGCAGCGCCATCCACATCGCCATCGAAAACATCAGCCGGGCGGACTCGTTGCCGCTTTCGCGCAGCAGGTGCCAGGCGCCGACCGCGCCCACCGCGAAGGCGGTGGTCAGGTAGCAGGCCAGCACCATATGGACGAGGCGGTACGGGAAGGAGGGATTGAAGACGATCGCCCACCAGTCCGCCGGCACGAACTGGCCGACGTCGTTGATTGCGTAGCCGGCCGGCGTGTGCATCCAGCTGTTGACGCTGAGGATCCAGAACGCCGAGGCCAGCGTGCCGATGGCGACGATGACCGTCGCCATGAAGTGCAGCCCGCGGCCGACGCGCTTCTCTCCGAACAGCATGACGCCGAGGAACCCGGCCTCGAGGAAGAAGGCCGACATCACCTCGTAGCCCATCAGCGGCCCCAGGATCGGGCCCGTCCGGTCGGAAAAAACGCTCCAGTTGGTGCCGAACTGGTAGCTCATCACGAGGCCGGAGACGACGCCCATGCCGAACACCACGGCGAAGATCTTCAGCCAGTATTTGTAGGTGTCGTAGAACACCCGCTGGCGGGTGAGCAGCCACAACCCCTCGAGCACGGCGAGGTAGCTCGCCAGCCCGATGCTGAAGGCCGGGAAGACGATATGGAAGGAGACGGTAAAGGCGAACTGCAGTCGCGCCGGCATCTCGGCGCCGATCGAGGCGAACCCGTCCATTGCCGGCCCTCCTGCGCCGCCAGGGAATCAGCGCGCATCATAGCCGGACGGCCGGCCCAGGCAACACCCTGCCGGCCACGCCGCGGCACTTGGCCGCGCCGGGGCCGAACGGCTTTGCGAACGGCGTCGGCGCCGCCCCTTGCGGGGGCGACGCCGATGAGGCGGTTCTCGTATGCCGGGTCACACCCCCCGGCGGGGCCTTGTCTGTTGCCGGACGCGGCGGTCCAGGCAGATCCGCCCGGGCCCATGCACAAGCGCAATGTTTACCGTGTGCCGACGGTCCGGTGCCGGCGATGCGATTGCCGGGCCTTCCGATGCCGCCGCACCATTCGTGCCCAAACGGCTCGGGGCAGCCGGCCAGATACGCTGGCGGCTGCCCCGATACGGTAATTTGGCGCGGTGCTACTTGCCGACGGTATGGAAGTTCGTGATCTTCGAGAACTCC
>CAMYKU010000087.1 GCA_947259105.1 uncultured Alphaproteobacteria bacterium
CCGTAAGGGCCGTTCGACAGTTTGATTTCCGCTATGAGCTGCCAAGCCGACCAGTTGGAGAGGACCTTGATAGGTCCGAACCTGACCCGACTCGGACATTCGAGCCGGTCCAAAAACGTCAACACTAGCTATATTCTAGCCCTGCATCAACGCCGTGATGCACAATTATACCGAGTGTTCTGGGATTCCTAAACTCCCATCGTTATTGTTAGAAGATTGTTGTAGGGCTTCCCATATTCATAGAATGACAGGCCATATGAGCGATAATGATAAAAATGAAAAATTTAGTGTTGAGAACGTCCTTAACGCGAGTATCCGATCTTGGTCGGCCTTGGTGGAGACATTGGCTGATTCAGGGAATCTGGATCGCCGCGCTTTGTGCGAAAAAATCAAAGCAGATATGGACAGAATCGACGGCAAGGCGGACGCGCGGACAATTGTCGCCATGCGTAGGTTCCTGATCCACGTGCTCAATAAACCAGGGGTCGTGGGTTCATTCAGTGAACTTGGTGCGATGTTACGGCGAGAGCCGCTTGAGCCACCGAAGGAATACCCTCAGCCTCAACATTTCAATGTTCGGTTGGGCAAATCCTTATGTGACCATTTGCAGTCGCAGTCCGCCGATCCGATATTGGCGGGCGCAATCCCGGGATTTATTGAAGCATCGGTAGACGGTAGCGAGGTTGTCTTGATGTTTGGATTTTACGAATCAGCCTTGGCCAGGGATCACGGCCCTTTCCAGTTGTTTGAAAGTTCCGGCGTGCATTTTTTTATTCCTCAGATAAAGCTGAAGGAAACGCTGCTGGGAAAGACGATTGATATCGAAAACGGGCGTTTGTTTATTGTAGACGAATAAATACCGGGGTCAGCGACTGTCTTACTGGTTAAGCTGATTCAGGCATTCCGCACCACTCCGCAGTTCCGGGGACATGGCCGCAATCGTGGCTGGTGGTCACGCTCCAGGCGCGAGTCCGCCCCTGGCTACTGCCGGACTCAATCATCGCGCCCGAACGATGACCGCTTTCGGTTTTTTATCCGACACGAGAGGCCGTTTCGTCGGGTCGTCCAGCCTCTACACACAGTCGCAATACGTTTGCTCCAGTTTCAAGTGTCGCGCTACAGCGCTTAGGATTGGCCCCTCTCCCGCCGGGGTTGGGGAAGGGGTGAACAAGAGGAGGCTGCCCCGGCCTACGCGACCGCCTGGTACAGCACTCCCGAAGCCAACGCGCCGCTCAGCCCCAGCGCCAGGTACCACAGGAACACCGGGCGGCGGGCCAGGGCGAACACCGCCATCGCCGCCGGGATGCTGGTCACCGCGCCGGCCACCATGAAGGTCAGCGCCGCGCCCGGCGCCATGCCGAGGTCGATCAGCGCCGCCACCGTGGGGATCGCCGCGAAGCCGTTCAGATACGCCGGGATGCCGGCCAGCGCCGCGGCCGGGATCGCCCACCAGGCGGCGCCGCCGAGCCACGCGGCGACGGTCTCGCCCGGGATCCAGGCGACCATCAGGCTCTCGGCGAGGAAGGCCAGGGTCAGCCACTTGCCGAGGAACCAGCCGGCGGCGCGGGCCTCCGAGGCGAACACCGCGCGGCGGTCGGGCGCCGGCCAGAAGTTCCAGACGATCGGCGCCGGCGCGGCGGGTTTCGATGCGCCGCAGCGGGACGCCCCGCAGCCGGCGGCGGCGCCGATGCGCAACGGCGATGCGAAGGACGGGCGCCCGGCCAGCGCGTGGGTCGCGAAGCCGGCGATGAGTCCCATGGCGATCGCGGCCAGGGTCTTGGCGACGGCGAAGGGCAGGCCGAGCACCGCCGCGGTCAGGATGAACATTTCCGGGTCCATGATCGGCGAGGCGATCCAGAACGCCATCACCGGGGCCAGCGGCACCCCGGCGCCCAGCAGCGCCGCCACCACCGGCACCACGCCGCACGAGCAGAACGGCGACAGCGCGCCGAACAGCGCCGCGACGGCGATGGTCGCGGCCGCTCTTCCCTGCAGCAGCCGGGCGATATGCGCGTCGGCGCCGGTCGCCTTGGCGGAGGCGGCGATCAGCACCGAGGCGGCGAGGAACGGCGCGATGAACAGCAGGGAGTCGAGGGTGAAGAAGAGGCTGGCGCGGGCCTGGGCCGGGTCGAAGATCAGCAGCAGCGCGAAGGCGGCGGCGAAGGCCAGCACCACCCGGTCGATCCGGGCGAGGCGTTGCGCGAGGCGCCGCAGCGGCGGGATCGGGGCGGCGGCGGTCGTGACATTCTCGATGCGGCTGTCGGCCATTCTCGGGTTTCCTCCGGTGCTCAGGTTTCGGCCGGCTCCGTCGCGGCGTTCGTATCCTCAACGCCGGCGCAGCATTCCGCCGTCAGGGCCTCTACGATCCGGTCCATGCGCGCATAGTCCGCGGTGCAGCGCAGCACCCGCCCCTCGCGCGCCTGGTGCACCAGGCCGGCGGCGACCAGATGCGCGAGGTGGTGCGAGAGGGTCGAGGCCGGGATGCCGAGATGGCGCTGCAGCGCGCCGACCGGCAGCCCGCCGCGGCCGGCCCGGACCAGCAGCCGGAAGGCCGCCAGGCGCGTCGGGTGGCCGAGCTTCTCGAGGCACGCCGCAAGATCGGTGATGTCCATGCCGGCAGCATAGCGGGGCGGTGACGTCGAGTCAACTATATTTCCGGAAATATCGAAATATGTAGGAACTGGAGAAAACCGATGTTTCCCAGACCCCTATGTTGTCTCCGATTGTTTCCTTAGACGCCGCCGCGCAGCACCGCCTCGATGTCGGCGCGCCGCGGCGTGGTCATGAACTCGGCGTTCTGCTTCAGCGCCTCGGCCAGGCGCTGGCGGTATTCGCCGCGCGGGATCTCGACCGCCCCGAAGCGGCGCAGGTGGCGGGTGATGAACTGGCTGTCGAGCAGGCTGAAGCCGCCGGCCCGCAGCCGCGCGACGAGGTGGATGAGGGCGATCTTGCTGGCGTCGCTCTCGCGGCTGAACATGCTCTCGCCGAAGAACGCGCCGCCCATGGCGACGCCGTACAGCCCGCCGATCAGCTGCCGGTCCTGCCAGCATTCGACGCTGTGCGCGAAGCCGAGATGGAACAGCGAGGTGTAGAGCATGATGATGCGGTCGTTGATCCAGGTCCGCGGCCGCAGCTCGGTGGATTCGGCGCAGGCCTCGATGGTCGCCTCGAACGCGCTGTCGACGGTGACGCGGACGCCGCCGTTGCGCACCGTGCGGCGCAGCCGCCGCGGCACGTGGAAGGCGTTGAGCGGGATGATCCCGCGCATGCGCGGGTCGACCCAGAACAGGTCGGGATCGTCCCGGTCCTCCGCCATGGGAAACACGCCGATCGCGTATGCCCTGAGCAGCATGTCCGGGGTCAGTTCCGGCATCTCCATGCGCAGCTACCCCGATGGCCGGCGTATCGACCCTTGCGTCCGCTCCGGCCCGCTCCGCCCGGACGACCCGTACGATACCGTTGGGCGGCCGGGTGGGGGAGCGGGCCGGCGCCGG
Organism: uncultured Alphaproteobacteria bacterium; assembly: GCA_947259105.1. Lineage (GTDB taxonomy): Bacteria > Pseudomonadota > Alphaproteobacteria > UBA8366 > JADFVY01. Next base: position 3,495 of record CAMYKU010000087.1, read on the forward strand.
AGACGCGCGAGCGGCCAACACGCAAAAACGTCACCTGTGTGACATCCATTTCTCCAGCCAGTGTATGTCATAGTCGCCGTTGAGGAAATCGGGTTCTGCGATGAGGCTCTGATGCAGGGGAATCGTGGTCTCCACGCCGCCGATCACGAATTCCTCCAGCGCCCGGCGCAGACGCATCATGCATTCGTTGCGGGTCGAGCCGTGCACGATCAGCTTGGCGATCAGGCTGTCGTAGTAGGGCGGCACCGAATAGCCCGAATAGATCGCAGAATCGACACGCACGCCGAGCCCGCCCGGCGCGTGATAGTCGGTGATCCGCCCGGGCGACGGCAGGAAGGTCCAGGGATGCTCCGCGTTGATGCGGCACTCGATGGCATGGCCGTGGATCGCGATCGCGTCCTGGGCGTAGCCGAGCGGCGCCCCGGTGGCCACGCGCAGCTGCTCGCGCACAAGGTCCATGTTGCACACCATCTCGGAGATCGGGTGCTCGACCTGCAGCCGGGTGTTCATTTCGATGAAGTAGAACTCGCCATCCTCGTAAAGGAACTCGATGGTCCCGGCGCTGCGGTAACCGATCTTCGACAGCGCGTCGGTCACCCGCTCGCCGATGCGGGCCCGCGACTCGGCGTTGAGCGCCGGCGACGGCGCCTCCTCGAGTACCTTCTGGTGGCGGCGCTGCAGCGAGCAGTCGCGCTCGCCGAGATGGACGACGGCGCCATGGCCATCGCCCAGCACCTGGACCTCGATATGACGCGGCTGCCCCAGGTATTTCTCTATGTAAACGGCGCCATTGCCGAAAGACGCCATCGCCTCGGTGCGGCACAACGAAAGCTTTGCCGCCATTTCGTCGGCGCCATGGGCCACCTGCATGCCCTTGCCGCCGCCGCCAGCGGTGGCCTTGATGATCACCGGATAGCCGATTTCGCCGGCGAGATCGATCGCCTCGACGTCGTTGGTGACTTCGCCGTCGGAGCCGGGAACCACTGGAATCCCGAGCTCCGCCGCCATGGTTCGCGCGGTGATCTTGTCGCCCATCATGCGGATGTGCTCGGGTGTCGGGCCGACGAAGACGAAACCATGGTCCTCGACCATCTCCGCGAACTTGGCATTCTCCGACAGGAAGCCGATGCCCGGATGGATCGCATCGACGCCGGTGATCGTCGCCGCCGACAGGATCGCTGTCATGTTCAGGTAGCTCTCGGCCGACGAAGCCGGGCCGATGCAAACCGATTCGTCGGCCAGCCGCACATGCATGGCGTCGCTGTCCGCGGTCGAGTGGACGGCGACGGTATGGATGCCCATCTCGCGGCAGGCCCGATGGATCCGCAGGGCGATCTCGCCGCGATTGGCGATGAGGACCTTCTCGAACACGGGGAGGGTCCGCCTACTCGATCACGATCAGCGGGTCGCCGAACTCGACCGGCTGGGAGTCGCTGGCCAGGATCGCCTTGACGATGCCGGCGCGCGGCGAGGGGATCGGATTCATCACCTTCATCGCCTCGATGATCATCAGCGTGTCGCCCTCGCCAACGCGGTCACCCACATTGACGAAGGCGTCCGCGTCGGGTTGCGGCGCGAGATAGACGGTGCCGACCATCGGCGAGGTGACGGTGCCGGGATGGTCCGCCGGGCTCTCCGCCGCCCGCGCTTCCGCAGCTGCTTCCGCCGTGGGCGTTGCGGCTGCTGCGGGCGCCGGCGCTGCCGCCGGGGCGGCGGCAGCCACAGCAGGGGCGGCGGCCACGCCGGTGTTCTTCGAGAGGCGCAACGTCGTGTCGCCCTGCCTGAGTTCGACCTCGGTGAGGCCGGTCTCCGCCATGATCTCGGCGATTTCCCCGATCAGTTTGCTGTCGAAGTCTTTTTTTCGCGTTGGCATCATCACCTGCTATCTATTGAGACATCCGCACCAAGGCACCGGGCGCGCCACTTGGGCCCAGTTCGCCGCGGCCATGGTCCTTTCCGGCATTCGGTGGATCCCCCCGGAAGATTCCGTTCGGCCGTTATAGCATGCCGCGTGGCAGGCGCAATCGCCCGCGGCGGAAAGTTCGGGAGCATTACTGCCCCTTCGCCCTGCCCGTTGCCGGCAAAGGGATCGGTGCATTCAGGTCGGCGACGGCGGGCTTGCGCCGCCGGCAGGACCGGTTTACCCATAGCGAATGCTGCACCGCAGTAAGGGATGGGAACTGTCGTCATGCTCAACGGAAGAGTGGCCGTCGTAACGGGCTCCACCAGCGGCATCGGGCTGGCCATCGCGCGGGCGCTGGCAGGCGAGGGGGCCGACATCGTGCTGAACGGGTTCGGCGAGGCGGACGGGATCGAATCGATCCGTGACGGGATTGCCTCGGAATTCGGTGTGCGCACGGCCTACGACCCCGCGGATGTGAGCCGCCCGGAGGAGGCTGCGGGTCTGGTCCGCGCGGCACAGGAGCGGCTCGGCGGCTGCGATATCCTTGTCAACAACGCCGGGATCCAGCACACGGCGCCGGTCGAGGCGTTCCCGGCGGAACGCTGGGATGCGATCATCGCCCTCAACCTGTCGCAGGCGTTCCACACGATCCGCACGGCGATTCCCCTGATGTACGGGAACGGCTGGGGCCGGATTGTCAATATTGCCTCGGTGCACGGCCGCGTCGCCTCGATCAACAAGGCGGCCTACGTTTCGGCCAAGCACGGCCTCGTCGGGCTGACCAAGGTCGTGGCGCTGGAGGCCGCCGGGCGCGGCGTCACCTGCAACGCGATCTGCCCCGGCTGGGTGCTGACCCCGCTGATCCAGAAGCAGATCGACATCCGCGCCGCGGAAAAGGATCTGACGGAAGAAGCGGCGATTGTCGACCTTCTGGCCGAAAAGCAGCCCTCGAAACAGTTTGCCACGCCCGGGCAGGTTGGCGGGCTTGCCGCCTTCCTGTGCTCTCCGGCCGCCGATCAGATCACGGGTCAGGAGCTTGGCATCGACGGGGGTTGGAGCGCGCAGTAAGCTGGGCAGGCGATGCAGCCACCAGAAGGCCGAAGCAAGTTCTGCAATCTTTAATTGAAACTGGTTCTCCTAAAAAGGGCCGGTCGGCGAGGAACCGTTTGGTTTACTGGCGGCGCATACTCAAGTTGTGCTAGTACTGGCGCTGTCGGACTGGTTGATCCGGTATCCGGGGGGAGAAAGCAGATAGTGACGGGGAATGGCGCGTTGTGCCCGAGGATCTCTGTGTCGGAGGTGGGACTGGCCGCCGACCCTTGCGTGATCCGGTTGTGGATGGGGGAGATCGGAAGGAGCCGTGGCGCGTGTAAGCCGTGCCGTCGACGGACATGACCGAATTCAATCAGACCGAGCATCATTATCAACAACGTCTTCGCCGTTCCATCAAGCGGGCCGCGATCGTTTTCGCGGTCATTGCGCTCATCGCGACATCCGGTTTCATCATCGTCAGCTCCTACCAGGGGGAGAGGTGGCATGTCCGGTCGGAGGCGGCCCGTGCCGCCGATCTGATTTCCATGCGCATAAGTCGAGATCCGGAAAACTGGCGGCATGATGTCCGGTGGCTCGACGATACCATCAACAGTCTCCACGGCCCTGGCGAGGAAAGCTGGCACGAAATCGTCGACAGTTCCGGCTTTCTCATTACCCGGTTCGGCACTGCTCCGGGCTTCTTCTCGGTCGTCGGCGAGGCGCCGATTCGGGCTGACGGCGGGGTGGTGGCCATCGTCAGGGTTGGGCAATTCCCGCACAGAGCGTACGAGTTCACGGCCCTGGGGCTGGCCCTCGGAATTATCCTGGCTGGCTGCGTGATCGTCGTCCTCTGGGTCCTGCCGATGCGTGCGCTTGATACGGCGTTCGGGCGGGCCGAATCGTACCGCCGGGCGCTCGAGGTCAGGGTTGGCGAACTCGAGAGCACTCAAGAAAAGCTGCAGCAACAGGGCGCCGAGTTGACCCGGGCCGCGGAACGGCTGTTCGAGGCGCGTGAGAAGGAACACAAAGCGAATGTGGCCAAGTCGGAATTCCTCGCCAACATGAGCCATGAGCTTCGCACGCCGCTCAATTCGATCATCGGTTTTACCGAAATCATGCAGCTGGGAAGTTTCGGGCCGATCGCGAATGCGCGCTATGTCGAGTATCTCGGACACATCCACGCCTCGGGAGGTCTCCTGCTCGAGTTGATCAATGACATGCTGGATCTGGCCAAAGTCGAAGCGGGCAAGCTGGAGCTTGAGGAACAGGCGGTCGACTTCGGCCAACTGGTCCGCGGCTGCCGAAATCTGCTGGAACAGGGCATCGGCAGCGGCGGCCTGGAGTTCGAGGAACGCATCCCCGAGCGGCTGCCGATGCTGATAGCGGACGAACGCAAGATGCGACAGATCCTGTTCAACCTGCTGTCGAATGCGATCAAGTACACGCCGCCGGGAGGGCGGGTCTCGGTGGAGGCCTGGCTGGACGCACCGGGGCGGTTCAACTTCAGCGTGACGGATACGGGTGCAGGCATGGCGCCTGAGGACATACCGACGGCGCTGGAGCCGTTCGGGCAGGTCGACAACCTGATGGTGACCGACAGGGAAGGGACGGGGCTGGGCCTTCCGCTGACCAAAGCCCTGGTCGAACTGCATGGCGGGACGATCACCCTGGCTAGCGAACCCGGGAAGGGCACGACGGTGATGGTTACGATGCCGGTGGGGCGGGTTCTCGTCCAGCCGGAAACAGTTGCGAACGACTGCACCGGCTAGCGGATCATCCGTTACGTTCGCGCTGGTCGGGCCCGCCTCGCCCGTTGATCGGGTAGTCGTCAGCCTTGCCGCGCAAAGGCTGCAGCAACAGCCGGTCGAGCCGCAGTTCGGAAGCGTCGCGAAACCGGTTGAGGCCAATCGTCATGCCCTGGTGTCCCGCGGCAGGCTGGGCGCGGTAGGTGCCGAACAGCCGGTCCCACCAGGGCAGGTTGAAGCCGAAATTGCTGTTTGTCTCGTGCGGTATCACCGAATGGTGCACGCGGTGCATGTCCGGCGTCACCACGATCCAGCGCAGCCAGCGGTCCAGCCCCAGGGGCAGCCGCGCGTTGGCGTGGTTGAACATCGCCGTGCCGTTCAGCAGGACTTCGAACACCAGGACCGCCACGGCCGCAGGGCCGAGCGCGGCAATCGCCGCGAACTTGACGATCATGGACAGCAGGATCTCGACCGGGTGGAAGCGCGCGCCCGTGGTCACGTCGAAATCGAGGTCGGCGTGATGCATGCGGTGCAACCGCCACAGGGCCGGCACGGCATGGAACATTACGTGCTGCAGGTAGATCACGAAGTCGAGGATCATGACCGCCAGCAGGAATTCGACCCAGAACGGCAGATCGACGGCGGCCATCAGGCCCCAGCCCCGCGCCGAGGCCGTCGCGGCGAACTCGATCGCCGCAACCGGCAGCGCGAGTTTCAGGACCAGCGTATTCAGCACGACGATCCCGATATTGCCGGGCCAGCGCCGAATCCGCCCGAATGAGCGCCGGCGGCGTGGGGCGAGCGCCTCCCAGACCGCCATCACCGCGAAGACCCCGACGAAGAATGCGAGCCGGATCGTGTCCGCATTGTTCAAAAGATAATCGATCATAAACGATACATAGTGACTCGACACCGCGCGCCGCAATACCGCTCAGTCCGGCGGCACGCCTTCGGGCGCCGCGGGCACCGCCGCGACGGGCCGGCGCGCCTGGCGGTACATGATCGTGCCGACCCCGGTCAGCACAAGCGCCGCGCCCGCTGCCGTCACCATCGATACGATCTCATCGAGCAGCAGCACCGCGCTGATCATCGCGGTCAACGGCAGCAGCAGCAGGAAGGGCATGACATGGCTGACCGGGTGGCGGTTGAGCAGATGGAACCATAGCCCGTAGCCGAACGCCGTCATCACCAGGCCGAGATACAGGATCACGCCCCATCCCAGCCAACTGGCGCCGGCGATCGCCGCGGCGTGGCCGTCCTCCAGCAGGAGCGAGGCGATGAACAGTTGCGGCGCGGAGAACACGGCCAGCCACGCGATCAGCCGGAACCCGCCGACCGACCCGTCGAGCGTCTTGACGAGGATGTTGCCGACCGCCCAGACGAACGCCCCGGCCAGGACCAGGAACAGCGGCAACAGATCGTCCTGCATCTGCGGCTGCCCGGCGATAAGGGCGACTCCCCCGAAGGCCAGCACCATTCCGCCAACTCGCCACATCCCGATCCGGTCGCCCAGGAACAGGGCCGCCAGCAGCGCGGCAAAGGGTACCTCCAGCTGAATCACGATGGCGGCGGTGGAGGCATCGACACCGGCAAGCCCGGTGAATGTAAGGCTGTATTGCACGGTGCTGATAACGAAGGAAATCACAAGGATACGGCGCATATGGCCAATGGGTGGCTCGACGAACCAGACCAGCGCCAGCGCTGTTACCGAAAACCGGAAGGCTGTCAGCAGGATCGGCGGGAACTCGCCCAGCGCCGCCTTGGCCAACGTCAAACCCAGGCCCCAGGTGACGGCGACGACCACGCCGAGGATGATATCGAATGGCTTCATGCCGGGGATTCACCACTTGCCGAGTCGTTGCTGTCGCACCATAGGGGCGCGGCTGCGCCCCCGTCCAGTCCCCTCGCAAAGAAGAAGACCCCGCCGGCTATTGGGCCCGGCGAGGTCGAAAAGAGGAGAGAATTATGCCTGTTGTTGTTTTTATGCGGTGGGTCTCAGGCGCGGCCCACGGCTCTTGAATGTGTCGGCACCTTGAAAACGGCATTCGCCTGCCGCGACAGGGCGTCCGCCTCGCCATGCCGGCCCAGCTGCCGGCACACATCGGAGAGCCGGGACAATATCTGGACGGTCTTGGGGTGCCGGTCGCCGAATATCTCCCGGCGACAGGCGATCGCGACACGGTACGCCCGCTCGGCGGCGGTAAGCCGTCCTTGCCGCTGGTACAAATCGGCAAGGCATACATGGAGTCTGCTTCGCGCAAGCCTGGACCGGTCTGCGTGCTTCGAGCCGAGGACCTGGAAGCACAGCTTTTCCGCTTCCTTGTAACGGTCCTGGCTGCGGTAAAGATCGACGAGGCGCATGGCGATCACCGTCGGATTTGCCCCGTCGGTCTCCGGTCGTTGTTCGGCGGCCGCGATGGCGGCGCGATAATGGGTTTCGGCCGTGCGAATATCGCCGAGTCTGCGCGCGGCGACGGCCGCGGCATGCAGATGGACGGGATTGTCGGGTTCGATCACCGCGCCGCGGCCAAAAGCGAGCGCCGCGC
>CAMYKU010000088.1 GCA_947259105.1 uncultured Alphaproteobacteria bacterium
CGGCGCCACCCTCGACGGCCGCGACGATGACCTGTTGCAGTGGATCACCGAGAGCGGCGTCGCCGCCATCGCCGCCGACAACTACGCCGTCGAGCAATACCCGGCCAACCCCAAGGACGGGCCGCGGCCCGCCCTGCCCTTGCATGAGCACTGCCTCTTCAAGTTGGGCATCCCGTTGGGCGAGCTGTGGTACCTGCGCGATCTCGCCGACTGGCTGCGCCAGGCCGGGCGTCCACGCTTTCTGTTGACGGCGCCGCCCCTGCGCCTGCCGGGCGCGGCGGGTTCGCCGGTGACCCCGGTCGCCACCGTCTGATGCAACCCGCAGAAACCGTCCCCGCGCTCGTGGACCAGGTGCTGCGCGCCCAGCCGAATGCCATCGCCCTGCTGTGCGACGGCGGCGAGATCAGCCTCGCCGATCTCGATGCAGCCGCGCGGCGCGCCGCCCAGGGGCTCGCCGAATGCGGCGTCTCGGCCGGCGATCGCGTGGCGCTTTGGCTGCCCAACGGCCCCGAATGGCTGACCCTGTTTCTCGGCTGTCAGCGGCTGGGCGCCCTCGTCGTCGCCGTCAACACGCGCTTTCGCAGTGCCGAGGTCGAGGACATCCTCGGCCGCTCGGGCGCCAAGGTTCTGGCGATGGCGCCAGGGTTTAGGGGCATCGACTTCCCGGGCATTCTGAACGATGTCGCGGCCGACGCGCTCGGCGCGCTCGAGACCCTCGCGCTCTGCGGCGACGGATCGGCGGCAGTCGCCGGTTGCCGCGCCGTCGACTACGCCGGCCTGATCGCGCGCCCTCCCCTGACCGAATGCCATGCCGCGCCCGAGGCCGGCAGCGTCGTCTTCACCACCTCAGGCACCACCGACAAGCCGAAGTTCGTCCTGCTCGACCAGCGCGCCATCGCCACCCATGCCCGCGAAGTCGTGCCCGCCTTCGGATACGACGCCGCCGACGCGGTGATGCTGCAGGCGCTGCCGCTGTGCGGGACATTCGGATTAGCCCAGGCGATGGCGACGCTGGCCGCCGGGCGGCCCATGGTCATGATGCCGGCCTTCGACGGCGCAACGGCGGCGCGCGCGATCGCCGCGCGCCGCGTCACCCACTTCAATGCGTCGGACGAGATGGCCGTCCGGATCATGGAGGCTGCCGGGCCCGAGACGTTCGCGAGCCTTCACGGGGTCGGCTACGCCGCCTTCGCCAACCCCGAGGCGCTGGATCTGGTGTCCGCGGCCGACGCGCGCGGGCTGCGGCTCGCCGGCCTGTACGGCATGAGCGAAGTACAGGCGCTGTTCGCGCGCCAGCCCGACAACGCCGCACCGGAACAGCGCGCGCTCGCCGGCGGCCGCCTCACCTCGCCCGAGGCGCGCGCCCGGGTGCGCGACCCCGAGAGCGGCCGGCTGCTCGACAACGGCGAGGCCGGCGAGCTCGAGCTCAAGGGGCCCAGCATGTTCCGCGAATATCTCGACAACGCGGACGCAACCCGGCGCGCGATCACCGAGGACGGCTTCGTACGCACCGGCGATCTGGGTCGGCTCACCCGAGACGGCTTCGTGTTCATGACCCGCATGGGCGACAGCCTGCGCCTCGGCGGATTCCTCGTGAGCCCGGGGGAAATCGATGCCTGGATCGAACGCCACCCCATCGTCGCCGCCTGCCAAACCGTCGGCGTCCGGCGGGGTCGCGGCATGGTCCCCGTCGCCTTCGTGGTGCCGCAAGAGGGTATGACGTTCGACGAAAACGCGCTCGTCGAGCACTGCGCGCGCGGCCTGGCCAAGTTCAAGGTGCCCGTGCGGATCGCCGCGCTCGATGCCTTTCCGGTCACGCAAAGCCCGAACGGGGTCAAGATCCAAAGGGCCCGGCTGCGCGAGATGGCGCGGCATCTCGTCGGCGGCGCCTAGAGCGCTATCCGATCAGCCCTTCCGGGGCGCCTCGGCCGCCCCCGGCGGGCCATAGAGCCGGCAATTCGCCGAGCTATCGGCCGCGCCGCCCGGGCAGAAGGAGAACAGCTCCAAACAGTCATTGGGCACGACGAAGCAGCCCTCGGGGACATCGCTGTTTGACGCGCACTGGCGCTGCACCTCGTTCAGGGCCTCGTCTCTGTCCGCGGCCCGCGACAGCCACATTTCGCCGTCGATATCGTTGGAGAGGCACTGATAGCCGCTCGGCGCATCAGGCAGGCAGTTGCCGACGGCGCAACCCCACTGGCTGATCTCCCAGATGGGATCGGGCCCATTGCAGCCGCCGAGCAGAAGCAGGGCGCTTACCGCCAATCCGCCGATCCGTCCGCGCATGACGCGTTCCTTCCTGATGCAGGGTCCCGCGACACCCAAAGGATTTCATCTTGGCCGAGACAGCCCCGAGACCGCAAGCGCGATTCCACCGCTCGCTTATCGATCGGCGCCTTCGCCGCGCAGCCGTTCCCTATCGACATAAACGCCGTCCCAGCCGTCCGGCAGATCGAGCCGCAGATCCGCCCCCCCGACGACGGCGAACTCGCGCCCCGGTCCCAGAACCATCTGGCGCCGCCAGCAACTCGTGCCTTCGCCCGCGCCGTTGCAGATTTTCTCGAGCACCGCGCCGTGGTCGGCAACGCCGCGTGGCCGGGTCAGCCAACAGACGCGCGATCGATCCGCCGACCGACCGTCGCCAAGTACGAGATTATAGAGACCGCCGTAACCGACATCCATGAGGCCAGCGATCTGACTATGCACGGCCCGCATGGGTCCGGAGACGGCGAACTGGTTCAAAGGGTCCAACGCCCAGGACGCTTCGACCAGGTTCCAGTCCTCATAGCCGCCGCGATCGCCAAGCCAAGGCGTCGCGGATATGCGATGCGCGGCCGACCCCAAGAACCCGGGCGCCGGCGCCGCGGCAAGAGACTCGTGAAATGCGGCGAGCGCGCCTTCATAGGCCGCCCCCGCAACATCCTCATACGGCCGGTGCCAAAAAATATACGCCCGCATGGTGGTCTCCCTCCCCCTTTAATGCGGCACGCATGCGTAAGCCTGCCGGCAGTGCGGCGCTATCCGATTCTTGCCGTCAAGATAGCTCGCCGAATGGCCACTTGCTCTAGATATCTCCGGCGGCAAGCCGGGATTCCGCAACGGCTCGGATATCCGCCTCCAATCCCGGGTTGGCGCGCAATAATTGTCGGAAATCCCGGGCGTCCAGGACGAGCAAATGGCAGTACCCTTCGGCCGTGACGTCCGCCGTACGCGGCTTGCGGGTCAGGAGCGCAAGCTCGCCGAAGAAATCGCCGGCCGCGAGCCTGACCGACTCCTCGGCCAGGGACACCACGACGCTGCCCGATGCGATGAAGTACATCTCCCGGCCGCGCCGGCCCTTGCGCACGAGGCGTTCGCCGGGGAGCGCGAGACGCGCGCGCAAGAGCCGCGCGATGGCGAGCCATCGGTCCCGCTCGAGCCCGGAAAACAGGGGAACCCGGCCGACCATCTGCACGAGATCGAAACCCAGATCCAGCGGCGGCCGACGCTCGAGCCCGGTGCGCCGGGCGCGCAGGTTTTCCTGCAGATGGTTGAAGACCTCCCGGCCGATCAGCGTTTCTTCGAACCGGCGCCGGTACTCCGCGGACTCGACCCGCAGCGCCACCCGTTCGACATACTGCCCGCGCAGCGCCGCAACATAGCTTGGGTATTGCAGCTCCACCGCCGCCAGCGCGTCTTCGACCGTGTGCAGGCGCTGCGTCAAGAGCGCGCCCAACACATCGCCGCACTGGGGACCCAGCAAGGGCCGCACCGCGAGGCGATTGAAGCTCGCGAGCTCGCCGAGAACGAGCTTGAGGACGACGAGGGATTCGAACCGGTCGGCAAGGAATCGGGACAACGGGCCATCCAGCCCGAAGCGCCGGTGCAGCCACAGGGCCGCGCGGAACCATCGCGACATGCGGATGTCGTCGCCGCTGGCCGCCGCGTAGCCGGCCTCGCCCTCGGTCTTGACCCGATCGATCAAGCGGTTGGCCGCGGCGATGAACCGGCCGACCATGCGCCGGGAGATCGTGCGCTCCTGGAAGTGCTTGAGGTAAAGCTCCTTCTCGCGGTTTGCCAGGGTGATGAGGCCGACTTGCTCGAGATCGTCGGCCGCCAGCGGGCCGACCTCGGCGGGCGCATCTCCCTCCGGCGGCGCCTCGGACGGTGCCGGCGCGTCCGCGGCGTCGAAGCCGTAGCCGCGCACCACGGCTCGAACTTCCTCCGCGACGGTCTGATGCGACAGCGCGATGACGCGATCCCTGAGCGCCCGTTCCGTCGCCGAGAGCCGGTCAAGGCCGAGCACATGCAGCAGCGGCCGCAAAGTGGGCGCGCCGGCAAACAAGGTGAACAGCACATAGGCCGTCGCCAGAACGGCCACGAAATTCTGGATCTCGGCGGAAACCAACGGGTTTTCGTAGACCGCGAGCGCCAGCACCAGCGTCACCGCCCCCCGGAGGCCGCCCCACAGGATCACCGCCTTGTATTGATGGCCCACCGGTCGGGCGAGCCGCACCGCGACCAAGCCGGGCCACAGCCCATAGAGCACCAGCGCCCGGCCCGCGAGAGCCGCGATCACCAAAAGCCCGAGCAGACCGGCGTCGGCCAGGCGCGCCTCTGGCAAGACCTTGGCCGCGAGCATGGAGGCGAGCACGAAAATCAGCGAATTCGCCCAAAATTCGAGATGCCGCCATGTCTGCGCGAGAATGGCCCAGGTCTCGGGTGCGAGCCGTGTCCGCCCATAGACGGCAAAAGCCAGCGCCGCGGTGACGACCGCCACCACGCCCGAGACCGAAAGCCAGCTTTCGGCCAGAATGTAGGAGAGATAGGCGAGCGCCACGGTCATGGTGATCTCGGCGACCGCGTGCTCGCGCAACCACGGCAGCATGACGCAAACGAGACGCGCGAAGACATAGCCGAATGCGGCGCCGCCGGCCATGTCCAGCAGGAAGGACAGCCCGCCGGCAACGGGATCGGCCGCCGCGCGGCCCGTCACCATGCCGAGCAGGACCGTGAACCCGGCGATCGCGGCGGCGTCGTTGAACAGGCTCTCGCCCGCGACCAGAACCGACAGCCGCCGGGGTGCCCCGATGTCCCGGAACAGGACGATGACCGCGGCGGGATCCGTCGACGCGACGATGGCGCCCAAAAGCAGGCAGGTAACGAGGCCCACGTCTGTGAAGGCCGAGAGCGCGCCGCCCACGACGACGATGCAAACGACCACCGCCACGACCGCAAGCAGCAAGACGGCGGCGAACTCGTCGATGAGCAACCGGACATCGATGGTCAGCCCCGCGGTAAACAAAAGCGGCGGCAGAAAGATGAGCAACAGCGTGCCGGTTTCGAGCTCGAGCCCGACGAGGCCGTCGAGGACGGCGCCCGCGAGCCCCCAGCCCGACGCCTCCCCGACCGCGCCGGCGAGCAGGCCGAGACCGAGACCGAGGCCGGCCAATAGCATCGCGTGCGGCAGCATCAGCCGCTCGGCCAGCGGCACCAGCAGGCTCACCAGCACCAGCAGCACCATGATGGCGAAAGCCGTGATGAAAGCTTCGGGCATGGGCATCCGCCGCGCTGCGCCTAGAATGTCGGGTTGAGCCGCCCCGGAGCGGCAACGCGGCACAATGCCCGATCGGCGCCATCGGCGCCAGGGCCGTGATCGGCGAAATCAAGGGGCCGATGATCGGCGAAATCAAGCGCGCGGCAACACCTAGGTCGGCTTTGCGCGCCCGAAATTGAACCTCACGCTGCCGCCGTGACCTCGATCGGATCGCCGTCGCGCACCGGCGCGAGGGTGCACACGTCTTCGACCGCCCGCCCCCAGATGTTGGTGGGTGCGGCGAGACGGATCTCGTCGCCGCGCGAGATCGGCGTCGGGCCAAAGCCGATGGCAATCGCATCGCCCTCGACCCAGAAGGCGAGCTCGCCCGGCTCGACCACGTCGCGGGCGTCGGGCTCGCGGTCGACGTGGACCGGGGTCGAGAAATACACCTCCTCGCCCCAGGTGCGCGCCTCCGAGGCAAACGGCAGGCTCGCGTAGATCGCCGCCGCCGTGGGCGTCTCGAACAGCTCGGCCGTGATCTCAACGGCGCCGATGATCATCTTGATTTGGCGCAAGTTAGTCCTCGGACCATTTGGTGCGGACCTTGGGCACGGGTTGCCCGCCGACGAGAATCTCATCCACCCGTTCGTTGAAGAAACACAGAGTGTCCTTGATGCGGGAGCATTCCGGAATGGGCTCGGGGTAGGTCCAGACAATGTCCCGGTAGACGCGGTCGCCGACCCGGGCCGAGTAATAGCTGGCGATGCCCTTGTAGGGACAGCGGGTTTGCGTTTCGCTGGGCACGAGCCGGTCCATGGCGACGTCCTCGCGCGGGATGTAGTACCGCGTCGGCAACCCGGTCTCGTACAGGAACAGGGCGCGGCGGGTCGCCGCCACCTCCTCGCCGCCCAGGATCACGCTGACGGCTCGCGACGAGCCGACCACGTCGACGCGGCTGTAAGGGTCGCGGGCGTGGACGACGATCTCCTCGTCCTCTTCGTACCAATGATCCATCCGGTCCCAGTAGAAGGCGATGTGCCCGGCGATGGCGACCGCCTCCTCGATGGGCGCCTCGTAACCCCAGGCGGCGTTCTTGGCGCTGCGGTCTCCGACCGTGACGGTCCAATAGCTGGCATCGCCCTTATAGGGGCAATGGGTGCCGTGATCCGTCGGCACCAGATGCGCCATGCGCACGTCGCCGCGCGGGAAATAATACACCGGCAACAGTCCCGTCTCATGCACCAGCAGCATGTGTTCGCTCTCGGCAACGGTCTCGCCGTTGAAGGCGACGCGCACGCGCCGCGGGCTCGGCTCGGCGATGACCCGGTGGCCGGGGGAATTGGGATCTGCAATCAGGGGCACGATGCATCCTTCGCTTGGTAACCGTCAGGTCCCGACCTTGAGGGGGGCTGTGAGGCCGCGCAGAGTCGCGATCACGCTGAGCGCGGTGATGCGGCCGGTGCGCGGGTTTTCCTCCGTCGGCACGTTCTCGATGGTCATGGTGAAGCGCGCGCTGTCGGCCTCGACGGTGATCTGATGGGTGTTGCGGGTCACGGTCGGATCGGCCCAGATCTCGAGCCGGGTCCGGTCCGGCCCGATACCCGCGAGGCTCAGCGCCGCGGCCACATTGACGTTGGCGGGAAAGCCCGCGACTCCTTCGCGGGCCGTGCCGTCGAAGATCTTGCGCGGCTCGCTCAGATTGTCGATCGAGATGCCCTGCCGCTCCAGGTAGGGTGCGCCCGCGAGGCCTCCGGGCGGCTTGCGCGTGACCAGCGTGACCGACGCGATACCGCCCTCGGCGGCGGCGCGCAGCGCGTCGAGCCCCAGGAGCGCGCCCGTGGGCACGATGATGCGGGCGCCGGTTTCGCGCGCGAGATCGACGAGATCCATGCGATCGAGCAACGCGCCCACGCTGACGGGGACGAAGATCCGCCCGGCGCGAATGGCGGGCTCGGCCACCTGCGCAAAAACACTGGCGGGGGCGCACTCGACAATAACGTCGGCGCACTCGGCTAGAGCCTCCAAAGGCACGACGGGCACCGGATGGCCCAGCTCCCCGACCTTTTGCTCGGCGTCCGCCGCGCGGCGCGCCGAGACGGCCGCCAGGGTCAACCCTGGTATACCGGCGTCCAGGCGCCGGGCCACGGCCCGCCCGATCGCCCCGAAACCGCCGACCCCGACCCGCAACAACGGTCCGGACTTTCGGCCGGCCCCGTCTTTCGTTTCTGCAGTTACGGGCATCGTCTCCATCGCAATAATCATCGAGCGGTTGGTTTTCGGCACCGGATTAGGCTAGACTTTTTGCGGTACATGAAACAAGGCGACAGCCAAGATCCTCTCCGGTCGTGTTTCCGAGGATGAGGAGCCGGCGGCGATCTTTCAACGATAAAACGAGACCTAGCGGGAGGATGTCTATGAAATCGCTC
Organism: uncultured Alphaproteobacteria bacterium; assembly: GCA_947259105.1. Classification (GTDB taxonomy): domain Bacteria; phylum Pseudomonadota; class Alphaproteobacteria; order UBA8366; family JADFVY01. Next base: position 7,945 of record CAMYKU010000088.1, read on the forward strand.
AAATATACGACCCTAGTCGCCGCGGTGGCGGCGGTCGGCGCAACGGCTGTGGCGGCGGGCCCGGCCGCGGCCGCCGACATGCCCTGCAGCACGGCGAAATTGATCGTGCCGTGGAAGGCAGGCGGCGGCACCGACGTGATCTTTCGCGTCGTCGCCGATGCCGTGAACAAGGGCGGCGCCAAACCGCAGATCCAAGTGGTCAATGTGTCCGGCCAGGGCGGCAATAAGGGTGCGAAGGAAGCGGTCAAGGCCAAGCCGGACGGATGCACCCTGTTCGCGATCCACCAGAGCGCGATGACCAGCCACCTCAACGGCCGTGTCGATTTCACCTGGGACGCGTTCGAGCCGGTCTCGATGGTGACGCACACCCCGTCCATCATCGGCGCCAACAAGGGCGTCGCCTATGACGACGTGGGCCAACTGGTCGCGCATGCGAAGAAGGAACCCGGCAAGGTCATTGCCGGCGGCACCCTCGGCTCGACCAGCCACTTCATCTTCATTCTTCTCGAGGATGCCGCGGGCGTGAAATTCAAGCACATCTCGTATGACGGCACCCGTGAGCGCATGACCGCCCTGCTCGCCAAGAATATCGAGATCGGCGAGATCAACGTCACGGCGGCGCAGAAATACATCAAGACCGGCGAGCTCAAAGCCTTGGGCATCGCCACGGCGGAGCGCGATCCGCGCGTTCCCGACGTCAAGACGCTGAAGGAGCAGGGCGTCGATCTGACGTTCGGGCTGGACCGGGGCATAATGCTGCCGAAGGGGGCCTCGCCGGAGGTGGTCAAGCATTACGAGGGCTTGATCGGCGAGGCGATGAACGATCCGGCGGTCAAGACGCAGCTCGAGAACAAGGGCAGCAGCGTGCGCTATCTCAACAGCGCCGACTACCGCAAGCATCTGGCCAAGACCTTTGGCGAGCTGAAGGATGCGGCCATCAAGGTCGGTCTCTACAAGCCGTAGCGACAGTCTTTCGGCGGCGGAGCCGTGGGTTTCCTGACGGAGGCTCGCGGTTCCGCGCCGGCAAAAAGTGGGAGCGGCCGTGACTGAAGCCCGGCGCGATACCGTGGTGGCGGTATTCCTGCTGTTGGTCTGTGGCACGTTTTTCGCGGCGAGTTTCGATATCCGCGAGACGAGCTACGGCTCGTTGGGATCCGAGGTCTGGCCGCGCGCCATTCTCGTCGTCCTGTTCGTTTTCAGCCTGGTCTTGTTGGCACAATCGCTCAAGCGCAAGGATCAGGGCGCACGGCTCGGCGGCGGCGGGATCAAGAGCTGGCTCTCCGCCTACCGCAACGCGCTGGCCTGCTATCTGCTGTTCGGCCTCTATCTCCTGACCCTGCCCTATCTCGGCATGCTGATCGGCGGCGGATTGTTCGTGTTCGCGACGCTGACTGCGATCGGCCGGCGCGACCTGCGCAGCCTTGGCCTGCACGCCGCTATCGCCGTCGGCACCATCGGCTTCATGTGGTCGGTCTTTACCTACGGCCTGAACGTCATGCTGCCGGCGGGCGAACTTTTCTACGGATGGTGAAGCAGGGAGCGGGACCGGCGCAGCCATGATCTTCGACAACATTTTGGCCGCCGGCGCCGCCGTCTTCGAGCTCGGCACCATCGCGCTCATGTTCGTGGGCGTGACCGCCGGGCTGATCGCCGGCGCCATCCCCGGCTTCACGATCGCCATGGCGGTGGTCCTCACTCTGCCCTTCACCTTCGGCATGACCGCGGTTCAGGGTCTGGCCACCATGATCGGGGTGCTGGTCGGGGGGCTGTCGGGCGGGCTCATGGCCGGCATGCTGACGGGCATCCCCGGCACGCCGTCCTCGATCGCCACCACCTTCGACGGCTTTCCGATGGCGCGGCAGGGACGGCCCGGCCTGGCCCTGGGCCTCGGCGTGTGGTCGTCGTTCTTCGGCGGTTTGATCGGCGCCGTCGTGCTGGTCACCCTGGCGCCGCAGCTGGCCCGCGTGGGCCTCGAGTTCGGCCCATGGGACTATTTCGCGCTGGTCATGTTCGCCCTGACGATCACCGCCAGCCTGGCCGGAGAAAACCTCGTCAAGGGGCTGATTGCCGGCGCCCTCGGCCTGCTCGCCGCCACCATGGGGGAGGACGAGGTCAACGGCGTTGCCCGTTTCACCTTCGGTAGCGACGAGCTGGAACAGGGTTTCGCCTTCCTGCCGGTCCTGGTCGGCCTGTTCGCCTTCAGCCAATTGCTGTCGGACGTCAAGGACCGGAACAAGGCCCTCGCGCCGCTGATGGAGCGCGGCACCAAGGCCGTGCGAGTCGAGCACCGCAAGGCGATCGTCATGGTGCTCAAGCGCTGGGTCGTGTTGCTGCGCTCGTCCCTGATCGGCGTCTTTACCGGCATCCTGCCGGGTGCGGGCAGCTCGGTCTCCAACATCCTCGCCTACGATCAGGCCAAGAAGGCCTCCAAGACACCGGAGAAGTTCGGCACCGGAATCGCCGACGGCATCGTCGCCCCGGAATCCTCGAACAACGCCACCGAAGGCGGCGCGCTTATCATGCTCATGGCGCTGGGCATCCCCGGCGACGTGATCACGGCCGTGATGCTCGGCGCGCTGTTGATCCACGACGTGGTGCCCAGCCCGTCTTTCATCACCGACGAGCCGCGGCTCGCCTATGCCATCTTTATCGCCTTCTTCCTGGCCCATTTCATCATGGTCACCATGCAGGCGGTTTGCCTGCGCCTGTTCGTGCTGATCACGCGGGTGCCCATGTATGTCCTGGCCTCGGTCATCCTGGGCTATTGC
>CAMYKU010000089.1 GCA_947259105.1 uncultured Alphaproteobacteria bacterium
GCTGGAACCGTCGGATCCCGGCCCTGCTGCACGAGTTCGCCTCCTACCCGGAGGAAGAGTTCGCCATCGACATCGTGTCTCCGGTGTCCGCCGCGAAACGCGAGAAACTCATCGCTCTTGAAACGCTTCCCAAGAATCGCCTCAAGGTCAGACAGCTGGAGTTTGACTATACGGTACCCACCTACCTCGAGAGCATCGATGGGGCCCGCTATGATAACGTGGTCCTGTTGGCTAGCGAGCGGCTCAAGTCCGGCGCCGAGTCTAGCGCGCGCACCATCCTGGGTTATCTTATGCTCCGCGAACTGATACAGGCCGGGGAAGAAGCGGCCGCAATGCTTGTCGAGCTGACCGATCCGGACGATGCTCCCCTGTTCGAGAACCGACATGGCGAGGTCTTTGTCACCCCGGTCATCATCAGCCGCATGCTGGCCCGCGTGGCCTTGCGTCGCGAGCTGCGTGCGGTGTTCGATGAACTGTTCACCTCGGGCGGCAGCGAAATCTTGTTCCGCCGCATCGCGGACTACGATTTGGCCGCAAGCCCCGCCGAGACCGCGGACCCTGATCCAGGCGGCCGCCACTATACCTTCGCCGATCTGCAACGGGCCGCCCACATCCGGGGCGAAATCGCCATCGGCATTCGCCGGCCCAGGCAGCAAGCCACTCCGGGCGGCGGCGTGCAGCTCAACCCCGGGCGCGACGAACGCTTGGCGCTGCAAAAGAACGACGAGCTGATCGTGCTGACCACTTACGAGTCGTCGTGACGCGTTGCCAAGCGGCTCGATTCGGGCAAAATAGGGTTTCTGCCATGAGCGGGAGGCGCCGATGAGCCCCATCCTGGACGTGCTGGGCATCGCCGGCTATGTGATCGAGGCGGTGGGCGTGCTCGTCACGTTCATCGGCATGACGCTTTCCGCCTTCTGGTTCCTCGGCGGACTGCGTCGGCTTGGATCGCTCGAGGCGTATCACCAGTTCCGCAAGAACATCGCGCGCTCGATCATCCTGGGCCTCGAGTTTCTCATCGCCGGGGACATCATCCGCACCGTCACGGTCGACCAGACATTGAAAAGCGCCGCGGTGCTGGCGCTGATCGTGCTGATCCGCATCTTGCTCAGCCTGACGCTGGAATACGAGATCTCGCGCCGCTGGCCCCGGCGGCGCCCGCAGGAAAAAGCGTAAGGCGTTCCCGAAGGCGGTTGTCTCGCGCGTCGATGACCGCCTCGGGAATTGCACGCGTTCCTGTCAGAGCTACCCCTGTTCCGTCGCGAGTCTCCCGTTGTGGATTTCCGCCATGAACGCTTCGTAGTCCCGTTCGTTCTGATCGGCGTAGGACTTGGCGAAATCGGCCAGTGCGTCATCGAAGGTGTCTTTCGAGCCGAGGTAGCCGGCGATGGCCACCGGGTCGCCCGTACGGGCGTGCGCCCGTGCCAGTGTCCAGCCGCACAAGCGCGCCAGGTAGCGCAGATCACCGGCGGCGAGGTCCTCGACATCCGCCGAGCCCTTCCAGTCCCTGAGTTGCCGCCAGTAGTAATGGTTGTCGTCTGCCTCATCGCTGGTCCAGCCGAGAAAGATGTCGTTGACTGTCTGCATGAGGCGTTGACCCTCGACCACGCGCTGACCCTGGTTCTCATAAGGGCTGCGGGGCAGGTGCTCCGCCAGCACCGATCGCGTGGCTTGTTTGACCTGCAGGAACAACGGGTCCATGTGGTCCCGGCCTTCCAGCAGCATGATCAAGCACTGGGTGCCGACGCTGCCCACCCCGACGACCTTCAAGGCGACATCCACCGGCCGGAAACCCTCCAGGAGCCGCTTGCAGTCGTCGCCAACGGTTGCTGTATAGGCGTCGAAAGCGCTGCGGGCCAGTGCCATCAAGTTGTGCCCTTTCAGTTCCAATTCATCGCGCAATTCCCGCAGTGGGACCAACCCGGGCGGCTCATTCTTGATGCGATCCTCGCCGTCGACCTCTTCGGCGAGCTTGTCCAGCGCATGACGGCTATCTCTGGTTCGCGCCTTGTTGACGATCTCTTCCGCCTGTTCGTCGCGCCCCTCCTGCCCCGCGGTTTTCAGGAACTGGTCCACATCGAGCAGGGCATACCAGATATCCAAGGTGCGCATGTCGGCGAAATCGTCCATCGCCTTGCGGTAAGCCCGCACTACCCCCCTAGTCACATCGCGACAATGGTCCTTGTCGAGGCCGTTGTGGCGCGCGGCAATCGTGAAGCTGGCCGCCAGGCGCTTGATATCCCATTCCCAGGGGCCCGCCAGGGTCTCGTCGAAATCATTGATATCGAACACAAGCCTGCGCTCCGGCGAGGCGTATAGCCCGAAATTGGCCAGATGCGCGTCGCCGCAGGCCTGCACGGTAAGGCCCGTGACCGGCATTTTGGCTAGATCGGCGACCATGATCCTGGCGCTCCCGCGAAAGAAGGCGAAGGGCGAGGCGCTCATGCGCCAGCGTCGTACCGGGATGAGAAAATCCAGCCGATTTTTGTTCTGATCTTCGAGCAGACCGACCGGGTCGGGTCGATCGTCCGCCGGCGACCATTCGCCGTGGCTGGAGCGTGGCGTCTCTTGGCGCAGCGAGTCGCCGTAAAGGGCTCGCTCTGCAACGGTCTGCGGGGTGCTTTCGGTCATGTCGAGAACGCTCCTTGGTCGGATGTGACAACGCGACTCGCCCGGCAAATCGACGCGGCCCAAGCGATCATGACCGAGATTTCATCCCCAATATACGCCTTCATTCTGCCGAGGCTAGGGCATGAAAAACACGGCGTCCGGTCGGCATTCCGCACGCAGCACAAATCTGTGCTACGCTTGTCTCCTTGGACGCGGTCGGTCTGTGCGGAGGCTCAGCCATGCCCAGAGTTCTGATCGAATGTCCCGCCACCGGTAAGATGATTTACACCGGCATTAACTTGAACTGGCAGACCTTCGAGGCCTATCGAATCGGCGAACAGTCCGTTCCCTGCCCGCAGTGCGGCGCGACCCACATCTGGCGGCGGGTGGACGCGGAGTTGGACGAGTCCGGCGGCTACAATTAGGCGGTCCCCGCTCCATCGCCGCTCATGACGAAGCCTGACCGCGAGAGATTCGGCGCGGAATCGGCTTTGCTGGGGAAGTCGGTGAAAAAACAGACCGGTAAGCCCCATTGCCTGCTGGAATTTGCATCAGGGACGGGCTAAGGTCCGAAGGACCGCCGTCCAAATCAGCCCAGTATAAAAGCACCGATGGCCAACCTTCGATCCGACAGGGACGAACCGACGGTTGTCACCGTCGGGATGCACATCAGTGGCAATCTGATGAGCGAAGGCGACGTGCGCATCGAGGGCTGTGTCGAAGGCGACGTGCAAAGCCCGCGGGTGTTGATCGCCGAGGAGGGATCGGTCCTGGGATCGGTCTTCGCCGACGAGGTCGTTATTCGCGGCGGCGTGAACGGCCATGTGCATGCCCGCCTCGTGACCCTGGCCGAGACCGCCCAGGTCGCCCTGGACATCACCTATATCGAGATCACGATCGAGCCCGGCGCCGAAATCGAAGGCAGCCTCATGCCGGTCGCCTCCCTGGACCAGCTGCTCAGGATTCCGCCGCCGCGTTTGCCGCCGCCGCAATCCAGCGCGGTGATCAGCGGCTCTGGCAGCGCCGTTCTGGATCCGGTTTGGGCGGCGCGTCCCGATCCGGCGTCCCGCGCCGTGTCCGAATCGCAAATGACCCTCTGGCCGGGGCCGGAGGCAGACTGCATGATCGACGCCGGCGGCGGGCTCGCACCGGGGCTCGACGCGGAAATTCGGGGCCGCGGTTCGCGGACATCGGATGCGCCCGGGTTCGGCCCTGATTTGGTGCTGGCTTCGGCGGCGGCACCGGCGTTCGAATTGGATGCGGATGTGATGCATGAAGAGCCGCGCGCGAGCGAAGCGGCCCAGGGCACGTCGCCCATATCAGAGCCGCAGACCGCACCCGTTCCCTCCGACGAACCGGGAGCGGAGGCGGAGCCCGGCGATGCCCAGCGTGAGGACAAGCCCAACGGTGCCGCCGCGCGCACGCTCGAAACGGCACTTGGCTTCGAGATCGACGCCGAGCTGATTGTCGAGGCGGACGACGACGTCGAGCCCGTCCGGGTGTCCACGACAGCGGCCGACTATATCCCGGCACCGACGGCCTATCCCCTGGCCGATCGTCCGGACGAACCTTTGCCGGCGTGGAAACGGCCGCCCGTCGCCGTACCGATCACCCTGCAGGCGCGCGACGTTCGCCCGCGCCGCCGCTATACCGCCTTGGCGGCCGCGGCCCTGCTGTTGCTCGTTGCCGGGAGCGGCCTGTACCTGGGCGCGCGCGGGATATACGAGACCGAGTTCGGGGTCGGATCGGTCGAGATAGCCGATGCGTCCGGTTCCGGCGACGATCAAAAAGCGGAGAAGACGGACCCCACGGCGTTCGCGCCGGAACCGCCCGGACAACAGGCTGCTGCGATAGAGGCCGAGACGGCGCCGGTGCAAAGCGAGGAAATGCTTTCCGATACAGAAGACGCGCGCATACAGGCGGCGATCGAGGCCAAGCGCAAAGAGATGAGCTCCAGCGTCGGCAAAACGCCGGGCGCGGGTCAGGCGCAAGGCAACCGATTGGCGGCGCAGGATGCAGTGCGCGAACCGTCCGCGGCTGCGGCAGGCGATCGGCCCTCGGCCTCCGACGCAACATTGGCCGAAGCGGTGAAGCCGGGGGAGGGAGAGCTTTCGGCGCCGCAGCAGGCGGAAGACTATGTTCCGCCGGATCTCGAATCGATAGCGACCGTCAAACCGGACGCCGATGGACAAGAAAGCGGCAGCCAGGCGGCCGCCCGCGGTGACGGGGAACCGGCGAGCGCCGGCTTGGCCGAGGCGATCGACGACTTCAAGGCCGGGATGGCGGCGTCGGGACGCGACGATTTCGACGAAACCATCGCCCGCCTGTCGCCCGCCATTGCCTCGGGCAAGCTCGAGAACGAGAATCTGGCGGCGGCCTATCGGAACCGAGCCCGCGCCTTTGCCAGCAAGGGTAGCTTGGACAAGGCGATTACCGACTATGGCGAGACGATCAAGCTGCTGCCGGGCGACCCGAGCGCTTACAACAGCCGCGGCTACATCTACAACAAGCGGAACATGCCGCGCGAAGCGGTCGCCGATATTTCCAAGGCGATCAAGCTGATGCCGAGCTATTCCTTCGCGTACAGCAATCGGTGCTGGGCCTATCGGAAGCTCGGCCGGCGCGAAGACGCCATCGCCGATTGCCGCAAGGCGCTCGAGCTCAATCCGAGGCTGGACTTTGCACGGAAGAGCCTGGAGCGGATGGGCGTGCAGCCCGCGCCCTAAAGCGCAACGCCATTTCCCTTTGAATGCCGATAACGGACTGGGTGACAACCGCGCCCAGGATCAGCGCACCGCCCAGCAATGTCGCGATGCTCGGCTCCTCGCTCACGAAAACCCAGACCCAGACCGGCGCCAGGATCGGCTCGGTCAGCATGAACAGCGAGACCTGCGCCGCCGGCACGTAGCGCGAGCCCAGGGTCATGAGCAGAAAGCCGGCGCCGAACTGCGCCGTGCCTAGGAGGACCGCGAGGCCAAGGTCGTGCATGCTGATACTCAGATCGCCGGCCACGAGCGCCGTGAACGGGATCACCGCGGCGGTTCCCAGGCACGTCGCCGGAACCAAGTCCTTCGCCTTGGACCGGCGCAGCGCGATGACCATGAAGACGAACGGCACCATGATGACGAAGGCGAGCGCCTTGCCGAGGAGGGCGCCCGAAGTCGCCTGCTGCCCGAACATGACCACCATGCCGACGAGGCCGGCGCCGATGGCAAGCCATGTGGACGCGGGAACCCGTTCGCGCAGGAAAACCCAGCCCGCGAACGCCATGAGCACGGGAGACGCGGCCAAGATGAACATCACGTCGGCGACCGGGGCATGTTGCAAGGCAAAGACGTAACCCTGCGCGCCGACGAACAGACTGATGGCAACGACAAGGCCGTCCCGGCCGATATTCGCGAAGGGTTTGACGAACCGCCCGCGGTATCGGACCACCACGAATCCGAACAAGGCGATCGCCGCGGCGATGGACCGATAGAACAGGATCTGCCAGCCGTTCGCTGCATCGACATGCCGCAGGATCAGGCCGCCGAAACTCAGGCAAACACCCGCCATCAATAGCAAACCCACGCCAAGCGCATAGCGGCTGTGGCGAAGGTCGGGATCAATGGTCATGTAGGGCCGCTACGATCCGGTCGGGCGTTCGCTGCCGGCGCGCGGGTCCGGCAGGCCTACCGGCGCGATTGTGCGAAACCAGCCCGAGGTGACCAGGTCCCGGACGGCGTCGATATCGGGGGCAAGCGGCCGGTCGCGATCGAGGAACGCGGCGCGTTCGCGGATGGCCGTCATAGCCGAGGCGAGGGCCGGGCTCGTCGTCAGCGGCGCTCGCATTTCCACGCCCTGCGCCGCCGCCAGAAGCTCGATGGCGACGACCGATGCCGCGTTCTCGGCCATCTGCCCGAGACGGTAGGCCCCGTAGGCGGCCATGCTGACATGGTCTTCCTGATTGGCCGAGGTCGGCAGGCTGTCGACGCTCATGGGATGGGCCAGCGCCTTGTTTTCGCTGACCAGGGCCGCCGCCGTCACCTGGGCGATCATGAATCCCGAATTGAGGCCGGGCTCGGCGACTAGAAACGCCGGCAGCTCGCTCATATGCGCGTCCGTCAGCATGGCCACCCGCCGTTCCGAGACGGCGCCGATCTCCGCCAGCGCCAAGGCCGTTTCGTCCGCCGCCATGGCCACCGATTCGGCATGAAAGTTCCCACCCGAGAGAACATCGCCGCTCTCGGCGAAGATCAACGGATTGTCGGACACGCCATTCGCCTCGCGCTCGGCGATCCGCGAGGCGTGCGCCAGGTGTTCCAGGCAAGCGCCCATGATCTGCGGCTGGCAGCGCAGGGAGTAGGGGTCCTGCACCCGCTCGCAATCGGAATGCGAGGCGCGGATGCCGCTGCCCCGCAACAGGCTCCACAGGCTATCGGCGACGAAGCGCTGGCCCCAATGGCCGGCGACCTCGTGCAGGCGGCTGTCGAAGGGCGCGTCGCTGCCGAGCGCCGCGTCCACGCTCAACGCGCCCGCGACCAAGGCGGCCGAATAGAGGTTCTCGGCCGCGATCAGCCCCTGAATCAAGAGCGCCGCCGAAACCTGCGTGCCGTTCAACAAGGCGAGCCCTTCCTTGGCCTGCAAGGCGAAGGGTTTGAGCCCGGCGCGCTTCAGTCCCGCCGTTGCGGACAGCTGTTTGCCGCCGGCCCGGACCTCGCCGCTGCCGATGAGGACGCCGGCCAGATGTGCGAGCGGCGCCAAATCGCCCGATGCCCCGACCGATCCCTTGGCCGGGACGCAGGGATAGACGGCTTTGTTCGAAAGAGCGAGCAGCGCCTCGATGATCTCCCGGCGTATGCCGGAAAATCCCTGGGCGAGGCTGTTGATCTTGAGCGCCAGGATGAGCCGCACCGTCGCATCCGGCAGCAAGGGTCCGACGCCGGCCGCGTGCGACAGCACCAGCCGATGCTGCAACTCGGAAACTTGGTCTTGCGGGATCTGGGTGGTCGCCAAACTGCCGAAGCCGGTGTTGACGCCATAGACGAGCTCGTCGCTTTGCAGGATGCGTTGCACGACGGCGACGGCGGCCTCGACCCGGTCCCAGCATCCCGGGTCCAGCGCAATCGGCCGGTCGCCTTGCCGCAGCGCCCGAAGATCGGCGAAGCGAAGCGTGCCCGGGCTGACGACGATGGTGTCTGGCATCGGTTGCCGTTCCCTATCCGGCGGTGGCGGCGCGACAGGGTTGCACCTTAACCGCTGCTCTGTTCAACAAATAGATGCGATTCCGTGCCGCGCCTCATCCGTTCATCCGCCAAGATAGGCGCTGATGACGCGCGGGTCTTTGCTAATCTCCGCGGGTGGCCCCGACAATATCATCCGCCCGTTCTCGAGCAGATAGACATGGTCGACGATCTCCATCGCCTTGCGGGCGTTCTGTTCGGTCAACAGGATCGAGACGCCGCTTTGCACCAGCGCGTCCAGCGCCCGAAACACGTCCTCGATCGCCTGCGGCATCAGTCCGATCGAGACCTCGTCGACGAGCAGAAGGGCCGGCTGCGACATGCAGGCGCGGGCGATGGCGAGCATCTGGCGCTCGCCTCCTGAAAGCGTTCCCGCCAACTGATCGAGGCGCTCCAGCAGCACCGGGAACGGCGCGCAGGCGCGCTCCAGACCGGCCTTAGGATCGGCCGCCAAATAGCCGCCCATCAACAGATTTTCCCTTACCGACAGACGCTGATAGATGTGGCCGCTTTCCGGGATATAGGCGATGCCACGGCGGGCCCGGCGGTGGGTCGGGAGGCGGGTGATGTCGGCGCCGTCGAAGCGGATGCTTCCTTCAGCGGCCGGATGCCAACCCGAGATTGCGCGCATCACCGAGGATTTGCCGGCACCGTTGGCGCCCAGGATGGCGACGCACTGACCGCTCTCTACCGCGAGGTCGATGTCGCGTACCGCGGCAATGGACCGGTTGTAGACGACCTTGAGGGCTTCGATTTCAAGCAGCGCCATCGCTCACCCCAGATAGGCGGAAATGACGCCGGGGTCCTGGCGCACGGCATCGGGCGGACCCTCGGCGATAATGCGCCCCTGCACCAGGACGTAAAGCCGTTCGGCCAACTGCATGGCAAAGCGCATATTGTGCTCGATGACGATGACCGTGACGCCGGACGCGCGCACGCCGCGCACCATGTCGGCGAACCTCTCGGCCTCGCCATGGGTGAGCCCGGCGGCGGGCTCGTCCAACAACAGCAGCCGCGGATTGGTGGCGATGGCGCGCGCCGCCTCGACGCGCCGCTGGAAGCCCATCGGCAGGTCCGTGACCGGCACCGCGGCCTGATCCTCGAGCTCGAACTGACGCAGGATCTCGGCGGCGCGATCCATATGGTCGGCGCCCTTGACCAGGCCCGTGACCGAGCGCCAGAACGAGCCGTAGCGCGCGACGCCGAGCCCCGTCAGGACGTTCTCGCGCACGGTCATCGACGGAAACACCTTGCCGAGCTGAAAGGTGCGGGCGATGCCAAGCCGCGCCCGCTGCGACGCGCGCATCCTGGTCACGTCGTGGCCGTTGAAGGCGACGGTGCCCGCGGTGGGACGCAAATTGCCGGCCAGACAATTGAACAACGTGCTCTTGCCGGCGCCGTTGGGACCGATCAGCCCCAGGATCTCGCCGCGCTCGAGGCGCAGATTGACTTGGTCGAGCGCCTTGAGGCCGCCGAAGTTGCGCGACAGGGTGCGGACGTCGAGCAGATTGCCCGTCATTTCGCGTCGCTCCGCCGGCCGGTCGGGATGCGCTTCAAAAGCCGCCGCAGGCGGCTGTCCCGTCCCATGAGGCCGTCGCGCTCGAAGATCATCAGGAAGGTCAGGATGAGCCCGTAAATGACATAGCGCCAATCCTGAATGAAGCGCAGATACTCGGGCATCCCGCCCAGAATGATCGCGCCGATCACCGGGCCGACCAGCGTGCCGGCGCCCCCCAGCACGACCATGGTGAGGACCGTCACCGATTCGACAAAGCCGAAGTTCTCGGGAAAGACGCTGCCCAGTTGGCGCGCGTATAACGCACCGGCGAGCCCGGCGCCGGCGCAGGCCAGGACGAAGGTCCAGATCTTCGTCGAGGCGACGGAGATGCCGATCGCCTCGGCCGCCTCCTCGTCCTCGCGGATCGCGGTCATGCGCACGCCGAACCAGGTGCGCAGCAGGGCGGCTTGCAAGAGGAAGAAGGCGACGGCGAAACCGTAGACGACGATCAGCATGCCGGTGCCCAGCATCTCGACCCCGGCGATGGTGATCGGCGGAATGCCGACGATGCCGTAGGCGCCGCCCAGGGCGGGCGTGTACTGGAAAACGGCGACGACGATAAAGTTGATGCCGATCGTCGCCAACACCAAGAAATCGTGCCGCACGCGCAGCGCCGGCAGGCCGAGAAAGCCGCCCATGATGCCGCTCACCGCCGCGGCGCAGATGATGTCGAAGGGAAAGCCGAGACCCAGCTTTACCGTCACCACGGCGACGGTATAGGCGCCGATGCCGAAGAACGCCGCGTGACCAATGGACACCTGCCCGGCATAGCCGACCAGGAGATTCAAGGACATGGCCATGATGATCCAGATGCCGATGAAGATCATCACGGAGACGACATAAGCGTCCATGGCCGGTCTCCTCAGTCCAGGCGCTTGCCGAACAGCCCGGTGGGCATGAACAGCAGAATGAGGATGAGGACGGCGAAGCCGATGGCGTCGCGCGGAAACAGCCCGCCGAAGGCGGTGGAGATGCCGATCTCGAAGGCGGCCAGGACGAACGCCGCGACGGCCGCACCCCAAATGCTGCCGAGGCCGCCCAGGACGACGACGACAAAGGCCTTGTACGCGACCACCTCGCCCATATGGGCGTAGACCGCGTTCTCATAGACGGCGATCAGGACGCCGGCGAGCCCCGCCATGGCCGAGCCCAGGAACATGTTGACGGTGACCGCCTGCTCGGTGGCGACGCCGAACGACCGGGTCATGTCCAT
>CAMYKU010000090.1 GCA_947259105.1 uncultured Alphaproteobacteria bacterium
GCAACCCACCCGTTCGTGGCAGGGGCGCCAAGGCCGGACTTTGAGGTCTCGGTTGCTGGCACGCCCAAGGATGAGTTGCGGCGCGCGCAGTACTACGAAAGCGCGCTGCACGAGAATTTCAGGGATGCGACCGCGCGGGAGGTGGAGGAAGGGCAGGCTGGGCGCAACGCGTTCGGTCTCACCGATCTGGTGTCCGGCAAGAGAATCGTCCAGCCGATCAACGACGCCGGACAAATGCTGGCGATGGCCGAGGAAAGCGTTGAGTCGCTGGGGCAGCAGCTTAAGGAACTTACCGCGGGCCTTCCCGGCGTCGATTTCAGCGGCTCCAGGGCAAAGAAGCCGGACAGGCTCGCCAGAAAGCTAAAAGGCGGTCGCCGGCCGGATACGTTAGGCGACTACCTCGGCGGACGAATCATTGTAGACGACCCACGGGTGCTTGATGAGATCGTACGAGCCCTGACGCGTCGATACAAGAACGCAGAGGTTGACGATTTTGTCGATAATCCGAGAAAGATCGGCTACCGCGCTATCCACATGCAGATCGTACTGGATAACGGCATGACTGCCGAAATCCAGATCATGCCGAGCAATATCCTGCCAGTGTACGAGATCGACCATAAGAACTATGAGAAATGGAGAGAAAAAGAGACGCTGACGGCTGAAGAGTGGGCACAGAAGTAAGCAGACGAAGCGTGGGCAAGGAAAGCATATGCAGAGGCATACGAAAAGTGGCTGCAACGGGCGGAAAGTGCGTCTTCTTTGCCCAGCGATCGGTAAGTATTATCTCTTAAAGAAGGAGGAGCAAAAGATGAAAGAAAAGGTTGTATTGGCAGACGGTCCCGTAAATTTGGTCGGTATGCTCGGGCGGATTGTTAAGCTTCCCGATGGTTCGGCGCGCGTGGAAACTTGGGCGGGCACGAGCAGAGGGTGGATACCCGGCGGGGCCGACGTCGCAGAAATCATGGGTGCCCCTCCGGCGCTGCCGCAGCGCCTGATGGAGTATGGCGTCCCGGAGGAGGACTGGCCGCCCGACATGCTGGAAGACTGGCGGCGCAAGCAGCAGTCGAAACGGAAATCATAATACCAACCGGGGCTGCGAATGCAGCCCCGCTGCCGTTTTGGCGTCGCGTTCGCCGACGCACAGTAGCTCTCGCTGCCCATGATCGGCGGCAAGCTCGACGAGAGCCGCCTCGAGGACAAACAGTTCTATATGTTCATGACCGGCGACCGTGTCGTGCGGACCGTCTACGACCGCAAGGCGGACGCCCTGGTCCCCGCGTTGGTGGTCGGTGAGAGGAACGTGGCGCCGGCCGATTCCGTCCCGCAGTTCAACCTCAACCGTTCGCGGCAAGACGCCCGCGCGCCGAGCCGTTTCCCACCGTGCGCCCCGCTCGCAGGCCAATGCGCTGGTGCTCGCGGTCGGCGAAGGAGCAGCGCCCGATCGCGGGACTGAGTAACAGGTGTAGGGGGCAGTTTCACCCGATAAGCCGGTTGCTAACAACCCAAACATAACTATTGAGGAGAAAGACGATGCCAGAACCCGGTGTTTCCGATCGCAATTTCGACAGGCCCACGACCGATAGGCATGCAGGAGCCGATTTCGAACGAACGCAAGAAGGCCACGATGGCGATTACTTCGGCGACCGCCGAAGGAAACGGCGCTTGCCGCCCGAATACCTTGCGCTGGAGCTCGAAGACGGCCGGCTCGTTGGCGATGTGATCGGGGAGTACGGGCCGGGCGTCTTCGCCGGGTCCGGGCTGCGGCTGGCCGACGGCAGGCTGGCCGAGAGCGTCATCGGCCGGTTCGGGCTTGGCGGCTTCGGCGGCCTTGGCGGCCTCGGGACGTTCGGCGGGTTCCGGTTCGGCGGGCAGGACGCGCAGGCGCAGTTCGCCCTGCGCGAGCGCATGCGCAAGGAACGGCTGCTGGCGCTGAGCCGGCTCGGCTTCGGCAATACCGTGCTGACCGGCCCGCAAGGTGTGACGGCGGGTGCGCCGGTCAGCCGCACGGGCCTCGAATCGGTGTAGCACCGGCGCGCAACTCTTCATCCCGGCCCCGCCGATGCCTCCGTCAGCGGGGCTTGATATTTCCGGCTTCACCGTCTCGCGGATCGCCGCAGAACAATCACGAGGACAACATGGACGAAAGCAGGACGACCGATCTCCTGGATCGCTATCGGCGGCTGAAGGACGACCGTCGCGTGTGGGACGCGCACTGGCAGGACATCGCCGAGGTGATGCTGCCGCAGCGTGCGGATTTCACCACCACGCATGCGCCCGGCGCGAAACGGACCGATACGATCTTCGACGGCACGCCGCTGCTGGCGGTGCGCGGCCTGGCCGCTTCCATCGACGGCATGGTCAAGCCGAAAACGACGCGCTGGTTCAGCATCAAGGCGTCGGATGCCGAGCTCAACGAGGACGATACCGTCAAGGCCTGGCTGGAGCGGGCGGAGGCCGCGACGTTCGCGGCGATCTACGACCGTCGTGCCGGCTTCGTGCAGCGCAGCGGCGAGGTGGATTCGGATCTCGCGGCGTTTGGGACCGGCGCGCTGCTGATCAGCGAGAACCGGACGCTCGACGGGCTGTCGTTCCGTTCGGTGCCGCTGCACGGGCTGTATCTGGCGGAGGGCGAAGCGGGCGATATCGATACCGCGTTCATCCGGCTGGAGCTGACCGCGCGGCAGGCGGCGCAGCGCTGGAGCCGCGAGAGGCTGAGCGATCCCGTGCGCGACGCGCTGGGCGGCAACAGGCCGGACCAGCGCTTCGAGTTCGTCCATGCGATCCTGCCGCGCGCCGAGCGCGACCCGCGCCGCCGCGACAACCGCAACCTGCCCTTTGCCTCCATCGTTGTCGATGTCGCGGCCGCGCATTTGGTGTCGGAGAGCGGGTTCCACGAGTTCCCGCTCGCCGTGCCGCGGTGGGACACGCGCACCGGCGAAGTCTACGGACGCTCGCCCGGCATGCTGGCGCTGCCCGACGCGCTGACCCTGCAGCAGATGGGCAAGACCATCCTGAAGGCCGGGCAGAAGGCCGTCGACCCGCCGATTATCGCGCCCAATGACGGGCTGATCAAATCCGCCCAGCTGTTTCCCGGCGGGGTGGTGACGTACGACGCACGCAATGCCGTCAAGCTTGGCGGGCGCAAGC
Source organism: uncultured Alphaproteobacteria bacterium (assembly GCA_947259105.1). GTDB lineage: Bacteria > Pseudomonadota > Alphaproteobacteria > UBA8366 > JADFVY01. The sequence goes on from CAMYKU010000090.1 coordinate 3,148, forward strand.
CGGTCGATACGCTGGACATCACCGGCAACATCCCGATCGGCCGTGAGATGCAGCAGGACGTGCGCGAGCAGATCTTCGCCGCGTTCTTCCGCAACGTGCTGAACCTTCCGGTGGACCGGCCGACGATGACGGCCACGGAGGTGATCGAGCGCAAGGAGGAGTTCGTGCGCACCATCGGGCCGGTGTTCGGCCGGCTGGAGAACGACTATGCCGGGCCGGTGGCCGAGCGCGTGTTCGCCATCCTGCTGCGCCTCGGCCGGTTCCCCCCGCCGCCGCCGGTCCTGCAGGGGCGCGAGGTGCGCTTCGAATACGCCAATCCGGTACAGAAGGTGCGCCAGCAGATCGAAACCCTGGGTGCTATGCGCACCGTCGAGATGATCGCGCCGTTCGTGCAGGCGAGTCCCGAGATCATGGACAATTTCGACGCCGATGCGATCGCCCGCGACGCCGGGGAGTTCAACGGCATGCCGCAGCGCTGGCTGCGCAAGCGCGGCGACGTCGAGGCGCTGCGCGCCGTCCGCATCCGGGCACTGCAGGGCGAGGAAGAGAAGATGGACGCCGAACGCTTCATCGACGCCACGACCAAGGTGGCGCAGGCGCAGGGGTAAATCCTGCCCACTCGTGCAGCCGCGCGGCGGGCTGGCCCCGGGAGCAGGCGCCGGATCTCCGATCCGGCGCCCTTGGCGCTGCGCGGCCCTCTCTGCCGAGCCCGTACAATTGAGGAAGGAACCGACCGATGCCGATCGACGAACTCCTGAAACTCAGCCGCGCTGCAGCGAAGCGGGCGCGCGCGGCGATCGCTGCGGAAAAGGCGCGGGGCGGGCCTGGCTGGGGCGCGCGGGCGCAGGCCGCAGCGGCGGGCCCGCTGGGCGAGATCGTCGAACATTCGAAGGCGGTGCAGCGCTTCCGTGAGATTGAGGACGGACTGGACGACCGGCGGCGGCGCCTGCGCGTGCTGCGACGCGATTCCACCCGTCCGCCCGAGGTCAGGCGTCGCAAGGCCGCCGAACTGGAAACGGAGATTGAGGGGCTCAAGACAGCCCGCCGCGACTGGGAAGAGGAGGTCAGGACGACCCTGCCCCCCGCCCCGCCGGGCGAGGCGGATACGCAGGAGACGCATGAGACGCAAGGGGAAGCCGATGCGTCGCCTCGCGGCCTGCCCGCACAGCCCCGCATGAAACCGACGCTGGCGGTGGAAGACCGGACGCCGCCCCTGCCGCGCATAAAGCCGGGACCGCCCGAAGAGGAAACGCCGCCGCCTGTGCCTGGGGGTTCAGCAGCGCCAGGCGACCGGCCGGTACCTCCGAATACCGACGCGGCGCCAGCGCGGACGGACCCGAACGACAACATGGTCAAGGGGAGGGCCGTAAATCCGGCAATGGGCGCGGAGCCGTCGAACGACTGGATCGGCAGCCTGCCCGTCGTGCCGCTCACCGTAGACGGCGCGGTCGACAGGAATGCTCTGAGGCCGGGGCAGGTCTACCGCATGCCTGAATCCGCCGGCGGCGGGTTGGGCCGCTGGACCAGCGGCCTGTTCTACAATTACGACCGTAAAACGGACTGGAAATTCCGCAGCGTTGCCGACCTGGACGCCTATTCGGGCGCCTCGGATCAACAGACGCCGGAGGAGCGGCGGGATAAGCTTCGCGATAGGTTCAAGGCCGGCAGCGACTACACGCCGGCCGTCTTTCTCGAGCAACCCGACATCGAGAAGTTCAACAAACAAAACAAGGAGGGCGTGAGGGCTGTCCAGGGAGACGACGAGGTATCGTTTAGTCTCGGGAACGGCTTGGCTTTCCTTACTCTGCCGGACGATGCGGCGGCTGTTCTGGTGCGCAACTGGGACGACTTCAAGCCCCGCCTGAAGCTGCTGTCGCGGCTCTTCGCGGAAGACCTGTCGCCCGATGAGATGCGCCGCCTGATCGAGGCCGAGGTTTACAGGGGCATCCCCGAATCCGAACGGGCCAAACCCTCGGCCATGAAACCGGACGGCACGATCTACGTCTTCGACGATCCCTATGGCGGGGAGAGACTTATCGCCGAGCTGCGCATGCGCGCCTTCGACGAGATGGTTGCGGGTATTCGCCGCGGCGCCACGGACGAGGAGCTGGCCGGGCTGATTGGCGATTTCCAGCAGATCATGCTGCCCGAACTGATGGGCGCGGGCCGGCTCGTCAAGGAGTTCGTCAAGGACATGGTGCCCGGGCTGAACAATCTGCGCAGCGGCATCCATTTCTGGAACGATCTGGTCGAGATCGAGGAGGAATGGAAGGAAGGCGATGTCACCGGTCTGGCCGGCAACAGCGTGCTGTTGCTGCTCGACGGCCTCGGCATGATCCCGATCGTCGGCAGCGCCTTCGCCCCGGTACGCTCCGCCCTGAAGAAGGGCGCAAAGATCATCGGTAAGGCCGCCCCGCACCTCGACGCGTTGGTGGCTCAGGCGCAGTTGTGGAAACACAAACTCCAGTGGCCGAACCTGAAACACAAGGTCGATCCGTCGCGGATATTCGGCAGGGCGTTCGACAAACTGCCGGAGAATGTGCGGGGCTGGGTCAGGTTCAAGACAAATGTAGCGATGGGCAACGCTGCGAATGCGTATCTGCGGGGTGTTGCGCGCAGGATGGACCCGGGCGCTGTTCCTGAAGTGCGTGTCCAGTTTCCCAAGGAACTCGGCACCGGCGCCAGAGGATCACGCACATACGACATGATGGCGCGCCGCGCCACGGCTTTGCTCATAGAAGATATCTTGGGAGGTTTCGCCCGGCGCTTTGGACGACAGTGGGACAATTTCCGCGCTAACTCGGAGCACTACGAGTTCAAAACAGGGAAGCAATTGAAAAATAAATCCCGACAGAAAACAAAGGACGAGCACGCAATGGCCAACCCGGGTACGGTGGGTGATCCAGCCGTGACCAATATTCGGGACTTACGTGTTTTTCCCCAGCAGATCCCCATAGAGTTTGCCGTTGCGGATGCCGAGCGGCGACTCGGTGAACTTGTAACAGCAGGAGTTATCGGCGGCGCGACACGAAGCGCATTAATTGAAGCGATGATAGCAGAGAGCAAGCGCGGCACGAAACTGATCGGACTGTTTGACTATGCCGGGTTATATGTAAATCTGCTGGCTGCCAGTAGCCACCGAGCCCGTGGCGGAGGCAATGAAAACTCAACCAGCGACTGAAGAGTGGCAGTTTGTTCCGATGACCGATACCATGGGGCGATAGCCAAAAACGACCGAAATTTGCTTCCAGACAGGAGAAAACCTTATTGACCAGCAATCTCGAAATTATATGGCCGCTCGAGGGCAAGCCGCCACCCTATGAGGCGGGATGGGAGATCTTTGACGCATTGGACTCGGGATTTGAATCTAAATCCATGGCGCGTTGGTTCACCCAGTGCCTCATGGGCGAGCATATGGACGTAGTCGACCGGATGGGACTCCGGCCGTACAGCTTTGCCCATATGTATGTGCTCATTGAAGAAGACGAGAAATTTCCGGACGGACCGGATGACTGGTTCAGTCCGGATGAGATGATCGACGCAACAAGGAAGCTCTTGTCCCTGATCGGCAATGACGACCCCGATGCGCTTGTCCTGATGGAATGCTTTGTAAGCGAGAACCGCACGCGCCGCGCGGGCTTTGAGGGTGCCGGCCCCAGGCCACGGTTCGCGGAAGGTGAGGATCCCTTCGAGGTTGGATTGTGGCGGGCGGATACCTTGTGGCTGCTTCTGGGAAATTTGCAGGGGGTAGTCGAGGCCTCGCGGGCCTGCAAAAGGAAAGGTATACAGCGCATCGCCTTCTGTTATTTCTGAACAAAGAGCTACGCTGGTAATTTAAAGGAAAAAAAGACGCGGGAGTACTTCGTCGCGGCGCTGCGCATGCACGCCTAAGACGAGATGGTCGCGGGCATCCGCGGCAGCGCGACGGCGGAGGAGATCGCCGGACATCCGAGGGTGGCGCGGCGTTTCCGCGAGATCGACGCAAAGCTCGACGACCGGAATCGCAGCCTGCGGGTGCTGCGCCGCGACTCCACCCGCCCGCCCGAGGTCAGGCGCCGCCAGGCCGCCGAGCTGGAGGCAGAGATCGCGGACCCGAAGACCGCCCGCCGAGGCTGGGAGGACGAGGCCCGGACGACGTGCCAGCCCCGTTGCAACACCCGTCGCGGCGCGCCGCATTGCTGTAGAACCTGAAACACCCAAGGAGTACGACCGATGGCCGATGGACCGGCGGGCGCCGCGCCCGGCCGTGCGGCGGATGCTGCGCGGCGGGACGGGCGGCAGAACGAAGACGACTGGCTCGCGCAATACACCGCCGAGCGGGAGCGGGCGGCGTCGCAACGCATCCTGGGTTCGATCGACGAACGGCTGGGGCGCGGGCGCATCCCGGTCGAAAGGGATTACGACATTCTCAAACGATGATGGAGACAGACATGACCGACACGAGTTCGGCAGCCGCAACGGATGGCCATGAGGCGGAATCGCCTGCCGCGGCGAGCGCCGACGGCGGGGTCGCCGAGGTCCGGCGGCAGCGGGAGGACGCACGGCAAGCAGGCGACCGGGAGACCGCGCAGATGCTGGATGAGCTGGAGCGCCAGATTTACGACGCCGACGGGAAGGAAGACCGGCCGGGTTCCACGCCGCCGGATTCGGGCGCGGCGGAGGACGTTGCCGAGGGGGACCATACGCCGCTGACCGGCGACGAGGTGTCCGGTGTCTTCGGCTTCCTGGATATGGTCGACCCGGACGCCGCGGTGTCTTTGCGCCGGGAATGGGGCGGCGATGCGGCGGCCAATCTGGGCTATGCGCATCTCTGGTTCACCACCCAGTACACACAGGCGGAGCGGGATTCGATGGTCGTCACGCCCGGGCTGGTCAGCATGGCCGCGCGGATGGGCCGGAAGCTTTCCGCCGACGGGCGCGAGGCCCGGTCGCGGCGGCAGCGCGGGCGCCGTGGCGTCGGCAACGCAGCCGGTTCGCGAAATGAGCCCGGCGAATTTCGCCGCCTGAAGGAAGAGGCGCGGCGCAATGGCGACCATCGTCTTGCGCGGCAATACGACGAGCAGGAGCGCGCGGCCTATGCGCGGCTCCACGGGGCCGGGCCGATCGTCGGCCGGGCCGGGCGGAAAATGTGAGGCGAGGAGCATGACGATGGAACGATGCAATCCCGAAAGCCTGGAGCGTACCGCCGACGGGCGCGGCGCGGCCTTGTGGATCCTGACGACGCCGCATCCGCTCAAATGCGTGCTGCGCCAGGGCTATTTCGAAACCGTCGCGCAGCACGGGCTGCGCCGGCACGACCGGATCTGGGTTAACGCCTCGGTGGCCGAGGACGCGGCGGAATACGCGACCCTCGTGGTCGCGGCGGCATCGCCGGCGCGCAACGGCGGCATCGCCGTGAAGCGGCTGAAGGACGGGGGATGCGCGGCATGATCTTCCGGAGTTTTCGGCGCGAGCGCGGCGCGGTGCGGGGTAATCCCGATCCCGTCGCCTTCTTCGAGCGGCTGAGGGACGTGCATTTCGGCGACGGTTACACGGATGCCGACCGCTATCGCGACTTCCGCGGCGTTTTCCTGGGCACGCCCGAGGGGCGGCGCTGCCTGTACCAGATATTCGACTGGGCGCACGTGTTCCACAGCAGCGTCGCGCCCGGCGACCCTTACATGACGCATTTCCAGGACGGCGAACGGTCGATCGGCCTGCAGGTCCTGGCGGTGCTGAACGCCGAACCGGCGGCCGTGCCCGGCCTGCGGGTCGAACTGGAGGAATCCCCATGAGCAAGACCGAAACGGCGCCCGACACGGGGGCGCCTGCAACACCGCCGGCCCAGGACTCCGCCGCGCCCGCGCCCATCCCAGTGGCCGAAGCCACCGATTGGCGAGGGGCGATCGCTGATTCGAAGTTGCGCGCCTTCGCCGACCGCATGGCGAGCCCGGCGGACGCCGTGAAGATGGCCTTCGACCTGCGCCGCAAGCTCTCGCGGGCGGTCGTCCCGCCGGGCGAGGGCGCCGGTGCGGAGGAGATCCGCGACTTCCACCGCAAGCTCGGCGTGCCGGACACGGCGGAGGGCTACGAATACAAGCGGCCTGACCTGCCCGACCATCTGCGCCCCGACGCGGCCGGAGCGGCGCGCGAGAAGGATTTCCTCGATCACGCGCTGGGGCTCGGCATCACGAAGGACCAGGCACGCGGCATCCTCGACTGGCATTACCGTGGTGCTGTGGAGCAGAACGAGGACCTGACCAGGAGGCTGGGCGAGGGGCGGGCGCAGTCGGAGGCCGAACTGCGCCGCGAGTGGGGCGCGGATTACGAGGCGAACCTCGCGGCTGCGCATCGTGCCGCCGTGGAATTCGGTGGCGGGGACATGCTGGACTTCCTCGGCAATCTCTCGGTGGACGGGGTGCGGCTGGCCGACCATCCGCGCCTG
>CAMYKU010000091.1 GCA_947259105.1 uncultured Alphaproteobacteria bacterium
GCGCGGTCGACCTGGAACCAGTCGACGAAATCCTCGCCCTTCTCGCGCCCGAGCCCCGCCAGCATCGAGCGCCAGGCGGCCAGAGCCTCGCCGGCGCGGTGCTCGATCGCGCGCGCCACCGCCTCGATGCGGTTTCGGGTCGCGGTCTCGAGTTCGGCCGCCTCGTCGTCCAGCCGGTCGGCCAGCGCACGCTGCAATTGCTTCAGCGGATGGGCCAGCCGGTCCAGCGCGCCGTCCAGCGCCGCCGCCGCCTCGATCAGCCCGGGCACCGGCTCGCCGGTCTCGCACTCGATGTCGAACGGGCTGTCGGGGTCGCCGGCCCGCGCGTAGACCTGTCCGCGCACCGTGGCGAGGAAGGATTCCGTGGCCCCGGCCGGCCGGCCCTCGGCGATCCGCGCGCCCCAGCCCTCGCCGGGCAGAGCCGCCGCCGCCTGCAGCGCCGCCTGCAGCGCGTCCAGCCCCTGCTCGTCCTCGGCCAGCAGATCCTCGATGCGGGCCTTGAGACCCCGGCCGCGGCCCTGCCGCCGCCCCTCGACGCCGCGCAGCCAGCGCCGCAGCTCGGCGGCCTCGCGTCCGGTCAGCGCCGCCGAGAAGGCGCTGTCGGCGGCATCGAACACGTGGTGGCCCTCGTCGAACACGTAACGCGTGGGCCGCGTCGCGGGGTCGCTCGCGGCGCGCGCCGCCTGCACCATCACCAGCGCGTGGTTGGCAATCACCAGCTTCGCGCGTTTCGCCCGCCGCGCGCTGTGCTCGATGAAGCATCTGCCGTAGTGGCTGCAGGCGGAATAGATGCATTCGCCGCGCCGGTCGGCGAGGCCTAGCGTACGCGCCCGCCCCGCGATTTCGATCAGCCAGGCTGGGAAGCCGCCGCCGGTCAGATCCCCGTCGCGGTCCGCCGCCACCCAGCGCGCCAGCAGGCCCAGCGCCACCGCGTTCGCGCGCTGCACCGCGACGCCGCGCACCGCCTCCTCCATGTTCAACAGGCACAGGTAGTTCTCCCGCCCCTTGCGGATCACCACCCGGGTCTCCTTGATCGCGGCGTCGGGGAACAGCCGGTCGAGCTCGCCGTCGATCTGGTGCTGCAGGTTGCGGGTGTAGGTCGAGATCCACACCGGCGCGCCGTTGGCCTCGGCCCACAGGCTGGCCGGCGCGATATAGCCCAGCGTCTTGCCGACCCCGGTACCGGCCTCGGCCAGCACGAAATGCGGCGCGCCGGCGGCATCGCGCGGCGCGAAGGCCTGGGTGATCGCCGAGGCGTAATCGGCCTGGCTCGGCCGCGGCTCCGCCTGCTCGCCGAGGATTTCGGCCAGCCGGTGGCGCGCCTCGTTCGGCTGGACCGGGGTGCTGCCGGGCGGCGGCGGCGGCGCCTCGTCCTCCCATTCCGGCAGCCGCTTCCAGACCTCCAGCCCGCGCCAGGCGGCGGCAGGCGTCGCATCGACCGGGGCGCCCAGCGCCGCCAGCACGAAACGCCCCCACGGCCAGCCGCCGGCCTGCATCGCCTGGGCGACGGCGACGGCCTGCTTGCGCTCCTTGCGCCCGTCGGTCTCGGCCAGGCCCGCCAGCAGCGCCTCGGCCACGCGGACCAGCGCGATCGCCTCGCCCTCATGGTCGTGCGGCGGCGCGAGGCCCAGCGCGGCGGCGAGGCCCCGCGGCGTCGGCACGCAGAACCGCCCGGGCCGCGCGAAGGCGAACAGCTCCAGGATGTCGAGGGCAGGGAAGGGATCGAGGGCGAGCCGCCGCGCCGTCGCCGGCAGGTGGCAGAGGATCGGCGGCCTGCCGTCCCGCAGGCGCCGCGACACCGCGTCCAGCGGCAACGCGTGGATCTCGCCGTCGCGGTCCAGCCACACCGCCCCCGCCGGCCCGGCCACCAGGGCCGGCGCGTCGGGCAGCACGATGTCGCGAATCGCTTCCATGAGGGATATCATAGAGGCCGCGATGCGCCCGCGCGACACTTGCGCGCGGCGCGGATTGCAGGTTGAATCGCAGCCGGCCGGACAGTGTGATTCGGCCCGGGGCTAGCGGAACGACCGATATGCACGCGCACAGCAACAACGAGCGGCGGATCTTCTGGGCGGCGATCCTGACCGGCAGCTTCATGCTGGCCGAGCTGTTCGGCGGGCTGATCTCGGGATCCCTCGCCCTGCTCGCCGACGCCGGGCACATGCTCACCGACTTCGCCTCGCTGGCGCTTGCCTGGTTCGCGTTCCGGCTCTCCCGGCGGCCGGCCGACTGGAAGCGCACCTTCGGCTTCGACCGCTTCCAGGTGCTGGTCGCGTTCATCAACGGCGTCGCGCTGGTCTTCGTTGCGCTGTGGATCTTCTTCGAGGCGGCGGACCGCCTGATGAGCCCGATCCACGTGCTGGGCGGCCCGGTGGTCGCGATCGCCGGCATCGGCCTCTTCGTCAATCTCGGCGCGTTTTGGCTGCTGCACGGCGCCGACCGCGACAACCTCAACGTCCAGGGCGCGATGTTCCATGTCGTCGGCGATCTGCTCGGCTCGGTCGCGGCGCTGGCCGCCGGCGCGGTGATCCTGGTGACCGGCTGGACGCCGATCGACCCGATCCTGTCGGTCCTCGTCGGCCTGCTGATCCTGCGCAGCGCCGGCGCGCTGGTGCGCGACGCGGGGCACATCCTGCTGGAGGGCGCGCCCAGGGGCGTGGACACGCGCGAGATCGGCGCCGACCTTACGGCCGAGATCGCCGCGGTGGAGGGGGTCCACCACATTCACGCCTGGTCGATCACCCAGGAGCGCCGGATGATCACCCTGCACGCGCGGATCGCGGACGGCATGCCGGCCGAGGCGGCGACGGCGGCGATCAAGGCGCGGCTCCGGGACCGGTTCGGCCTGTCGCACGCGACCGTCGAGGTCGAGCGCGCCGCCTGCGCGGACGAGGAATAGCGGCGGGCGGGGCTGCAATGTCGGGTTTATCCCGGAAGTGGCCGCCTTTCTCGCACGGTCAACAGGTCCGGGATCAGCCTATTGTCCGTTATGTTGTGTTCGGCTGGTCCAGAGCGACCTCATACTTCGAGACGCGGCTGCGCCGCTCCTCAGCATGAGGCTCCACTGTCTGTGTCCTCATGCTGAGGAGGCGCGAAGCGCCGTCTCGAAGTATGAGGTCGCGCCGCCGGCCGGACCCGATTCCACTTGAACGGATAAAGCTGCTCGCCCTATGCAACAGCGGGCAATTTCATCCGATCGAACCGAATCGTACCGATTCAGTTCGATCGGATATTGCCCTAGCCCCCGCCCCAGGAACCGCCGTGCTATGGGTCACGGCGGCCGGGTCCGGGCCGGAACGGCCGAACCGGGCGCAGGTTCAGTCGTCCAGGCGCGTGATGGTGATCTCGACCGCCGGGTTCCGCCAGTCGTGCGTTGCCGGGTCCAGGGTGCCGGCGCCGTGAATTCCGGCGTGGACATGGATGTGGCCTTCACCGGCGGCATCCGGAGAATCGTAGGCGTCGTTTCCGCCCGCCGGGATGTCGCTGAGGAGCTCGGTATTCGGTTCGCTGCCCGCATCGTACACATCGCCGTGAACGGTGATCGAGCCCTTTTTCGGCAGGGCAACGCCACGCACCGCGTAGAAGGCGTCGTTGGTCGCGGCCAGCATGCCGACTGCGCTGAAGGACAGTTTGCCTTCCGAGGCCGTGATAATCGTGCTGTTCGAGTCGCCTGGAAACAGGATCGGCGGGCTGGGGTGCGTCGGAGCCAACAGCACGGTTACGGTATCGACGCCGTGCGCACCGTCAATCGCGCCGGCCAGGGCAGCAGGCGATCCGGTCTCGGCAAGCATTGCCAGACCGACATACCGGGGATCCATGTCGTCGGCCGGCCCGACATCGAACATCGAAAACCTCGAATCGTGGGTGACGAAGACCGAAGGCGCGATCGGCTGCCCCCGGGTCGCGACCCGGATCGTGACCTCATAGCTCTTCCCGTCGTCGTCGTCGGCGACGGCGGCCTGGCTCGCGGCCAGGGCGCCGGAGAGGATAATGGCGCTCATCAGTGCGCCTTTGAGGACTGTCTTGTTCATCGTGAAATCTCCCGTTCGTTCAGGGGCTTTCTGCAGAAAGTCCGTTCAATTGGTGGTTTCCTGCAGAACGCCGGGTTCAAATGAAGAAGCAACGGGCTCGTCCAGCCGCTGCCGGTACAGGACCCAACCTGCCGTATCGAATTCACGGGAATCTCGCGATTTTGTAACGGAAGTATCCGGGCGACGGGATTGCGTTCACGTTTACGCGAGGCCTGCATGCGCGTCGGATGGCCAGCCCGACTTCCCGGTTGCGTCAATCGCGGATGCGCGGATGGTCCTTGTTCGACGTCTGCCGTTGGGCGGAAGACGGCCGTAATCCGATAAAGCGGGCCGTTGCGGCTGTTGAGCCGGCAGGGTTTCAAACCATGGCATTGCCCGGACATTGACGCGCGCGGGCGCAAAGCCTAGTTTGCCGCGCGTTTTCAATCGCTTTGAACGGCACGAACCCGATGACCGACACCCGCGACCTCGCGCTTGCCGCCCGCGCCTGGCCCTTCGAGGAGGCGCGCAAGCTGCTGGAGCGCACCAAGGGCCAAGCGCCGGACAAGGGCTATGTGCTGTTCGAGACCGGCTACGGCCCGTCCGGCCTGCCGCATATCGGCACCTTCGGCGAGGTCGCGCGCACCTCCATGGTGCGCCACGCCTTCGCCGCCATGTCGGACATCGAAACGCGGCTGTTCGCCTTCTCCGACGACATGGACGGGCTGCGCAAGGTGCCGGACAACGTGCCGAACCAGGAGATGCTGGCGGAGCACCTCCACAAGCCGCTGACCCGCGTGCCCGACCCGTTCGGCACCCATGAGAGCTTCGGCCACCACAACAACGCGCGGCTCTGCGCCTTCCTCGACGATTTCGGCTTCGAGTACGAGTTCAAGAGTTCCACCGAATGCTACGCCTCCGGCGAATTCGACGCGGCCCTGCTGGCGGTGCTGCAGCATTACGAGGAAGTCAGGAACGCCGTCCTGCCGACGCTGGGGCCGGAGCGGCGGGCGACCTACAGCCCGTTCCTGCCCGTCAGCCCGAAGACCGGCCACGTGCTGCAGGTGCCGATCGACGAGGTCCGGCCCGACGCGGGCACGGTGATTTACACCGACCCGAACGACGGCGCGCGCATGGAGACGCCGGTCACCGGCGGCGCCTGCAAGCTGCAGTGGAAGGCCGACTGGGCGATGCGCTGGCATGCGCTCGGGGTGGATTACGAGATGTCCGGCAAGGACCTGATCGATTCGGTCAAGCTGTCCTCGAAGATCTGCCGCATTCTCGGCAGCCGGCCGCCGGAGGGCTTCAACTACGAGCTGTTCCTAGACGAGAAGGGCGAGAAGATCTCCAAGTCCAGGGGCAACGGGCTGTCGGTCGAGGAGTGGCTCGCCTACGCGCCGCCGGACAGCCTGGCGCTGTTCATGTTCCAGAAGCCGCGCGCCGCCAAGCGGCTCTATTTCGACGTCATCCCGCGCGCCGTCGACGACTGGCTGACGTTCCTCGGCAAGTACGAGGCGGAGGATTCGGCGCGGCGGCTGGAGAACCCGGCCTGGCACATTCATTCCGGCACGCCGCCGCGCGAGGACGCGCATCTCCCGTTCAACATCCTCCTCAACCTGGCGGGCGTCGCGAATGCCGACGACAAGGAGGTGCTATGGGGCTTCATCGGCCGCTATGCGCCGAACGCAAGCCCCGAGACCGACCCGATCCTCGACAGCCTTGCCGGCTACGCGATCCGCTACTACCAGGATTTCGTCAAGCCCAACAAGAAGTACCGCGCACCGACCGACATGGAGCGCGCGGCGCTGGAGGATCTGGTGGCGGAGCTGGAAAAGCTGCCGAAAGGCGCCTCGGCCGAGGAGATCCAGACCCAGGTCTACGAAGTCGGCAAGCGCCACGAGTTCGAGTCCCTGCGCGACTTCTTCAAGGCCTGCTACGAAATCCTGCTCGGCCAGGACCAGGGCCCGAGATTGGGCTCGTTCATCGCGCTCTATGGCATCGAGGAGACGATAACGCTGATCAGGCGCGCGCTGGCGGGCGAGGACCTCGGGGCATAGCGTGCATCGTCTCGACTCACCCCCTCCCAACCCTCCCCCGCAAGCGGGAGAGGGCTTCGTTTTTCAAATTGGCGCGATAGAGCCCCCTCTCCCGCTTGCGGGGGAGGGCTGGGGAGGGGGTGCCGGAGAGACAAAGACCGACCGCCTGTCGACCCGCCCATGACCGACATCCGCATCCGCCCCCTCGCACCGGCCGACCATGCCTGGGCGCTGAAACTGAACAACAGCGAGGTGCCGCATGTCAGCGCCCTCGGTGCGGACTCGCTCGCGGCCCTGCTGGGAATGGCGGCGGTCGCGGCGGTGGCAGAGATCGACGGCGCGGCGGCCGGCGTCCTGGTCGCCCTCGCGCCGGGCGCGGCCTATGGCAGCGAGAATTACCGCTGGTTCGACGCGCGTTACCCCGAGTTTCTGTATATCGACCGGGTCATCGCCGATCCCGCGTACCGGGGGCAGGGCGTCGCCGGCGCGCTCTATGCCCATGCCATCGAATTCGGCCGCGGCCGCGCCGACATGCTCACCTGCGAGGTCAACGAGGCGCCGCCCAACCCGGGCTCGATGCGCTTCCACGAAAAACTCGGCTTTCGCCCACTGGGCCGGCAGGAAACGGAAGGCGGCGCCAAGTCGGTGGTGCTGCTGGGGCTGGATCTGGCGGCGCGGTAGTGGCCTGCGGCGGCCTCACCGGTCGCCGCGACTCATCGCCCGCAGCCCCGGATACTCCGGCAGTGTCGCCTCGAGCGACGTCGGGTTGACGCCGAGATCGGCGAGGCCGGGCAGGTCGGGCGACGCCAGGTTGTCGTGCCGCATCAGCGCGACCTGGTCGCGCGTCAGCGGCGGGTGCGGCAGGATCCCGGCGAGGCGCGCCTGGATCTCCCACAGCGCGAACGGCACCGGCAGCAGCGCCCGGCGGTGGCCGCCGAGGGTCGTGACCAGGTGAAGGAGGTTACGGTAGCTGTACGGCACCGGGCCGCCGAGCTCGTAGGTCTTGCCCGCCGCGGCCGGATCGTCGAGCGCCCGGACGGCGGCCGCGGCCACGTCGCCCGCGAACACCGGCTGCAGCATAGTGCCGCCGTCGCCGAACAGCGGCAGCGCCGGCAGCACCCGCGCCATGCGCAGGATCAAATTGATGAAATTGTCATCCGGCGCGAACACGACGCTCGGCCGCAGGATGGTCGCCGCCGGGAAGGCCTCGCGCACCGCCGCCTCGCCGTTCGCCCGCGCCCGGATATAGGCGGAGTCCGAGGCGCTGTCGACACCGATGCCGGAGATATGCACCAGCCGTTCGACGCCCGCCTTCGCCGCCTCATCCGCGACATTGCCGGCGCCCGCCACGTGGACCGCATCGAACGTCTCGCCAGCGCGCTCGACATAGAGCCCGACGGCGTTCACCACGCCGCGCGCGCCGGAGACGGCCGCGGCAACGGATTCGGGATCGCGGAGATCGGCCCGCACGCGTTCGAGCTTGGCACCCGCCGGCGCGTCGAGGGTGGACGCGGGGTCGGGATTGCGCGCGGCGATGCGCACCTTCACGCCGTCGCCGGCCAGCGTCTCGACGATCCGCCGGCCGAGAAACCCGGTGCCGCCGAACACCGTGACCCAGGAGTCGGACATCTCTGTCCCCCTTTTTCCGCCTTGCGCCCGATCATACCATCGAAATGACAGGGCCGTTCCGCTAAACTCGCAGGATGATTTTCATCACCGACACCATTTCGCTGTCCGAAGACGAGCTCGAGGAGCGCTTCGTCCGCTCGCCCGGGCCCGGCGGGCAGCACGTCAACAAGGTCGAGACGGCGGTGCAGCTGCGGTTCGACGCGGCAAACAGCCCGAACCTGCCACCGGAGGTGCTGGCGCGGCTCAAGCACCTCGCCGGGCGGCGCATGACCCGCGACGGGGTCGTCGTCATCGCCGCCAACCGCACCCGCAGCCAGGAGCGCAACCGCCAGGATGCCCGCGACCGGCTGGTCGAATTGCTCCGCGACGCCGCGACCCCGCCGAAGCAGCGCCGGCCGACCCGGACGCCCCCGGCATCGAAGCGCCGGCGGCTGGAGACCAAGAAGAAACGCGGCGCGGTCAAGAAAACGCGCGGCCCCGTCGCCGATCACGATTGACCGGGGATTGGGGGGAGACTGCCATGACCCAGCGATACCTGCGGACCGACATCTGGCTTCTCCAGGCGATCGTTTCGGGCGATCGGGGCAGCGGAGCCAGCCTGCGCGATATCGTCGCCACGGGGGACGGGCTCAATCATGCGATCTTCAACGATGAGGAGTTGGAAAGCGGATTTGCCAGGCTTACCGCCGGCGGTCTGATCGAAGAGCGCGCGGGCCGCTTCCACCCGACCGCGGCGGCGCGGGCGCACTACGAAAAGGCCCGAGCCGGCGGCGGCAATGTCTACGAGGTCAGGGACGCCCTGGGGGAAACACTGGATGCCGAGCGCTGGATGCCGGAAACGCCGGTACCGGATCCGCGGAACAATCTGACCTATCCCGGGTTTTCGTCCGCGGCTGCGGACGAAGCGCGGCGGCAGTGGCATGACGAGGCGCAGAAAATCATCGCTGGCCTCGATACGGGTCGCAAGCCGAAAGGAAAGTAACCGCGGGCGCTGCGGGACGCGGAGCCGGTGATCGCGATTGCCCGGAGCAAAGCGCTTCATACCTCGGCTGCGACGGCGTAGATTACCGCAGTGCCATTGTCATGACGTGCCTGGAGGGGCCGGTGGCCGTCCGTTCCCGCACCCTGTGGTTCGCGGCGCTCGCCGTTCTTGCGGGTCTCGCCGTTCTTCTGGCGGTGCTGTTCGCGTTGCGCGAGCAGGACGACCCGGGCCAGCCCTATATCGAGTTCGCCGGCGGCGGCTTCATCTTCAACTACAACATCGCGTCGGCCACTTACGGCTTCATTGCCCGTGTCGTGCGCCGGGTGCCGCCGGGCACCATCCTGGAAGCCGAGTTCGAGGATCCGGCGGGCGGGCCGCCGCTGGTGGTGCGCGGCGTCGCCGGCGTCTACGCGCAGCAGTTCCGCTTCGAATCGCCGCCGCTCGAGGGCGTCGAGGCGCACCGCGACTACCGCGTCGAGCTGCGCCTCATCGACCCCGGCGACGGCGCGCTGATGGCCGCCTACAGCCGCACCTTCCGCTCCGATCTCGACCAGGACATGCTGCCCGCCGCGCCGGCCACCATTGCCCCGACCTACCGGCCGAGTCCGGAAAGCGGCGTGCCGCCACACGGCGGCGATGAGAGGGCCGGGGACGCGCCGGCCCGCTGAGCGGCCGCACCCGTTACCCACCTATCCGGTCTGCTCCGGCTGCGCACCCCCACCCAACCCTCCCCCATCGAGGGGGAGGGCTCTTCGGAGCCAGGACCAATAAGAATGAGCAACCGGGCAGATGGGTAACAGATCTGACCGGGAACATGGGTAACAGTTTTCTTGCTTTGTTCATGGTTGCATTTGTTGCGGTTGTTGTGGCTGG
>CAMYKU010000092.1 GCA_947259105.1 uncultured Alphaproteobacteria bacterium
ATCCAGATCTCGCCGCCGTCGAACAGGCTGAAAACGAAGCGCTGGCCCGGCGCGTCGACCAAGCCGATCACCTTGGAAGGCTCGCCTTTCGCGTCCAGCGCGGGGATATCGGCGACCATCTCCATCGTCTCGGCATCGAACACCCGGACGCCGCCGGGCTTGTAGTTGGACACCGCCACCAGGCGGCCGTCCTGCGAGATGGCGCCGCCGATGCTGTTGCCGGCCTGCATGACCCGCTTGACCACCGCGCCGGTCAAGAGATCAAGCTTGGTGAGCCCGCCGTCCCGGCCGAACACGAAGGCGTAGCGGCTGTCGCGGGAAAACACCGCCGAGGCGTGCGACAGGTCGCCCAATCCTTCGATGGTTCTGAGGCGCGTCCGTCCGCTGGTCTCGATGATCTGCACGCGTCCCGAGGCGCGCTCGACGATCAGGCCCAGATCGCCGGTGCCGCGCAGAACGATGTCTGCCGCCATGGCCGCCGGCGCCAAGAGCAGGCCGCCCAGTAGGGCCAGTACAAACGGTATGCGCCTCCGCCTAGTGGTCATCGATCGTCCCCTTCTTCATCTGCCGCACCAGCCAATGGGCTTCGACCTTGCTGATCTCGAAATTCCAGGGCGGCATCGGCGTGCCCGGTACGCCATCCAGGATCACATCCACGAGCGCGTCGTCCGGCTTGTCCACCAGTGTCTCGGGCAACAGCGGCGGGCCGAGCCCACCCTTCATGGTCAGACCATGACACGAACCGCAGTCCTGTTTCAGCCGGTAGATCAATTCGTTCTGCCGCTCGGGCAGCGGATCGGGCGCCGCCGCCGCGGCCTGGGCCACGGCTATGGCGAGCGCCGCGCCGATCCAGGCCGTCGCATCAGGTCGCACCCGCCCGCTCCGTGGACGCTGCGGCGGGCGCGTCCTCATCGAGGAAGCCCAGGTGCAAGAGCGCCGCCAGGCTCACGACCTTGCCGATGACGGTCAGCACCGGCGCACGGAGACCCGCGGCGACAGCCTTGTGCGGCAGGTCGGCGAGAGTGCCGAGGACGACTTTCTGCTGCGGTGTGGTGCCGCTCATGATCGCGGCCGCGGGGGTCGCCGCGCTCAAACCCGCGGCTGTCAGCTTTTCAGCGATCTGCGGTAGGTTGGCGAGCCCCATATAGAAAACCAGGGTGGTGTCGGGATCGGCGAGGCTGTCCCAGTTCAGGTCCAGCTCCACGTCGGCGCGGCAATGGCCGGTGACGAAGCGCACGCCGGTCGCAAGCCCGCGATGGGTCAGCGGGATGCCGGCGGCGGCGGTGCAGCCCGAGGCCGCGGTCACGCCGGGCACGACCTCGAAGGTCACGCCGCTGCGCGCCAGAAATTCGGTTTCTTCGCTGCCGCGTCCGAAGACGTAGGGGTCGCCGCCCTTGAGCCGGACGACGCGGCGTCCGGCCTTGGCGAGCTTGACCAAAAGCTGGTTGATCTCGGCCTGCGGCATGTGATGGTCGGCAGCCGCCTTGCCGGCATAGATCAGCGGCGTGCCCGCGCGCACCATGTCGAGAATATCGGGGGAAACCAAACGGTCATAGACGACCACGTCGGCCGTCTGCATCAGACGCAAGGCCTTGATCGTGAGAAGGTCCGGGTCTCCTGGTCCCGCCCCGATCAGGTGGACACAGGGCGCCGGCAAATCGGACTTCACTGTCGTCACGGCGTGACCTCCCCGCTTTAACGGCGAAAGGCGGAGCAGCATCCTGCTGCTCCGCCCCTCGACCCGACTTCTAGTAGACGTCGTTCTTGGTGTTGTAGACGTTGAACTTGCCGGTCGGCGTGATCAGGCGCTTGTCCTTGATCACCGCCTTCAGCTTGCGGGTCTTGTCGTCGATGACGACGATCGCCGATTCCTGATCCTTGGCGTTCCACACCGAGAACCAGATCTCGTCGCCCGCTTTGTTGTACTCGCCCTGAACGACGCGGCGTACGCCTTCGCTGATGCCGGACATCTCGCCAATCGGGATCACTTCATAGCCCTTGTCCAGGTTGCTGATGTCGAACACCGCGACGGAGGACGCCAACTCGGCCTCGGGATTGAGCGGCGTGTCGACCCACAGGTTCTTGGATTTGGGGTGGGTCTTGATGAACAGCGAGCCGCCGCCCTGACCCTCGAGTGACTGCACCACGTTCCATGCCTGCTTGGGGTGCTTCTTGGGGTCGGTGCCGATCAGCGCGATGGTTTCGTCGCCCAGGTGGCTCGTTGCCCACACCGGTCCGAACTTGGGATGCACGAAGTTCGCGCCCCGGCCCGGATGCGGCTTGACGCCGGTCTTGACCAACTTGACCAGCTTGTTCTCCTTGGTGTCCACGACCGCGATGGTGTCGCGGGCGTTGGCGGCCACCAGGAAGTACCGGCCGGTCGAGTCGAAGCCGCCGTCATGCAGGAAGCGCTCGGCATCGATCGTGGTCACCTTGAGGTTCTTGATGTCCTCGTAGTTGACCATGAGGATCTTGCCGGTCTCCTTGACGGTGACCACGAACTCCGGGTGGTAGTGGGAGGCGACGATCGAGGCGACCCGTGGTTCCGGATGGAACTCCTGCGTATCCACGGTCATGCCGCGCGTCGAGACCACCTTGATCGGCTCGAGCGTGAAGCCGTCCATGATCACGTATTGCGGCGGCCAGTAAGAGCCGGCGATGGCGTACTTGTCCTCCCATCCCTTCATCTTGGAGGTTTCCACCGAGCGCGCCTCCATGCCGATCTTGATCACGGCGACCGTGGTTGGCTCCTTCATCCACAGGTCGATCAGGTTGATCTTGGCGTCGCGGCCGATGATGAAGAGGTAGCGTCCCGACGCCGACACGCGCGAGATATGGACCGCGTAGCCGCTCTTGAGGATCTTGACGATCTTCTTGCTGTCGCCGTCGATGAGTGCAATTTCCCCCGAATCGCGCAGCGTCACCGAAAACAGATTGTCGAGATCGAGCTCGTTCTGCTTCTTGGTCGGTCGATCGGCGACCGGCACAATTACCTTCCACGTCCCCTTGATCTCCTTGAGCCCGAATTCCGGCGGTTGCGGTGGTTCGTGCAAAAGGTATTTCGCCATCAAGGTGACGTCGTCCGGCGTAAAGTCGCCCGACGTGCCCCAGTTCGGCATGCCGGCCGGCGAGCCGAAATTGATGAAATCTGTCAGATATTCCAAGCCGAGCTCGCGCGTGATCTTGGTCGTCAAGGCCTTGCCCGTGGCGCCCTTGCGCAGCACGCCGTGACAGCCCGCGCAGCGCTGGAAATAAATCGTCTTGGCGCGGGCGAACTCCTTGTCGTTCAACGCCGGGACGCCGGCTTCTTCGATCCTTTCGCTGTCGTCGCCCGGCATCACGTCGAGACTCGGCTCGTAGCGCTCCCCAGGCGTGGTCTTGTGTTTCTCGACGGTTTCCTTGGACGGCTTGTCCGCCGCGAAAGCGGTATCTGCCGCT
This sequence comes from uncultured Alphaproteobacteria bacterium, assembly GCA_947259105.1. Taxonomy (GTDB): domain Bacteria; phylum Pseudomonadota; class Alphaproteobacteria; order UBA8366; family JADFVY01. The sequence goes on from CAMYKU010000092.1 coordinate 3,439, forward strand.
ACAATGTCCGCAGCAGCAAACGAAGCCACAACTGCCAACGCAGTGAGGGCGCGTTTCATCGTCAAAATCTCCCCAGCTGATGTCCCCAGACCTCATGATCCGGTGCGAACTGAAACACGCCGACGCCCGGGGGTCCTTGATATCGGTCAATTGCGAAAGGCGCCAAAAGCGGTTGCCGGTCACCGCCCTTGACAGAAATCAAGTACGCCCGAGGATCGATCCCGGATAATCCCGCCCGCCGATCGTTTCCGGTCGGGGAAAGCCACTGCCATGCGCCCAATCTGTTCCTTGATCGCTGCCTTGCTGCTGTTGGCCGCGCCGGTGCAAGGCGCGGACTTTACCGGCGCGCTTTCGCCGGCCGAACTTGCGGCCGTGTTTCCGGGCGCCGACGGCAGCGGGTCGGTCGAGGGGTCGCCCCCGGCGGCGCCGGTGTTTCGCGGCGGCACGCTCGCCGGCTATGTTTTTTCGAGCCGCGCCGTCGTCGCCTCGACCGGCTATTCCGGCAAGCCCATCGACATTCTGATCGGGCTCGACCTCGCCGGGCGCATCGCCGGCGCGCATCTGCGCGACCATCAGGAACCCATCCTGGTGATCGGGGTCATCGAGGAGGATCTCGTCAACTTCGTCGGCAAGTTCCGGGACATCGATATCCGCGAGACCGTGCGCGTCGGCGACACCAAGGGCTTCGACGCCATCTCGGGAGCAACGGTTTCGAGCGTCGTCATCGGCGACGCGATCCTGCGCGCGGCACGGATCGTCGCCCGCGCCAAAGGCATCATCGGCGAGCCCGCGGGCGCCGGCGCCGGCGTGGACATCGATACATTCAAGCCGCTGTCCTGGTCCGGCCTGTTGGCTGCCGGCGTGGTGCAGCAGCTCACGCTCACCAATGGCCAGGTAAGCGAGCGGTTCGGAACCCCGGTGGCCGGTTCTCCCGACGACACCTATCTCGATCTCTATGTGGCGTTGCTCACGCCGGCCATGGCCGGCCGTAATCTCCTGGGCGACCTCGATTACAACAGCTTGATGGCCGAGCGCCAAACCGGTGAGCAGTTGATCTTACTGGCGGCCAATGGGCGGTGGTCGTTCAAGGGAACCGGTTGGGTGCGCAGCGGCGCGTTCGACCGCTTTCAGATCGTACAGGGCGAGACCACATTCCGGTTGGGCAAGGACCAGCACCGCCGGCTGGACAAGCTGCACGCCGAAGGCGCACCCGAACTGCGCGAGATGGCGCTGTTCGCGCTGCCGTCGCAGCCGCGGCTCGACCCGGCGCGGCCCTGGCGGGTGGACCTTTCGATCGCGCCGCCGGGCGGGGAAGGCGCGGTCTTCACGGTCAGCTATACCCTGCCTGCAGTCCTCGGCGAGGCCGCATCGGCGCCAACGGCGGATGCACTCGACGGCTTTCTCGACGAGGCCATTCGCGCCGCCACCGGCGCGCTTTGGCTCGATATCTGGAAGAGCCGCTCGGGACGAATCGCAATCCTGCTCGTCGCCCTCGTCGTGCTGACCGCCATCCTTTTCCTGCAGGATGTGATCGTCCAGCGCCCCAACCTGTTCCGCCCCTTGCGCTACGGCTTCCTCTTGTTCACGTTGATCTGGCTCGGCCTCTATGCGGGGGCCCAGCTGTCCGTGGTCAACGTGCTGACCTTTTCGCAGGCGTTGTTGACCGGGTTCCAGTGGGATCTGTTCTTGCTGGAGCCGCTGATCTTCATTCTGTGGGCCTATGTGGCGGTGGCCATGCTGTTTTGGGGCCGTGGCGTGTTCTGCGGTTGGCTTTGCCCCTTCGGGGCGTTCCAGGAAGTCCTCAATCACGGCGCCCGGGCGCTCAAGGTGCCGCAGCTTTCCATCCCGTTCGGCCTGCACCAGCGCCTGTGGCCGATCAAATACATCGCCTTTCTCGGATTGTTCGCGGTGTCTCTGGGGTCCATGACGCTGGCCGTCGTCGGCGCCGAGATCGAGCCGTTCAAGACGGTGATCACCCTCAAGCTGGCGCGCCATTGGCCCTTTGCCCTCTACGCGGTCGCGCTGCTGGTTGCCGGGCTGTTCGTCGAGCGCTTCTTTTGCCGCTATCTCTGTCCGCTTGGCGCGGCGCTTGCAATTCCGGCGCGGCTCCGAATGTTCGACTGGCTCAAGCGGCGGCCGGCATGCGGGACCCTGTGCCAGCACTGCGCCGTGGACTGTACCGTCCAGGCCATCCATCCCGACGGCCACATCAACCCGAACGAGTGCATCCATTGTCTCAACTGTCAGGTTCTGTATTACGACGACCAGCGCTGCCCGCCCCTGATCGAACGGCGCAAGCGGCGCGAACGCCGGCAGGCAACGAGCAGTAAGCCGCCTGTCGCGGGCGCGGGAGCAACATCATGAACGGTGGCGGAAAGTGGCCGAGCCGATTGAGCCGGCGGCGCATGTTGGCGATCACCGGCGTTGCCGCCGGCCTGCCGTTCCTGCCCGGCGGCTCGGCGGCGGCCGTGCCCGTCTACCGTTGGCAAGGGGTCGCCCTGGGCGCGCCGGCGCAGCTCGTGATCGGCCATCCGGACCGGACGCGGGCGGCGGCGATCGTCCGCGGATGCCTGGCCGAGGTCACCCGGCTGGAACGCGTCTTCAGCCTGTACCAAGGGGACAGCGAGCTCAGCCGGCTGAACCAGACGGGGCGCATCGACCGGCCGTCGCTGGATCTGCTGCGCGTATTGGAAGTCGGTCAACGGTTCGGCGCGCTGACGGGCGGCGCCTTCGACGTCACCATCCAGCCGCTCTGGCAAACCTACCGGGATCATTTCGCCCGGCATCCTGGATCGGCGGCCGGGCCAGACGACGGCGCGCTCGAAGCGGCGTTGCGCCGGGTCGACTACCGCGCCATCGAGGCCGATCACCGCCGCGTCGCATTCGCCCGGGACGGCATGTCCGCGACCCTTAACGGCATCGCACAGGGCTACATCACCGACCGGGTCGCCGACCTGCTGCGCGACCAGGGCCTGGACCGCGTCCTGGTGCAGATGGGCGAGACACGGGCCTTGGGACGGCACCCCGCGGGCCGGCCCTGGCGGATCGCCGTCGCCGAGCCGGACTCGGGCCGACCCGGCGAGACCGCCCTGGCGATCGACAACCGCGCGGTCGCGAGCTCCGGCGGCTATGGCACCCGATTCGAGCCGAGCGGACGCCACCACCATTTGTTCGATCCGGCCACGGGCGCGAGCGCAAGGCAGGTAGCCGCGGTCACCGTCGTCGCCGAACGCGCGGTCGTCGCCGATGCGGTGTCGACCGCGCTCGCGGTGCTGGCGCCGGACCGGCACGCCTCATTGCTGAGCCAAGCCGGCGCCTTGGAGGCGATCGTCGTCGGGGCGGATGGCGCCAAGCGCCGGCTCGCGGCGCCCGACGGATGACCGTCGCGGCGGACAGATCCGGCCAAGGCGTATTGTTCGCCTATGGATTCCGGCCGTTCTTCCTGCTCGCCGGGATCTACGCGGTGCTGTCCATGCTGCCCTGGCTCGGCTGGCTGCTGGTGCACAGTATGGGCGCCATCGTTCTCGAGCCCACGAGCCTGTTTCCGGCGATGCTTTGGCACGCCCATGAAATGCTGTTCGGCTTCGTCGCGGCGGTGATGGCGGGGTTCTTTCTCACGGCGATGCCGAACTGGACCGGCACCGCGCCCGTGCGCGGCGCGGCGCTTGCCGGGTTGGTGCTGCTTTGGATCCTGGGGCGGGCCGCCGTCTGGTTCGGCGCGTTCCTGCCGGGCTGGCTTGCCGCAGCATTGGACCTGGCCTTCTTGCCGGCGCTCGCCGTTCTGGTAGCGGTTATCCTGTGGCGCGCTCGGGCGGTACGCAATCTGATCCTGGTGCCGGTTCTGCTGCTGTTGGCGGTGGGGAACCTCCTGGTCCATCTGGAGGTTCTGGAGATCGCCGACGACATCGCGACCACGGGGCTGTATCTGGCCGCCGACACGGTCGCCGTGTTGCTGGTCATCATCGGCGGCCGCATCGTGCCGGCGTTCACCCGAGGCGCCCTCAAGCCATCGGGCGCCGACGCCGCGGTGCGTTCGACGCCGCTGATCGACCGCTTGTGCATCGCCGCGGTCGTGCTGTTGATCCCGCTCGATCTCCTCGATCCGGACAGCATCGTGACCGGGCTGGTCGCGACGGCCGCGGCGCTGGTCAATGCGGTGCGCCTCGTCCGCTGGCAGGGGCAACGGACGCTGCGCCAGCCCATTCTCTGGGTCCTGCATCTCGGTTATCTGTGGATCGTGCTGTCCTTCGTCGGCAAGGCGGCGGCGATTCTCGTGGGCTGGCCCTCGCCGTCGGCGGCGCTGCACGCCCTGACCGTGGGGGCGATCGGAACCCTCACCCTCGGGGTCATGACGCGCGCCGCGCTGGGCCATACGGGGCGTCCGCTGGTCGCTCACGCCGCGGTCGCCGTAGCCTATGGGCTGGTGTCTTTGGCGGCGCTCGCCCGGGTTGCCGGGCCGGCACTGTTGCCTACCGCCTATATCGAAGTGATAATGGCGTCCGGCGGGTTGTGGACGGCGGCCTTCACGATTTTCGTCGCCGTGTATTTTCCAGTTCTGACCCGACCGCGTCGGGACGGAAAACCCGGTTGAAAGGGTCTCGTGCTTGATGTGTATCAAGGACCGTTCCGGTATTTCGCCGTTTGAATAGCGAGATTTTCGTCGGAGAACACAGATGGACTACCAGCAGAAATTCCGCGATGCGGTCGGCCACGTCAGAAGCGAGGGCCGCTATCGGGTGTTTGCCGATCTGGAGCGCCGGGCGGGACGCTTCCCCGAGGCGCTGTGCCATGGCGGCGAGGACGTTCGCGACGTCGTCATCTGGTGTTCGAACGACTATTTGGGCATGGGCCAGTATCCGGACGTCATTTCGGCCATGGTCGAGACGGTCCAGCGCATGGGCGCCGGCTCCGGCGGCACCCGCAACATCTCCGGAACCACGCACCAGCACGTCTTGCTGGAGGCCGAGCTTGCCGATTTGCACGGCACCGAGGCGGCTCTGTTGTTCACCTCGGGCTATGTCGCCAACGAGGCGTGTCTCTCGACGGTGGCCCGGCTGCTGCCCGGCTGCATCATCTTTTCCGACGCCCTCAACCACGCCTCGATGATCGAGGGCATCGTGCATTCGAGGGCGCAGAAGCGCGTGTTCCGGCACAACGACCTCGAGCATCTCGAAGAGCTGCTGCGCGAGGCGCCGACGGACGCGCCCAAGCTGATTGCGTTCGAATCCGTCTATTCCATGGACGGCGACGTGGCGCCGATCGCCGCGATCTGCGACCTCGCCGACAAATACGGCGCCATGACCTATTTGGACGAGGTCCACGCCGTCGGCCTGTACGGCCAGCGCGGCGGCGGCATCGCCGAGCGGGATGGGGTCATGGACCGGCCCACCATCATCGAGGGCACCCTGGCCAAGGCATTCGGCGTCATGGGCGGCTATATCGCCGCGTCGTCGGCGATCGTCGACGCCGTGCGCAGCTATGCGCCCGGGTTCATTTTCACGACCTCCCTGTCGCCGGTGCTGGTGGCCGGCGCGCTTGCGTCCGTGCGCCATCTCAAGGCCAGCAACGTCGAGCGCGAGCGTCATCAAGAGCGGGCGGCGCGGCTCAAGTTCTTGTTGCAGGAGGTGGGGCTCCCGGTGATGCCGTCCGAGACGCATATCGTGCCGGTCCTCGTGGGCGACCCGGTGCTGTGCAAGCAGGCCAGCGATATGCTGATGGCGGATTTCGGCATCTATATCCAGCCGATCAACTACCCGACGGTGCCGCGCGGGACGGAACGGCTGCGACTCACGCCGTCGCCGCTGCACAGCGACGAGAAGATGGGCGATTTGGTCAATGCGCTCGTCAAGGTGTGGGA
>CAMYKU010000093.1 GCA_947259105.1 uncultured Alphaproteobacteria bacterium
CGGCTCGGCGGCGGACGCGGTGAACTACACCCGCACCATGTACGAGATCACCGCCGGCCGGAACCCGGAATGGACGCTCGCCGCGCTCGACTTCGCCGGGGTGCCGTCGGGCATCGATGTCCGCCGTGTGCTCGAGACCGGCATCGCGCCGGTCATCAACACCGGCGTCGCGCACCGCGAGCCCGGGGTCGGGCAGGTGGGTGCGGGCATCGTGCGCGCGCCGCTGGCCTGTTTCGCGCAGGCGCTTGCCGCCTTCGGCGAGAGCCTGAGCTAGGGCGTTTTCGCCACAACCCGCGCCGCCAGGACCACGCCCGCGAGGGCGTCCCAGCCAGAGGAATGGCCGATCGCATCGACCGCCCCGAGGGCGGCAGAGATGGTCGGTGCGTCTGCCCTCGCGAGCGCGGCGAGCGCGTCGTGGATCGCTTCGGCCCCTTGACCATCGGCGGCCGTGGCCAGATGGGCGCGGCTGATCCTGCCGGTGCCGTCCTGCGCGCGGGGCAGGAGCCAAGCCGCCAGGATTTCGGCAATCGCGCCGTGCCCCAGGGCGCTGAGCGCGATGAGCACGCCGCCCAACAGGTCGTCCCCCGACGGCGTGAGGCCGGGGCCGAGGCCAATGAGACCCGCCACCGGGTCGGGCACCGGCGCGTTCGTCCCGGCAAGCGCGGCCTCGAGCCAGCCCGCGAGCGCCGCGACGGCGGGCTGCGCCGCGCGCAACAGCGGATCGTTCCGCGTTTCCAGCGCCGCGCCCGCGGCGAGCGCCGGCACCCAGGGGGACAGCCCCTCGGCCGGCGGGGCTGCCGATTCCGCGAGGCGGGCAAGGCCGTTCGCCAGATCGGCGGGCCGCCAGACGCCCAATGGCGCGGGACGCCAGTCCGTCGCCTCCGTGAGGCCAAACCCATACCGGTCGTCGACCGTGAGGCTTTCACGGGCCACCCGCACCGGCGCGTCGACGCCCGGTCCGGCGGCCTGCCAATCCAGCCCCCGGGGCAAGTCCGCGAGGACGTTGAGCGGCCCCGCGCCCATCGCCCGCGGGCCGACGCAGGCCAGCGCCCCGTCGCCGGTCTCGACATAAAAGCTCGTGCGGAAGACGGCGAGGACGCGGCCGGTCGTGCCGGGCGCCAGCGCCCGCCGCGCCAATTGCCCGGCGCAAAGGACGGCGAAATGCGTGTTCGGGGACGGCGGCGTCAGGCCACGACCTCGATCCGGCGGATCAGGCCGGAGGCGTTGAAAAAGATCCGCTCGGTCCCCGCGATGCGCAGCGCCTCGCCGGTTTCGCCGTCGGTGGCCGACATGGCGAAGTCGAAAACGATGCCGTCGTCCGCGATGGGCGCATAGGAGTCGACCGCCCAGTGCACGTCCGGAACGCGCGTGAAAAATCCGGCCATCATCCGGCCGATCGCCGCCCGGCCCCTGAAATCCCCGACGCGATCCGAGTGATAATCGGCGTCCTCGTCGAACAGGGGTAGGATTTGCGCCAGATCATGGGCGTTCGAGCGCTCCACATAGGCGCGCGCGAGCGCGGCAAGGTCCAGAGGGTCCGAGCTCTCGGGTTGGTCAACGGTCATCGAAGACATCCTTTCGTTCGCGTCCGGCAGAGATCGGCGCGCGAAAAAACAGATTCCGGTTTGTTCCCTGCCATACGCTCATAATATTGCCAAGTTACCATTCGCCCGCGTCCGAGGCGATCATCCGTTGTTCGGTTGATTGTTGTGCGGTCTCGGCGCGGAGACCGTCAGGGAACGGGAAATGGGAACTCTGTCGAGCAGATTGCGTATCGGCGAAAAAGTCGGCCTCAGCTTCGGCTTCGTCGGCCTGCTCTTCCTCGCGGTCATTTGGCAATATCATGCCACATTGCAGCGCTCGCTTGCCGACTATCAGCGGCTCTTGGATGTCGATGAAGTCAAGAAAAGCCACGCGTTGGCGATCGAGAGCCGCATGCTGGAGGCGCGCCGCGCGGAGAAGGATTTCCGCATCGATCGCGACGAACCCTATGCCGAATTGGTCGCGGACCGGGTCGCCCAGGTTCTCGATCGCGCCGCGGCGCTCGCCAAGATCGACGACGAGGCCGCCCAGGTCGCCGACAGCATTGCAAACTCGATCAAGACCTATCATCAACGCTTCCAGACCATTGCCGAGGCATGGCGCATCAAGGGCCTGGATCACAATGCCGGGCTCCAGGGCGCCTTTCGCGATACGGTCCACGAGCTGGAGGACAGGGCAGCGCATTTCAAGGTGAGCAACCTGTATCTTGGGCTGCTGCAGATCCGCCGACGCGAGAAGGACCTCGGGCTGAGGCGGGACGCCCAATACCGCGAGAACGTCATCGAGCTGGTCGGGCGGTTCAAGGCAGAGCTCGACGCCTCGGGTCTTACGCCCGACATCAAGGCGGCATTGCACAGGGAAATCGACACCTATCGGCAGACCTTCATCGACTACAGCCGCACAGTGCTGGCGCAGCAGGACATCGGCGGCGGCAAGGGGCCGTTCCGGCAGGCGGCGCACCGCATTGAGGCAATTCTACAGGCGCACTACGTGCCGGACATGGAGCGCAACATCCTGCAGCTGCGGCGCCGGGAGAAGGACTATCTTCTGCGGGATGACAAGCAGTATGTGGATCTGGCGCTCAGCGAGCTGGAACGCATCACCGCGCAGGTCAATGCTGCCGCCATTTCCGACGATCACAAGACCGAGCTGAACGGCCTGACCGACAATTACAAGAGAGATTTCCTGGCGCTCGTCGAACAAAACAACCGCATCGACGGGCTGTCCGCGGAAATGCGGCAGGCCGTCGGTCAGATCTCACCATTGGTCAAGCGCAATATCGACGACGCCGATCGCTCGATGGCGCAGACGGCCGCGGCGATCACCGCCGACTCCGAAGCCAGCGCGCAGGCCATGCTGTGGATCGTGGCGGTGGCGACTTTTCTTGGGATCGCTTGCGCGGTCGTCATCACCCGGCGCATCACGCGGCCTCTCGGCCGCATGACCGAATTGCTGACCCGGCTCGCGGTCGAAGAGCCGAGCGAGCGGGTCGCTTCGGTGCCCGGCAGCCGCGACGAGGTCAATATCATGGCGGCCGCTGTCAACGAAATCGCCGATCACAAGGCGCGACTGATTGCCTGGTGGAAGGCCTCGATGCAAGAGGCCGAGGCTCTCCGGGATCAGTCCCGGTCACCGGAAAAAGCGGCGCGGGCCCTGGCCGCCGCCGAACAGGCCAAGGGCGAGCGGCTCGCGGCCATGCATGGCGAGATCCGCGGCCACGCGCAGGACATCGTCGATGCGGCCGATGGTCTGTCCAAAGCCGCGCTCAGCGGGTCGGCGCAGGATCGGGTCCACTTGATCCAACACGCGGGCAAAGCCGTGCTGGCGACCATGGACGTCATCGCCGGCGGCAACCCGCCTCGGAACGGCGCCGCCGGATAGGGGAAAGCGCCATTCGGCAGGTCAATCAACTCATTGGGAGCGTTTCATGACACGGACGATCGTCTTGACCATCGATCTGGATGACGAGAATTCCTGGCGCAAGGCGCTGCCGACGGCGATCGATCACGCCAAGCACATGGGCGCCAGCCTGCACGCGCTCACCATCGTCCCCGACAACTTGATCCGGATGACGGCGGTCGCCCAGGTGATCCCGGAGGGGTTCGAGCAAAAGCTGATCGACGATGCCGCGGCGCGGCTGAGCGCGCTGTTGCAGGCAGAGGCGCCCGCGGACTTCACCATCGAGCAGGCCGTCCGCCACGGCGGCATCCACCAGGAGATCCTGCGCTATTGCGACGATGTCGGCGCGGACCTGATCGTCATGGCCTCGCACCAGCCGGCGCTGAAAGACTATCTCCTGGGGCCGAACGCCGCGCATATCGTGCGCCACGCCCGCTGTTCGGTCTGGGTCGTCCGCGGCTGATGGGCCGATCGCCTCGCTCAGAGCACGGCCCCTTCTCGGGATGCCGTGCTCGACCTGCACCCCCCGATATCGGCTCGCCGCAAGCCATGTCCAAAAATAATACTTTCCATTATTAGGTAATGCTTTGAATAAGGGGAAGCGATCATAAAACAAAGGTAATATGTCAGTTAATTAGCTTTCAATAAATGTTGGTTATTGTTTCGCTCTAATTTCCCGTTCTCGGACTGGAGCGATGAGCATCCCCGTTCCCGACAATGAAAACGAACGGTTGTCCGTTCTGCGCGCCCATCAAATTCTGGACACGCCGAACGACGAGGCCTTCGACCGCATGACCCGCCTCGCGAGCAGCATCCTGAAGATGCCCATCGCGCTGGTCTCGCTTGTCGACCAAGACCGGCAATGGTTCAAGTCGCGGGTCGGCCTCGATGCCGAGGAAACGCCGCGAGAACAAGCGTTCTGCGCGCATACCATCATGAACGACGAGGTCATGGTGGTTCCCGATGCGCTCGCCGACCCGCGGTTTAGCGAGAACCCGCTGGTAACCGCCGACCCCAATATCCGCTTCTACGCTGGCGCGCCGCTGACAACCTGCGACGGATACAATCTCGGTACGCTGTGCGTCATCGACCGCTCGCCGCGCGAGCTCGACGACGAGCAGAAATACTTCCTGCGGAACCTGGCGTCGATGGTCGTAAGCCAGATGGAGTTGCGCTTGCGCAAGTCGACGGATCCCCTGACCGGGGCTTTTACCGACCGGTATTTCATGGAGGCGGGAGACAAGGAACTCCACAACGCCGGGATACTCGGGCAACCGTTCTCGGTGGGAATCATCGATGTCGACGGGTTTGCGTCGATCAACGATGACTACGGTGCCGAAGCCGGCGATGCGGTTCTGATGGCACTCGCCCGGCTTGTGGAAAGCCACACCCGGCCGCAGGATATCATCGCCCGACTGGGGGATCATGAATTCGCCGTCCTCATGCCCGAGATCGCCGAGGCGGACGCGCGCGAAGTCTTCGCGCGGATTCGCGAGGGTGCGGCGCACTTGGATCTGGAGGTCAACGGCCGCCGTCTTACCATTGCGGTCACCATCGGCGTGACCGCGTCCCGCGCCGACGACAGCGAGTTTCAGGATGCGGTAAGCCGCGCCCGCAAGGCCTTGCATGCGGTCGAGAACGCCGGCCAAAACAGACAGTCCTCACGAACGTCGGACCATGCATCGAACCCGAGCAAGCAAGCCCATATCGGGAAAAACCCTCAAGCTACCCGGACAGGCTTGAGGACGCTCTACAAGATCGGGCTCATGGCGCCGCTGCTGGTGCTGCTCTTCGGCGGACCGATTTTGTCGTGGCTGGCGTTCAACCAATTCAAGGACGCCGACGCCGCACGGCTGCGAGCAGATTTCGATCGCACGGCTTACCACCAGACGGATGTGATCAGCGCCGAAATAGGCAGCAGCATCGCGATACTGCGATCGGTCCGTGCGCTGTTCGATGCATCGACCCAAGTCACGCGCGGCGAATTCCGCGCCTTCGTCGCGTCCCTGGAGACGAGAGATATGGTGCACGCGGTCGAGTGGGTTCCGCGTGTACGCCATGCGGAGCGGAAAGCGTACGAACAGACAGCGCGAAAGAATGGCTTGCCGGAATTCAAGATCTTGGAACGCCAGTCCGATGGCGCAATGGTGCCGGCGCGCGAGCGCATGGAATATTTCCCCGTCTATTTCGTGGAGCCCCTTACCGGCAACGAGGCGGCCGTCGGGTTCGACCTCGCATCCAATCCCGCCTGGTTGCAGGCGCTGCAACGGACGCGCGACACCGGCGAGATAGTGGCGTCGGGCCGCATAAAGCTGGGGCAGGAAACGGGAGATCAATACGGCTTTCTGGCGTTCACCGCCATGTACCGTAAGGGCGTTGTGCCCGATACGGTCGCTGAGCGTCGCGAAAACCTGATGGGTTTTGGCCTCGCCGTCTTCCGCATGAGCGAATTGATCGCCTCGGCAATGCCGAAACGGGCGGCTGAAAACTGGGGACTGGAGATCTCGATAATCGATGAAACAGCGCCGGTAGAAAGTCGGCTGCTCTACCCGAATGATGAAGCACAGGTGTTTCAGAGCACCCTCGGGAATTCTGTCCGCTTCGAGCGCCTGATCGAGGTGGCCGGCCGCTCGTGGCGCTTGGTGGTTTCGCCGGCCAATCCGGCGGCTTTTGCGCCGACGCCGTGGCAGGCCTGGGCAATCCTGCTTGCGGGCTTGATCGTGACGGGTCTGGGTGTCCTTTACTTGACCACGATCCTCCGCCGTTCGTCCTTTGCCGAAAATCTCGTCGAGAGGCGCACCTTGGCGCTCAAGCAAGCCAACCGGTCCGTCGCGGCCGCGTCCGCAGAAAAGACCGATCTTGTCGTGCAGTTACAGGCGGTGCTCGCGAATATCGACACCGGCATCATATTCATGGGGCCGGATCTGCGGGCATGGGTCATCAACAAGGCCTTTCGGGACATGTGGGGCGTCTCCGAGGAATTCGTCGCGCGCAATCCCAGCTTCTTCGAGATGATCGAGTATTTGCGCCAAACCGGCGTCTACGACGTCCCAGACGAACAATGGGACGAATACATCGAAACCCGGTATCGGTCTGTCGTGCGCGCCGACGGGATCTCGGTCGAGTCCGATCGCTCCGATGGCTGCGTCTTCGAGTACAAATGCATCCCGCTGCCCAATGGCGGGCGCATGATCACCTATACCGACATCACCGAGCGCAAGAAGTTCGAAGACAGCATGAAACGGCAGGCGCTCCACGACCCGCTCACCGGCTTGCCGAACCGTCTCCAGCTGCGGAACAGGCTCGAGGACGCGATCTCCCAGGCGGATCGGAGCGAACGGATCGTCGGCCTGATGTTGCTCGATCTGGACAATTTCAAGAACATCAATGACAGCCTCGGCCATCCGACCGGCGACGCGTTGCTCAAGGAGGTCAGCGGCCGTATCGCGGACTGTCTCAGAAAGACCGACACGGTGGCCCGGCTCGGCGGGGATGAATTCGCCATCATCGCCCCGAATATCGAAGCGGTCGCGGGCATCACCACGCTGGCCGCCCGTATCGTCGAGTCCCTGGCCAAGCCGTTCGCCCTCGGGGAAGACGAGGTTCATACCGGGGCGAGCGTCGGGGTCACGATCTATCCGCATGACAAAGGCGATCTGGATCAGTTGATGCGCAATGCGGACCTGGCCCTGTACCAGGCCAAGGAAGAGGGGCGCGGCACTTGGCGCCTCTATGACGACCAGCTCAATGCCGAGGTTCGCCAGAAACGCCTGATCGAGGAATTCCTCCGGCGCGCCATCGAGCAGGAGAAGTTCTACCTGGCCTATCAGCCCCAGATCGACGGGCGCAGCGGCGAGATCGTCGGCGCCGAGGCGCTGCTTCGTTGCGACGATTCCGATGTCGGCAAGATTGCGACTCTGGACCTCATACAAGTCGCCGAAAGCACGGGTCTGATCATTCCCATCAGCAACTGGGTATTGTCCGAAGCGTGCCGCCAGAATGCCGCGTGGCAGCGCGCGGGACTTCCGCCCATGAGCATTTGCGTCAACGTCTCGCCGCTGGAGTTTAAGCAGCGGCACTTCGCAAACCACGTCAAAGACGTCCTGGAACAGACTGGACTCGAACCACAATGGCTGCAGCTGGAGATTACTGAGGAGGTCGTCGAGGCCGGCGGCACCAGGACTTTGGAATTGCTGCAGGAGTTGAAAGCCATGGGCGTCACGATCGCTCTCGACGACTTCGGCATTGGCTATTCGTCGCTCAACAAGCTCAAGAAGTTTCCGATCGACCGTCTCAAGATCGACCGGTCGTTCGTCAGCGAAATGACCACCGCCTGGGAAGACGCGTCGGTCGTATCCGCGATCGTGCGCCTGGGTCACAGTCTCAATATCGGGGTGATCGCGGAGGGCGTGGAAACGCAAGAGCAGCTCGAGTTTCTGCTGACCCAGGACTGCGACCAGTTCCAGGGCTATTACTTCACCAAGCCGGTCCGGGCCGAGGCCTTCGTCGAGTTCGTGTCCGGCCACAAGTCACGCCCGCTGCGCGTGGTCGAGCCGGAGCCGGACGCCGGCGACACCGTGCGCGTGCAGGCCTAACCCCGGTCCGGACTTAGCGCTCTAGTCGCAGGCATAGCAGCGGAAACCGCCGGCGCTGCCTTCGGCATGGCCGGCAGCGGATCAAGCCATGATGGTTGCCGAAATCAGGACAAAGAACGCGGCGAAAGACCGCTGACGAGTCGTCGTGCGCAGGGTGCTTCCTCTATCGACGGTGCGATGCGGCGTGCCGGCGAGGACGCGGCAGGCGAGCGCCCAAGCGCCGAGACAAGTCTTGCCGCGCCCGTCCGTCTGTCCCAGTGCCCTCATGATCGCTGTTTTTCGGATGGGTGATGATTTGATTGCTCGCGGCGCGGAACGGGTCGCTTCCAGAACGGCCTGATCCAGCGCTGCCGGACAAAATACAGCACCAAGAGGGCGGCGGAGATCGCCATCAACAAGAGAACGAAGGGGTAGCCATAACGCCAGCCGAGTTCCGGCATGTTCCAGGACGATACCGAGCGGTCGAAGTTCATGCCGTAAAGACTGGCGATGAAGCCCAGCGGGATGAAGATCGTCGCGATGACGGTGAGCACCTTCATGATGTCGTTAAGGCGCGTACTCATGCTCGACAGGTAAATGTCGACCAATCCGGAAGCGATATCGCGATAGGTCTCGACAATGTCCATGAGCTGGATCGTATGGTCGTAGCAGTCGCGAAAGTAGACCCGGGTCTGGTCGGTCAACAACGGAGTCTCGTCCCGGATCAGCGCGTTGATCATCTCCCGGTGGGGCCAGACCGCACGGCGCAGGCTCAACAAGTCCCGCTTCATGGTGTGGACCTGCGCAATCAGGTCCGGCCTCGGCTCGGACACCACCGCATCTTCCAGGTCTTCCAGTCGCTCGCCGTATTCCTCGAGAACGGGAAAGTAGCCGTCGATGACCGCATCGATCAGGGCATAGGCGAGATAGTCCGTCTTCGACTGTCGGATGCGCCCCTTGTGCCGCCGCAACCGCTCGCGCACCAGGTCGAAGCAATCGCCGGACCGCTCCTGAAAGGTGAGGACAAAGTCCGCACCAACGAAAAGCGACACCTGCTCCGTCTCGAACCGGCGCCCGGGCACGACCATGCGGGTCACGATGAAGACGTGGTCCTCGTACTCCTCGGCCTTGGGCCGCTGGTGAACGTTGACGACGTCCTCGAGAGCCAGGCCATGCAGTCCGAAGACGTCGCCCAACCGCCTGA
>CAMYKU010000094.1 GCA_947259105.1 uncultured Alphaproteobacteria bacterium
GAACCCGAGCCGGAAAAAAAGCCCAAGGCAAAGCCGGCCACGACGGCGCGGAAGAAAAAGAAGGCGCCCAAGACGGCGGACGAGGCGGAGGATACCGGGGCGGATACGATCGAGACCGCCGAGTCCGCCGAGTCCGGCGCGCCCGACGAGGACGAGCCGGACAAGACGGTCCCGCCCCGCCCCGACGCCTAGAGCCGGCGGTGACGGGCGCTGCGGCGGCCGATGACCGATCCCGTCGACCCCGCGGAACGCGACCCGGACTATGACTGGCGCACTGAGGTCAACTGGCCGCATGTCCGGCTTCTGATCCTGCTGCATGGCCTGTATTGGGGCCTCGGCGCGGCGCAGGCGGTGCTGTACCGGGCCGGCCTGCTGACCGGCGCCACCAGGACGGTGCTGGGCATCGTCGACTACCTCGCCTGGGCCGCGCTGCTTATCCTCATGGCGCCGCTCGTCGCCCGCGCCCGCTACCGCAGCGGCTCGGCCCATGTGGTCAGCTGGCGCACCTTCCTGATCCTCGTCGCCTTCATCGCCTCGCTCTGCGCCTACCTCCTGTTGCTCGACCTGATCGGCATGGATACGATCGAATTGTTTTGAGGGAGAATCTTTGGGAAATTCCCAGGGAGGCACGACCTATGAAGCGGCTTGCGACGATTATTGCAGCGTTGGCCATGGTCTTGGCCGGAAACGCCACGCCCCTGCGCGCCGACGATCTGGCCGACTGCAAGAGCGGCGAGCCGGAGCGGGTGATAACGGGCTGTACACGGCTCCTGGAAGCGGGAACGCTGGAGCCTTTTTATCAAGCGCATGCCTACAACAGCCGTGGCGCGGCGTTCAAACGGAGCGGGGACCTTGACCGCGCCATCGCCGATTACAACAGGGCGATCGAGATCAATCCGGAGCATGATCAGGCCTACAACAACCGCGGTCTGGTCTATCTTAGCAAGCGTCAGTACGGTCGCGCGATTGCCGATTTCGACAGAGCGATCGCACTCAATCCAAAGCGTTGGCAAGCCTATGTGAACCGGGGCGTCACGCACAGCGCAATAGGCGAATATGGCAGAGCTATTGCGGATTATACGAAGGCTATGGACCTCAACCCGCATTATCCGATCGCCCTCATGAATAGGTCATATGCGCATGGCCGGAACGGCAACCCGGAAAGGGCGCTCGCCGATATCGAGGCGGCGCTGTCACTCGATCCTGATAACGTTAGGATCCGCCTCAGTCTCGGCGATATCTATTTCTATGCCAGCCAGCCGGACAAGGCCAGGGACGCATGGGAATCGGCCTGCCGCCTTGCGTCGGAAGAGGTGACCAGGTCCTGGCAAGAAAGTTATTCAGCAGGCGGCCATTACGCCGGCAACATCGACGGCACGTGCGATAGCCGCCTTATCGAGGCCTTCCGCTCCTGTGCCCGCGAGAAGTGCTTTCTGCTTTTCTGAGGCCGCCGGACGGCTGGATTGTTCGCTCGAAAAAGCGTTGACCAGCCCACCGGGCGGACGCAACAGGCGGGATCGGCAGGATCGCCAACGACATAACACAAGCCTGATCCCGCGCCCCATATCTCACTTCCTGCGGTGACGTAGCCGGCTCCTTTGCGGAAACAGCCCGCGGGTCGTCTGTCCCACCAGTTCGACGAACAGGGGGTCGCCGGGGCCGTCCGCACCCTGGATCACCGCCGCCAGTTGCGAGACAGCCTCGCTGGCCCGGCAGAACACGGCGAACAGGTCCAGCCGCCCGCCCCCGTACGGTCCCGGGGACACGCCGGGGGGATCGGACGCGCACACCTGCGTGCCGGTCAGGTCCGCCGGCGCACCGAAGACCAGGACCACCCGGTAGGTCTCGTTCGCGTCCGGGCCGGGGGTGGTGGTGAAATTGGTCTGCTGGCCGAGGTTGCGGCCCTGCATCGCATCGATGACGGCCTGCTCGAACGCCGCCCGGTCGCCGGCGAACGGATTGCCGACGATCACGACGCGCAGGTCCCGGCCGCCCGCCGCCAGCCCGAATACACCGGTATCGTAGGTCGAATCGAGGGCAAACCGCGAGAACGCGACGGGGCTCTCCTCGCCCGCCGTGCACGCCGCGATCAGGACGACACCGGCGAGGCCCAGCATACGCCGCAGTATCGCTCTTGCCCCGTCCGCCGCTGAACCGGTCCCTGCTGAACCGGCCGACGCCATCCGTGCCGTGTCATGATCCAACATATCGCGCTCCATGGCCTGCCGTACCGGAAGATCAGCGCTTACCGGAAGCTGGACCGCGCGTGCGTGCCCCGCGTCTTTCAGGGCATTCAGTCCGTCTTGCGCCGCACGCGCTGTTTCGGCGGGAATAGTGCTTGCGTGGCTTGCCCGACCAGCTCGCGGAACAGCGGGTCATCGGGGCCGGTAGCGCCGCGAACCGTGCCCTGGATCTGGGTAAGGAACCCCTCCGAACGGCAGAATACGGCGAAAAGGCCCAGATGGTCCTCGCGGTTGGCCCTCCCAGTCACCTCCGGCGGATCCGTCCGGCATATCCGCTCTCCGTTAAGGCCGGTCGGCGGGTTGAATACCATCACGACCCGGTACGCATCGCGCGCGCCGGCCCCGGGGTTCGTGGCGAATTCGACCTTCGGGCCCCAGTTGCGCCCCGCCATCGCGTCGGTCACGGCCCGCTCGAAGACCGCACGTTCCACTTCGAACGGTTCGCCGACGATCACGACGCGCAGCCCGCCGCCTTCCGCGGCATACCCGAGTTCGCCGCTGCCGTATGTCGGGCTCATGTCGGCGCGGGTCAGGACGACCGCCCCACCGCTCGCGCAGGCCGCGACGGCTGCAAACGCCGTCAGGATAGAGATTCTGCTCAGCATGATCTTCGCTCCCTGTCGCCATACGGGCCAGCCGGGTATTCACGATTAGTCGCCCATTTCACCGGAGCGCGTCAACTTCCGGAGTTCGGGGGACACGGGACACGGGTTCGCGGGCGGTGGTTCGGGGCCGCGCTCCGACGACCGGACGCCGGGCCATACGCGCATTAGAAAACCGTCGAATCGGGAGATCTACAGTCGCCCGCCGCCGGTGCCGGTGAATTTACCGCCGTCACCGGAAAATTCGGGTACACTTGCCGTGGATTCGAAAAGTTGTCCGGGGAAATGGCGGAGATCGCCGTCACCGGGAGCAATGACGGTGGCGGCTTCCGCGGCAAGGGAGAGGAGTCCCGTCATGCATCGTTCCGTCTTCGCACAATCCGCCATCACACAATCGGCAGCCCACCCGGTCGCCGGACTCGTGCTCGGTGCGCTCGCGGCAATTGCGCTGCTCCTGTTTGCGGGCACGGTCCAGGCCGCGCCGCAAGGCCTCGGGCTGGTGACCACCCTGCAACCGGTCCCCATGCTCTGCGACGGGGACGGGTGCGTTGCCCAGCTCAGCAGTTTCTGCCTGCAGCGCGAGCGCCGGGCGCCGAACTACGGCACGCGCTATCACGTCGCCGCGGGCGCGGGGCTGTGGCTGCGCCTGACCGGCGTCGACGGTATCCGGCGGACGGTCCCCGCCGAAGGGCTGGCGCAACTGGTCTCGACCCGCGGCAACACCGCTATCGAGGTGCGCGTGACCGCCGCCGACAGGGTGGCGCTGGGCGCGGTGGAGATCGCGGTGGAGGTCGGGCCCCTGGTCACCCTGTTGCCCGAGCCCGAGCCCGGCGATGCGGACCCGATCACGGCGGCGGAGGCGGAATTCGCCGCGGGGCCGGCGCGGCTGCTGGCGGCCGAGTTCTTCGATTCCCGCGCGGCGCTGGGCGAGAGCATCAATATCCTCGACCGCACGATCAACGCGGTCGACAGGTCTTCTCGCCTCAGCGATGAAGCCCGAAGCGATCTCTGGGCGCGCGTCGCCGGCGCGCCGCTGGATGCGGCTGCCGACGGCTCCACGTCCCCCGCGGCGCAGGTGTTCGCCGCCTGTCTCGACGACCTCAGCCGGCAGATGGTCTACGGCCTGCGCAACTGCCTGGAGGGCCGCCGCGACGAGCTGCTGATCCACGCCAACACCCGGCTCTGGAACGCGCTGGAGACGGGGAGTTAGGGGGCGGGGGGGGGGCCGTTGAGGCCGGGGCGCGGGTGAGGCCGGCGGGACTGGATTGACTGTCCGTTTACGACAGCCCGCGTCACCCCGCCCTGGTCACCCGGATTGTCTGCGACTTGTATGCCGCTCCCTGCATCACTCCGCGTTCGACGAGGACTCGGCAAGCCAGCTTGTGAGCGCGGCTTCGTCCACCTCGCCGGCGGCCAGGCCCTGGATCATCGCGACAGTGACGGCTTCGTCGGGTTCGAAGCGGTGGCCGTTCAGGGAAAGGAAGACCCGGGCCGCCAGCAGGCCCGCGCGCTTGTCGCCGTCGACGAAGGGGTGGTTGCGCACGATACCGAAACAATAGGCGGCGGCGAGCCCGAACAGGTCCGGCGCGTCTTCGTAAGCGGCGCGGTGTTGCGGGCGCGCCAGCGCGCTTTCCAGCCCGGCCGCGTCGCGAAGACCGCCGGCGCCGCCGAAGCGGGCCAGAGATTCCCGGTGGAACGCTTCAACCATGTGCCGCGTCAGCCAGCGGATTTCGCTCATTCGGCGAGTTTCTTCATGGCGTTCGGATAGGCGCGCATGAAGTCCCGCGCGTCCTCCAGCGCCGCCTCGAAATCGGGGTCGTAGGGGGTCAGCTCGATGCCGTTGGGCGTCTTCACCACGAACAGCGAATCGCCCTCCTTCAGGCCCATCTCGCGCACCTGTTCGGAAATCGTAACGCCCAGCGAATTGCCGATCTTCCTGATCCTGACGGGATGCGACATCGTGTGTCTCCTGTTTGCGTCAGGTCTTAATATAGCGTTACGAATTTAACATTTGTATAATTAAACGCCGTCCAACCGCCCATGGCTCCGGTTGAACCTGTTCGAACTCCTCCGGCGAGCGGCGGCTTCCGCGCCGCCCCCGTCGCCGTCCCAGCCCCGCTCGCCGGTCAGCCGCGCTTCTTCAGCGGCACGAACGGGCGCAGCGCGTAGCCGGTGTAGAGCTGCCGCGGCCGGCCGATGCGCTGGTGCGGGTCCTTGATCATCTCCTTCCACTGGGCGATCCAGCCGGCGGTGCGGGCCAGCGCGAAGAGCGGCGTGAACATGTTCTCCGGGAAGCCCATCGCCTTGAGCGTGATGCCCGAATAGAAGTCGACGTTCGGGAACAGCTTGCGCTCGACGAAATAGTCGTCCTCCAGCGCGATGCGCTCCAGCTCGATCGCAAGGTCGAGCAGCGGCTCGTCCTTGACGCCGACCTCTTCGAGCACCTCGTGGGTCGACTCGCGCAGGATCGCCGCGCGGGGATCGTAGTTCTTGTACACCCGGTGGCCGAATCCCATGAGCCGGAACGGGTCGTCCTTGTCCTTCGCCCGCTTGAGGAATTCCGGGATGCGGTCCTTGCTGCCGATCTCGCCGAGCATCTTCAGCACCGCCTGGTTGGCGCCGCCATGCGCCGGGCCCCACAGCGAGGCGATGCCGGCGGCGATGCAGGCGAACGGGTTGGCGGAGCTGGAGCCCGCGATGCGCACGGTCGAGGTCGAGGCGTTCTGCTCGTGGTCCGCATGCAGGATGAAGATGCGGTCCATGGCGCGCGCCAGCACCGGGTTGACCTTGCAGTCCTCGCTGGGAAGCGAGAACGTCATATGCAGGAAGTTGTCGGCGTACGGCAGCTCGTTGCGCGGATAGACGAAGGGCTGGCCGACGGAATACTTGTAGGCCATCGCCGCGATCGTCGGCATCTTGGCGATCAGCTGGTGGGTCGCCAGCCGCCGCTGCTCCGGATCGTGGATATCGGTGCTCTCGTGATAGAAGGCGCTGAGCGCGCCGACGACACCGACCATCACCGCCATCGGGTGGGCGTCGCGCCGGAAGCCGCGGTAGAAGTACTGCAGCTGTTCGTGCACCATCGTGTGATAGGTGATCTGGTGCTCGAACTCCGCCTTTTGCCCGGCGTTCGGCAGCTCGCCGTAGAGCAGCAGGTGGCACACCTCGAGATAGTCGCTGTGCTCGGCCAGCTCCTCGATCGAATAGCCGCGGTGACGCAGGATCCCCTTCTCGCCGTCGATGAAGGTGATCTCGGAATTGCAGCTGCCCGTCGACGTGTAGCCCGGGTCGTAGGTGAAATAGCCGGTGTCCTGGTAGAGGCGCTGGATGTCGATGACATCGGGTCCCTCTGTCCCTTCCAGCACCGGCAACTCGTAGGTCTTCCCGGTGGCGTCGTCGACCAGCTTTACGTGTCGGCCTTCGGTTCGACCGGGAGAGGTCGCTTGCGAGGCTTTCGCGCCCATGGAAACCTCCGTTGCTGCATGGAAGATCGGATTTTTACATAAGGCACGACGTGGAAGCCGCCGCATTGACCTGAGTCAACGCCGGGTTTCGTGAGGGCCGGGGTTCCGGGGACAGGCAGCGCCTGGCGCCGTGAATTGCGTCTCGTGAAGGTTGCGGGCGAAAACAGCGGCGTTTACGCTGGGCGGGCCGACAACGACCGGAAGGCCCCATGGAACCGCTCACCCAGTACGAGGTACGGCCGCTTGACGTGTTGATGCTCAGCATCCTCGTGCTCTATCTCGGCTTCTATCTCAACCGCAAGATTCGCTTGCTCAGCGAATACTATATCCCGCCGGCGGTCACCGGCGGCCTGGTCTGCAGCGCCATCGTCGCGGTCATCTACGGGGTGGCCGACCTCGAGATCTCGTTCGACATGCAGATCCGCGACGTGCTGCTGCTGGTCTTCTTCAGCACCATCGGCCTGTCGGCGAAGCTCCGCACCCTGGCGGCGGGCGGTAAGGCACTGGCGATCCTGGTCGCCGTGGCGGCGGTCTTACTGATATTGCAGAATTCGACCGGCGTGCTGCTGGCGACGGCATTCGGCGCCCATCCGGGCTATGGGCTGATGGGCGGCAGCATCTCCTTCGCCGGCGGCCACGGCACCTCGATCGCCTGGGGTTCGGAGGCCGAGGCGGCGGGGCTTGAAGGCGCGGGCGCGATCGGCATCGCCTTCGCCACGTTCGGCCTCATTGCAGGCGGGTTGCTGGGCGGCCCGGTCGCGCGCCGGCTGATCCAGAGCAATCACCTGGAACCCGATCCCGCCGCGGCGGCGGCGACGGCCGGGACCGGCCCCGTCACCGGAGACGGCCGCGCGGGCGAGCTGTTCAACATCCTCACCGCGATTCTCGTGCTGGCGGTCTGCGTCGCGCTCGGCGATTCGGTCAACCGGTTCCTGTTCGACAAGGGCGTGCTGCTGCCGGGGTTCCTGACCGCGATGGCAGTCGGCATCGCGATCACGAACCTCTCCGACGTCTTCGACTTCGAGATCCATCCGGTGACCATCGGCAAATTCGGCGAGGTCGCGCTCAACCTCTTCCTCGCC
This sequence comes from uncultured Alphaproteobacteria bacterium, assembly GCA_947259105.1. GTDB lineage: Bacteria > Pseudomonadota > Alphaproteobacteria > UBA8366 > JADFVY01. The sequence continues at coordinate 7,392 of CAMYKU010000094.1, forward strand.
ATGAGCCTGATGAGCATGCAGCTGTGGTCGCTGGCGACCGCGTTCGGTCCGATCCTCGTGGTGCTGATGGCGCAGATGCTGGTGATCACGTTCGTGGCAGTATTCGTGGTCTTCCGGGTGATGGGCCGGGACTACGACGCGAGCGTGATTTCCGCCGGTTTCGTCGGGCTCGGACTGGGCGCGACGCCGGTCGCGATCGCCAACATGGACGCCGTGACCAGCCGCTTCGGCCCGTCGCCGAAGGCGTTCCTGGTGGTGCCGCTGGTCGGCGCCTTCTTCGTCGATATCCTGAACGCGGTGATCATCAAGTTCTTCATCGGTTTCATGACATTCTGACCCCCGGGACACTCCCACCGGCAGCGCGGCACCTTATGGGGCCAGGCATGCACAATCGCATTTTCGCTCGGAAAATGCGTAGCCTCGGGACTGGGGCGTCGGCACCAGGCAGACCCGGCAAGATCAGTGACACGATAACGCAAGCGCGAACACATTCACCGTGCGTCATTTCCTGTTGTCGCGACGCCGGCTCCTCTGCGGAAACAGTCCCCGGGTCGTCTGTCCGACCAGCTCGGCGAACAACGGGTCGCCGGGGCCCTGCGCGCCCGCGATCGACGCCGCGAGCTGCGTCATCACATCGTCGGACCAGCAGAACACGGCGAACAGGTTCAATCGCCCGCCCCCGTATGGTCTCTGGGTCACGCCGGGGGGATCGGACGCGCACAGCTGCGCGCCGGTCAGATCCACGGGCGGATTGAAGACCATGACCACCCGGTAGGTCTCGTTCGCGTCCGGGCCGGGATTGGTGGTGAAGTTGGTCTCTTGGCCGAGGTTGCGGCCCTGCATCGCATCGATGACGGCCGCCTCGAACGCCGCCCGATCGCTGGCGAACGGATTGCCGACGATCACGACGCGCAGGTCCCGTCCGCCCGCCGCCAGCCCGAATACACCGGTATCGTAAGTCGGATCGAAGCCAAAACGGGAGAACGTGACGGGACTGTCCCCGGCCGACGCGCAGGCGGCAATCAGAACCGCACCGGCGAAGGCCAGCGTGCGCCGCATGACCGCCCTTGCCTTCGGCCGCGCCGATTCGACAAAGGCCAGCCGTGACGTGTGATGATGACCCATATCGCGCTCCCTGGCCCGCAGTTCGAAAGATTGCGACGACCCGTATACTCAGGAGAGAGGTCTTATTCGGGGAGAGTATGCAAGTCTCCGCTTCAAAGGACCGCACACATGCGGAAATCGGTATATTGTGGGCCTGTTGAAAAACTCCCTCATTCGTGATTCACTGCTACCAGATGTTGTGTGTGTTTGTAAGGGAGCACCGACATGCTGGAACATCGGGATCGT
>CAMYKU010000095.1 GCA_947259105.1 uncultured Alphaproteobacteria bacterium
GGGCACGCGCATTCCCGTGGCCCAAATCGCCGAACTGCTGGCGCAAGACACGGAAGCGGACGAACTGCTGGAAGACTACCCGGCCCTCACCCGCGAGTTGATCGAGGCCGCGCCGATCCTGGCCAAGGCGTATCCCGCCCGTGGGCGCCCGCGTTCGCGGCCTTGGGCGAAGGCGGAGCCGATTTCGGAAACGCGCAGCCCGCGCGGCTGATCCCGGATTTCGTCATTGCGAGGAGGCGAAGCCGACGCGGCAATCCAGCGTGGCTGCGGGGAATCTGGATTGCCGCGTCGGCCTTCGGCCTCCTCGCAACGACGGACCGTGGGTTTGCCGCAGCCCTGCACCGGCAAGGCCGGCGCCGAACGATGCATCGCCAAAAGATTCACAAGCTCTATAATGGGCCGATGCAACCCCCCGGCCCCGAGGTTCCCATGCCGTCCGCCAAAGCACCCGAAATCCTGCAGATCAAACTCACGCTTCTCGACGTCGAGCCCGCCGTCTGGCGGCGGGTGCTGGTGCCCGAGAGTTATTCGCTGAACCGCCTGCACGATGTCATCCAGGCGGCGATGCTGTGGCTCGACTACCATTTGCACGAATTCGAGATCGGCGACCGGCGCTATGCCGACCTGCAAGGCGAGGGCGACGACGCGTTCGGGGAGCGGCTCTACAGCGACCGCAATCTTCGCCTGCGCGACCTCGTTGCCCGCGGCGTCGATCGCTTCTCCTACGCTTACGATTTCGGCGACGACTGGCGCATGACGGTCGCGATCGAGAAGACGGTTCCGGCGAAGACGGGCGTCGCCTACCCCATGCTGGTCGGGGGCGCGCGCGCCGCGCCGCCCGAGGATTGCGGCGGCCCGTTCGGCTACATGGAACTCATCGCGGCGCTCGCGGACGAAGGCCATCCCGACCATGAAGAGATGGTCGAATGGTGGGGCGACGGCGGGCTCGACCCGGAAGACATGCAGAGCAGGAGGATCGAGACGGCGCTGCGCCGGGTCCGGTCCGGGCGGCGCGGGGTATGGACGCGCGACGAGCCGGCGTTCTGATCTCCCTGAAACCAGCGTAAGTCCCTGACGCACAAGCCCGTTTCCCGCCGACGGGCTAGGGCAATATCCGATCGAACTGAACCGGTGCGGTTCAGTTCGATCGGATGAAATTGCCCGCTATTTCAAAGGGCGAGCAGCTTTATCCGTACAAATGAAATCGCCGGAAGCGATCCCATTTGTACGGATGCTGCTCTAGCGCCGCATGGCGGTGGGCCGCCAGATGTTAACGAGACGTAAACCCGCCCCCCGTTAAACTTGAGACAAATTTATTTAAAGGGAGTGCGGAATATGACAGGTATTGACCGCGAAACCGCCGCCGCGGAAATGGCCTTCGGGCCACTGCGGGACCGGCCGACGCCGGAAATTATTTTTCGTCTTGACGACAATGACTGGGTGACGCGCACCGCCGCCGCCATGGTTCTGCAGGGACGGGGCGAGCGCGCCGCCTTCGAGCGCGGCGTCGCGCTGTGCCGCAGCGAGGACGAGGCCGACCGCGAGACCGGCGCCTTCCTGCTGCGGCAGCTCGGTTACGACAGCGGCTATCCGTTCAGGGACCGGACAGTTCCGGTGCTGGTTGCGCTGCTGCGCGACGGCTCGGCCGCCGTGCGCATGAACGCCGCGATGGGGCTCGGCCAGCTCCATGCCGCGGCGGCCTTCGATGCCCTGGTTCGCCTGGCCGGCGACCCCGACCCGCGGGTCCGCGGCGAGGTTGCGGTGGCGCTCGGCCGCCTCGGCAAGGAGGAGGCCGCCGCCGTCATCGACACGCTGCGCGGCGACCGCGACGCCCATGTCGCCGAACGCGCGGAGATCGGCATGGAGTTCCTGTTCCGGGACAGGTTCGGCTACGAGATGGCGACCAATCTGTGCAACAAGCTTGCCGACCCGGATCTCGATTTCGCGGCCCGCATGTCGGCGGCGGAACTGCTGTCGGAGCACGACCGCGAAGCCGCCTTCCGGAACGCCGCCGTGCTGCTGGCCTCCGGCGCCGAGAACGTGCGCACCGGCGGCATCCTGTTGCTGGAGCAGCTGGGCTGGCGCAAGGACCCGCCGCACCGTCGGGAAATCACCGCGCTGCTGGAATCCACCGCCCGCGACGACCCGTCGGGGGAACTGCGGCGCCGGGCCGCCGCGGTCCTGGAGAGGATCGGCGCGGGCTGAAGGCGGACGGGTGGGACGGGGGTGCTCGCCGAGCGCGATCGCCCCTCCTGAAACCCGCAGAAAACGCCGGTGCATGGGGTTGTTCCGCGCCGTTGAGTCGGTCACGGGCATGGGCGCGGCCCGGTCCGGCCCCCGGTTCGCTGCCGGCCCGCCGGCGTTGCGGCGCCGTCAGCGGTTATTGAACACCGGTGGATAACCATGATAAGAAGGTGGTTATAAGACCGCCGCGGGCCGGGAGGATTCCCGGGCGTGGCCGGCGGGGCAAAGCGAAGCGAACGGCAAGAAGGGCGGCCGATGGCGCTCATGGCATGGAAGGACGCGTACAGCGTCGGCAACGCGTTGCTGGACAGCCAGCACAAACAGCTGATCGAGCTGGTGAACGACGTCAATGGCGACGCCGATCTGGGCGAGGTGCTGGACGGGCTGCGGCAGTATGGCGAGGCCCATTTCCGGGCCGAGGAAGACCTGCTCGAGGCCGCGCGTTATCCCGATCTGGAACAGCACCGGGAACACCACGAAGCCTTCCGGGCCTGGCTCGCGGAGGTCATCGCGGCGCGCCGGTCCGGCGGCGATGCCGCCGTGGTGCGCCGGGATGTCCATCACTACCTGAGCATCTGGCTGGCCAACCACCTGCTGGTCGCCGACAAGGCCTTCGAGCCCTGGCTGGAGTGAAGCCGGGAGGCCCCGAGCGGGCGATCCCCTGAAATCGGCTACTGCTGGACCCAGGGAAGCCCGGCCACCTTCCAGCCGTTCCGGATTCCGCGGTGTTTCGTATTGTCGAGGTCGCCCTCGAATCCGTCCGAAACGTTATAGCAGGGGCCGAATCCCGCCGCGGTCAGCGCGACGGCGGCGTCGCGCGAGCGGATGCCCGAACGGCAGATCAGCAGCAACGGGCGGTCGCCGGTTACGCCTTCCGCCTCCAGGTGCGAGACGAATTCGGGATTGACTTCCATCTGGGGCCAGGCGTTCCACTGCACGCACACCACGGTGCGGCCGAGCCGCGAGATGTCCGGCAGTCCGACATATATCCACTCCGCGACCGTGCGCACGTCGATCAGAAGCGCGTCCGGATCCTCCTCGAGAAAGCGCCAGGCTTCGGCCGACGTAAGGTCGCCCTCATATCCCTTGTTGAACAGCACGGTCTCCCCCCCGGCGGATGTTTCGCTATCGCCATGATGCCGCTACACGGCCGCCCGGTCCAGCCCGTATCGAAGTCCTCCGCGGCGGCGCGGCGCCGAGGCAGCGGTGCGCGTTGACAACACCGTCGGGAAAACACGGCACGGAGCCGGCCCGCCGGGCACGCTCCCGCTGGCTTACCGCATCATGGCACGATGGTTGCGTGCGCCTTCGGCGCAACACGTTTTCGGGGCAATCGACCGGCCGTCAACTATCGCGGATTGTTGCAGCGCCGATCAATTTCGGAATGAAAGGCATTGCAAATCAATTGATTGCGAAAACCATCCAATTGGGGCATAAATATGTCAAGAATGTGGAGTATGCTTGGCCGGTGGCCGTTGCCGGGACCAGGCTCAAAGTCGGCGGGTGGGACATCGCCGCAAAAAAAACAACGGTTTGTTCGGGGCCGTTCTATGGACGCCAAGGGGAGAGCAAGACGGGGTAATCCGGGGCTTTGCGCCGTGGTGGCGGCGCTTGCGCTCGGTGCGTGCTCCGGATCCAACCCGGCCGCAGGGCCGACCGACGAGCAACTGCGCGTCGCGCTCGCCCAATCGCTGGTCGTGCCCGGCGAATCTCCGCATCCCGACACGGTCGGGGATTTCGCGGTGCCTGGGAATCTTCGTCTGCAGACCGTCTATGAAACGAGGAACTTCAACCCGATCTGGGTTGGCCCGGGCGGCGCCAACGAACGCGGACGGCAGTTGCTTGCGTGGCTTTCCGACGCGGAATCCGATGCGCTGAATCCGGAACGTTATGGTCTGGAGGAGATTCTCGACCCGCTTGCGGCCGGCGGCGCGGATGGCCTTGCTTCCGCGGAACTCTATTTCAGCCGGGCCCTGATGCGCTATGCCGCGGATTTGAGCGGTGTGGGCGAAGCCGACGTTGCGGTCGTCGCCGCGGCCGGGTCCGCGATGGATTTCGGCCGCTACCTGGATTCGCTGATTCCGCAAGATCCCGGTTATCGCCGCCTGCGCGCCGCGATGCGACTGTATCGTGGAATCGAGGCGGAGGGCGGCTGGACGGTCATTCCGGAGGGCCGGACCTTACGCCATGGCGTGACCGACTCCCGGACCGTCCTGATGCGCCGGCGGCTCGGGGCGACCGGCGACCTGGCGGCGGCCGAGGCGCTTGCGGATTCCGAGCTCGTCGACGAGGCGATGGATGCGGCGCTGCGCCGGTTCCAGAAGCGCCACGGCCTGGAAGCGGATGGAATTGCCGGTGCCCGGACGCTCGAGGCCCTCAACGTGCCTGTCGAGGCGCGGATCGCACGGATCGCGGCAAGTCTCGAACGGCACCGCAGGGAGGCGCCGGGAACCGGCGAGCAGGCACTGGTCGTCAACATCGCCGCGCAGGAGCTGGTCCTGATTGACGGCGGCAAGGAGATTTTCAGGAGCCGGACGATCGTTGGTCGGGCGGGTTGGGAAACACCGCTTCTGAGCAGCCAGGTCCGGTCGATCGAGGTCAACCCCACCTGGACGGTACCCCGCAAGATCGCGCTCCAGGAGATCCTGCCGCAGGCGCGCAAGGGCGGGCCCGAGTACCTTGGCGAACGCAGATATCGCGTGTTCGACGCCAAAATGCAGCAATTGGATGCCACGGAAATCGAGTGGGAAAAGATCGGCGACAGCTATATGCCCTATACCCTGCGCCAGGATGCCGGTGCGGGCAACGCCCTGGGGCGCGTCAAGTTTCAGTTTCCCAACGACGAGGATATCTATCTTCACGACACGCCGGGCCGTGCCTTGTTCGACCGGCCGACGCGCGCGTTCAGCCATGGCTGCGTGCGGGTCGAGAAGGCGCACGAGCTGGCGATCCTGCTGCTCCGGATCGGCGCCGGCTGGCGCAAGGCGGATTACGAACGGGCCCTTCGGAGCGGCAAGACCGTCCGGATCAGGCTCGACAATCCGGTGCCGCTCCATCTGGTCAGCTTCACCGTCTGGGTGAAAGAGGACGGAATCGTTCAGTTCCGCGACGATCCCTACGAGACGGAAACGCCAAACAACAGCAAGATCGAATCGAACAACTCCGCCTGAAACGTCTTGTTAACCATTTGACTCGATAGTGACTCCGGTGCGACCGGCACGAATGCCGGTTGACCAACGGGTATTTGTGGTTAGCATCGGAGTCGATGGTGTCGAAGGGTGCAATCTCGGAAACTTCCCGCGGTCAGGCGGCCGCGGCCGGACGGCGCGCCGTGCTGCGCATCGGTGCCGCGGCACTCGTTACCGCGGCCGCGGGCCCCGCACTCGCGGGAATGACGGGGCGGGGGCGCGTGCGCGCGCTGACGCTGCGAAATCTCCACACGGATGAGACGGTGCGTGCGACGTACTGGGCCGACGGCATGTGGCAGGCGGACGGTCTGAGCAAGATAAACCATGTCCTGCGTGATTTCCGCACCGGCGATGTCATGGATATCGACCCGGACCTGCTGGACCTGATGCACCGGCTGGCGGCGCTGGTCGGCAGGGATGAACCCTTCGACGTCTACTCCGGTTACCGTTCGCCGCGAACCAACGCGCAGCTCGCCGACCAGAGCTCGGGTGTCGCCAGGAAAAGCCTCCATATGCAGGGCAAGGCGGTCGATCTTCGGCTGCCCGGCGTGAAGCTTTCAAGCCTGCGCCGCGCGGCGATGTCGCTCCAGGCGGGCGGTGTCGGCTACTATCCCAGGAGCGGCTTCATCCACGTCGATACCGGGGCCGTCCGCTTCTGGTAGGGCGCCGCTTGCCCCGGGCGGGGCGGAACGCCGGGTGCAGCATGCACGAGTCCGTCATGGCGATCGATGCCGGTTCCATTCCTGCCGCGAGAGGTGCGTATGCCCTGCTGGTCGGGCTGTGCGCGCCCTGGAACCCGGGTATCCGGAGCCTTTCCGATCGGGCTCTCGCACCCGGCCTGTACATATATTGTGGCAGCGCATACGGGCCCGGTGGCCTGCGTGCACGGGTTGCGCGCCACCTGCGCGTCCGCAAACCCGTCCGCTGGCACGTGGACCGGTTGACCGGGCACGGCCAGGTCGAGGGCGTCGCGGTGCGCATCGGAGGACACGAGTGCGATCTCGTCGATGCGTTCATGGCGCGGGGCGCATCCGTCGCGCTGGCCGGATTCGGCAGTTCCGACTGCCGCCGCTGCCCGGCGCATTTGCTGGCGGCACCGGGCCGGTTCGATACATTCTCGCTGGCCGCCGTCGTGAACCTTGGACGGACCGCGAGTGCACCGCTATAAGGGCTGCGGTATTTAACCGTACAGAGCATTCGCATGCGCGCCGTCATCATACCCGTCACCCCGTTCCAGCAGAATTGCTCGTTGCTGTGGTGTGAGGAGACCATGCGGGGCGCCGTCGTCGATCCGGGCGGCGAACTCGACCGCATTCTCGAAGCTGTGGCGGAAAAGCAGGTCGAGATCGAACGCATCCTCGTCACCCATGGCCATGTCGACCATTGCGGCGGCGTCGCGGCGCTGCGCGAGCGGATCGGCGTTCCGGTCGAGGGGCCGCACCAGGACGACAAGTTCTGGATCGACCGCCTGGTCGAGGATTCGGCGCAGTACGGGCTGGAGCCGACGAGCGCGTTCGAGCCCGACCGCTGGCTCGCCGACGGCGATACGGTCGAATTCGGAAACGTGACGCTGCAGGTGATCCACTGCCCGGGGCACACGCCGGGGCACGTCGTGTTCTACGATGCGGCGCAGAAGATCGCGGTGGTGGGCGACGTGCTGTTCGCGGGATCGATCGGCCGCACCGACTTTCCGCGCGGCAACCACCGGGATCTGATCGACTCGATCCGCAACAAGCTGTGGCCGCTCGGCGACCATGTCGGCTTCATCCCCGGGCACGGCCCGGCCTCGAGCTTCGGCCGCGAGCGCCAGAGCAACCCGTTCGTCGGCGACGCGGTGCTCGACGGGTGACGGAAATGCGATCATCCTTGGCACCGCATACGCCCGTATGCTTAGACTCTTGCCGTTGGCGCACATGTGCTAGTGGAGCCATCCGTCTGATTCACACCACTAGGATTGCCCGTCATGGTAGATACACTTGCGCATATCGAGTTGCTTAGTGGTTTGTCCGAACCTGAACTGGGGGCACTTGCCAAGCGCTGCCGCTGGCGCAGGTTCGGCGCCGATCAACAGGTTCTGGCGCATCTGGACGCCGGGACGGACGTGTTGTTCCTTGTCGAGGGTCGCCTGCGCGTATCGCTCTATTCGCCGTCGGGCAAGGAGGTCTTGTTCGAGGATATCCAGGCCGGGCAGGTATTCGGCGAGCTGGCGGCCATCGACGACAAGGGCCGGTCGACCAGCGTTTTCGCTCTGGAGCCGTCCTACGTGGCGTTCCTCGACGCCGGCGGCTTCATGGATTTGTTGCGCGCCAATTTCACGGTGGCCTGCCGCGTGATGATAAATCTGTGCCGCCTGGTCCGCCGGCTCGACGAACGGGTGTTCGAGTTCAGCACGCTCACCGTGAGCAACCGGATCCACGCCGAATTGCTACGGCTTGCAGGCGGCGACATCAGCAAGCAGAGCGCCGTCATATCGCCGGTGCCCCGGCATGCGGATATCGCCAGCCGCGTGAGCTCGCTGAGCGTAGCGGTCACGCGTGAGATGAATTTGCTGGCCCGGGCCGAGGTGCTGAGACAGGATCGCGC
>CAMYKU010000096.1 GCA_947259105.1 uncultured Alphaproteobacteria bacterium
GGCAACCGGCCGTTCACCTTTCACGGCAAGATCGGTGACCTGTTCAAATTGTGGATCCTGCCATGGCTCTCGCTGCCCCTGTTGCTGGCAATCCTGTTTCTTAGCGGTGCTTATGACAGCCCTGCATTCAAGCCGATGGCGACGGAGGTTGTCGAGCCGCCGGAGATGAACGGTGGCGTTGTGGCGGCAACGATGTTCAGCTATCTGCTGGTCATTCTCGCCATGTCGTGGTACCGCGTCGCGGAATTTCGCTATCTGGCCGGAAACGTTGGGTTCGAGGGAATGCGGTTCTCCTCGACACTCGGTTTTGGGCGGGTCTTCTGGATCCATTTCTCATCCTATCTGTTGATGTTCGGGGTCTACCTGCTGTTCTTCATGCTCGTCATAGGCGCCGTTGTCGGAGTCGTTGGTTGGGAGATGATGGAGGCCGCCGCCAACAACGAGGTCGATCCGGAAACCATTGCGGCCGGAATGAACCAGCAACGCCTCGGTGGTATGATCTTGCTGTTCGGTTTCCTTTTCGCCGTCAGCTCCCATGTGCTCAACCGGGTCCTGATTTTCCATCGGATGGCGCACGCCGTCGTGACGTCGCTGGCGTTGACCGGCACCCAGGACTTCAGCCAGGTCACGCGGGCACTGGATGAGGCGCCGAAACTCGGCGAAGGTCTGGCGGACGCCTTCGACCTTGGCGATTTCTGACGCATGGACGACGACGGCGCCATAAACGGAGATCCGCAACCGGCACCGACGCCGGACAGGCTTGCGGGCGACGGTATCCACATATATGGCGCCTCGGGCGGGTTCATCGCCGTCTGGCGCTATGACGATTTGCGTGTCGTTGAACAACCCGTTGCCGGCAGGCCCGCCCGACTCAGGAATCTATCCCAGGACCTCGCGCGGCTGGAGGTCGCCGACCATGCGATCGTCGGGGAACTCCGCAGGCTGGCGCACGAAATGCACAATATCGGGGCCCGCGATCCGGTGGCGCGAAAGCATGTCGCCTTCTGGATCGCCGTCATGTTCGTGCTTTTCGGAGGCGGCTGGTTCGCGCTGGCCAACTCCGCACCCGTGATCGCCGCCATGATGCCCATCAGCATGGAAGAGCGAATGGGCCGCACGGCGATCGAACAGGTCACACTGATATTCGGCGGCTGGAAGGGCTCGGACGAACTGACCTGCCGGGACGAGGCCGGGCTGCGCGCGCTGGAGGCGATGACGGTGCGGCTGAAGGCGGCGGACGAGTCCGAGTACGAATTCAAGGTTCGGGTCCTGGACATCCCGATCCCGAATGCCTTCGCGGCGCCGGGCGGCTATATCGTGATCTTCGACGGGCTGCTCGAGCTGGCCGAATCGCCGGACGAGGTCGCCGGCGTGCTGGCGCATGAGATGACCCATGTCACGCACCGCCACGCAACCGCCAACATGGTGCGCTCGATCGGCCTCCAGGCCTTCATCATCCCCTTGCTGACCGGCGGCACGATGGCGTCGGACGTCATGACCGGGGTCGGTCAGATGGCGGTGCAGGCCTCGTACACGCGCGACGCCGAGGCCGATGCGGACAAGGGCGCCGTGGAGCTGATGAACAGGGCCGGGTTGAAGGCCGCCAGTTTCACGGATCTGCTCCTGCGGATCGAGGAGAAATACGGCATCCGCAGGGACGACGACGGAGAGGACGCGGAGCGTGACGGCGGCGTTTTTTCCATCCCCGACATGTTGTCGACCCATCCGTCGACGCCGGATCGCGCACGTGTGGTGCGCGAGGCGGCGGCGCCCGGCGGGGACGACGGCCTTACCGAGGAACAATGGAATGCGCTGAAATCGATCTGCGCGACAACCGGACAGTGAGACGACGCACCGTATTATTTCGTTGACGACCTATTCACAATAACAAAAGCCGCTATTTCGGGGCGGCGGTACAGGAAACATGAAAAGCAACGAAGACGACGCACATTACGAAGATCGTCCGGACCGCCACGATGCAACGAACGGGACCGATCCCGCGATGCAGGACCTGCTGCAGGGCGTTGTCGAGAAGCTGCTGGCGTCGATCGATCCGCAGGCCTCCGGGGACGAGTCGGCACGCCGTGTGATTGAGGATGCACTTGGCCGGGCGGTGCAGGCCGAAGAGCGTCTTGTCCGGGCCGAGCGCCGCATCGAATGGCTCGAAAGCCAGAATGTCTGCGACGAGGTCACGGGCCTGCTGAACCGCCGCGGCTTTGGCGACGCACTGCATCGCGGCCTGGCGCGCTCCCGGCGATATGGCGAGGCGGGAGCGCTGTTGTTGCTGGACCTGTTCCGCTACGAGGATATCGTCGAGGAACACGGCGTCGGCGCCGGCGACTATGCGTTGACCGCGGTCGCGAACATCCTGCTGCGGCGATTCCGCGACGTCGACTATGTCGCGCGGCTGGAAGGCAGCCGCTTCGCGGTGCTCCTGGTGTCGATCGGCCAGGAGGACGCGCGCCGCCGCGCCGCCATGCTCAAGAGCCATCTCGACGAGGTCGCGGTCCCCTGGCACGGCACGGATATCGCAGTCCATGTCCGGATCGGGCTTGTCCATTATGCGCAGAACGATATCGCCGAGGATATTCTGGAGCATGCGGAGGCCGAACTCGAAGAACGGGAACAGCGCGTCGCCCGGCTGCGCAATCCGGCGGAATAAAGGGCCGGAGCGAACTTAGCCCGGACTTCTCACCAGGATGGCGCCGTCACGTGGCGGACAGGCCGACAGGACAGGAAAAGCGCACGGCGCGATGCCGGCCCATCGGGCAAGTGCTTTGACGCAGCCTGTCGGCCTGTCCGCCGCGCCCGGAGGGTCGCGCCGGGCGGGCCGCCCGCGGCGTCGCAGGCCTCGACCGTAGCTCAGGCTACGCTCTTCGGCCTTCTCCTGGCGGACCGGACTCCGCGCGGCGCGATGACGACGCCATCCTGGTGAGAAATCCGGGCTAGCGGCCAACGCGTTAGAACCGCACGCCGGTGATTTCCTCCAACATCTCGAACGCCCCGTAGACGTCCGTGAACTCGACGCCGGGCCCGCTTCGGTCGGTGATCAGCAGACCGCAGCCGGACAGATAGGCCGGGGCGTCAGCCCGCTTGCGTGCCGGCGACAGGATGACGTAGCCGAACACCGACCCGTCTTCGCGCAGGGTGACGACGTGCAGCCAGGTGTCCGACTTGACGCGGCGGCACCAGGCCGACTGGCCTTCGGGGCTGCTGTCCCGCAAGACGTCCAGAATCAGCTTCGCGGTTTCCGGATCGCCGATCCGGGCGAGCGACCGGGCCGGCGCCAGCTCATCCTCGAAATAGAACGGAAATCCGCGATACGGCAGACGGTAGATCCGCATTTCCGCGATCTCGTCCGACCAGGCGGCAGCGTTGCGGCTCATGCCTTCGGGCGGCACGTCGCGCCAGATCGTGGGCTCGACCAGCAGCATCAGAATGCCGACATAGGCCGCCGCTGCCGCCAGCAATGCCAGGATGGCGATCTTCCCGCTGGTGAATCGTCGTGCTGACATCGCCGCCCTCAGCCGCGCGCCGCCAGGAAGGCGCGCATATGAAACGCCGCCTGCGCCGCCTCGTAGACATGGTCGCGTCCGACCGGACAGGCGCGCCGCGCCCGGCAGCCCAGCGTCATGCAGTCGGCGCCGTCCTCGCACCGGAGATGCGCCGCGCAGGCAGGCACGTCATACCCGCCTCCGCCGAACGCCGCAACCGGACAGGCGGAAAGACAGGGGCGGTCGGAACATGCGTCGCAGGGGTTCTCCCGCGCGTCGCGCGCCGGCAGCTTCAGCCGGCCGGGAAACGCCAACGCCCCGCGGTAGCCGTGCCACAATCCGTAATGCGGATGGATCAGGATACCCAGCGGTGAGCGGTACACGTCCTCAGCCCGCGTCGCCCAGCGCTGGAACGGCAGGTAGGGCGGGCCGTCGGACGGCAGCAGCGCGGTGGCTTCGAAGCGGCGTGCGATATCCACCAGCACGGCACCGCACCAGGTATCCAGCGGGTCGCTTCCCGCCGGCTTCTCCGCAGCGAAGGCCGTCCACATGCCGGGCCCGGCATTGCCCGCCAGCAGGATCGTGCCCATCCCATCGGGGGCGCCGTCCTCCGGCCCCGGATAAAAGGCGCCGCGCGCCGTCAGCCCATGTTCGGCGAAGGCGGCGGCGATGTCGTCATACCAATGCGGCATCGAGTACGATCGCTCTCAAGGGACCTAACCACAGAGACACAGAGACACAGAGATTTGAAAGGAGACTCTCTAGGCGCCTCTGCGGCCCACCGCATGCTCCGCGGCTGGATTTTCATTTAACGCAGAGGAATGCGCAAAGAGACGCGGATGATGAAATTCCCTCTGTGTCTCTATGTCTCTGTAGTTCATATAGAATCACAGAATCTCCAGCACCGATTCCGGCGGCCGGCCGAGGGCGACCTTGTCGCCGTTGACGACGATCGGCCGCTCGATGAGGATCGGGTTCGCCACCATCGCCGCGATCAGAACCGTACGGTCCAGCGATGTGTCGGCCAGTTCCAGCGCCTTGTAGGGCGCTTCCTTGCGGCGCATCAGCTCGCGCGGCTCCATGCCCAGCTTGGTGAGAAACCGGTCCAGCGTCTTCGCGTCCGGCGGCGTGTCGAGATATTCGACGATCTGCGGCTCGATGCCCCTGTCACGCAGCAGCTGCAGCGTCTGCCGCGACTTGTTGCAGCGCGGGTTGTGATAGATGGTGACGCTCATCCGGCGATGCTCCCTCGTTTCGAGTTCCGTGGCCCGTTGCATGCCCCGCAGCGGCGCCGCGGTCAAGGGGCAAGAATAGCATGGCGTGGCTGGCGCTCCCGGTCCATATTGCGCCCCGCGACTTTCGGGAATTCCGTTTTGTCCTTCAATCTTTCCACCTTCGCCGCGGGTCTGTCCGGCAACCTGCGCGGTATCGCGTGGATGGCGTTGTCCACGGTCGCGTTTTCGACCATGCACGCGATCGTGCGCGACGTGACGCAGACGCTGCACCCGTTCGAGGTGGCCTTCTTCCGCCAGTTCCTTGGCGTCTTCGTGCTGGCGCCCTGGTTCATCCGCTATGGCCTGGCGCCCCTGCGCACCAGGCGCCTCGGCCTGCACGCCGGCCGGGCGGTGGTCAACGTGATCGCAATGTTCGCGTTCTATTACGCGCTCAGCATCGTGCCGCTGGCGCAGGTCTCGGCGCTGGGCTTCTCGGTGCCGATCTTCACCGCCATCCTTGCCATGCTTTTCCTGGGCGAGCGCGTGCGGCTGCGGCGCTGGGCGGCGATCCTGTTCGGCTTCGCCGGCGTGTTCGTGGCACTGGCGCCGGACCTGAATGAAACCGGCACTGTCACCTTGGGCTCGGTGCTGGTCGTACTGTCCTCGGTGACGTGGGCGATCGCACTGATCTTCATCAAGGTGCTGGGCCGCACCGAGTCCACGATCACCATTACCACCTACATGGTGTTGCTGATGACGCCGATGTCACTGATTCCGGCGCTCGCGGTCTGGCAATGGCCGACGCCGGGGATGTTCGGCCTGCTGGTGCTGGTCGGCATGCTCGGAACGATCGGCCAGCTGACCGTGGTCCAGGCGCTGAAGGAGGGCGAGACTCATGTCGTCATGCCAATCGACTTCACCAAGCTGATCTGGGCGGCAATGCTGGGATTCCTGTGGTTCGGCGAGATTCCGACGGCGTTCACCTGGCTCGGGGGCGCGATGATCTTCGCCTCGACCATGTATATCGCGCTGCGCGAACATCAGCTGCGCAGGTCGAAGCACGCTGCGGCCGCGGAAGACGCCCCGCCGGTACCGCGCACGCCGGAACTGTGAGCCGTCCTCGGCCGGCGAATCGGACACCCGTTACCAGGTCTCCCCGAACGGCCGCGCCTCGACCTCGAAGGACCAGGCGGAACGGTTCTGCCGCGTCGTCTGCCATACGGTCTCGGCGATGTCGGATGCCTGCAGGAAGAATTCGTCGGGTTTGTCGGGCATGCGCTGCCGTGTCCTCTCCAGGTCGATCACGCCGTCGACGATGATCAGCGAGACGTGGATCCCGGCCGGCCACAGGTGACGTGCCATGGATTCGGCGAGACTGCGCTGCGCCGCCTTGCCGGCCGCGAAGGCCACCGATTTCGCGCCGCCCCGGCGCGATGCGGTGGCGCCGATGAAGACGATGTTGCCGTGACCCGCCTCCTTCATCGCCGGGATCACCTTCTGCGCCGCAAGGAAGGCGCCCAGCGCATTGATGCGCCAGCCCATCTCGAAATCCGCCGCCGAGACCTCCTCCACCGAGCCCCAGGGGGCGCTACCGGCGTTATAGATCAGCGTCTCCACCGCGCCCATGTCCTGGCGGATGGCGGAAAAGCTGCGCTCGATCGACGCCGCATCGCCCACGTCGCACTCAAAGGCCCCTGCATCCGGCAGTTCCCCGGCCAACTGGCTCGACACCGCCGAGCCGCGGGCCAGCAGCGCGACCGCGTGGCCCCCTTCCGAGAACCGCCGCGCGAATGCCGCGCCGTTCCCGGGACCCACACCGACGACGGCGCATACCGGTTTGCTCATGATCCTCTTCTCCCTGATAGTCCGATCCGCACGGGATTCTAGCATGGCGGCGCCGCCCCGCGCGAATGCGTTCCCGGAAGGTTGAAGTCGAACCACGGAGACATTTAGAGACAGGGTATGGTGGCGCCGTCCATGTCGCCGCGGAACCTTGCCATGCGCGACATGAGCGCCGGTTTTGAACAATTTTTCTAGTGGTTTTCGCCGCCTCTGATATGCTCGGGCGCGTTGGGATAAGGGAGGTTCGCGGTTCCATGTTCACCGGCCCGCCCGATACGCTGCCGCAGAAGGTCGGGTTCTGCCTGGTTCCGAAATTCTCGATGATGGCCTTCGCCGCGGCCATCGAGCCGCTGCGCGCGGCCAACCGGCTTTCGGGCCGCAATCTGTACCAGTGGCATATCTTCGCCGACGGCATGGACCCGGTGCCGGCCAGCAACGGCATCGCCGTGGTGCCGGAGCAGCCTCTGTCGGAGGTCGAGCGCTTCCCGAACCTGATGGTCTGCGCCGGCACCGGCGTCGAGGACTTCCATGACGAGCGGCTTTTCGGCTGGCTGCGGCGGCTGTCGCGCAACGGCGCCCTTATCGGCGGCGTCAGCGGCGGGTCGATCGTGCTGGCCCGCGCGGGATTGCTCGCGGGACGGCGCTGCACTTTGCACTGGGAGCATATCCCCGGCTTCGTCGAGGAGTTTCCCGATATCGAAGTGACCGACGATCTGTTCGAGATCGACGGGAAGGTGTTCACCTGCGCCGGCGGCAGCGCCGCGCTCGACATGATGCTGCACCTGATCACCGTGCAGCACGGGCACGACCTCGCCGCCGCGGTGTCCGAGCAGTTCATTCACGACCGCATCCGCGAGCCGGGCGACCGCCAGCGCATGGCGCTGCGCATGCGCATCGGCCACAGCCATCCCAGGCTGGTGGCCGCCATCGCGCTGATGGAGAGCAATCTGGAAAGCCCCGTGCCGCCGCCGACCCTGGCGCGGTCGGTCGGCCTGTCCAGCCGCCAGCTCGAGCGCCTGTTCCGCAAATATCTCGGCCGCACGCCGGCGCGCTATTACCTGGATCTGCGGCTCAAGCGCGCCCGGGCGCTGCTGCGCCAGACATCGATGTCGGTGCTCGACGTCGCGGTCGCCTGCGGCTTCACCTCGGCCTCGCATTTTTCCAAGCGCTACCGCGAGGTATTCGGCCGCGCCCCGCGCAGCGACCGCGCCGCGGCGTGAGGCTGCGCCACTAGAGCGTGTCGCATTTAATTGGCCTCGTAGCCTGCGGCATTGAAGAAGTTTTCGCATTCCTGGCTGGAATAGAGGTCGCAAACCGCGCCGGCGGCCT
>CAMYKU010000097.1 GCA_947259105.1 uncultured Alphaproteobacteria bacterium
TCAGCGAGTCGGTCATCCTGTCGGCATACAGGATCACCCGCCCGTCGACGTTGCGCGCCGCGCGGCCGATGGTCTGGACCAGCGAGGTGCGGCTGCGCAAATAGCCTTCCTTGTCGGCGTCGAGGATCGCGACGAGCGCGCATTCCGGGATGTCCAGCCCCTCGCGCAACAGGTTGATGCCGACCAGGATGTCGAAGGCGCCGAGGCGCAGGTCGCGGATGATCTCGATGCGCTCCAGCGTGTCGACGTCGGAATGCAGGTAGCGCACCTTCAGCCCGGCCTCGATCATGTATTCGGTCAGGTCCTCGGCCATCCGCTTGGTCAGGGTGGTGACCAGGACGCGCTGGCCCTTTTCGGCGCAGGCCTTGCATTCGGCCAGCAGATCGTCGACCTGGTGCTCGGTCGGGCGGATGGTGCAGACGGGATCGACCAGCCCCGTCGGCCGCACCACCTGCTCGGTGAAGACGCCGCCGGTGCGTTCCAGCTCCCACGGGCCGGGCGTTGCCGAGACATAGACCGTCTGCGGGCGCATGCGGTTCCATTCGTCGAACGTCAGCGGCCGGTTGTCGACGCATGACGGCAGCCGGAAGCCGAACTCGCCCAGCACCGATTTGCGGGCATAGTCGCCCTTCGCCATGGCCCCGACCTGCGGCACGCTGACATGGCTCTCGTCGACGAACAGCAGCATGTTCTCCGGCAGGTATTCGAACAGGGTCGGCGGCGGCTCGCCGGGCGCCCGCCCGGTCAGGTGCCGCGAGTAGTTCTCGATGCCGGGGCACGAGCCGGTGGCCTCGATCATCTCGAGGTCGAAGGTGGTGCGCTGCTCGATCCGCTGCTCCTCCAGCAGTTTGTTCTCGGCGCGCAGCTCCGCCAGCCGCTGCTTCAGCTCCACCTTGATCGTGCGGGTCGCCTGCTGCAGCGTCGGACGCGGGATCACGTAGTGGCTGTTGGCGTAGACGCGGACCTCTTCCAGCGCCGCCATCTTCTCGCCGGTCAGCGGGTCGAACTCCCGGATCGCCTCGATCTCGTCGCCGAACAGCGAGATGCGCCAGGCGCGGTCCTCGTAATGCGCCGGGAAGATCTCGATGACATCGCCGCGCACCCGGAAAGTGCCGCGAATGAAATTCGTGTCGTTGCGCCGGTATTGCAGCTCGACCAGCCCGGCCACCAGGTCGTCGCGGTCGATGCGGCCGCCTTCCGTCAGCGGGATGGTCATCTCCGAATAGGTCTCGGGCGAGCCGATGCCGTAGATGCACGACACCGAGGCGACGATGATCACGTCGTCGCGCTCGAACAGCGCCCGGGTCGCCGCATGGCGCATGCGGTCGATCTGCTCGTTGCGCGAGGATTCCTTCTCGACATAGGTGTCGGTGCGCGGGACGTAGGCCTCGGGCTGATAGTAGTCGTAGTAGGAGACGAAATACTCCACCGCATTGTTCGGGAAGAAGCTCCTCATCTCGCCATAGAGCTGCGCCGCCAGCGTCTTGTTCGGCGCCATGATCAGCGCCGGCCGCTGGGTGTGCTGGATGACATGGGCGACGGTGAAGGTCTTGCCCGAGCCGGTGACGCCGAGCAGCACCTGGTCGCGCTCGCCCGCCGCCACGCCCGCGCACAGCTCCGCGATCGCCTGCGGCTGGTCGCCGGCCGGCGTGTAGTCGGAGATGAGGTCGAACGCGATTCCGCCCTCCGGGCGGGGGCGGGCGGGCTGGCTTTGCGGCAGAGCGGCGACGGACATGGAGACAATATAGGCGCTGGGCGGACGGAGGTCACGGTGTTCGGGAATGCGACGCCGGCCGGAGCGGCGGCTGCCGATAGCACAGCAAGTTGTCTGGCCGTCCGTTATGCCGATGTTCCGGGGCTCCGCCGGCGGGGCCGATGTGGAGTCGGGCCGGGAGCTCAACAGCTCGCAAGCAGTGGCGCGGCGGAGTCGAACGTTTCCTCGGCGAGGTCCGCGCCGGCGGATTGCCGCTTGCCGGTCCAACTCACGCCGTGGCAGTCCGCTTGCCCTTTCGGTGCAATGTTGCGGACTGCGACAGCAATCCCTTGCCAGAGTCGCACTTTGCGTCCCGGTGCCGGATACGGGGCCGGCATGGCAGACCGGCGAGTCCGCAAGACAACCGTGCAATATCATACTGACGGTGCGACACGCGCATTGGAAATATCAATGATATGGATATTGCTGCTTTCGACATTCAATTGAACGAATCTTAGTTATGTGCGGTTTATTATGTCACGAAATGAAAGCAGAAATTATTCTGTACGAGAATACAAGCCCCAGTTGCAGATGCGCGCTTTTGTCACGCCCCTGGTGTAGGAAGTGGCACGGCGTTTGCGTTGTCCAACGCGCCACCATGAGCGACCGTAATCCGGCGACGCGGGCGGAACGTTGGACATAGAACGCCGGATAGCGGACATGTACTTGCAGGCCCGCGGTAACAACCGACGGGAGTATGTGTGGATGACTCGTCTTGCCGAATTGACCCATGCGACGCTGCTTGCCGGCGCTGTGGGGTTTGCGCTGGCTTCGGCGGCGCAGGCGCAAGAAATCGGCAAAACCAAGGGCAAGCCATCGCCCGATGTGAAGAAGCCCATTTCGTTTTTCATGACGCCAACGGCACAGAGGAATTTCAGGCAGTGTTGAAGTGTTCGGCAGGGCCGTCCAGGGGGCGCTATCCTTCACCCCGACGGCCCTCCGACACCAGGCCACAGCCAAGTTACGGAGGATCCGGTAATGACGACACCAAGTATCGCACGAATGAGCATCAAACAAAGCCTGGCGCTGATCGGGATTGCCGTGGTAATAGCCCTCTCGGCCGTTATCGGCATTTCCTACAGCGCAACTGTCGAGAGCAAGAAAGCGTCAGCGGTCGCGGATTCCCGAGCGGCACAAAGTGCGGCGGTACGATCGTTGCACGAAAACGTGTTGGTTATTGCCATGGTCAGCAGCCAGTACGCGGGCGATACGATCGACGAGGACGTGTTTCGCGTCAAAACGAAGGAAACTCTCGATTACATCGCCGAGAAATTCCCAGATCTCGGCGCCGGGATCTCCGATGAGAACGAAAAGCTCATATTGGAGGAAGCTGCCGGCAAACTGAAGTCGATCACACGGCTCTTGTCATCGCTTCTGGGGAATTTCGATCTCGACGCACATGAAGTCCTTATGGGCGACATAGAAGTGATGCGCGCCGATTTGGAAAAACTCGCCAAATCGTTCGAGACCACCGCCTCCGAAGCGGCGGAATCGAGAAATGCCCTGTTGGAGCGCTCGGTGCAGCTTAGTTTGGCGTCCGGCGCGATCGCTCTGGTAATCATTGTCATGATTCTCTTCAGTGTCGGCCGCCAGATCGTATCCCTCGTAGGCAAGATGACCGAAGCCATGAGCCGCCTTGCGACCGGCGACACCAATGTCGAGATCCCCGCCGTCGGGCGCGGCGACGAGATCGGCCAGATGGCGAAGGCAGTGCAAGTGTTCAAGGACAACGCGGTCGAGAAGCTTCGCCTGGAAGAGGAACAGGCCCTGGCGCAGGGCCGCGCGGAAGAGGACAAACGCCGCGCGCTCGGAGAAATGGCCGATGCTTTCGAGCGGACAAGATGTCCGCGACCGCCGAGGAGACCAGCCGCCAGTCGACGAATGTGGCGACCGCGTCGGACCAGGCGACCGCAAACGTGCAGACGGTGGCGGCGACCGCCGAGGAGCTGTCGGCGTCGATCTCCGAGATCGGCCGCCAGGTCATGCAGTCGGCCAAGATCGCCCAGAACGCGGTCGCCGAGGCCGAATCGACCAACGAGACGGTGCAGGGCCTGGCCGAGGCGGCGAACAAGATCGGCGACGTCGTCAGCCTGATCAACGACATCGCCGGCCAGACCAACCTGTTGGCACTGAACGCCACGATCGAGGCGGCCCGCGCGGGCGACGCCGGCAAGGGCTTCGCGGTGGTCGCCCAGGAGGTCAAGAACCTCGCCAACCAGACCGCCAAGGCGACCGAGGAGATCTCGCAGCAGATCACGTCCGTCCAGGCGGAGACCACCGGTGCCGTCGGCGCGATCGAGAAGATCCGTTCGATCATCGGCGAGGTCAGCGACATCGCGACGACGATCAGCTCGGCGGTCGAGGAGCAGGGCGTCTCGACCCAGGAGATCGCCCGCAACGTCCAGCAGGCCGCGCGCGGCACGCAGGACGTCAACAACAACATCGAGAACGTCTCGAAGGCGGCCGGCGAGACCGGCACGGCCGCGGGGCAGGTGCTCAACGCCTCGCAGGAGATGGCCCGCCAAGCCGAGCAGATGCGCGGCGAGGTCGAGCGTTTCCTCGGCGAAGTGCGGGCCGGCTGACGCACCAGACGTTTCACAGAGATCCGTGACGCGAACACCTAATCTGCACGGATCCCACTCGACCCCCCGGTTTCCTCATCCGCCGGCGGGTCCTTTGTTTTCGGAATCGGAGGGGTGTTGAACGGAACGCGATGGATCTTGCCGCAAACCGGGCGGATGCCACTCGAAAAGGTGGAGGAATTCCCAAGAAAACCCGTGCCGGCGGATTTCTCGCAAAACAATCTTTCGCGACCGCGTGGGCCGGCGACTATCGGAGGGTATGAGCGGCGCGAGGCAGGCGGTCGAGCAGCGAGAAATCGAGTGAATGACCTAACCGGCCCGACCGCATGAGTATAGACCTGGTCTGGCCGACCACCGCCGCCGGTTTGCGCGCGGCGCGCGCTGCCCACACCGGGCATAATGCAGCCGAACGCCGGTTCAAACAGTTCCGGTATTCCAAACCGGCGGATCTTTACCAATCCCTCGTTCCGAGCGGAGAACTTCTCAAGGCACAGAAGATCGCCCGTGAATCCATACACGCATTAAGGGTTTTTTTACAACAGTAGGGCACGCTCCGCTTTGTGTACCGCCGACTTGCGGAGTCACAGCGTCGCGTGGCGCGGACGGACTTGTTCGACAAGACCAACGGCGAGCGAGCGTCGCGCTTCGGCGGCAAGGCCGGGATGCATTGTTCAGGTTAACGGTAACGGATCAATTCTTGGAGCATGATACATGTTTGAAAAAGTACTCAAATCGACGGTGATGGCTGTCACTGCGCTGGCGGTTACCGCGGGGACGTCGCAGGCCGCCGCGCTGGAATTGAGCGGATCCACGACGGTACAGAAGCGTATCATTGAGCCGTTGAGCGCTGAACTTGCGAAAGCAACGGGACTTTCGGTTTCGGTACGTGGCGTTGGCTCAGGCGGTGGCTTCGAGGAGCTGATGGAAGGCGTAGTCGAAGCGTCGCTGGCCTCGAGCCCGCTGGAATCGCTTCTGGACAAATACGACCTCCCCGACGACGGCACTTACCGCGAACACATACTGACGATGGATCTCATCGTCCCGATCGTGCATGCGACGAACCCGGTTCAGGAACTTACCTGGCAACAGCTGTCCGACATCAACACCGGCGTGATCACCAACTGGCAACAGGTCGGCGGCGAGGACTGCGAAATCAAGGTCGTAACGTCTCATTCGGGCTCCGCGACGCGGAAGGTGTTCCAGTCGCTCGTGATGAACGGTGCAAGCTATGTGGAAACCGCCAAGACGGTCAAGTCGACCCGCCAGGAGGTCGGCCGCGTCGCCAAGAGCCCATGCGGCATCGGCGCGGTGTCCAAGTCGTTCGTGGATCACGACAAGAACGCCAAATATGTGAACGAAGTATCGACCGATCCGATCGTCCGGCCGCTTTCGATCATCACCAAGGGCAAGCCATCGCCCGATGTGAAGAAGCTCATTTCGTTTCTCATGACGCCCACAGCGCAAAGGAAGTTCAGGTGATTGTCACATGATCGGCAGGGCCGTCAGCAGGCATCGTCCTGCGCCCCGACGGCCCTCCGACACCTGCCGCAATCAAGATCAAAGGAGTACCCAGTGATGGCGACGCTCAACATTGCACGAATGAGCATCAAACAAAGCTTGGTGTTGATTGGGATCGCGGTAGTAATAGCCCTCTCGGCCGTTATCGGCGTATCGTACGACGCAATTGTCGAGAGCCAGAAAGCGTCAACGGTTGCGGATTCTCGCGCGAAACAAAGCGCGGCAGTGCGATCGCTGCACGAAAACGTGTTGGTTATTGCCATGATCAGCAGCCAGTACGCGGGCGATACGATCGACGAGGACGTGTTTCGAAGCGAAACAAAGAAATCTCTCGATTATGTCACTGAGAAATTTTCAGGTATCGCTGTCGAGCTTCGCGACGAGAATGAAAGGCTCATATACGAGAAAATCGCGGGCAAACTGGAGTCGGTCACACGGTTCATGTCATCGCTTCAGACAATCTTCGATCTCGATGAATACGAGGTCTTTATGGGCGAGATCGGCCTGATACGTGTCGAACTGGAGAAACTTGCCAACGCGTTCGAGATGACGGCCGCCGAGGCATCGGGATCAAGAAACTCCTGGTTGGCACGCTCGGTGAAACTCAGTTTGGCATCCGGTACGATCGCCCTGGTGGTGATTGTAATGATTCTTTTCGGTGTCGGTAGCCAGATTGTGTCTCTTGTAAGCAAGATGACTGTTGCCATGGACCGGCTGGCCGACGGCGACACGAGCGTCGCCGTCCCGGCCGTTGGCCGTCGCGACGAGATCGGCGCCATGGCCCGTGCCGTTCAGGTGTTCAAGGAGAACATGGTTAGAAATGAGGAACTGCAAACCCGAGAGGAGACGGAACGCGTCGCAAAGGAACAGCGGACCGAGGTGATCGACCGGCTGACCGGCGAGTTCGACCGCAGGGTGCAGGAGGTACTGAGTGCGGTGACGTCCTCGGCGACGGAGATGCAGGCGACGGCGCAACAGATGTCTGCGACCGCCGAGGAGACCAGCCGCCAGTCGGCCAATGTGGCGAGCGCCTCCGACCAGGCGACCGCGAACGTGCAGACGGTGGCGGCGACGACCGAGGAGCTCAGCGCTTCGATCGCCGAGATCGGCCGCCAGGTCATGCAGTCGGCGAAGATCGCCGCCAACGCGGTGGTCGAGGCCGAGACGACCAACGAGACGGTGCAGGGCCTGGCCGAGGCCGCGAGCAAGATCGGCGACGTCGTGAAGCTGATCAGCGACATCGCCGGCCAGACCAACCTGTTGGCACTGAACGCCACGATCGAGGCGGCCCGGGCCGGCGAGGCCGGCAAGGGCTTCGCGGTGGTCGCCCAGGAAGTCAAGAACCTGGCCAACCAGACCGCCAAGGCGACCGAGGAGATCTCGCAGCAGATCACGTCCGTCCAGGCGGAGACCACCGGCGCCGTCGGCGCGATCGAGAAGATCCGTTCGATCATCGGCGAGGTCAGCGACATCGCGACGACGATATCGTCGGCGGTCGAGGAGCAGGGCGTGTCGACCACATCGAGGCGGTCAACAAAACGGCCGGCGAGACCGGCACGGCAGCGGCGCAGGTGCTCAGCGCCTCGCAGGCGATGGCGCGCCGGGCCGAGGGGCTGAGCGGCGAGGTGGAACGGTTCCTCGGCGACGTGCGCGCCGCCTGACCGGCCGCGACGCCGGGGCGATCCCCGCGCGGCAAACGCTGCCGCGCCGATCTCTCTCGAACCGGCGCCAGACCCCTTTCCCTTTGTATACAGCTCTCTCAATGCTCCTCTGCTGATCCGCCGCGGGGCGCAGTCGGGGCAGAGATCGAGGATTTTCCGGATATCACAGTGTTTGGATTCAGGAGCATTTCACGCATGAAAATCGACAGGCCACAGCCAGCGGCGGGTCCCGGCAGCGCATCTCCTGCCGGCTTCCTCGGGGAGGTCCGCGCGGGCTGATCTTCGACGCTCTTTCCAAGGTCCGCGCCGCGATCACACAGATCGCACGGATCCCACTCGACCCGCCAGTCTCCTCATCCGCCGGCGGGTTCTTTTATCGTCAGCGGACTGCACCCGCCCGCCCGCCCGCCGCCGGCGTTTCGTCCCCCCCGATCCATCAGCGGATTACGGCCCGCCGTCGAGCAATTCGCATGTCCGAAGACCGCCGAACACGATCCCGCCGGCGCAACTCGAGGCGCGCGGCCTGGCCGTGCCCTAGGCCCCACGGGATCATGATCGATGAACCCAAATGAATATTACAGGTAGCAATCAAGGAAGAATTTTCGCGCGACTTTAACGAAACATTCATATCCTACGATGACACTTATGCGTGTAATTGGATGTGTCCGGTGCGAGAAGGTTGAGCGAATGGGCCGAGGGTCGGTGACGTGCCCGGTCCGGCTCGGCAAAGATCAAAGCGATGCACCGGTGAAGGTCAGGAAGGGCATGTGAAATGAAAGATCGGTAGTATACCAACAACACCTCTTCGGGTTGCGGTCCCATGCGGCCCGGACGGGTCCCACGGCAATCGGTAACGGTATCGCGCAGCTTGCCGCGGCTTCGCGCAGGCAAGGGGCGGGTGCGCGGTATCGGCCGGGACCCCAACACAACAAACACCTGCTTTGGCATTGGGAAGAGGAAGACCAGATTATGACGAACAGGAACGAGCAATCCCGTTGGGCGTCGCCGGCCATTGCGGTCGGCGCGTCGTGCCACACGGCCGGCCAGGTGCTCAGTTCCGCCGAGACGGTGTCACACCCGGCCGAGGTGTTGCGGGGTGAGGTGCTCCGGTATCTTGGCGAGGTCCGCGCCGCCTGACGCACAGCGTCTCCACCTGGATCCGTGTCGCGATCACCCCGTCCGCACGGATCTCCCTCGACCCGCCGGCCGCCTCATCCGCCGGCGGGTCTTTTTTCGTGCCGGCGGGATGGCATCGAGGCGCACGGCCGGCCGAATCCGTCGGCCTCGCGCCGGCAACAGGCCATATAGGCGCGCGGGCTGTATCCGGCCGCGGCATCTGGTAGGATCGGCCCGCGGCGGGGGAAAACAACAGAACGAATCGCGATGACGTCGAAACATCCCTCGCCGCCGGTGGCCTATGCGTTGCTGTCCTTCGCCTCGCTCGCTTGGGCGGGGAACATCGTGGTCGGCCGCGCCGTCCATGCAGCCATTCCGCCGGTCAGCCTCGGCTTCTGGCGCTGGGCGACAGCCTTCCTGATCCTCTTCCCGATCTTCCTGCCGCAGTTGCGGCGGCAGCGCGCGGCGCTGATGCGCGAGTGGAAACTGGTCCTGCTGCTCGGGCTGGTCGGCGTCGCCGGGTTCACCACCCTGCAGTACACCGCGCTGAATACCACATCGGTGGTCAATGTGGCGTTGATCAACGCGGTCAGCCCGGTGGTCATCCCCATGCTGGCGTGGGCGATCTGGCGCGAGAGCGTGACCTGGCGGCAGGCGGGGGGGATCGGCCTCTCGCTGCTCGGCGTCGGCTTCATCGTGCTGCGCGGTGACCCGCTGCAGGTCCTGTCCCAGGGGCTGGCGCGGGGCGACGTCGTGATGCTCGTCGCGATGATCTTCTGGTCGGTCTATGTCACCGTCCTGGGCCGGCGGCCGGACGACATCGAGTCCGGCACGCTGCTGGTCGCCAGCATCATCCCGGCGCTTGCCGTGCTGTTCCCCATCTGGCTCTGGGAAATTACGCAGGTCCGCCCGATGGTGGTGGACGCCACGGCTTTCCTGGTGATCGGCTACATCGGCCCGGTCGCCACGGCGCTCGCCTATTTCGGATACACAAGGGCGGTGCCGGCGGTCGGCCCGACCCGCGCCGGGCTGTTCATCCACCTGATGCCGCCCTTCGCCGCGGTGCTGGGCATGGTCTTCCTCGACGAACGCCTGCAGGCCTTCCACTACCTGGGCGCCGCCGCCATCTTCGCCGGCCTCTATCTGACCACCGCCAACGCCCGGCCGGCGAACCAGCACGGGGCATGAAGGGCCCGCCGGAACCCGCGGAAATTGCCGGTGCATGGGGTTGTTTCGGCCGGATCGGCATTCCGTGGCCGATTCGGCGCGTTTCCCCGTTGCAACCGTGTCATACCCGGCATAGTGTGCCGCCGTCCACCGATACCATACAGCGCACAGGGGGATCCGATCATGGGCATCATCGCCGACCGTCTGTCACGCATCAAGCCGTCCCCCACCGTCGCCGTCTCCAACAAGGCGGCGGAAATGAAGGCCGCCGGCGAGGATGTCATCGGCCTCGGCGCGGGCGAGCCGGATTTCGACACGCCGGAGCATATCAAGCAGGCAGCGGCCGCCGCGATGGCCGCGGGCAAGACCAAATACGCCCCCGTCGCCGGCATCGCCGAGCTGCGCCGCGCCATCTGCGACAAGCTGAAGCGCGACAACGGGCTGACCTACACGCCGGACCAGATCACCGTCGGCTGCGGCGGCAAGCAGACCATCTACAACGCGATGATGGCGACCCTGAACCCCGGCGACCAGGTGATCATCCCGGCGCCCTACTGGGTCAGCTACCCCGATATCACGCTGCTGGCCGAGGGCGAGCCGGTGATCGTCGACTGCCCGGAATCGGACAACTTCAAATTGAAGCCGGAGGCCCTGGAAGCGGCGATCACGCCGAAGACCAAGTGGCTGATGCTGAACTCGCCGTCGAACCCGACCGGCGCCGCCTATACACGCGCCGATTTGAAGGCGCTGGCCGAGGTGCTGCTGAGGCATCCCCAGGTCTGGGTGATGACCGACGACATGTACGAGTTCATCATCTATGACGACTTCGAGTTCACCACCATCGCCCAGGTCGAGCCGAAGCTCTACGAGCGCACGCTGACCCTGAACGGGCTGTCGAAGGCCTACTGCATGACCGGCTGGCGGGTCGGCTACGCGGCGGGCGCCGTCGATGTCATCAAGGCGATGAACAAGGTCCAGTCGCAGTCCACCACCAGCACCTCGACGATCAGCCAGTGGGCCTCGGTCGCGGCGCTGGACGGCGATCATTCCTTCATCGCCGAACACAACAAGGTGTTCAAGGAACGCCGGGACCTCGTCGTCGCCATGCTGAACCAGGCGACCGGGCTGACCTGCGCGACGCCGGAAGGCGCGTTCTATGTCTACCCGTCCTGCGCCGGCACGATCGGGCGCCAGACCCCGGACGGCAAGACGATCGAAACGGACGAGGATTTCGTGACCTACCTCCTGGAGGCCGAGGGCGTGGCCGCGGTGCATGGCGAGGCCTTCGGCCTCAGCCCGCATTTCCGCATCTCGTATGCGACCTCGACCGAGGCGCTGGAGGAAGCCTGCCGGCGCATCCAGCGCGCCTGCGCCGCGCTGCGCTGAGGGCCGCGCCATGAAGATCGCGGTCATGGGCGCCGGCGGCGTCGGCGGGTATTTCGGGGCCAAACTCGCGCAGTCGGGCACCGATGTGACGTTCATCGCCCGCGGCGCGCATGGCGCCGCGATCCGCGAGAAGGGCCTGAGAGTGTACAGTCCGAATGGCGACGTGCTGGTCCACCCCGCGAAGGCGATAAGCGACCCCGCCGGCATCGGCCCGGTGGACGTGGTGATGTTCTGCGTCAAGCTGTGGGACGTGGAGGTCGCGGCCACGGACTGCAAACCGCTGATCGGCCCCGATACGGCGGTGATCTCGTTCCAGAACGGGGTCGACGCGGAGGAACGCGTCGCCGCGATACTGGGGGCGCAGCACGCGGTCGGCGGCGTTGCCGCGATCGCCGCCCTGATCGAGGCGCCGGGGGTGATCCGGCACACCGGCACCATGGCCTGGCTGAAATTCGGCGAGCTGGACGGGCGGCCGAGCCCGCGCCTCGAGGCCTTCCACGAGGCCTGCGCGAAGGCCGGTTTCGAGGCGTCGATCTCGTCCGACATCATTGCCGACATCTGGCGCAAATTCGCATTCCTCGCGCCGATGGCCGGGGCCACCGCGGCGATGCGCATGCCGATCGGGCCGATCCTGGCCGATGCCGATACCCGCCGGGTGTTCGAGGACCTGATCGCCGAGACCGTCGCCGTCGGACGCGCCAGGGGCGCGCGGCTGGAGGACGGCCTGGAAGCCAAACAGCTCACCTTCGCGGAAGGCCTGCCGGCCGAGATGAAGGCGTCGATGCTGGGCGACCTCGAACGCGGCAACCGGCTCGAACTGCCCTGGCTGACCGGCGCCGTGGTGCGTCTCGGCCGGGACCTCGGCGTGCCGACCCCGGTCAGCGACTTCGTCCACACCATCCTCAAGCTGCACGCCGAAGGGCGGAACCAGCAGGGCTGATTTGCACCGGCACGCTCTGGCGGCCGCGGGCGATCCTCTGCCGTATTTACTCCCCCGCCGCCGGGGCGACGCGCAGGCGGGTGCCGGGGAGCTGCAGGACGGCCAGGAAGATGAAGCTGGCGCCGACCGCCATGACCAGGAACAGGGAATGGAAGCCCCAGTTGGCGTGCAGCCGCGACAGCGTCGGGATGGTCGCCGCCATCACCGCGAAGGACAGCACGTAGCGCAGGGCGTAGGCGCGGCTGCGCCACTCGCTCCTGGCGATCCGGCCGATCAGCACGTCGTTGATCGGCACCTGGCCGAAAACCACCAGCATGAAGGCGACGGCGACGATCAGCGCCGCGCCGCCGGTCAGGTTGAGCATGGCGAAGAACAGCAGCGCCTGGACTCCGGCGATGGTCGCGAACACGACCCGGACGGAATGGTTGTCGACCAGCCAGCCGACGACCAGCTGCGCCAGCGAGGCCGAGGCCAGCACCGCGAAGGTCCACCAGCCGACCGCCCTGCCGCTGGTCGCGAGGCCGGCGAGCCGCTCGTCGAAGATCTTCGGCAGGGCGAAGGTGGTGCTCTGGAAGATGAAGCTGCCGATGGCGGCGGTGAAGAAGATGATCGCGAAGACCTTGATCAGCATCGCGCGGTCGAGGGAGAGCGCCGGCACGTGGGCCGGCTCGGCCCGCACTGCGCGGCCGGCTTGCAGCTCCCGCCGGTCATGGGCATGGCCGATGCGCAGCCAGACGACATAGGCGATCCCGGTCAGCATGGCCGCCGCGCCCGGCACGATGAAGGCGGCGCGCCAGCCGAAATCGCCGATCAGCAGCAGCGTGCAGAGCGGCGCCGCGGCGACGCCGAGATTGCCGAACACGCCGTTGACAGCCAGCGGCACGCCGGTCCTGCGGCGCCCCTGCACCACCATCGCCAGCCCGACCGGGTGATAGATCGCGCCGAGGGTGCCGACCATCAGGATTCCGGCCGCCAGTTGCCAGGGCGACTGCGCGAGCGACGTCGCGATCGACGCGCCGCCCATGCCAAGGAAGAACACCGCGATCATCCCGGGGCGGCTCCAGCGGTCGGCGAGCCAGCCCGCCGGCAGCGAGAACAGCCCGAAGGCCACGAAGCCGCCGGTGGAAATCAGCACCAGGTCGGCATAGGACATGTTCCATTCGGCGACGATGCCGGGGATGTCGACCTGGCGGTCGATGGCGATCGCCATGGCCACCGTGGCATAGACCAAAATCAGGAAATGGGCGAAGAAATGTCCCAGATTGAGGAACAGGAAATCGACCCGCCGCTGCGTCTGCGTCATCTAACGAACACCCTGCGATTCGAGGCCGGCAGTATGTTCCCGATGGCGGGGGTGCACAAGCCGGTCTTGCGGTCCGCCGCTAGCCCCGTATCCACTTACGTGGAATCGGCACCGGCCCGCACCCCCACCCGGCCACCCACAGTGTACGATACCGTTGGGTGGCCGGGTGGGGGTGCGGGCCGGTGCCAACTTAACGGATAGTGCGCTAGAGCGTGTCGTGGTCGATCAGATTC
>CAMYKU010000098.1 GCA_947259105.1 uncultured Alphaproteobacteria bacterium
GAAGCCAGGCGGGCCGGGTCAACAGCCAGACGCGCGCGACCCGGCGGTGCGGAGGGCAACCGCCGGGCCACGTCGCACGCCGCGTCTTACTTCGAGACCCGAAGCTCGGAAAGGTCGTTGGCGACTTCCTTGAAGACCTGCGTCAAGGTCGCCTTGTCGGGAGCGTAATGATAGAAGGGCGCGTCCGGTCCCGACGCGACGTTCTTCATCAAGGTCGCAAGATCACCGCTCGAGAAGGCGAACTGGATCGTATAGATCAGGATGCCCTGCGCCTTGATGGCGGCGGCGACATCCTCCAGACGCTTGTTCATGCCCGGCCCGTCCACCGGCCCCTGTGCCGACGATCCGTAGCCGAAGATGGTCTTGTAGCCGTCGCCGGAGCCGCCGTAATTCTCGCCGTCCGTCAGCAGCACGATGGCCTGGGTGCGCCGGCCCGGCGGATCGACTTCGGCTTGGGTAAAGGGCGCCTGGGGCACCAGCACCCGCCAGGCCCAGGCCAGCCCTTCGGGAATGTTGGTCGTGCCCGTGGGGCTCTGCAGCTCCGCAATCGCGTTGAGCGTATCCGTCTTGACGTTCTGCAGCGGCGTGATGCCATGGCTCAAACAGCGGGTGCATTCGTGGTTGTCCACCGCCATCGCGCACCTTCCGGGCGAGATCGGCTCGCCCCCTTCGAGCCCGGTGGGCTGAACGAGTTCCCAGGCCGGCCAGTCCTTGTCGCCGACCGATACGGGTCCGACAGAGAGGTCGCCGTCATTGTCGACGAAGTCGTGGATATAACGCGCGAAGACGCAACCGGGCCAGTCTGCCGGCGGCGCCGACAGCAGCGGGACCGGCGAATTGTTGATTATTTGCACTTCGTTCCGCGCCGCTCCGCCGAGAATTGGGTGCACGTAAGGATCGACTGCCTCGGGCACCGTTTGCGTCGAATCGAACGTGGTGCCGTTGAGGGTGATGTTGACCTTGCCGTTCCACGGCACGATCCCGATCTTGAGGAGCGCCTTGGTTTCGTCCTGCCCGAACAGGATATTGACCAGTTCTTGGGCCGCGTCGCGCGCCGCCGCGATACGCGTGCCGCCGCCCGACACCGAGTTGCCCATGGACCCGGACATGTCGATGGCGAGCACCAGCTCGAGCAGCTCGGTCTGGCGGGTGATTTCGGAATTGGCCGAGACCGTCAAGGTCTGAAAGCCGAGAATGCGCATGAAACTGGTCTCGATCGTCGCGCTGGCGTCGATCGATAGAACCTCGCTGGCGGCGTCGACCGTAAAATTCGGGCCGTCGATGGTCGCGCCCATGAACCCCGGCGGAAAATTGGCGTCGAAAAACATGCGGATGTCGTCGTCGCGGGTATCGGAATACATCACCCGCGCGCCGGCCAGGCCGGCGGCATCGAGGGCGGCGGCCAGACGCGACTGCACCAGATAGCCGCGGATCGTATCGACGCCAAGCCCGACCGCAGCCGACAGCACGACGATGCCGGCGGCGAGAAAAACCGCCATTCCGCCGCGTTCGTCCCGCAGAAATCTGCGCCCGGCATGTCGCATTCGAGAGATCATGGCACCAGTCACCTCAACGCCTCGTCAAAAGGGGTCGCAGGATCGTCCGATGCCGTTTTATCCCAGGATGGATTAACCGCCCGTTAATAAATAGAACAAGTTGAGTGAAATATAAATCTCAATAATATCTCGAGTATTGTTCTTATTGCGGTCTATATTAGGATCGATTTTAATAAAAACATCAATATAGATTGCTTTAATTTATCTCAGTTCCATTGCCTTAACAAAATCTTCAGCCTTTCGCCTCATCTTCGGTGGTAGTCCATTTTGGCGAAGTTGTGTTCGGAGACTGCAATGTTCGGGCTACGCCGCATGCGCCAGATCTTATGCTGTCAGAAGGGCATCTCGGCGACCGAGTTTGCCCTCGCCTCGCCGTTTGTGCTGCTGCTGATCACAGGCGTACTCGATTTCATGATGGTGATGTTCGTCACCTCGTTGATGGAGGGCGGACTGCGCGGCGCCTCGCGCCTGGGACGCACCGGGTTCCAGCCGGCGGCGGTGTCCCGCGAACAGGCGATCACGGACATGGTGGCCGAAGCCACGATCGGCCTCCTGGATATGAACGAAGTGCAGATCTCCTACACGATTTATCCGAGCTTCGAGGACGTCGGCCAGCCGGAGCCATTCGACGATCAGGACCCGTTCAACGGCACCTACGACCCGGGCGAGCCGTTCACGGACGTGAACGGCAACGGCCTATGGGACGCGGACATGGGACAGGCGGGTCTCGGCGGTCCCGGTGACGTGGTCCTCTATCAGATCAACTACGCTTGGTCGCTGTTGACCCCGCTGTTGCCGCAGTTGCTGCCCGGCGGCGCCAATTTTCCTCTGAGCGCGGCCATCGCCGTTCGGAACGAGCCTTTTGGGGCTTCCGGCGGCGGCGGCGGTGGAGGTTGACCGTGTTCCGCCGTCTCAAGCATATGCTGGCCAACGAGCAGCGCGGCGGCGTCATGATCGAGGCCGCCGTCATCATGCCGTTCTTGCTTTTCGTCATGCTGGGCGGCGTCGAGATCGTGCGATTCGCGCTTTTGCAGCAAAAGCTCAACCGGACCGCCGTCTCCATGGCGGATCTGGTCGCCCAGGCCGAAGACTTGACGGCGGCCGATCTGGATTCGCTCTTTGCCGCCGTTCAGTTCGTCGCGCAGCCCTTCGAATTGGGCACGCAGGGCCGGGTCATCATCTCGTCGGTGAGCGCCACCGGGGCCAATCCGCCCAAGATAGACTGGCAGCGCTTTGGCGCCGGAACGGCGAGCGAGACGAGTGAGCTGGGCACCGCCGGCGAAGACGCCGCCCTGCCGGCCGGTTTCATCGTTCGGGCTGGTGAAAGCATGATCTACTCCGAAGTCGTCTACAACTTCGAACCCCTCATCTTTCCCCAGGTCATGGCTCCCACGCAGCTGCGTCATCGGGCGGTGTTCCGCCCGCGGTTCGGTGCGCTCACAACCCTCGAAGGCGGATAGCGCCCGCAGGCTGCCTATCGCGGCGGCCGCCCGAACTGCGCGACAACCCGCTTGGCGACCGGTCCCGACACGAAGCTGGACACGTCGCCGCCCAAACGGGCGATCTCCTTGACGAAACGCGACGAGATGAACTGCTGGCGTTCAGCCGCCATCAGGAACACCGTCTCCACGCTGGCGTTGAGGCGGGCGTTCATGCCGGCCATCTGGAACTCGTACTCGAAATCGGAAACCGCCCGCAGGCCGCGGATGATGACGTTTGCGCCGACATCGCTGACGAAATGCATCAGCAGCGTATCGAAGGACTGGACTTCCATCCGCTGACCCATATTGCCGGGCAGCGAATCGAGCTCGGCCCTGATCATCCCAACGCGCTCTTCCAAGGGGAACAAGGGCCCCTTGCCGTCGTTGTCCGCGACCGCAATGATGAGCCGGTCCACGACCTTCGTGGCGCGCGTGATGATATCCAAATGGCCGTTGGTAATCGGGTCGAACGTGCCCGGATAGACACCGACGTGCGGCTCGCTCATGCCTTCCCCCTGTGACGGATCGCGGCGACCGGAACACGATCGCGCACCGATCTCATCTTAATCTTCCGCTTCTGCGCCGTCTTCTTCGTCGTCTTCTTCGTCTTCTTCGTCGTCTTCATCGCCAAGCTTGGTGACGGACACCACCTTCTCGCCTTCCGAAACCCGGAACAGCGTGACGCCCTGTGTTGCCCGGCCCGCGATGCGAATATCGTTCACCGGCATGCGGATGAGTTGTCCGCCATCGGTAACAAGCATGATCTCGCCGCTCTCGGCAACCGGAAATGACCCGGTCACCGGACCGTTCCGGCGCGAGGTTTCGATGTTCACGATGCCCTTGCCGCCGCGGCCGCTGACGCGATACTCGTAGGCTGAGCTACGCTTGCCGAAGCCGTTTTCGGTCACGGTCAGGATGAATTCTTCGTCCCTGGCCATCTCGCCGAACTCGGGTTCTTTCAGCCGGGCCGCCAAATCCACGTCCTGGGCATCGGGTTCGCTGTCGGCGACCCCCTCAAGCCTGTCCTTGGCCCGGACCGCCCGCAGATAATCGTCGCGCGTTTCGGTGCCGAACTCGGCATGGAGCAGAATCGACATGGAAATCACATCGTCGTCCTTTTCCAGCCTGATGCCGCGGACCCCCGTCGATGTCCGCCCGCTAAAGACGCGGACATCGGTCACAGGAAAGCGGATGCACTTGCCGGCCCGGCTGGCAAGCAGCACGTCCTCCTGATCGTCGCAGGTGCGCACGCCGACCAGGCGGTCGCCGGTTTCCAGCTTCATGGCGATCTTGCCGTTGGCCATGACGTTGACGAAATCGGACAGTCGATTGCGCCGCACGTTGCCGCTCGCAGTCGCGAACATCACGAACAGGTCGTTCCAGCTGTCCTCGTCTTCCGGCAGCGGCATCAATGTGGTGATGGTCTCGCCTTCCCCAAGGGGCAGCATGTTGACCAACGGCTTGCCGCGCGCCGTCGGGGTTCCCAGCGGCAGCTTGTACACCTTCATCTTGTAGACCGTGCCGCGGGTCGAGAAGAACAGGACCGGCGTGTGCGTGTTGACTACGAAGACCTGGTCGACGAAGTCCTCGTCGCGGGTGCTCATGCCGGCGCGCCCCTTGCCGCCGCGGCGCTGCGCCCGATAGGTCGAAAGCGGCACGCGCTTGATATAGCCGCGGTGCGAGAAGGTCACGACCATGTCCTCGCGCTCGATCAGGGATTCGAGGTCGTACTCGAATTCCCCCTCCTCCAGCGTCGTACGCCGCGGCGTGGCGAACTGATCCCTCACCGCCGTGAGTTCCTGCCGCATGATCCCGAGCACGCGTTCGCGCGAGCCGAGGATGTCCAGGTAGTCGGCGATCTGATCCACGAGCGCCTTGAGATCATTGCCGATTTTATCGCGCTCGAGGCCCGTGAGGCGGTGCAGCCTAAGGTCCAGGATCGCCTTGGCCTGCTCCTCGGACAGATGGTAGTAGCCATCCACGATGCCGCGGCCGGGCTCGTCGACCAGTTCAATCAGCGGCGCCACATCTCCCGCGGGCCACGGCGTGGCCAACAACTGTCCGCGGGCGACGGCCGGATCCTTTGCCGCGCGGATCAGCTTGATGACCGGGTCGAGATTGGCCACCGCGACGGCGAGGCCGATCAACACATGCGCCCGGTCGCGCGCCTTGGCCAACTCAAACGCGGTGCGCCGGGTGATGACCTCTTCGCGGAACGCGATGAAGGCGTCGAGCATTTCGCGCAGCCCCATCATCTGGGGCCGCCCGCCGTCGAGCGCCAGCATGTTCATGCCGAAGCTGGTCTGCAGCGGCGTATAACGATAGAGCTGATTGATC
>CAMYKU010000099.1 GCA_947259105.1 uncultured Alphaproteobacteria bacterium
GGTCATCAGCAGCGCCGAGATATGCGCGCCGTCGACGTCCGCATCGGTCATGATGATGACCTTGTCGTAGCGCAGCCTGGTATCGTCGTAATCGCCGCGCGTGCCGCAGCCCAGCGCCTGGACCAGGTCGCTCAGCTCCTGGTTGGCGGCCAGCTTGTCGGCCGAGGCGCTGGCGACGTTCAGGATCTTGCCGCGCAGCGGCAGCACCGCCTGGGTCTCGCGGTCGCGCGCCTGCTTGGCCGATCCGCCCGCCGAATCGCCCTCGACGATGAACACTTCGGTGCCTTCCTGGCCGGTCCTGCTGCAGTCGGTGAGTTTGCCGGGCAGGCGCAGGCGGCGGGTCGCCGTCTTGCGGGTCAGCTCCCGCGCGCTGCGCCGGCGGATGCGCTCCTCCGCCCGCTCGACGACGCGCTCCAGCAGCAGGTTGGACGCTGTCGGGTCGGCGGCGAGCCACAGCTCGAACCGGTCCTTGATCGTGGTTTCGACCAGCCGGCCGGCCTCGGGCGACGACAGCCTTTCCTTCGTCTGCCCCTGGAACTGGGGGTCGCGGATGAACACCGAAAGCATCGCGCAGGCGCCGCCGATCACGTCGTCGGCCATGATCTGGGCGGCCTTCCTGTTGCCCGTCATCTCGCCGAACGCCTTCAGGCCGCGCAGCAGGCCCATGCGAAGCGCCGCTTCGTGGCTGCCGCCCTGCGGCGTCGGCACGGTGTTGCAGTAGGTGGAAACGAACCCGTCGCTGTCCTCCGGCCAGCAGATCGCCCATTCGACCCGGCCGACGCCGTCCGGCGCGCCGGCCTGGCCGGCGAACGCCGTCGGCGTGACGGTGTGGCGCGCGGCCACGGTCGCCTCGAGGAAATCGGCAAGCCCGCCGGGGAAATGCAGCGTGGCGCTCGCCGGAATGTCCTCGTCCTTGGGCATGCGTGAAGGATCGCAGCTCCAGCGAATCTCGACGCCGCGGTAGAGATAGGCCTTGGAGCGCGCCATGCGGTACAGCCGCGCGGCCGAGAACGCGCCGCTCTCGCCGAAAATCTCGGGATCGGGATGAAACCGGATGGTGGTGCCGCGGCGGTTGTTCACCGGGCCCTCGTCGATCAGGGCGCCCTGCGGCGCGCCGCGCGAATACTCCTGCCGCCACAGCTTGCGGTCGCGCGCGACCTCCACCGTCAGCCGGTCGCACAGGGCGTTGACGACCGACAGGCCGACGCCGTGCAGGCCGCCGGCCGTCGCGTAGACCTTGTCCGAAAACTTGCCGCCCGAATGCAGCGTCGTCAGAATCACCTCGAGCGCCGATTTCTTCGGGAATTTCGGATGCGGATCGACCGGGATTCCGCGCCCGTTGTCGCGCACCGTGACGGCGCCGTCCCCGTGGAACTCCATCTCGATGCGGTTGGCGTGGCCGGCCACCGCCTCGTCCATCGAATTGTCGATGACCTCGGCGACCAGATGGTGCAGCGCGCGCTCGTCGGTGCCGCCGATATACATGCCGGGGCGCCGGCGCACCGGCTCCAGCCCCTCCAGCACCTCGATATCGCGGGCCGAGTAGGCATCGTCGCGCGCCGCCGCCTTGCGGCCGCCAGGGCCGTCCTGAAAGAGATCCGCCATGCGCGCATTATATGGGTGGCGCGGCCCGGAGCAAGGACGATAGTGTGGGTTTCTGGCGAATTGTAACAATATCTTGTAGGATAGGATGCCTGTCAGCGAAGGAACCCGTAGTCATGCCGACCGCACAAGAACAGCCGCTTGGCGAGCTTGCCCTGCGCACCCTGGCGATGCCCGCCGACGCCAATCCCGAAGGCGACATCTTCGGCGGCTGGCTACTCGCGCAGATGGACATCACCGGCGGCATGGTGACCCACCAGTATTCGAAGGGCCGGGTCGCGACCGTGGCCATCGACTCGATGGTGTTCCACCAGCCGGTCAAGGTCGGGGATATCCTCTGCTGTTACGCCCTTATGGAGAAGACCGGCCGCACCTCGATGACGCTGCGCATCCAGGCCTGGATCATCCGCGAGGCCGGCGGCGAACGCGTCAAGGTCACCGAGGGCATCTTCACCTACGTCGCGATCGGCCCCGACGGCCGCCCGCGGCCGCTGGACGCGGGGTAGGGGACGGTGCGGGCTGGTCAGCCGATGACCTCCAGCTTCACCCGGTCCTGGTAGAACGCGATCATGCCGGCGATCTCCAGCATCTCGTCGTAGGGCGCCTCGTACGACCATGCCGCGTTTTCCTCGCGGCGGTCGCCGGCCTCGATCGTCCAGTACGACGCGTCGCCCTTGAACGGGCAGGTGCTGGCGTGGTCGGTGGCGGCGAGCAGGTCCATGTTCACGTCTTGGCGGGGGAAATAGTAGACCGGCGGGTAGTCGCCCTCGCGCATCACCAGCACGTCGCCGCTCTCGGCGACGGCCACGCACCCCGCGACGATGACGCGCATTCGTCGCCCGGCGGGCGCAAGGCCGATCCTGTGGTCGGGGTGGCTGGCGAAGCCGGGGGCGGGGTTGGCGGCGGTCTCCACAGGCATGACGTGTGTCTCCTGAAGTCGGTATCGCGGACAGAGAGCCAGATATTCGCCCACAAGGCAAAGGCAAGCCCGGGGCTTCACAATGAATTGAGGTGCCGCCGCCGATGCCGCTACTATGATCCCGCCCGACGCCGCCATGGAGGACCGAAATGCGCCGCCTGATACTCGCTGCCTTGCTGTGTTTGCCGCCCGCCGCCGCGCTGGCCGGCGAGGCCGACGTGATCGACGTCAAGGCCCGCAAGTCGGGCGCCGGCAGCTGGAGCTTCAATGTGACTGTCCGGCACGCCGACGAGGGATGGGACCACTACGCCGACGCCTGGGACGTGCTGGCGCCGGACGGCACGGTGCTGGGCACGCGCACGCTGCTGCATCCGCACGAGACCGAGCAGCCGTTCACCCGCTCGCTGTCGGGCGTGCGGGTTCCGGCCGGCGTAACGGAAGTCCGCATCCGCGCCCGCGACAGCGTGCATGAATACGGCGGCAAGGAATTCACGGTGAAGCTGCCATAAAGAACGGGCCGCCCCGAAGGGCGGCCCGAACGATCGTAGGCAAGCGCTCCGGTCAGACGCTGTAGTACATGTCGAACTCGACCGGGTGGGGGAAGGTCTCGAAGCGCACGACCTCTTCCCATTTCAGCTCCATGTAGCCGTCGATCTGCTCGTCGGTGAAGACGTCGCCTTTCTTGAGGAAGTCGCGGTCGGCGTCGAGGTTCTCGAGCGCCTCGCGCAGCGAGCCGCAGACCGTCGGCACGTTGTAGCGCTCTTCCGGCGGCAGGTCGTAGAGGTTCTTGTCCATCGCGTCGCCGGGATGGATGCGGTTCTCGATGCCGTCGAGGCCGGCCATCAGCATCGCCGAGAAGGCGTAGTAGGGGTTCGCGCCCGGATCGGGGAAGCGGACCTCGACGCGCTTGCCGGCGGGGCTCGCCGCATGCGGAATCCGGCAGGATGCCGAGCGGTTGCGCGCCGAATAGGCCAGCAGCACCGGCGCCTCGAAGCCCGGCACCAGGCGCTTGTAGCTGTTGGTCAGCGGGTTGGTGAAGGCGTTCAGCGCCTTGGCGTGCTTGATGATGCCGCCGATGTAGAACAGGCAGGACTCCGAGAGGTCGGCATAGAGCGAGCCGGCGAAGGTGTTCTTGCCGCCCTTCCAGATCGACTGGTGGGTGTGCATGCCCGAGCCGTTGTCCTCCCATACCGGCTTCGGCATGAAGGTCGCCGTCTTGCCGTACTGGTGGGCGACCATGTGGGTCACGTATTTGTAGATCTGGAGGTTGTCCGCCGAAGACACCAGGGTGTCGAACTTCAGGCCCAGCTCGTGCTGCGAGGGCGCGACCTCATGATGGTGCTTCTCCATGTCCAGCCCCATGTCGATCATGGTGCTGACCATCTCGGCGCGCAGATCGTTGGCCGAGTCGACCGGCGGCACCGGGAAGTAGCCGCCCTTGACGCGCGGCCGGTGGCCCCAGTTGCCGTCCTCGTAGGCCTTGGCGCTGGTGTACGGGCCCTCGTCCGAATCGATCTCGTAGGCGCAGCGGTTCATCGTCGCCTCGAAGCGCACGTCGTCGAACACGAAGAACTCGGCCTCGGGGCCGAAATAGGCGGTGTCGCCGAAGCCGCCCGACTTCACGTAGGCCTCGGCGCGCCGCGCGGTGGAGCGCGGGTCGCGGCTGTAGGGCTGGCCGGTCGACGGCTCGATCACGTCGCAGAACAGGATCAGCATCGGCTGCGCCGCAAACGGGTCCATCACCGCGGTCTTGAGATCGGGGATCAGGCTCATGTCCGACTCGTTGATCGCCTTCCAGCCTTCGATCGACGAGCCGTCGAACATGATGCCCTCGGTCAGCAGATCCTCGTCGACGGTGTTGACGTGCTGGCTGATGTGCTGCCACTTGCCGCGCGGATCGGTGAAGCGGAAATCGACGTACTGGACGTCGTTTTCCTTGATCATATCGAGAACTTTTTTGGTCATGCTTTTATTCCCTGTCTTCAGGACTGTTAACGGGAGTTTCGCCCCGAGGGGGGCTTAACGGAGTGAATCACACGGCGTCGCTGCCGCGCTCGCCGGTGCGGATGCGGATCGCTTCCTCGACGGCGGAGACGAAGATCTTGCCGTCGCCGATGCGCCCGGTGCGGGCGGCCTCGGTGATCGCCTCGACGGCGCGTTCCGCCAGCGCATCGTCGACCACCACCTCGATCTTCACCTTGGGCAGGAAGTCGACGACGTATTCGGCGCCGCGGTAGAGTTCCGTATGGCCCTTCTGGCGGCCGAAGCCCTTGGCCTCGGTCACGGTGATGCCCTGGATCCCGACCTCGTGCAGCGCTTCCTTGACCTCATCGAGCTTGAACGGCTTGATGATTGCTTCGATTTTCTTCATGGCGCGGTTCGCTTCATCGTTCGCTTCATTGGCAAGGCCGCGCAGCCGGCATGGCCGCGCGGTACTGGACACGCGTTATTGCACAGCGTATGCCAAATTGGCACCCCGGAAATTATCGCGTAATAACAGTCGACTATAAAGTATCCGCGAGTCCGCGCCGATTCCGTTCAGGTCAAATTTTGTGCGATACCGGCGAAACTGCCTGAATATTAGGCACGCGATCTGGTCGAAATACAGGCACGGACGCGCCCTATGGCCGCCGGCTTTGCCGGCGAGTCGCTGTTCTGTCACCCCCACCCCGACCCTCCCCCATCGAGGGGGAGGGGGAATTTGGCCGCGAATATAAGCCTCCCCCTCGATGGGTGTATGGACCGGGGAGATGGTGGACGGGTGTTCTGGGACATGGTGGACAGGTTTGTATAGGCATGAGTTTTCTCTTGGAGGGAGTGAGCCGTGCCG
>CAMYKU010000100.1 GCA_947259105.1 uncultured Alphaproteobacteria bacterium
ACGAAGCCTTCGTCCTGACCGACCACGATCCAGTCGCCCACCTTGATCGGCCGCTCGATGAGCAGGATCAGACCGGAGACGAAATTATTGACGATGCTCTGCATGCCGAAGCCGATGCCGACCGACAGCGCACCGGCGATGATCGCAAGCCCCGAGAGGTCGATGCCCGCCGTGTCGATGGCGATGAGCGCGGCGATCACGAAACCGGCATAGCCGATCCCGGTCTTGATCGCGTCGCGCACGCCCCTGTCCATGCGTGTCTGCCGCAGCACGCGCACGTCAAGAAAGCGCTGGAAAAAGCGGACGAGGGCGATGAGAACGATGAACACCACAATGCCCATCAGCACGTCCGTCAACGAGAAGGTACGTCCGCCGATCTTGAAGCCGGATACCGCCCAGCCGATCCGCTCGAAGATATTGTCCCAGCGGCCGCCCCAAAGCGGCACCATGAGGAAGACGAGGGTGACCGCCAGGCCGATGTCGAGGAGCAAGACGGACCATACATAGATGGGGTTAGCCGCCTCGTCCGCCGCCGGCGGCTTCTCCTCTTCGCGGGTGAAGACGGCGACGAGGTCGCGCACCAGACCATGGAAAACCAAGGCAACCAGCAAAATTCCCTCGGTCAGCACCATCCGCCGCACGATATA
This sequence comes from uncultured Alphaproteobacteria bacterium, assembly GCA_947259105.1. GTDB lineage: Bacteria > Pseudomonadota > Alphaproteobacteria > UBA8366 > JADFVY01. The sequence continues at coordinate 648 of CAMYKU010000100.1, forward strand.
GTCCGCAAGCACGCCGAAGCCCGCGAGATCCGTGATCGGAACTGCGATGGCAAGGGCGCCCATCAGCACCCGTCCGACAAGCCACCACGGGCTCCGGCGGGCGGATTCGTCCAGAGGCGGGCCCGGCGGCGCGCCAGCCGCGATCGCGATGGCCTGCGCCTCTTCCTCCGGGGTTCTCCACAGCCGTTTGTCGACAACGACAGCCAAGGTCACCGCGGCCAAAAGGCCGTTCGTGATAAACGTATAGGTGAAATGCAGCAACAACGAGGGCTCGAGCGCCGCAAAGGGATACACGATGAGCCTGTCGATGCCGATGATCACGGCGAATGTAAGGGCCCGGTTATACCAAAGCCGCGCGGCCAGGTCGCCCATACGGACCACCCGCCAATGCGGCGTGCTCGGCGACAGCATCGCGCGGGGCAGGCCTTGCAACACGCTGACCCAAACCACCGCGGCGACGATCCCGAGCATGAGATCCTGGAACGTACCGATCAGAAGGCCGCGGGCCGCGAGCGCTCCATAGGCGACCGCCGTGACCAGGATGGGCACGCTGGTATAAGCCGTCGCCTCGGCGAGCGCGGCGAGGACGCGCATCCGGTAGCTCGGCTCCGCGATCTCCGGCTTGCGCCCAAAGCGCCGGATCAACCAGCGCCGCGCATACCAGCCCAAGACCGCCGCCACGAAAACCGCGAACAACCCGCCGGCAAAATAACCGGTGCCGATCGTGCCGCGGACTTCCGGCGACCGAGACCACTCCCCGGGTGCCGCCAGGATGCGCGTGCCCAAAGCGCTGAACTCGCTTGCGGCCTTGGTCCAGGTTTCCGACGAAAGCAGTGATGGCGTGCGCACGAGAAGCTGCGCCGCGAGGACCGCGCCCTCGGTCTCTGCGATGCGGTTGGCCAGCAGATTGGTTCCCTGGACAAGCAGGTCGAGCTTTTTCAGTTGTCCCGCCGGCACGCTGAGAAGCTGATTGAGGTCGCGGCGCTGCGCCGCGACGTTTTCCGCTTCTGGCTCCTCGCCCTCTTTCGGCGGCGGGCCGAGCGCTTGGAGGAGGGCGCCCACCCTGTCGGCTTCCTTCTCGACCGGACCCCGAGCTGCACTGACTTGCTCCCGCACCCCATCGACCGTCGCCTCGAGTTGGGCGAGAACGGCGAGCGAGAGCTCCTCTTCATTGAGTTGCTCTTCGACCCGGTCGAGCACGCGGTTCCACCGTTCCAGGTTGTCCTCGAAGGCCTCCTCGCCGGGCTTGGCCGCGGCCGGCGCCGCAGGCGCGGCGGGGGTCGTTTCGGCCGGCGCAGACGCAGCCGGCGTAGACTCGGGTGTCGCCGACGTCTCGGGCGCCGACTGGGCGAAGGCCGGAAGAGCGCTCGCCAATAAAGCGACGAGCAATGCAAGCGTCGGTAGGGTGCGGGACATGCCTTCAATACTCCCTTCGATCTGTAAACCCGTTTTCGGGCCAACGGCGATTCCGACGGGGCCGACCGCCAAAAGGTCTTCTTGGTCTGCCTCCCGGACCGCGTGGGACTTCCAGCGCGCTCTGGGGCCTACGGACTCAGCGCACCGGCCTAACGGATCCATGTTGCTTGGAAGCGGTTGCGCCACCTCTTTCCTGGATCGCTAAAGCGGACGCGACTGCCGTCCACGACGGGCTCATTGACGCATTTCCCCGGGAACCATCACCGATTTGTGAACTCCGCGGGTGCGGATCTGATCCTGACGATGTCAACGGGAATTAGGTCGAGTTCCATGATGACGGGCTCGCCAATATCCGCCGCAAGCAATTTCTGGAATTCGTTCAGGCGTTCCTGAGCGTTTGTCATGGCATCCTTCTGCGTGTATCCATCTGCAGAGATATGGATCAGACCATTTCGAGTGGTGACGTAAATCGACTCGATCTTCCCCTTGCGAAGGATCGAGTCCTCTCGAGTGGCGGCCAGCTTGACGGCCAATCTAAGCACCCTGTTCTTTATGTACATCTCGTGAAGAGACTCCTGGAGCGGCTCTACAATGAGGAGCGCGAGCCCTGCAAACAGCGTCAGGGCAACCAGCGCCTTCTTCCACGACCCGTGGCGTTGGGACAAGAAGACCAGCATCGCGACGGCGACGATGCCCACGAGGTTGGTCAAGAACAGAATGAACGCGCCGGCCGCAATGTCGGTTCCGCCGCCGAAGAGCCCGAATTCGCCCAACGAGATGCCGGTTTCCGATATGGCCTTTTGCCCCAGCTGCAAACCAATGCCCGAAACCGCCAGCGGTGGCACCAGGGCGACGGCGATGGCAACGCCGGCGATCGAATTGGCAATGCCCTCGCGTGTATGAACAAAGGCGGCAGCGCCGCCTGCGGCGAGCGCGACGCCGAGGTCCAGCAGCGTCGGCGATGCCCGAGACAGGATTTCCGAGCCCGCGACCCGCATGCCGAAGATCATCATGACGATGTACGCGATCGCCACCACCAAACATGTGCCGGTGATCACGGTTATGATCGAGACGCCGATCGTCTGCCGGTTAAAGGTAACCAATCCATAAGCCAGGCTCATGATGGGAGACATCAGCGGGGCGATGATCATGGCGCCGATAATCGCCGGCGCGCTGTTCGCGATAAGACCGAAAGTGGCAATCGCGGCCGCCAGCGCGAGCATGAAGAAGAACCCGAATGACGGCATGGAGTTGATCGTCATCTCCGCCGACAACTCCTCTGCTGAAGTCGGCTGTTCGACAAAGGGGGGTAAGCCGCCCGAGATTCCGCGCCACAGGCGCAGCAGAAACGTTGACTCCTGTCCGGTCTTCTTGCGCGGTCTGCTCATCGTGTTTTCCCCAAGACTGTTGGCATAATCTGCGCCGTCGCGTTGCGGCCGCGCGCCTGTTGCGGTCGATGGAACGTGAGGCTATTGGACAGTCGGCGGTGCGCGTTGTCTGGCCATTTCGCGCCAGTCAAAGCGGCTTATTCGCGCCCTCGTCTCCGGGGCGGTGAGGTCGTGCTCTGGATTGAAGGGAGCGCCAATAGTTCGCGACGAAAGGCCGGCGGTGGCATGCGACGCGGGGGCGCCCGGCCTCTCGACGCGTTGGTCGCCGGACAACTTCGGCGCTTTGGCAGTCTCAGGTTATGCCGGGGGCACGAGCCGCAATTCGTGACGCATCAGGCGGCGCGCTGCGACGTCGCGTGGCTGCGTCTGAACTCACGCGGGCTCAGGCCGCAGACGCGGCGGAACGCCCTGGCGAAGTGAGATGGATCTTCGTAGCCGACGGCCAAGGCGACGTCGATGATCTTGTGGTCGGGATCCGCCAGCAACTCCGCGGCAAGCTCGAAACGCGCCGCCTCGACAATGTCGGAATAGGTCGCACGGCTTCGAGACAGATTGCGCTGCAACGTGCGCACGCTGGTTCCGGCGATCTTGGCAGCCAAGCCGATTTCCGGATAGCCATCACACAAGTAGGATTTCATGGTCGTCTTGAGCGCACCGGCCAAGTCGCCCATGGGGGCCGACTCACCGGCTTCCAAACCCGTGTAATCCGCGGCCGCTGCTCCTGGTGCACCTGCCGCCGGATTCGGCAGCGCCAGCATGGCGCTCGGTACGGTGATCCAGGCCGCCTCCTGACCAGTCAGAAAGCGGGTGTTCGGAAAGCATTCGTCGGCGAATTGGCCCAGGGGCAGGCCGGTGCGAAACGCCATCTCCGGCGGCGACCAGTTGGGTCCCGCGAAGGCTCGAACGATGGCAATTACGGCCATGTTGTTGGTCCACTCGGAGCAGCGGAGTCCGGCCGCGTCGGCGGACAAGTTGAGCAGATTGCAGATCTTGACCCCGGCTGCGTCGCGGGCCATCCAGAAAGCTATGCTGCTGTCTTCGAACGGCGCCAAACGGCAGAAGGCTTCGAGCGCGCGGCGCAGTGTCGGCGCATTGCGAATCGCCAGACGGGTCCTGGGGCTGAAATCGTTCAGCTTGAAATGTAAGGCCACGCGCAGACCCAGGTCGTCGACGCCTTCTTCGCGGATCGCTTTGGCGATGAAATTCAACGCCGGCACCACGGGCAGGTACAGATCGGGGGCATCCGCAAACAGCGCCGGCAGGCCGGCTTGCGACAGCCGGCGCTCGACCGGCGTGCCGATCGCATGCAGAACTTCGGTAGTGGGGAGCAGATGTGCCGCTCTGCATAGCGGTAGCGGTTGGACGCTCATAGTCTGATACCCCTCCCCAACCCTAAAACGACTTCTGGTGCCATGCTCCTGCCGCGGGCAGGCCCGCGTTCGTATGG
>CAMYKU010000101.1 GCA_947259105.1 uncultured Alphaproteobacteria bacterium
AGATATTCCTCCAGCCCGGTCGGCCCCCGGAACCGCTTGGAGCTGTGGATGACCTGCGGGAAGCCCCGCCGGCGCCCGTAGATACGGGTCCAGAACTGCCCGCCGCTGGCGGCATCCTCGGTGACGGCGACCGTCGCCGGCGTCCCGGCCTCCCGCGAGAGCGGCAGCGGCCCGCCCACCAGCCGGGCGGTCTGGGCCAGCAGCCAGCCGATCCGGGTCATGCGGGTCTCGGTGATCACGCCGGCGTAGATCGCGGTGCGGCTGTCGGCCAGCCGTTTCGAAAAGCGCCGGCGGATGGCGGGGGCGAGCGCCGACCACTGCTCCGCCCCCAGCAGCGCCCGGAACCGCAGGTCGCCGAGTGGAGCGCCGACCGGTGGCGCCGTCGCGGCGGTTTGCGCCCGGCCTGCGTGCCCAGACCTCATCCCGGAATCCTTCCGATGGAGGCCGTATCCGAAAGCGGAGGGTTGTCATTGCGAGCCGGAGGCGAAGCAATCCAGTGTCTCCGCCTTGCTGGATTGCCGCGGCGCTGCGCGCCTCGCAAAGACGGCATGTCCTTTCGTGCAGACGTTTCAAGCATGACTATCCCCCTTGTTCCGCTATATTCGTCATTTCTGTAATAAGAGAAATTCTAAATCAAAAAAAAGCGTGGTTCAGTCTGCCGTTCCTGACCCCTTCCTGCCGCCGGGCACGAGGATGCGAACCACCTTCGAGCCCATTTTGATCAGCGCCACGAGCTTGCCCTTCGGGACGCGCAGCATCTGGTCGTACCAGCGGTTGACGATTTCGACGAAATCCAGCATTTCCTTCAGCCGGTTGATCGCGACCGGGCTGATCCGCCGGTCGCCCTCGGCCTCGGCCATGCAGGCGCGCAGGGCCTCGGCGGCGGGGTCGAGTTCGCGTTCCTTGCGCCCCTGGGCGATGCGGGTCACCATGTCCCAGATGTCGGTTTCCGCCTCGAAATGATCGCGCCGGTCGCCCATCACCGGGACCCGGCGAATCAGCTTCCAGCCCAGCAGCTCCTTGAGTGAATTCGAGACGTTGGAGCGCGCGATGTGCAGCGCCTCGGCGATATCCTCCGCCGTCAATGGCCGCTCGGACAGGTAGAGCAGCGCGTGGATCTGCGCCACCGACCGGTTGACGCCCCACTGGCCGCCCATGTCGCCCCAGTGCAGGATGAAGCGCTGGACCGCCGGCGGGAGGTCTTTTGCGGTGTTTGTTATTTCTGTCATGACAGAATTATCTGATATTTCGGTGGGGATGTCAAGACCTTCGGAAAAAAACGGGCGTCACCGGATCGCCGGGATTGCCGATTGACTTTGCACGCGGTGCAGCCGAACCTTGCCGGCAAACGGAGCAAAAGGTCCGATCAAGCTATGGATTTGGATCACATTATCGCCTTCAACCTGGCATTGCTGGCGGCATTTGCCAGCCCGGGACCGGCGTTGCTTTACGCGGTTCGTACGACCCTCGGCAGGGGTCGCGCCGCGGGCATTGCCACCGGCTGCGGTCTGGCGACAATGGCCGCAATCTGGACATCAATGGCACTCTTGGGGATTGATGGACTGTTCCGCCTCTTTCCCTGGGCTTACACGACGATCAAAATCGTCGGGGCACTCTATCTGATCTACGTGGCCTGGAATTCATGGCGTGGCGCACTCGACCCGATCAGCGAATCAAGCCAGCCCAATGCCCGCGCATTTGTGGGAGGCTTACTGGTCAATCTGGCCAATCCCAAATCGGTGCTGTTCGCCGCGGCGGTACTTGTCGTCATTTTTCCGCCTGGGCTCACAATGACGCAAAAAGCAATGATTGCAACGAACCACCTGTTGGTTGAGATTGTGGCTTATACCGGCATAGCGATTGTGCTGAGCACGCAGTCGGTTGCTCGGCGATATATCCGCGCAAAAAAATGGCTCGACCGCATCACTGCCATTATTCTCGGTGGGCTCGGGATGCGCCTGTTGCTGGACCGGTGATCTGATGGCCGGCACGATTTGCCTTGAGGCCAGCGCTTGGGGCACTGCGGTCGAATCGCCAGTTGGGTGTCTCCTGATGCCGATTGACTTTGCGTGCGGCGCGACCGACCCTCGCCGGCTGATTACGTTTTTGGGGCGTCCATGATCAGGCCCGCCGACGAACCCGAGTTTTTGCAACTGTGGCCGACGCAGATCCTCCGGCACCGGCTGCCGGGCGCCGAACAGGCCAATCCGGTGCTGGCGGACCACATCTTGGAGCTGGACGCGTCGACCGAGAACCTGACGACGGACTATTTGCGCGGGAACCTTCTGGAAAGCGACCATCCGGCGCTCGCCTGGCTGCGCGACTGCGTCAACCGGACAGTGATCGATTACGTGCGCAGCACCGGCATCGACTACGACATGGACTGGAGTATCCAGTGCTGGCCGAACGTCAACCGCTTCGGCGACTATCACAACCTGCACAACCACCCGCATTCCTGGCTCAGCGGCACCTATTACGTGGCCGTGCCGGCGAGGCCGAAGGAACTTCCCGGGCGGTCCGACCGCAATCCCGGCGCCATCAGCTTCTACGACCCGCGACCGCAGGCCAACATGACGGCGGTGCGCGGCGACCCGCAGGTCGACCCGGAGTTCCGCATCCTGCCGAAACCCGGCGAAATCCTGCTCTGGCCCGCCTTCCTGCACCACCTGGTGCATCCCAACCTGTCCGAGGAGCCGCGGATTTCGATCTCCTTCAACATCACCCTGAAATGGAAGGACGACTATCTCGCCTGACGGCCCGGCGCGGGGTCGCGGCGCGACCAGGAAACCGTGGGCGAGGCCGCGCCCTGTCCGTCAGTTGCCCTCGTACCAGCCGGCATCCGCGCTGCGGTGGCAGGCCCGGCAGTTGGCCTTTCCGCCGGTGCGCCAGTCGGCCCACACGGCCGGCTCGACCGCGCCGCGATGCTCGGCGGCCCAGCGCGGCACGTGGGTGATCCGCAGGGGCGCCGCGCCCGTGCCGATGCTCTCGTGGAAACGCCGGCCTTCCGGGGAATCGCTCACATCGGCGGCGTTGGCCAGGTGATAGGCCTCGATCTCCCGGCGCGCCGCCTCGGTCAGGTCGACCTTGCTGCCGAAATGGCGGGGCAGCCGGCGCATGATCTTGCGCCAGGACTCACGGGGCAGGAATTGCGGCTGGAACGCCATGTGGCAGGCGCCGCATTCCGTCTTCACCGTCTCGCTGGTCACCGGCGGCAGGTGTTCGTCGGCCCACGCCGGCAGGGCGACCCCCAGCACGACGATCGGGATGATCCAGTTTCGCATGGTCGGTACTCCTGTGGCGGGCCGCGGCCGGCCCATCGTGAAGGCGATGAATCCGCCCTTTTCGATTAACATGCACGACATGGTAGACCGGCGACGCTGACCGTTCGCTGAAGGGCGGTTTCAGCGAGCCGTAATGTTCGCTCCGGTGCCGGCGGCCGGCGGGGGACGCAACGGCGAGCCGCATCCCGGATCCGTCTTGATGTTTCCCCGGCCCGTCCTGTAACGTACCCGGCCGGCGAACAACGGCAACGGGGCGCGGCGATCCGCCGAATCCGATGGCAGACGACATTCCCGACGAAATGAACTTTGTCGAGCTTGCCGAATTCGGCGGGCCGGAGGTGCTGGTTCCGGCGAAGGGCCCGGTGCCGTCCGTGCAGCCCGGCGAGGTGCTGGTCAAGGTGCATGCGGCCGGCGTCAACCGGCCGGACGTGCTGCAGCGCACCGGGGGCTACGATCCGCCGCCAGGCGCGTCACCGATCCCCGGGCTGGAAATTTCCGGCACCATCGCCGGGGCGGCGGCCGACGTGACGGGCTGGCAGGTCGGCGATGCCGTCTGCGCGCTCGTCGCCGGCGGCGGCTATGCCGAATATTGCACCGCTCCCGCGCCGCAGTGCCTGCCGGCGCCCGAGTGGCTTTCGATGATCGAGGCGGCGGGGGTGCCGGAAACCTTCTTTACCGTGTGGACCAACGTGTTCCAGCGCGGGCGGCTCAAGGCCGGCGAGACGGTCCTGATCCACGGCGGGTCCAGCGGCATCGGCACGACGGCGATCCAGCTCGCGCGGGAGTTCGGCGCGCGCGTCATTACGACGGTGGGCAACGCGGACAAGGCGAAGGTCTGCCGCGATCTCGGCGCCGAGCGCGCGATCGACTACCGGGAGGAGGATTTCGTGGCCGTGGCCAGGGGCCTGACCGGCGGCAAGGGCGTCGACCTGGTCCTCGACATGGTCGGCGGCCCGTATATCGAGCGCAATATCGAGGCGCTGGCGGTCGAGGGGCGGCTGGTGCAGATCGCCTTCCAGCAGCCCAGCCGGGTCGAGATCGACTTCCTGCCGATGATGATCAAGCGCCTGACCCTCACCGGCTCGACGCTGCGGCCGCGCACGGTCGCGCAGAAGGCGGAAATCGCGGCGGAACTGCGCGAGCAGGTCTGGCCGCTGATCGAGGCCGGCAGGGTGAAGCCGCTGATCCACGAGACCTTCCCGCTGGCCGAGGCCGCCGCCGCCCACGCGCTGATGGAAAGCAGCACCCATATCGGCAAGATCATACTGACCTGCGAATAACGATTGTCGGCTAGTGTCCTGGTTCAGAAGTTCGCTGCATTAGTAGCATTTGTATTTCTCAGGCAGAAGCGCTCGATCGAGGCGAGTATGTCATCGGCGGACTTGGTC
>CAMYKU010000102.1 GCA_947259105.1 uncultured Alphaproteobacteria bacterium
AGAATTGGCGCGCCCGGGAGGATTCGAACCCCCAACCTCCTGATCCGTAGTCAGACGCTCTGTCCAGTTGAGCTACGGGCGCTTCTCGTGTGGGATGTGCCGCCTTCCGGCGGCGGCGCGGACAGTACTCAAAGCGGCCTGCAAAGGCAAGCCCGGATATCCCCTTCGCCCGCCGCATATGGGCGGCCGGAGCCGGCGCCGCAAGGACCCGCGGCCGGCCGTTTCAGCCGGGCGGCGGTTCCGGGCCGCCGACGATCGCGGTCAGCTCGTCCTCGGTGAGCGTTTCCCGTTCCAGCAGCGCGGCGGCGCCGGTTTCCAGATCGGCGCGGCGGCGGGTCAGGACCGCCCGCGCCTTCTCATAGGCGCCGTCCAGGATCTCGCGCACGGCGCAGTCGATCTCGCGGGCGGTCTCCTCGCTGTACTGGCGCTCCAGCATGGTCGGGCGCTGCTGCACGTCGAGGAACGAGCGCGGCTCGGTGTCGTAGGTCACGTGGCCGAGCGATTCCACCATGCCGTAGCGGGTCACCATGGCGCGCGCGATGTCGGTCGCCTTCGACAGATCGTCGGCGGCGCCCGTCGACAGATGGCCGAAGATCAGGGATTCCGAGGCGCGGCCGCCAAGCAGCACCGCCATCTTGTTCTCCAGCTCCTCGCGGGTCATCAGGTAGCGCTCTTCGGTCGGCCGCTGGATCGTGTAGCCCAGCGCGCCGATGCCGCGCGGGATGATCGAGACCTTGTGCACCCGCTCGATGCCGCCCAGCGACAGCGAGACCAGCGCGTGGCCCATCTCGTGATGCGCGACGACCTTTCGCTCCAGCGGGTTCAGCAGCCGGTTCTTCTTCTCCAGCCCGGCGACGATGCGCTCGATCGCCGCCGTGAAGTCGTCCATGGTCACGTCGGTGCCGCCCCGCCGCGTCGCCAGCAGCGCCGCCTCGTTGGCGAGATTGGCGAGGTCGGCGCCGGTGAAGCCCGGGGTGAGCGACGCCAGGACGTCCGGGTCCACGCCCTCGGCCAGGGTGATCTTGCGCATATGGATGTTCAGGATCTGCACGCGTCCGGTCCGGTCCGGCCGGTCGACCAGAACCTGGCGGTCGAAGCGCCCCGCGCGCAGCAGCGCCGGGTCGAGGATTTCCGGCCGGTTGGTGGCCGACAGCAGGATCAGCCCGGTCGAGGGATCGAACCCGTCAAGCTCGGCGAGCAGCTGGTTCAGGGTCTGCTCCTTCTCGTCGTGGCCGCCGCCGCCGCCGGGCGACAGGCCGCGCGCCCGGCCCAGCGCGTCCAGCTCGTCGATGAAGATGATGGCCGGCGCCTTCTGCCGCGCCTGCTCGAACAGGTCGCGCACCCGCGCCGCGCCGACACCGACGAACATCTCGACGAATTCGGAGCCGTTGATCGAAAAGAACGGCACCCCGGCCTCGCCCGCCACCGCCCGCGCCAGCAGGGTCTTGCCGGTGCCCGGCGGGCCGACCAGGAGCACGCCCTTGGGCACCCTTCCGCCGAGCCGTCCATAGGTCCGCGGGTCCTTCAGGAAGAGAACGACCTCCTGCAGCTCCAGCTTCGCCTCGTCGACGCCGGCGACGTCGTCGAAGGTCACCTTGGTGTCGGTCTCCATATAGACCCGGGCCTTGCTGCGGCCGACCGACATGAAGCCGCCGCCGCCTCCGCCGCCGAACCCGCCCTTCTCGAACAGCCGGCGCAGCACGAACATGTAGAGCCCGAAGAAGATCAGGATCGGGACGATCCAGGACAGTACGTCCCTGAGGAAGGTGCTTTCGATCGTTCCGGTATAATCGACTCCGTAAGCGTCCAGGTCCTGGGCGAGATTCGGCTCGACGCGCACCGCGACGACCTGCTGCCGGCCGTCGATCGGCTCGGTCAGCGTGCCGCGCACCGTGGTTTCGGACACGACGACCTCGGTGATCTTCCCCTCTTCCAGGTATTTGCGGAACTCGCTGTAGGGGATGCGCTCGACGGTTTGCGAGTCCGTCCACAGGCTCTGCAGGAAGAGGATCGCGAGGATCGCGAGGATGAAATACCAGATGCTGAGATGCGTCTTCTTTTCCATGCCCGTCCCTGCCGTGTCGCCCGCCGCCCGCTATTCGCGGAGCTCGGGAAGATCCCGGTAAAGCTCCAGCGCCTCGGGGTTGGCCAGCGCCTCCTGGTTCCTGATGCTGCGCCCGTGCACGATATCGCGCACCGCAAGCTCGGTGATCTTACCCGATTTGGTGCGCGGAATGTCGGCGACCTGGACGATGCGCGCCGGCACGTGCCGCGGCGTGCAGTTGCCGCGGACCTGATCGCGGATGCGCTGCCGCAGCGCGTCGTCGAGCGCGAGGCCGTCGCGCAGCGTGACGAACAGCACCACCCGCACGTCGCCGTCCCATTCCTGGCCGATGCAGATCGCCTCGACCACCTCGTCGATGCGCTCGACCTGGCGGTAGATCTCGGCGGTGCCGATGCGGACGCCGCCGGGATTCAGGGTCGCGTCCGAGCGGCCGTAGACGATGAATCCGCCATGGCCGGTGCGCGCGATGAAATCGCCATGATGCCAGACGTTCGCAAACCGCTCGAAATAGGCGCTGCGGTAGCGCTCGCCGCCCGCGTCGTCCCAGAAGCCCAGCGGCATTGCCGGGAACGGCTGGGTGCAGACCAGTTCCCCCTTCTCGCCGGTGACCGGTTTGCCGGACTCGTCGAACACCTCGACCGCCATGCCGAGGCCGGGGGCCTGGATCTCGCCACGCCAGACGGGCCCTGCGGGATTGCCCAGCATGAAGCACGACACGATATCGGTGCCGCCGGAGATCGACGCCAGCTGGAGGTCCCGCTTGACGTCCGCGTAGACGTAATCGAAGCTTTCGGGCGCCAGCGGCGAGCCGGTCGAGGCCATGGCCTGGAGGGTGGAGAGATCGTGGGTCTCGCGGGGCTTCAGGCCGGCCTTCGACAGCGCGTCGATATATTTCGCCGAGGTGCCGAAGACGGTCATGCCGTGGGCATCGGCGAAATCGAACAGCACGTTGCCGTCCGGATGGAACGGCGAGCCGTCATACAGCAGCAGGGTCGCTTCCTGCGCCAGCGCCGAGACCAGCCAGTTCCACATCATCCAGCCGCAGGTGGTGAAATAGAAGACCCGGTCGCCGGGCTTCACGTCGGTATGCATCCGGTGTTCCTTGAGGTGCTGCAGCAGGGTGCCGCCGGCGCCGTGCACGATGCATTTCGGCTCGCCCGTCGTGCCCGAGGAATACAGGATGTAGAGTGGCGCGTTGAAGGGCAACCGCTCGAAGGCGATCGGGCCGGCCTCGAACGGGGCGACGAAATCGGCCAGGGTCTGCGCCCTCGGGACGGAAGAGACGTCCGGCGCGGCGGCCAGCAGCGGGCACACGACGACGTGCTCGACCGACTGCAGGTTCCGCAGAATCTCGGTAATCCGGGCGAGCGATCCGTGCGACTTGCCGTTGTAATGGTAGCCGTCGGCGGTGAACAGGACCCTCGGCTCCACCTGGCCGAAGCGGTCGAGCACGCCCTGCACCCCGAAATCCGGCGAGCATGAGGTCCACACCGCGCCGAGCGACGCTGCCGCCAGCATCGCGACGACGGCCTCGGGCATGTTCGGCAGGAATCCGGCGACGCGGTCGCCGGGTCCGATCCCGGCCGCCCGCAGCGCCTGCGAGAGCAGCGAGACGGTATCGTACAGCTCCGCCCAGGTCACGGTCCGCTCCACCCTGTCTTCGGCGCGGAAGATCATGGCCGGCCCGTCGTCGCGCCGGCGCAGCAGGTTCTCAGCGAAGTTCAGCCGTGCATCCGGAAAGAACCGCGCGCCCGGCATGCGGTCGCCGTCGACCAGCACAAGGTCGCCACGGGTTTCCGCGATCACGCCGCAGAGATCCCAGATCGCGATCCAGAAATCCTCCTTGCGCTCCAGCGAGAAGCGATGCAGCGCGTTGTAATCGGGCAGGGAAACGCCGTGACGCGCCTCGAGTTCCCGCGACAGCGCGGTGATGTTCGCATTCGCGACGCGTTCGGGCGAGGGCTGCCAAAGCGGGCCGGCCATGATCGCCGCTCCGCCGCCTCAACGCACCAGCCGGAACGGGCGGATCGTCACGTCGCGCCACACATCGCCCGTCGTGTAGGGGTCCTCCGCAATGCGATTCTCGACGGACGCGCGATCCGGAAAGTCGAGGATCAGCGCCGAGCCGATCATTCCGCCGTCATCGTCGAGCAGGGCGCCGCCGGAAACGACATGGCCCTCTTCCTTGAGCTCCCCGAATGAGGCGAGATGCGCCTCGCGGGACGCCATGCGGCGATCGAGTGCGTCCGCGTCGGTACCGTCCAGTGCGATGACCAGAAATTCCATGGCGACTGTTCCCCCTGATTGACTGCGGTCCCGGCGCAAGGCCTGCTGCGGCCGCGCCATACCGCAGCTTATTCGCGCAGGTTCTCGGCGTCGAGGGCCTGCGCCGCCTTGCAGCGGTGTTCTTCGGTGACGTACCGGCTGATCATCTGCCAGACCGCCCAGAATACGGCGGCATCGTCGGTGAGTCCCAGTGTCGGCAGGACGTCCGGCAGTGCGTCCGTCGGGATGACGAAATAGGCCAGCGCGGCCAGGGCGGCGGCCTTGATGTGCGGTGGGGTGCGCGGATCGCGCGTGCAGTACCAGGCCGCAACG
>CAMYKU010000103.1 GCA_947259105.1 uncultured Alphaproteobacteria bacterium
AAATGCTCGCAGCCGTGCGCCATAACCTCTACCAGGGTGCGACCCAGATCAAACTGGCCGTCACCGGAGGTGTTACATCCTATGGCGACCCGTTGTACGTCAATGAGCTGCTTCCCGACGAGATTGCGGCGGCCGTCGAAGCGGCAAGAGACTATGACACTTATGTCATGGTTCATGCGCACAACGCGAGCGGCATCAAGAGGGCAATCGAGGCAGGGGTGAAGACCATCGAACATGGCAGCATGGCCGATGAAGAAGCTGTCAAGATGATGGCCGACAACGACGTGGCTCTTTCGGTCCAGGTGCTGGTCGTCAAGCAGTTACTGGATGTGTACGACAAGACGGATCCTCGATTGGCAAAGGCCCAGCAGGCCTGGGATAACACCGACAAGGTCATGAAATGGGCCAAGCAGTATGGGGTGAAGCTGGGCTGGGGAACCGACCTCCTGGAAGGCATAGAGAACAGGGTACTGCAACTGGACGATCTCCCCTTGCGAAAGCAATGGTTCAGCTCGGCGAAACTCATGATCCAGGCCACCGGCAACAATGGCGACATCGTCGCGCTGTCCGGCCGGAGAAATCCCTACGGAAAGCTGGGCGTGATCGAGGAAGGTGCCATGGCGGACATGCTGGTCTACAGCAAGAACCCGCTGGACGATATCGCCGTGGTCGCGGATCCGGAGAACAACCTGAAACTCATTATCAAGGATGGCGAAGTCTACAAGAACACCTTGTAAATTCCGTTGGGGGCGCCGGAGCGGCCATGCAGCCGCTCCGTCATCCGTTCCTGGGCTCTTGACCAATGATTTCAACGTTTATGAGAGGCACAATCGTCGCAAACATTGCGGTCGCGGTGAGCGTGTTCGGATTGCCGCAGACGGCATTTGCGCAGGACTCGACGGCGCCCGGTGGGGCGTCGGGGCAATCGGCGGGCTACCAGGAGGTGCCGCAGTTCGGCGGGCCGGCCAGTGTCGGCGCGCAGGTCCGGTCGGACGATGCGGCCAGGCGGAAGCCTTATCGTTTCGAGGGCCTGAGCCGCAGCCTGCAGCCCTATTACGACTTCAAGACGCGGATCAATGAAGGGCACGGGTTCGCCTTCGGCGCGGATTACGCGGCCCTTTATCAGGTGGCGAGCGACAGCCCGGGCGAAGACGATGCGGCGGGCGGCGTCCTGCGGCTGTTCGGCAACTGGACGCTGGCCGGCCGCGGCACGAGCGATGCCGGCTCGCTGGTCTTCAAGGTCGAGAACCGCCATCGCCTGGGCACCGACATCGCGCCGCAGGACCTGGGATTCGAGGCCGGCTACGCGGGCCTGACCGCGATCACCTTCAGCGATGCCGGGACGCTGCTGACCAATCTCTACTGGCAGCAATCGTTCAGCGAAAACCGCTTCGCCTTCGTCGCCGGCATCGTCGATACGACCGACTACGTCGATGTCTACGGCCTGGTGAATCCCTGGACCGACTTCAGCAATCTGGCGTTCTCGACCAATCCCGCCATTCCCGCCCCGAACCAGGGCCTGGGCGCGGCCGTGCGGGGGACCTTTGCCGACAATTACTATGTGCTGGCCGGCCTCGCCGACGCCAACGGCGATCCCTCCGATCCCGTGGACGGCCTCGACACCTTCTTCGGCGACCGCGAGTACTTCGCGCATATCGAGGCGGGCTGGTTCTCGTCCTGGGAGGACCGATTTACCGACAACATTCACCTGACGGCGTGGCACGCAGACGAACGCACGGCGGCCGGGGTCGACGACGGATGGGGAGCAGCCTTCTCGTTCAGCCGGAAATTCGATGATCGCTGGCTGCCCTTCGTGCGGGCCGGATATTCGGACGGCGGCGGCGCGCTGATGGAACGCTCGGTCAGCGCCGGCGTCGGCTACTTCGCCACGACACGGGCTGACGTCCTGGGGTTCGGCCTGAACTGGGGCCGGGCGTCGAAACAGACCCTCGGTCCCGGGCTGGACGACCAGTACACGGCTGAGCTTTTCTACCGGCTGCAGCTGTTTCCGCACATGACCGTCACACCGGACCTGCAGCTCCTCGTCAACCCCGCGCTCAACCCGCAGGAGGACCGGATCTGGATCGCCGGCCTGCGCGCGCGCCTTTCGTTCTAGGACCAGCGAGGCCGCGCATCGGCAGGCACGGAGCCGTGGCGGGTCGGGACTCACTGCGGATCGGGACGCACTGACGGCGCGAAGCGGACTTCCATGTCGGCTCTTGGTCCGGAATCGGTTCTCGTTCGGCTGCGGCGGCGGCGCGTCCCGAATGCGCCCGCCGTCCTTCAGTAGCGCAGGTGTGCCCGGCGCTCATCCAGCCAGGCCTGCTCATCCGCCGTGGCCAGCGCCTCCAGGTCTTGCGGCGTCGCGGCGGCATCGTCCACCCATTCGCGCAGCAACGGGCCGCCGTTGATGACATCGATGGCGGGTTTGCCGTGCTCGTATTCGTAAGCGAAATCGCGCCACAGCGGATAGTCCGGATACAGGCGGCGAATCGCCTTGAAGGCGAGCGCCTGGAGCCGCCAGGGCTTGAACGCCTGGTGGTCGTAGCCGGGACCTTCGGTGTGGATCTGCACGCCGCTGCACAGCGCGCCCGCGTGTTTGTGGAAGGTGGGCTCGAACCAGCAGTCGCGCAGGATGCAGCCCCGCAGCCATTGCGGCGCGAGTTCGTTCATCTCCACCATGACGCGCCTTGCGTCGATGTCGGGCGCGCCGAACAGCTCCAGCGGCCGCGTGGTGCCGCGGCCCTCGGAGAGCGTCGTGCCCTCGAGCATCACCGTGCCCGCATAGGCGCGCGCCATCGACAGGTTCGGCGCGTTGGGACTGGGATTGATCCACATGCGCTCGCCAAGCGGCCAGCCGAATCCGGGCGCCGCATCGGGCTGCCAGCCCTGCATCTCGATGATGCGATACGCGACATCGAGCCCGAGCGTTGCGACGAACCACAGACCCAACTCGCCGAGCGTAAGCCCATGGCGCATCGGCAACGGCCCGGCGCCGACGAAGCTCTCCCAGCCATCTCGCAGAAGCAGGCCTTCGACGGGCCGGCCGACGGGATTGGGGCGATCCAGCACCCACACTTCCTTGCGATGTTTCGCCGCCGCTTCCAGGACGTAGCGCAGCGTCGTAACGAACGTATAAATACGGCACCCCAGATCCTGCAGATCGACGAGGAGGACATCGAATGCCTCCATCATCGCGTCGGTTGGCCGGCGCACCTCTCCGTATAAACTGAAGACCGGGATGCCGTGCACCGGATCGTCGAAGTCGGGCGACTCGATCATGTTGTCCTGCTTGTCGCCGCGCAGGCCGTGCTGCGGGCCGAAAGCGACGGCGAGCTTTATGTCACCGCATGCGGCCAGCGCGTCGAGCGAATGCGTCAGTTCCCGCGTGACCGAAGCCGGGTGCGCGAGCAGCGCGACGCGCCGGCCTTCGAGCGGCGCGCGCAGGGCCGGTTCGGCGAGCAGTCGTTCGATGCCGCATTTCATGGCCGCCACGCTGCGGCAAGTTCCTGTGCAAAGCAATCGGAATGATGAAAATCGGGCTTGCCCGGCGGGTGCGCCAAGGCCCAGTAGGATTTACGGCCGCCCGCCTCTTCGATCACTGCAGCGAGGCCGAGACGCCATACCGCATCGCCCGGCAGGCCCGGCAACCGGTCCAGCTCCAGCGCGGCGTGCAATTGGTAACACCCGTCGTTCGATTGCACCTCGACGCGCGGCGCACTTATCTCGCTCGCAACACGCATCCCGCTTCGGTAGCCGCTGAACTGATATGCCGCCCACTGCATCGAGGGCGCGAAGTTGAGCTCGCAATACGCGGCGCCCGGCGATGCCCGGACGAATGCCTCGAAGCAGGTGTGCCGCCAAAGCTCATCGCTGCGCACAGGCGCGGTCACGGTCGGCATGCGCAGATCACTTGTCCTGCCGGTCAGGAAATAGTGCAGCGACAGATTGCCGGGGCGTGGACGCGCGACGTCCACTCCGATATGTGTCACTGCCATGCAACGCGAGTCCGGATGAAGCTTCAACGCCTGGCGCATGCCGGCATTGTAGCGGTGACGGCATTCAGCATGGCGACAATTTTCCCAAAGACTCCAGCACTGTTGGCGCGCCGCACGATGGCGGGGTGCGGACCCGTTGCCAGTCGTGACATGCAGGCGTAGGGTTGCGGGATACGCAGATACGGATCTGTCGCTTGGGGAGCTGAGCGCGCCCGAGACATAGCGCTGTTCGCGTAAACCGCAAAAACCTTCAAAGGCTGAAGACGTGATTATGGGTATTCTTGACAGCGACAGTGCGCCGGGGCGCGGGTAGACATGTTTTCACGCTTAATGGGGCTACTTTCCAACGACATGGCGATCGATCTGGGGACGGCGAACACCCTGGTCTATGTTAAGGGTCGCGGGATCGTGCTCAACGAGTCGTCCGTCGTGGCCATCGCCCACATCAAGGGCCGCAAGCAGGTGCTTGCCGTGGGCGACGAAGCCAAGATGATGCTGGGCCGCACGCCGGGCAACATCCAGGCGATCCGGCCGCTGCGCGACGGCGTCATCGCCGATTTCGAGGTCGCGGAGGAAATGATC
>CAMYKU010000104.1 GCA_947259105.1 uncultured Alphaproteobacteria bacterium
CATATTACCTGTCCGACAGATTTCTCGCAGGATCGGAAGGAATATACGATCCGCTCAATGTGGTGGTTGCCGCGGCGGCCGGCCTGCCGATCTTCCTCCTCTGTATCCTTGCCACCGTGATTGCCTACTGGCGGGCCCGTAATGCGGAACTCATGCCGCGGAAGTTCGGAGTTGTCTTTGCCACGAGCATCGCCGCCACTTCGGTCCTCGTGCTGCTCCCGCAAATCTATCTGGTGGACCGGCTGTTCCTGGCCCCGCTGTTCCAGGGCTGGCACGGCTATCCGTTTTTCGTTGTTTATGGCTTCACATTCATGATGTGCTTGCTTGTGGCCAGCCTCGAACGGGCCACATTTGCTGACGCGCACACAGAGGCCGGCGCATGAGCGATCCCGCGAAATTCCCGCTCAGCGGGCGGTACTGGACCATCACGCTGTTGCTGCCGTTCGTGGCGTTCGTGCTGGCGATGGTGGCCTACGCCATCGTGCACGATTACTTCGAGGTGCCAGAGCCCGACGTGGGAGGCGATGCGAGCGAATTCCTGGCGGCGATGTTCGAGGCGCTGATCTGGATGGTAGCGATCCTTGCGCTTGAATACGCGGCTCTGCTCCGGCTGTATCCGCTGGATCTGCGCAGTATGTTTTCCTGGGGGTCGCCGAACGCAGTGGATTCGGTGCTGGGCGGTACACCCGCAATGCTGGCCGGCTGGGCCGGTTTTGTTCTGGCCCTGACGCTGGGACGGGCATTGGTTGGCGATGACGTTTTTGCCAGCGACGCATCGCTGGTGTTTGCCATATTCGCCACACTCAATGGCCCGATCATCGCGCCGCAGATCGATCTGGGCGAGCAAAGACGGCGCGCTTCGAATGACCGGGTAGAGGGGAATATCCCATGAATATGCATGGCCCGTTGCCCGAGAGCGCCCGGCCAAGCTCGCTGCCGCGCGGACCCGTCGCGGCCGCTCAGTCCTCCACCCACATGCGCAGCAGATTGTTGTAGGTATTGCCGACGGTCTCGATATAGCCGGCCCTGGCCTGGTCGCGCACCATTTCGCGGCGCAGCTGGTCCAGCCGGTGGATCATCAGGCGCTGCTGCTCGTCGCGGATCATGCTCTGGATCCACGAGAAGGCGCCGACGCGCACGCCGCGGGTGATCGGCTCGACCCGGTGCAACATGTTGCTGGGATAGAGAACCGCATCGCCCGCGGGCAGCTTGACCGGCACCTCGCCATAGGGCGAGACCATCACCAGCTCGCCCCCGTCATAGGCGTCGGAACAGCGTCATCGACAGGTCCGTGCGCACCACATGATCGGGGAACGAGCCGGTCAGGGCGGCGTCGTTATGATTGCCGTAGCTCATCCCGACTTCGTAGCGGTTGATGTTCAGCACCATGCGCCGCGGCCGGGCGTAGGACACGAACTCCGGGTGCCGGTAGAGGGCCTGCTGCAGTACCGGAATGACCCTGGCGCGGATCTCCTCGGTCGGCTTGACCTGCTGATTGTTCTTCACCCGCTTGCCGTATTCGCCGCCGCTGACCGCGCCGTCGACGAAGGCGGCGTCGTCCAGCAGCCCGTTCACGGTCGCCAGCTCCTTCGGCCGCAGCACGTTGCTCAGATGCAGCATCCGATGTCCTCCCGGTCCTGCCGTTTCGTCGTGCCCCGGCGCAGTGCGCCGCACGGGCCGGACGGCAGCCTATCACAGGCCCCGGGGCCGCAGCAGCCACGTTCCGCCGGATCGCGCATCATGCGCCCGCGCGCAACGCGACGATCATGAGACCCGCCGCCGCGTTCACCGCGCACGCCGCCACGTAGAGCTTCAGTCCCCGCTCGATTCCTTTCGGGCCGTATCTTCGCTTGCCGTCGCCTCCGATCCAGTGTTCCCTCGTGTCCTGCTCCGGATAGCTTCTCGGGCCGCCCAGCGCCAGGCCGAGGGCGCCGGAGAAGGCGGCCTCGGGCCAACCGGCGTTGGGCGAGGCGTGCGTGCGCGCATCGCGCCGGATGACGCGCACGGCGCGGCGGGCATCGTTGCCGGTCAGGGCGGCGGCGATCACGGTTGCCAGGGCCGCGAGGCGCGCGGGAATCCAGTTCGCAAAGTCGTCCAGCCGCGCCGTGGCCTTGCCGAAGGCAGCATATTTGTTGGTGCGGTAGCCGATCATGCTGTCGGCTGTATTGATCGCCTTGTAGGCGCAGATGCCCGGCAGGCCGGCGACGGCGTACCAGAACACCGGCGCCACCACGGCGTCTGCGAAATTCTCGGCCAGCGATTCCAGCGCCGCGCGGGCGATGCCGGCCTCGTCCAGGCTGGCGGGATCGCGGCTGACGATATGGCGGATCGCGGCCCGCCCGCCGGCCAGCCCGCCGCCCCTGAGACCCTTCGCCACCGCCGCCACGTGCTCGAAGAGGCTGCGCTGGGCCAGCAGGATCGCGACAATCAGCGCCTCGATCAGCCAGCCGCCGGGAATACCCGGGGTCAACGCGGCGACCAGCCAGCCGAACCCACCGGCCAGCAGGGCGACGCCCGCGGCGGTGAAGACGCCGCGCCACAAGCGCGCCGATTCGCCGCGCTCCGGCCGGTTCAGCTTGCGGTCGAGCAGCCCCACCACGCGCCCGATCGCCACCACCGGGTGCAGCGCATTGCGCAGCAGCAGCGCCATCTCGCCGAACAGCGCATCCAGCACCAGCGCGGCCCCAAGCACCAGAATCGCCGCGCCGCCATCCATCCAGTCCGTCATGGCGGGCGAGAATGCGTCGGGCAAAGGCCGCGCGTCAATCGCCGGAACGCCCCCTCGGGACGAAACATCCTTCGCCGTACCAATATTGACCTGACCCGGCACCGCGCTACTGCTAAAAGCATTCTTCTCGGCACGACAGGGAGTACGCGCGATGGGCGGCGAAATCGGCATCATGGTCTGCGGTCACGGCAGCCGCGACGATCAGGCGGTGGAGGAGTTCGCCGCGGTCGCGGCCGGCCTGCGCACGCGCCTGCCGCAATATCCGGTCGAGAGCGGCTTCCTGGAATTCGCCACGCCGGTGATCCGCGACGGGCTGGAGGCGCTGCGCGGCCGCGGGTGCAAGCGGATCCTCGCGGTCCCCGGCATGCTGTTCGCCGCCGGCCACGCCAAGAACGACATCCCCTCGGTGCTCAACACCTGGGCGGCGCAGTATCCGGACATCCAGGTGCAGTACGGGCGGGAACTGGGCATCGATGTGAAGATGATGCGCGCCGCCGGCGACCGGGTGGCGGAAGGACTGGCCGCCGCCGGCGACGAGGTGCCGGTCCACGAGACGCTGCTCGCCGTGGTCGGGCGCGGCGCATCGGACCCAGACGCCAACTCCAACGCCGCCAAGGTCACCCGCATGCTGTGGGAGGGGATGGGCTTCGGCTGGGCCGAAACGGTCTATTCGGGCGTCACCTTCCCGCTCGTCGAGCCGGGGCTGGAGCATGCGGTGCGGCTGGGCTTCCGGCGCATCGTCGTGTTCCCCTACTTCCTGTTCACCGGACGGCTGGTCAAGCGCATCCACGCGCACACCGACATCGTCGCCGCGCGGCACAAGCAGGTCGAGTTCGTCAAGGCGCCCTACCTCAACGACCATCCGCTGGTGCTGGACACCTTCGTCGACCGGGTGAACGAGATCCTCGACGGGCGGAACCTGATGAACTGCCAGATGTGCAAATACCGCGAGCAGGTGCTCGGCTTCGAAGCCGAGGTCGGCCTGCCGCAGGAAAGCCACCATCACCATGTCGAAGGCATCGGCACCGACGCCGGGCACGATCACGGCGACGGGCATCACCATGATCATGACCATGGCCATCATCCCTATCCCCATGCCGACCACCCGCTGGGCCCGGTGACGCTGGAGAAGCTGAAGGCGCACGAAGGAGGGGAAAATTGAGCCGCCGACGGGCGTGGTCGAAAGGATTGACCACAGAGACACAGAGACACAGAGGTGTTTTTGGCCTCCCTGCCGGCTCCGTCTCCCTCATCCTGAGCCTGTCGAAGGATGAGGCGAGTGTGGCTGGCTCTCTCTGTGTCCCTGTGTCTCTGTGCTTCAATTCCGGCTTTTCCCTCGCACCTCTTGCGTTACGGGGACACCAATGACCCGCCGCCGTTACGACTATCTGCGCGATCCGGAGGCGATCTATCGGGAATCCTTCGAGGCGGTCCGGCGCGAGACCGACCTTTCGGGAATTCCGGACGAGTTGCATCCGCTGGCGCTGCGGATCGTCCATGCAAGCGGCGATACGGATATCGTTGCGAACCTCGCCTGGTCGGACGGCGCGGCGGCGGCGGGCCGGGCGGCGCTGGCGGCGGGCGCCAGTATCCTGTGCGACACCCGCATGGTCGAGACCGGCATCATTCATGTCCACCTGCCCGAGAGCAACAGGCTGGCCTGCGCCCTGACCGACCCGAGGGTCCCGGATCTGGCGCGGGACCTCGGCACGACCCGCTCGGCCGCGGCCGTCGAGCTGTGGCAGGACATGCTGGAGGGCGCGGTGGTCGCCATCGGCAATGCGCCGACGGCGCTGTTCCATCTCCTCGAAGGCCTCTCCGCGGGCTGGCCGGGGCCGGCCCTGATCCTGGGATTTCCCGTGGGCTTCGTCGGCGCCGCGGAATCGAAGGAAGCGCTGATCGCCGATGCCGGCGACGTCCCGTATGTGACGCTGCGCGGGCGCGCAGGCGGCAGCGCCATCGCCGCGGCGGCCGTCAACGCGCTGGCAGGCGACGGCGGGTGAGCGGCTGGATCAGCATCGTGGGCATCGGCGAGGACGGACTCGACGGCCTGTCCGCGGCGGCGCGGGCGCTGGTCGAATCGGCGGAGGTGCTGGCCGGCGGCGCGCGGCACCTGGCGATGATTCCGGACAGCCATCCGGCGGAACGCCTCGCGTGGCAATCGCCGTTCCACGATTCGCTGCGGGACTTGCGCGCCCATGAAGGCCGCCGGATCACCGTGCTGGCAACCGGCGATCCCATGCATTACGGCGTCGGCGCGACGCTTGCGCGCGAGATGCCGGACGCCATCGCCGCCGTGGTACCGACCCCCGGCGCCTTCTCTCTGGCCGCGGCGCGCATGGGCTGGGCGCTGCAGGACGTGACGTGCCTTACGCTGCACGGGCGGCTCGCCGAGCAGATCTACCTGCATCTCTTCCCCGGGGCGCGGCTGGTGATCCTCTCGGAAGGCAGGGACACGCCGGCCCGCGTCGCCTCCCTGCTGACGTCGCGCGGCTTCGGCGCCAGCCGCCTGACCGTGCTGGAGCACATGGGCGGTCCCGGCGAATCGCGGCGCGAGGGCCTGGCCCGCGAGTGGGGCGACGGGCCGGTGGCGGACCTCAACACCATCGCCGTTGAATGCGCGGCCTGGCCGGAAGCGCCCGTCTACTCGCGGGTCCAGGGCCTGCCGGACGACGCGTTCGAGCATGACGGCCAGATGACCAAGCGCGAGGTCCGCGCCGCGACGCTGGCGGCGCTGGCGCCGCTGCCCGGGCAGCTGCTGTGGGATGTCGGCGCGGGATGCGGCTCGGTGGCCATCGAATGGATGCGCGCCGGCGGCCGGGCAATCGGCATCGAAAGCGACGCCGGCCGCGCCGCAATGGCCGCCCGCAACGCCGCCGCGCTGGGCGTGCCGGGCCTCGAGATCGTCATCGGCACCGCGCCAGGGGCGCTCGACGGACTGGCGAGTCCCGACACCGTCTTCGTCGGCGGCGGTAT
>CAMYKU010000105.1 GCA_947259105.1 uncultured Alphaproteobacteria bacterium
AAGATATCCGCGCCGGCTTCCTGCGTGGCTTGGCGCAGCGAGCCGTCCCGCAATGTCGAGTGCAGCATGACCGGCGCCCCGAACGCGATCGCCATCTCCCGGATCTCGGGCAGCGAGAGGTCGCCGCGAACCTGCGGTAGGTTCGTCCGATGGATCGCCGCCGAATGCAGGTCGATGCCGTAGTCCGAGCGCGCGACGATCTCCGACATGAAGATATGGGCCAACTGGGACGCCATGGATCCCGTCGGGCTGCCCGGAAAGCTGCGGTTCAGGTCGCGCCGGTCGGGGAGATAGCGCGTGTGGCCGACGAACCCATAGCCGTTGACGATTGGAATCGCCAACAGCGTTCCGCGGATGCGCCGGATCGTGGGGGCCAGCAACAGGCGGCGGATGATCTCGACGCCGATGATCTCGTCGCCGTGGATGGCCGCGCTGACGAACAAGGTGGGGCCGCTGTGTCGGCCATGAACCACATGCACCGGCAAGGTCATCGGCGTGTGATTGGACAGCACGTTCAGTTCGATATCGACAGTGCGGCGTTCGCCCGGCTTGATGGTTTCTCCGGCGATCCCGAAAGGCTTTTGCATCGCTATCCCCGACCGCGGGTTCTTGTCTTATTGGGGCGCGCGTTCTTCTCCAGGAACTGGATGATCTGGCCGGCAACGTCGGTGCCCGTCGCCTTTTCGAGGCCTTCGAGACCGGGCGACGAGTTCACCTCCATGACCACCGGCCCGTGGTTCGAGCGCAGCATGTCGACGCCACAGACGTTCAGCCCCATGATCTGTGCGGCGCGGACCGCGGTCGACCGCTCCTCCGGCGTGATTTTTACCGAGGCCGCGCTGCCGCCGCGATGCAGATTGGAGCGGAAATCGCCCTCCGCCCCCTTGCGCATCATCGACGCGACGACCCGTTCGCCGATGACGAGGCAGCGGATGTCCTGGCTGCCCGCCTCCTTGATGAACTCTTGAACCAGGATGTTCGCCTTGAGGCCGCCAAAGGCCTGGATCATGCTCTTGGCCGCGCTTTCCGTCTCGCCAAGAACGACGCCGATCCCCTGCGTGCCTTCCAACAGCTTGATCACGACCGGCGTCCCGCCCAGCAAGCTGAGGATGTCGTCGGCCTGACTGGTCGAATGCGCGAAGACGGTGACCGGCAGGCCAATTCCTTTTCGAGCCAGCAACTGCAGGCTCCTCAGCTTGTCGCGCGATCGGCCGATGGCGACCGATTCGTTGAGGGGATAAACCCCCATCATCTCGAACTGGCGCAGGACGGCGGTGCCGAAGAAGGTGACCGACGCCCCGATACGCGGGATCACCGCATCGAACCCTTCGAGCTTTTCGCCGCGATAGCGTAAATCGGGTCGATGCGACGCCACATTGATGTACACCTTGAGCGTGTCGACAACCTCGATTTCGTGGCCGCGCTCCTTTGCGGACTCGATCAATCTTTGGTGCGAATAAAGTTTGGCATTCCGTGCCATCAAAGCGATCTTCATTTGGGGTCTCCCTTGTTTATGGTTCGTGTTCTGCGTTTGCGTCTGGATAGTTTGTATGAACTTCCTGGGTCGACGATGAGGCGTCGCCGCAGGGCCTCTCTACCGAGAAGCAGGCGGAAGCTCATTTCGTCGCGATTCGTCAGCGTCAGCTCGATCGGCCATTCCTCTTCGCCCAGTTTGATACACACCGCGACCACGTATCGGTGTTCCCGTTCCCCGTTCGAACTCGTCACCACGCGTTCGTCGAGGATCGGCGCCTCGCATTCGACCTCCGGGTGGCGTCGCCGCTGAACCGGATGCACATAGAACCGCACAAATCTCTGCCCCTTGCGCCGGAACGGCTTGATCCGGAATGCGTGCAACGCGGAGGTGCGGGCGCCGGTGTCGATTTTTGCCTTGACCTGATCAATTCCGAGATCCGGGAACGTAACCCACTCTCGCCAGCCGATGACCGTCATTTCCCGTCGCGCACGGCGCATTTCAAGCTGTCCACATGATTTCGGGAAACGGGGCTGCTCTAGCCGACAGGCTCCGAAGCCATTACCGCCGCCAGGCTGGCGTCGCTGACACGGCGGTAGCTCCGAAAGGTGCGCTGGGCCAGGACAACAAAGAAGGCCTCGAGGTCGATCAAGACGAAGCCAAGTTCGAACAATTCTTCGCCGATCCTCTGAATAGCCTCGCTGGCGACGCGCCGACGCCCCGTCAGTATGCGCATGTGCTTCATCGAAATGCGGTAGCGCCCGCGTTCTTTGCCGGCGAATTGCTCTTCGTAGAGCTGCGCCAGCCATGCGGCGATCTCGGCTTCGGTCGGTTGTTTGCGCATGAGTCCTCGGCCCTTGTTAATCTCAGTTTGAAACATATAATAAAAATTACGCTATACAACAAGTTTTTTTATCTATAGAGAAAATTATGCTTTTCTGGGTGAGAGCCTCTTCACCGCACGGAGAATCGGGCCGGGCTCCATCCAGGTGACCGGATGAAAGCCCAGGCGGCCGGAGGCGATGGGTGATTGCGGATCTCGGCGTGCTGCCGTCCCGTCGGTTCGATCGAACTAGAGCACTATCCGACCAGATGGACCCATTCTGCCCTTGCCCGAGAGGGTTGCGTTTGGGCGGGCGGCCGCGTCGTTGCCGCCCTCACCCGATGCTCAAGCATCGCCTTTCGGACGGCGCCTGGCGGTCTGGGCCGGGGATGAAGGTCACGTCGTCCCCCAGCGGGAACAACTTGTCGCGGATCGAGGCGATCAGGGTGTCATAGTCGCCGCGCGGAAAGTCGGTGCGGCCGATCGAGCCCTGAAACAGCACGTCGCCGACGAGCGCCAGCTGCGAGGGCGCGTGCACGAACACGATATGACCGGGGGTGTGGCCGGGGCAGTGCAGCACATCGAGCTCGATCTGCCCGAAGGCCACCGTGTCGCCGTCTTCCAGCCAACGGTCCGGAGTGAAGGGGCGGGCGCCGAGCAGGCCGAATTGCCGGCCCTGCTCGGCGATGCCGTCGATCCAGAACCGGTCCTCGATCTGCGGCCCCTCAATGGGCAGGCCGGCCTTTTCGGCCAGTTCCGCCGCGCCGCCGGCGTGGTCGATATGCCCGTGGGTCAGGAAGATCTTCTCGAGCTCGACAGCTTCTCCTGCGGCCGCCTCCAGAATGCGGTCGATCTCGCCGCCGGGATCGACGACCGCCCCGCGCTTGGTCTGCGTACAGCACAACAACGTACAGTTCTGCTGAAACGGCGTGACTGGGATGATCGCCGCCTTGAGGCCGGGTTCCGTTGCAGTCGACACGATCCCTCCAACGCTGCGCGCCGCGCAGCTACGCCTGAACAACTCACTCCAGGAAATCGAAACAGGGGGCGCCTGGCGACCCCGCCGCATCACGGGCAAGGCCGGCATTATAAAAGGCCGCGCCAACGTCCGAAAGCGGGAAGCGGCGTGCCGCTTGTTGCTGGTCCGGGGCGGGGGTCCTATGCTTCCCGCAACAGCGGGGAGCGCCGATGAATAGCCGTTTCAAAGACCTGCGCGCGCGTGTTTACTATCTTTACAACTCGGAGGAGCCGGCGGCAGAGGGATACCGCGTTTCTCTGATCTGCATCGATGTCGGCTCGATCCTGTTCTTCTTGGCGACCTCGTTCCTACCGAGCACGCCCGCCATCCTGGCGGTCGATTTTTTCCTTGGTCTCCTGTTCCTCGCGGAAATACTGGCGCGATTCTGGATCAGCCGGCGCAAGATAACTTTCTTTTTCAAGTTCGGCGCCATTACCGATCTGGTCGTCATCGCGTCATTGCTACTGGCGCCCATCGTGACCGAGAATTTCGCGTTTCTGCGCGTGCTTCGCGCACTGCGGCTGTTGCGCTCGCATCACACCATCACGGAGCTGCGCTCGAAATCCCGTTTCTTCGCCCAAAACGAAGAGATCCTCCACAGCATCGTCAATCTGGTCGTTTTCATCTTCGTTTGCACGGCGCTGGTCTATGTACTGCAGGTCAAGCAGAACCCGTCGATCAACAACTATATCGATGCCCTGTATTTCACCGTCGCGACGCTGACGACCACCGGCTTTGGCGATATCACCCTGGTCGGCGATTACGGCCATTTCCTCGCCGTGCTGATCATGATCTTCGGCATCTCCCTGTTCGTGCGCCTGGCGCAGACGGTGTTTCGCCCGGCCAAGGTGCATTACGAATGCCCGGTCTGCGGCTTGTTGCGCCACGAGCCCGACGCCGTGCACTGCAAGCACTGCGGCGAGGTTCTGCATATCGAAACGGAAGGCGCCTGAAAGAGGGAGAGGTGGGTCAGAGCGGCCAGACCCATAGGATCATCGGTGTGCTGACCAGTACGATCAGGATTTCCAGCGGCAAGCCCATGCGCCAGTAATCGCCGAAATGATATCCGCCCGGCCCCATGATCAGCGTGTTGTTCTGGTGGCCGATCGGCGTCAGAAAGGCGCATGATGCGCCGATGGCGACGGCCATGAGGAAGGCGTCCGGGTTGACGCCCAAGGTGTTCGCGACGCTTACGGCAATCGGCGCGGCGACCACTGCGGTCGCAGCGTTGTTCATGATGTCCGACAGCGTCATGGTGACCACCATCAACAGCACCAACACGACCACCGCCGGCAAGCCCGCGGATAGATCGACCAGCGCACCGGCGATGAGCTGCGTGCCGCCCGTCGATTCCAGGGCCGCGCCGATGGGGATCATCGCGCCCAACAGGACGATCACCGACCAGTCGATGCTGTGATAAACGTCGCGCAGCGGCACGATGCCCAAGAGGACGACCACGGCCGCGGCACAGGCGAGGGCGATGGGCAGGGCGAGCACGCCCATCGCCGCGGCGGCGATGGCAACGGCGAAGATGCCGACGCAAATGCCGGCCTGGCTGCGCTTGCCGACCTGCAGGCCGCGCCCGGCCAATGGCAGCAGGCCGAGCCGGTTGACCACCTCGGGCAGGTCGTCGGCCGTTCCCTGCAACAACAAGACATCGCCGGCTAGGATCTCGACATTTTGGACACGCTCGCGGAACGGCTTGCCCTGCCGGGAAATGGCCAGAAGATTGACGCCGTATCGGTACCGCAGCCGCAGGTTCTGGGCGTTGCGCCCTTCGGCGCGGGAGCCGGGCGGCACCGCCACTTCCATCAGGGCGATGTCTTCGGTCTTCAAGAGGCTCGCTTTCGACCCTTCGACGCCGACGTATTCCACTTTCAGAGCCGTGACCAGCTTGTCGATATCCGTGGCGCCGCCTTCGATCACCAAGAGATCGCCCTTGCGGATGACCTCGCGGCGCGCCATGCCCGCCAACCGCTTGCCGCCGCGGATCAGGCCCAGGACGGTCACCTGATGCTTCTCAGCTACCTCGTCCAGATCCCGGACCTTTTGGCCGACGATCTCGGCGCCCTCCGGCACCTTGGCTTCGGCCACGTAGTCCTCGAGGTCGAACAACGCCTCGCCGGATATCGTGTCGAGGCGCTCCTTGGGGATCAGGCGCCAGCCGATCAACGCGACGAACAGCACGCCGACGACGGCGGTGACGCCGCCGACCGGGGCGAAATCGAACATCGCAAATGGCGCGCCCGCGGTCTCGGCGCGAAAGTTCGCGATGATGATGTTGGGCGGCGTGCCGATCAGCGTGACGAGGCCGCCCAGGATCGAGGCGAACGAAAGCGGCATCAGCACCTGCGCCGCGGGCCGTTTCTGCCGCGCTGCCGCCTGTAGCTCCACGGGCATCAAGAGGGCCAGCGCGCCGACGTTGTTCATGACCGCCGAGAGTGCGGCGGCCAGCCCGCCCATCAGGCCGATATGGGCGGCGACGGTGCGGCCGAACGCGGTAACGCGCTGGGCGGCGATGTCGACCACGCCCGAATTAGACAGTGCGCGGCTGATGATCAGGACCAGGGCGACGGTGACCGTCGCCGGATGGCCGAACCCGAGAAAGGCCTGCGGCACCGGAATCAGCCCGAGTATCACGGCGACCAGGAGGGCGACGAACGCGACCATGTCATAGCGCCACCGGCCCCACACGAAAAACACCAGCACGCCGCCCAACAGGGCAAAGATGGTGATCTGGTCGCCGGTCATGATGTCACCGCACTACGGAAAAATCGGCTGCCGCGGCACGGGGTATCGCGGCGGCGCGGCCGAGTATCGGGACGCGCTTGAGTCACGTCAATGCGCGGGCGCACCGGATGCCCGTAAACCAGGCCGTATCATGACCGGGTCCCGTTCCTCAGCCGTCCGTCGCGCGACGCTTCGATTGCTGGTTGCCGCGCTGTTGGTGTTGGGCATTCCGCTCGGCGCGGGCCAAGCCGCCGGCGATCCGGAGCAGCCGGCCACGGACGCGCAGGCAACGGTTGAGATCGACCTCGCCGCGCCATGGGCCGTGGATCACGGCGACGGGGAGGTAACCGTCAATTTCTATTTCTTCTGGTCCGAGACCTGCCCGCACTGCGGCGAGGCCTGGCCCACGGTCGTCGAGTTGGCCGAGGCGTTTCCCTGGCTGACGGCGTACCAGTTCGAAGTGTCGCGCTCGCCGACCAACGCCGCCTTGTACGAGACTCTCGCGACGCGCGCGGGCGGCGCCGCCAACGCGGTGCCCGGCTTTATCTTCTGCGGCGATTTGCTCGTCGGATTCGATTCGCCCGAGACGACGGGCGCGATGTTGCGCGAGAGTCTCGTGGCGTGCCGGGACCGGCTTGTCGCCACGGGCGATCCGATCGAGGCGAGCCACGAGACGACGGCGCCGGAGGTGGTCCTCCCGCTCGTTGGCCGCCTCGACCCGCGGGCGTTGTCGTTGCCCGT
>CAMYKU010000106.1 GCA_947259105.1 uncultured Alphaproteobacteria bacterium
CTGCGCAGGCTCTCGCGGAGCGCATGAACACGGTCGAGATAGCCGGCCAGCTGGTCCATCACCTGGTGCATGTTGCCGCCCGCCTCGCCGGCCCGCAGCATGCCGGAATAGTATCCGGGGAAGGCGCTGCCATGGTCGTGTATGGCGTCGGACAGGGGGGTCCCGCTCTGAACCCGGGCAAGAATGCTCTCCAGCGCCAGCCGCACGGGTTTCTCGCTTGCCATCTCGGTTGCGAAACGCAGCCCGCGGTCCAGCGGCACGCCGGCGCGGACCAGTGTCGCGAGGTCCCGGGTCGTCGCCGCAAGCCCGCCCAGCGACGGGGCGCGGTGACGCGACAGCCGCAGCACCGGAAGCGACCGTGCGGGTGAAACGGTCGGGGCCAGCGACTCGGTGCCGACGCTCAGCGGAAAGTGCCCCTGCTTGCGCAGGCTCTCGACGACGGCGTCACCGGTGCTGGCGTCCATATCGCCTTCGACGATATCGCCGGCGGCACTGACGGCCCTGTAATGGAAACTCGTCATGCTCACGTGCTCCGCGTCGTCCGCAGGACTTCCTCGACGCTGGTCGCGCCGGCGGCGGCCTTGGCGAGCGCATCCTCGTACAGGGTGCGCATGCCCTCCTGGCGGGCCATCCGTTCGATCGCCAGCGCATCCGGCTGCGAGAGGATCAGCCGGCGGATTTCGTCGCTCATCACCAGGACCTCGATAACGCCCAGCCGGCCATGATATCCCGTGCCGCCGCAGGATGCGCATCCGACGGCCCGGTACAGCGTGTCCGGCGCGCCGTCCGGCAACAGCTTGTCCATCTGCAGGCGGCGGACAAGCCCGTCATCCGGCGCATAGCCTTCGCGGCAGTCCGGGCACAACCGGCGCACCAGCCGCTGCGCCGCAACGCCGTTCAGCGTGGAACTCAAGAGATAATCGGGCACGCCCATCTCGAGCAGCCGAGTGACCGCGCCGGCGGCCTCGTTGGTGTGCAGGGTGGACAGCACCAGATGACCGGTCAGGGCCGCCTGCACCGCGATCTGCGCGGTCTCCAGGTCGCGGATTTCGCCGACCATCATGATATCCGGGTCCTGCCGGAGGAAGCTGCGCAGCGCCGTTGCGAAGGTCAGCTCGATTTCCGACTTGACCTGGACCTGGACGATCCCGTCGAGCTGGTATTCGACCGGGTCCTCCACCGTGAGAATCTTCCGCTGGTCGGTGTTGAGCCGCAGCAACGAAGCATAGAGGGTCGTGGTCTTGCCGCTGCCGGTGGGGCCGGTCAGGAGCAACACGCCGTGCGGGTTGTCGAGCAGCTGCAGATACCTCTCGGCCGCGTCCTCGGCGAAGCCGAGACTGCCGAAATCCAGCGAAACGCCCTCGCGGTCGAGGATACGCAGGACGACGCTCTCGCCGTGCACCGCGGGCGTGGTCGAGACGCGCAGGTCGATTTCGCGCCCGCGGGTGGCAAGACGAATGCGGCCGTCCTGCGGCAACCGCCGCTCGGCGATGTTGAGCCGGGCCATAATCTTCACGCGCGAAATCACCGCCTGGGTGAGTTGCGCGGGGGGCGCCTCGACCTCACGGAGGACGCCGTCGACGCGGTAGCGCGCCCGCAGCCGTCCCTCGAACGGCTCCAGGTGAACGTCGGACGCGCCCTGCTCCACGGCGCGCTCGATCAGCAGATTGACCAGACGGATGACCGGCGCCTCGCTGGCCTGGTCGCGAAGCCGTTCGACGTCGGCGTCGGCCTGCCCGGCGCCGGCGTCGCCGGCGTCCCTGGCCAGGACCTCGATGGCATTCGCGTCGCCATAGAGCCGGTCCAGCGCCGCCTCGATCTGTGCCGGTGTCGCAATGCGGAGCTCGACCGGCCGTTCCGTTGCGAGGCGCAGCGCATCGATCACGAACGAATCCAGCGGGTCGGCCACCGCGACCACCGCCCGTTCCGCATCATCGACCAGCGGCACCACTTGAGCCTGACGCAGGAAACGGCCGCTGAGTGCGGTCTCGAATACCGGATTTTGCGGGAAATCCGCGTCGCCGGCCAGTTCCAGACCCGCCGTCTGCGCCATCGCCTGCGCGAGATCCGTGTCGGACACCAGGCCGAGCTTGGTCAGCGCGGCGTCGAGCCGCTCCCCCGTCTCGGCCGACACGCGGCGGGCGCGCGCCAGCGCCGGGGCCTGCAGCTTGCCGCTGGCGATCAGGGCTTCGGCAAGGGTGTCCAGGAAGGCCGCGGACCCGCCGGGCACTGTCGGATCCATCGGCCCCGCCGATTCGAATTCCGCGCTCATGCCGTCACCAGGGGGCCGTACAGCCAGATGATCCAGATCGCCAGGGCAAGGGCCGGTCCGAAGGGGATCTCGCCCTTCAGGTCGACGCCATGGCCGGCGGCGCGGACTGCAAGCAGACCGGCCAGCGCGGCCGCCGCACCCAGGAAAACGACGCTGGGCAGCCCCTGCCAGCCGACCCAGGCGCCGGCCGCGGCCAGCAGCTTGGCGTCGCCGAGGCCAAGACCCTCGCGGCGGCGGATCGCGCCATACAGCGCGCGGACCGCTACGAAGCCGAGATAGCCGGCGGCGGCGCCGATCGCATGGTCCGGCCAGCTTCCCGGCGCGACCAGGGCATGCAGTGCGATACCGGCGGGGATCAGCGGCAGCACCAGCGCGTCGGGCAGGATCAGATGGCGGAGGTCGATCAGCGCGGCGGCGAGGAGCGTCCAGCCGAGGGCACAGCCGGCCCAGACCAGCGGCGGCGGCAGCACCAGCGCGGCCCAGGCGGCGATACCAAGCGCCGCGATCTCGATGCCCGGATAGAACGCACCGAGCGCCGCGCTGCAATGGCGGCAACGGCCGCGGAGCACGAGCCAGCTGGCCAGGGGAACCAGGTCGGCCGCGCCCAGGGTCGCCCCGCATCGGGGGCAGGCCGAACGCGCCAGCCCGACCGGCTGCCCGGCAGGCAGCCGCAGGACCAGCACGCCGAGGAAGCTACCGACGAAGGGCGCGGCGATAACCGGCCAAATCCACTCACCTGCAAGATCAAGAGACATACCGTTCCAAATC
Organism: uncultured Alphaproteobacteria bacterium; assembly: GCA_947259105.1. Classification (GTDB taxonomy): domain Bacteria; phylum Pseudomonadota; class Alphaproteobacteria; order UBA8366; family JADFVY01. Next base: position 3,041 of record CAMYKU010000106.1, read on the forward strand.
TATCATAGAGGCTGGCATTTCAAGCTATTATAACGCAATATCCAGCGGTTTAAGTTCGAATGCCAACCAATTTTTATGATATCTCGTATGACTCAAGATTGCATTGCCGGAATAAGATTCCACTAATGCCCTTGCAGTCCCGGAAACAGGGCGGCAACCGGCTGGAAGGAACGACTTTATGTTGAGCAATATGCGCGGACGCCCTCTTGGCTTTGCGTTGACCGTGGCAGCGCTGGTTCTGCTGTCGGGCTGCGAGCGTCTCGCGGAATCCGAGGGAATCAGGCCGGATTTCGTGCCCGCCGCGGAACGGCCGGAAATCGACGGGTCGGTGCCCGGCGCCACGGCCGGCGCGGCAGATGAGACCGGGGCCGACGACGCCGCGGCGCAACAGGAGCCTCCCGAATACCGCATCTACCGGGGGTCCGGGCAGTTCATCCGGGACGAATCCGATACCCCGACGACCATACATGTCGGCGACAACGGGGATATCACGCTGGATTTCGCCGACGCCGATATCCGCCAGGTCGTAAAGGCGACGCTCGGCGATATTCTCGGCCTCAACTATGTCATCGCGCCGGATGTCCAGGGCACGGTCACCGCCCAGACGGAACGTCCGCTGTCCCGCGATGCCCTGCTGCCGGCGCTGGAGAGCATCCTGCGGCTGCATGGCGCAGCGCTGGTGCTGGACGGCGCGCTGTACCGGGTCGAAACGCTGCAGGGCGCGGCGCGCAGCCAGCGCTCGGTCCGGCTCCAGACGGGCGAGAGCGGCGCCGGTTACGGGGTCCAGGTGGTCCAGCTGCGCTACATCGCGGCGGAGGACATGCGCAGCACGCTGGCCCCGCTGGCCGGGCAGGAAACCGTGCTGCATGTCGACCGCTCGCGCAACCTGCTGATCCTGGCAGGCGCGCAGCCGGAGCTGAAGGCGCTGCTGGACACGGTGCGAATCTTCGACGTGAACTGGCTCGCCGGCATGTCCTTCGGGCTGTTCACCCTGGAGTTCGCCGAACCGAAGACCCTGATCGATGAGCTGGGCCTGATCCTCGACACCGACCAGGGCGGCGCGCTGTCGGGACTTGTCCGCCTGATGCCGATCGAGCGCATGAACGCGGTGCTGGTGGTCTCCCAGCAGCCGCGCTATCTCGACGAGGTGGGCCGCTGGGTGAAGCGGCTCGAAAGGCGGCCGATCTGGCCGAGGTGCTCAACCAGGTCTTCGGCGAACAGGGCGGGACCGGCCGGGGCGCCGGCCAACCCTCTGTCGTCGCGCCCGGCCTGGAGCCGGTGGAGCTCGCCTCGACGCCATCGCCGCAGCCTGCTTCCCCCGGCGGCGAGCAACCCACCGCGCAAGCCTCGCCGCGGGCAGGCCTCTCGAGCCAGCAACGTCCCGCCGCGCCGCAACAGCCCGGCGCCATCGCATTCGGATCCAGCGACTCGGTGCGCATCGTCGCCGATGATAACCGCAACGCATTGCTGATTTCGGGAAGCCCCGCGGAGTACCGCGCCATCCTGCGGGCGCTGCGCGAACTCGACCGCCGCCCGCTCGAGGTGCTGGTGGAGGTGACGATCGCCGACGTCGTACTCGGCGACACCCTCGAATACGGCGTCCGCTGGTACCTGCAGAGCAGCGACGTCAAGCACAGCGGCGGTTTCACCGACCTTTCAGAGTCAACAGGGGGGTTGCTTGGCAATGTTGGGGCAGTCCTTCCCGGCGCGTCCTACACTTTCAACTCGACCAACGCCAGGGCGGTCCTCGACCTGCTGTCCACCGTGACCACATTGAACGTCATTTCGGCGCCGCAGGTCATGGTCCTGAACAATCAGAAGGCCCGGCTCCAGGTCGGCGCACAGGTATCGGTCGCCACCCAGCTGTCGACACAGACGACCCAGGACGACGAGGGCAACACCGACTTCCTCAGCAACGTCGAGCTCAAGGACACCGGTGTGATCCTCAACGTGACGCCGCGTGTCAACGAGGGCGGGCTGGTGATCATGGAGATCGAGCAGGAGGTCAGCCAGGTCGACCAGGATGCCTCCGCGGGGCCGCTGGCGCCGACGATCTCGACACGCATCATCAACACCACCGCCGCGGTGCAGAGCGGCCAGACCGTGGTGCTGGGCGGGCTGATCCAGGACAACAAGCTCAATAGCAAGGTCGGTATCCCCGGCCTGTCGAAGATCCCTTGGGTTGGCGCGCTGTTCCGCTATACCACAGACACCGTGAACCGCAGCGAATTGCTGGTTCTGGTCACGCCTCGGGTCGTCCGCGATGCCCGCGAAGCGCGCGAGATCACCGACGAAATGAGGCGCCGCATGGAGGAACTGGAGCGGCTTGAAGCGAAACTTCAACCAAAAAAACCGGCCGACGAACAGCCGGACGAGTAGGGCCGCCGGCCCGTCCGCCCGCAGCCGCGGCGTCGCGCTGATCGCGGTGCTGTGGCTGGCGATCCTGCTCGCGGTGATCGCCGGCAGCTTGCTGACGACCACCCGCAGCGAGCTCAGGCTCGCCCGCAACCTGCTCGACTCGGCCAGGGCCGACGCCCTCGCCGACGGCGGCATCTACCTTGCGATCCCGTATCTCCTGGACCGCGACGCCGGCACCCGCTGGACCGCGGACGGGACGGTCCACGTCGTGGAGCTGGAGTCCGGCCGGCTGGAGATCGCGGTGCAGGATGCGGCCGGCCGCGTCGACCTCAACACCGCCCCGCAGGAGCTGCTGGCCGGCCTGTTCCTGGCCGCGGGCGCGGAGCCGGACGAGGCCGCCGTCCTCGCCGCCAGGATCGCCGACTGGCGCGACCGCGACGAGGATACGCTGCCGGACGGCGCCGAGCAGGCCGATTACGATGCCGCGGGGCTCGCGGTACGGGTCGGAAACGCGCCGTTCCTTACGCCCGGCGAGATCCTTCGCATCCCGGGGATCGACATGGCGCTCTACGGGAGAATCGAGGGTGCGGTGACGGTGTGGTCACGCCAGCGCGGCATCGACCCGACCGCGGCCCCGCGTCTGGCGCTGCTGGCCCTGCCGGGGATGAGCGAATCCGCGGCGGACTCGCTGATCGCGGCGCGGGCCGAGGCGGAACCGGACCCCCGCGGCACGCATCTGCAGTCCTTCATCCCGGCCGAGGCGCAGCGCTGGCTCGCCCGCGGCGGCGGCCGCATTGTCTACCTGCTGGCGCAGGCGCAAACGCCGGAGGGCGGCATTTTCCGGCGCGAAGCCGTGATCGAGTTGCGCCCGGGGGCCAGCCCGCCCTACGTCACCCACGCCTGGCGGCCGGCGCTGGCCATAAGGAGCGAGTAGCCAGGCAGGTTTAACGCGTTGTCCGTCAAGGTCGCTCCGGCCCACTCCCTCACCCGGCCGCCCAACGGTATC
>CAMYKU010000107.1 GCA_947259105.1 uncultured Alphaproteobacteria bacterium
ATCTACCGCGTCGGCGGCGCCCAGGCGGTGGCGGCGCTGGCCTACGGGACCGAGACGATCGCGCCGGTCGACAAGATCGTCGGGCCGGGCAACGCCTATGTGGCGGCGGCCAAGCGGCGCGTGTTCGGCGCCGTCGGCATCGACATGATCGCCGGGCCGTCCGAGATCCTGGTGGTCGCCGACGGGCGGAACGACCCCGCCTGGATCGCCGCCGATCTGTTGTCGCAGGCCGAGCATGACGCCGTCGCGCAATCCATCCTCATCACCGACGACGGCGCCTTTGCCGACGCGGTGGTGGCCGCCGCCGAAGACCATCTCGGCCGGCTGCCCCGCGCCGAGATCGCCCGCGAAAGCTGGCAACGCCACGGCGCCGTCATCGTCGTCGGTGACCTCGACGAAGCGCCGGCGTTGATCGACCAACTCGCGCCCGAGCATCTCGAGCTCGCCGTGGACGCGGCCGAGGAACTGGCCGCGCAGGTGCGGCATGCCGGCGCCATCTTTCTGGGCCGCTATACGCCCGAGGCGATCGGCGACTATGTGGCCGGGCCCAACCACGTGTTGCCGACCGCGCGCAGCGCCCGATTCTCGTCGGGGCTGGGCGTGTTGGATTTCATGAAACGCACCTCGCTGGTGCGCTGCGACGAGCAAGCCCTCAATGCCATCGGGCCGACGGCAATTACGCTTGCCGACGCCGAAGGGTTGGACGCGCATGCGCTTTCGGTCGCGATCCGCCTGAACCGGCGTCGGGAGAGCGGCTGAACCCCGGGGAGCGCCCGTGTCCGAGGACCAGAAAAAGCGGAATGCGCGCATCGCCGATATCGTGCTCGACGAGCACACGGTGGTGCGCCGCAATCCGGATATCGAGCACGAGCGCGCGGTCGCGATCTACGATCTGCTGGAGGAGAATTTTTTCTCGCCCGGCTGCGCATGGGACGGGCCGTACGAGGTCACGCTCGCGATCCAGGAGAACCGCCTGATCTTCGATATTCGCGGCGAGGACGGCACCGAATACACCCGCGTGCCTCTGCCGATGGCGCCGTTCCGCCGCATCGTGAAGGACTATTTCACCGTTTGCGAAAGCTATTTCACCGCCATCAAGACCGCGTCGCCCTCCCAGATCGAGGCCATCGATATGGGCCGGCGCGGCCTGCACAACGAGGGATCGGAGCTCTTGAAGGACCGGCTCGAGGGAAAGATCGAGATGGACTTTCCCACGTCGCGCCGGCTTTTCACCTTGCTCTGCGTCCTTCATTTCAAGGGCTGACGCCCGCATGGCGGATCTGCCCGGCAGCGTCCTGTTCGCCTGCACCCAGAATTCGGTGCGCTCGCCCATTGCCGAAAGCATTCTCAAGCATTTGCTGGGGCATCGAATCTATGTCGATTCCGTCGGCGTGCACGCCCGCGAGGTGGACGGGTTCGCCGTCGCCGTCATGGACGAGATCGGCATCGATATCAGCGGCCACTTGCCCAAGACCTTCGACGACCTCGAGGACGACTCCTTCGATTTGGTCGTCACCCTGTCGCCCGAGGCGCAGCATCGCGCCGTCGAGATGACCCGCACAATGGCGTGCGACGTTGAATATTGGCGCATCATGGATCCGACCATCTTCGACAGCGACCGCGAAGAAACGCTCGAACGGTACCGTCAGATTCGCGACGCCATCACGGCGCAAATCAAGGAACGCTTCCCCATGCCGCTGAAGCCATAGGTCCCGGCGTTAGGCCAAAAGGCTTGACCCTGCGGGTATAGCGCTTCCATAAGGTAAGGCGTCGGGCCGAACGAGGAGGGGTGATGGCCAAGGAAGAACTGATCGAGATGAACGGAACGGTGCTTGAGCTGTTGCCGAACGCCATGTTCCGCGTCAAGCTCGAGAACGAACACGAGATCCTCGCGCACACCTCGGGCAAGATGCGCAAGAACCGCATTCGCGTGCTGGCGGGCGACACGGTCACCGTCGAAATGACCCCCTACGATCTGACCAAAGGGCGCATCACCTTCCGCTTCAAATAGCGGCGATCCCGGCCGCGTCCGATGAATACATCTCCGACCCTGGTGCTTGCTTCGGCCTCGCCGCGGCGGCTCGAGTTGCTGCAGCAGATCGGATTGTCGCCGGACGAGATCGACCCCGCCGATGTCGACGAGACGCCCGGGCGCGGCGAGGCGCCCGCGGCGCTGGCGCGACGGCTCGCCGCCGAGAAGGCATCCGCGGTTGCCGGGCGCCACCCCGGGGCCTTCGTGCTCGCCGCCGACACGGTCGTCGCCTGCGCGCACCGCATGCTGCCCAAGGCGGAGGATGCGGCGACCGCGCGCCGCTGCCTTGGGCTCTTGTCGGGGCGGCGCCACCGGGTTCTCGGCGGCATCTGCGCGATCGCCCCGGACGGCCGCCGCGCGCTGCGCCTGGTCACTACGGTCGTCACCGTGAAACGCCTCGGCCCGGCCGAGATCGACGCCTATATCGCGAGCGGCGAATGGCGCGGCAAGGCTGGCGGCTATGGCATCCAGGGGCGGGCCGGGGCCTTCATCCGCGCGCTGAACGGCTCCTACAGCAACGTCGTCGGCCTGTCGCTGTACGAGACCGCGGCGATGCTCGCGGGGCTCGGCTATGACGGGGATCGCGCGGCGGCGGGCCGGGGAGAGGGGACCGCCTGATGGCCCGAAGCCTACGCAAGCCCGCCGCCCGTTGTCCGATCTGCAAGGCGGCCGTGGTGCCGGAACACCGCCCGTTTTGTTCCACCCGTTGCGCCGACGTGGACCTTTCCCGCTGGCTGGGCGAGGACTACCGCATTCCCGCCGTCGAGCAGGACGACGGTTTGCCCGGCCGCGATGGGGAGGACGAGGATTAGAGCGTTGTTTGAATTGGCCGTTCCGCCGTGTGGACAGCGTCAGGGTTTTTGCCTATAAGCGGGTCGGCAAAACGCCCCCCGGGCCCAGGTAGCTCAGTTGGTAGAGCAGTGGACTGAAAATCCGCGTGTCGGTGGTTCGAATCCGCCCCTGGGCACCATTTCCCTTCCTCAGATTGACGCAGCTCTGCTCCGCTTCTTGCGGCGCTCGTGCACCCGCGCCGGGATGTTGATCGCCGCGACCCCCAAGATTGCGGCAAGCAATCCCAGTCCGACCACGGGCGGTATGGTTTCGCCGAGAACGATGACGCCGAGGATCACGCCGATCCCGGCACGCAGATAGGCCTGGCTGGCCACGCCCATGGACCCCAGGGTCTTGACGAGGCGAAAGTAGATGAAGAGCGCCACGCCGGTCGAGAACACGGCCAGCGCGCCTGCCGCCATGAGGGCGTCGAACGACGGCGCGAGCGTCCACGGGCGATCGACGATCAGGCTCAGCGGCAGCAGACAAACCGCGGCCCAAATCATGGTGCCCGCCGCGGTCACGGTGGCCGGGAGATCGGAAAACTTCTTGCCATGGATCGCGGCGCCCGCATAAAGGACCGCACCGGTCACTGCGGCCAGTTGCCCGGCGACCTGTCGGCCCAACCCGTCGAGCGCATCGACGCCGACGATCATGACGACGCCGGCCAAGCCAAGGCACGCCCCCGCCAGCTTGCGCGCGCCGGTCGGCTCATGCCGCGTGAACAGGAAGGTGATGAAGAACACGAAGATCGGCGACGTCGAATTGAGAACGCTGGCCAGACCGCTGTCGACATATTGCTGGCCCCACGCAAGAATCGTCCAGGCGCCGATGCTGTTCAAGAAGGCCTGAACCAGCAACCTGTGCCAGGTCGCGGGCTCACGCGGGAGCCGTTCGCCCCGCAGGGACACGACGATCAGCAAGAATACGGCGGCGATGGAAACACGCGACGCGATCAGGGTGAGGGGCGGGATCTCCGCAAGCGCCAACTTGATGAACAGGTAGGACGAGCCCCAGAGCAGGGCCAGAACGCCAAGCAGAAACAACTCGAACGGCAAGCCTGCCGGGGCATGCCGTGTCATTCGTCATGCGCCGACAGGCTGTCGTCGGGCGCCTGCTCGCGCTCGAACATGCCGTAGTCGCGGATAACGCTCAGCACCCGGATGCGGTAGTCGGCGAAAATCGTCGACCTGCCCCGCGATTGGGCATCGCGGTGGTTTTGCAGATTGCGCCATTCGGCAACGGCGGCCTCGTCGCGAAAGAACGAGAGCGACAGGATCTTGTTCTCGTTGGTGAGGCTCTGGAACCGGCTTCAGGCCGGCGGCAATATCCAGATACTGCTGCTTGTGCTGGGGATGGGGCTCGACTTCGAAAATCACCGCGATCATGGCGTCATCCGCTGCGCATGTGGGGCGGAGGCCAGGGTCAGAAAGGTCCGGTCCTCGCGCAGGAGGAACTTCTGCTGCTGGGCGAACCGATAGTTCTCCCGGCCGATCGGATCGTCCGCGAGGCGGCGCCTGTATTCCTCGTACGCCGCCAGGCTTTCAATGGTGTAGACGCCGTAGGCCAGCGTCGTGGAGCCTTCGTGCGGCGCAAAATAGCCGATCAGATCGGCGCCGCAGCGCGGAATGGCTTCGCCCCAGTTCCTGGCGTACCGAACGAACTGTTCCTTCTTGCTGGGATCGATGTGGTACCGAATAAAGCATGTGATCATCATGGTCCTCCATGTCCGACAAGTGCGATTCTGCATATCGCAGGCACAATATGTTTCGGTTAAGATCGAAGTATGATTGTAGGCCAGGATATTGCGTGACTCGCCGCCAAACTGGACCAATTCAGCTAATTCGGCCCAAAGACCCGCCGAGCTGCTTCCGGAAACGTCGCTCCCGTTTCAGGTGCCATTCCCGGCTCATTGCTTCGCCCCGGCCGGCATGGCGCTCGGCATAGAGGAGCACCCATTGCCTGCCACGGGTCGCGCGCGCGCCGGTCCCGGTATTGTGCTCACGCAGACGGCGCTCGAGGTCGGTTGTCCAGCCGACATAAGTGCGGCGTCCGTTCGTGTCCTCACTTCCCAGAATGTAGACGAAACAGGCCATCGTGCTTTGTCTCTTGCGGGGCCTACCGATCGAAGATCATCAAAGCCGCCAATCCGTCGACCGTGACGCCATCCGTTGCCAAGGGCAGGATCAGCCTGTGATAGGTCACGTGCTCTTTGTCCGCGACGGGCAGGGTCGGATGAGAGAGATGCGGCCTGCCGGTGGATGCGACCTCGCCATAGATGGCGAGCTGCCGCGCGAGGGTATCGCCGCTGTAGACGTCCTCGAACCATCGTCCGGTCGCGTCCCGGCCATAGCGCTGCACGTTCCCGGTTCCCACCAGCCGGAACTTGAACCGCGGTTTATCGTCATGCCATGCGACCTCATAGAGGATGATCCAGGGCAAGAGACGCGGGACTTCTATCGGATCGATATCCTGGCGGGACGGGAGCTTTCCGCCCGAAGCCTTCGAGCGCCAATAGTCGAAAAACTCGCGATGTTCCGGCACCGTGAGCGCGGCGGCGAATTCCTCGAGAGTGGACATCTCATCCTTCTTCGCGGGGCGAGAGGCAAGCGGCAAAGTACAACTTACGATATTCGATCCGATTCGCACCGTGCCGTCAATTTGTTCGCCACCAACCAGCCGACGGCGGTCCAAGTCCCATGCCAGGGAGCACGTGCGCAAACCCGCTCACGGGACTTTGAATCGCGGTCGCCTGTGGTACCGTGAGCGGTGGCCGAAGGCGCTCGGCCGCCATTTGGGCGAGGCGAGGACGAGGAGGGGGCAAGAATGAAAGTCTGCATTTATGGGGCCGGCGCGATCGGCGGTTATGTCGGAGCGGAGCTGTCGCGGGCGGACGGCGTCGAGGTCTCGCTCATCGCCCGCGGCGCGCATCTCGCGGCCATGCGCGAGAAGGGGCTCACCCTGCAACTCGCGGACGAGACGCGCACGGTCGAGCTGAACTGCAGCGACGACCCGGCCGAGCTGGGCCCGCAGGATTTCGTGATCATCGCCTTGAAAGCGCACCAGGCCTGGGAGGTCGCCGACCAGATGGCGCCGCTGTTCGGGCCCGGGACGGCGATCGTCACCTGCCAGAACGGCGTGCCCTGGTGGTACTTCTACGGGCTCGAGGGGCAGTATGCCGATCTGCGCATCGCGAGCGTCGATCCCGACGACCGGCAATGGAACGCCATCGGCCCGGAGCGCGCCATCGGCTGCGTCGTCTATCCGGCGACCGAGATCGTCGAGCCCGGCGTCATCAAGCACACCTACGGCAACAAGTTCGCCCTGGGCGAGCCGGACGGCAGCACCTCCGAGCGCTGCCAGCGGCTGAGCCAGGCGTTCGAGGCCGGCGGGCTCAAGGCGCCGATCCTGCCCCATATCCGCAACGAGATCTGGCTCAAGCTGTGGGGCAATCTGTGCTTCAACCCGATCAGCGCGCTGACCCGCACGACGCTGGACATCGTCGCCACCGATCCGGGCACCCGCGCCCTGTCGCGCGCCATGATGATGGAGGCGCAACGCATCGCCGTGCGCCTGGGCGTGCATTTCCGCGTCGATGTCGAACGCCGCATCAACGGCGCGGCCAAGGTCGGCGCGCACCGCACATCGATGCTGCAGGATCTGGAGCGCGGCAAGCCTCTGGAGATCGACGCGCTCTTGACCGCGGTGCAGGAGATGGGCCGCATGGTCGACGTCGACACACCTCATATCGACAGCGTCCTCGCTCTGGTGCAACAGCTCGGCCGCACATTGGCGCTGTACCCGACCTTTCCGGAGCGCGAGCTCAAGGACGAATCAGCCGAAGTGGCGGTGGATTAGAGCGCACGGGAGCACGCGGCCGTTATTCCAACCCGGCGTCCCGGCATTCGGAGCCCGATGCCTGGCGCGCATAGGCGCCGCCGGAAACGCCCGGCAGGTCGGCGGCAAAACCGGTCTCGACCATGCGCCGTCCGACGTCGCGCCCGTCGGCGCAACACAGGGCGACGATCCGATTGTGCGATCTCTCTCCCATGTTTGCGCAATTGACCGTGCGGCCGCGGGTCAGCGCCTCGAGCGCAGCCTTGGACGGCCATCCGCCCTTTTCCATTTCGGGCGCATCGATCCCCCAGAGCCGGATCTTGAAATCGCCAACCCACAGGGCATCGCCATCGACGACACGGGCGGTCCCCGTGATGTGTGCCGGATCCACCGAATCATGTGGCGGTTGGCCGACGCCAACGAGATAGGCGAGGGCGAGAACCGCCGCCAGACATATAAGCGATAGCTTCATACCGCATAGGCTAAGGCAAGGCAGGCGTGACGCCCAGAGCGCCGGGCCGTTCTTCCGCTGGATTCTCTTCGGATGGGTAGGTACCGTTTCTTATTCCTCGGGGGGCAACCCATGTTCGCACGGCTCAAGAACCTGCTCGTTTTCCGGCTCGAGCAGGCCATGGTGCGTGGGGCGCTCTGGCGCTTTGCCGTCATGCTGGTCTTCATTGGGCTCGTTGCGCTGTTCGCGGGCATTCTGATCCGTCAGTTGGTGCCGGGTTTCGAGTCGACCGGCGATGCCGTCTGGTGGGCGTTCGAGCACATCGTGGTACCGGAATACGTCGAGGGGGACGAGGGCGCCGTCAAGCTCACGGTTGCGACGGTGCTGATCGTGCTGGGCTCGATCCTGTTTGCCGGCGCGGTCATCGCCATACTGGTCCAATGGTTTGGCGACACCATGGACCGTCTGGAGCTGGGACTCACGCCGGTCGCGCTCAACGATCACTTTGTCCTGGCGGGCTGGAACAGCCGCACGCTGACCATCCTGGAGGAGATCATGGCCTCCCAGGTGCGGTTGGCGGGCTTTCTGCGTGCCCGGCGAATGGGACGCCTGCGCGTGGCGTTGCTGGCCGGGCGTGCGGATGCTGTGCTGGAACCGTCGGATCCCGGCCCTGCTGCACGAGTTCGCCTCCTACCCGGAGGAAGAGTTCGCCATCGACATCGTGTCTCCGGTGTCCGCCGCGAAAC
>CAMYKU010000108.1 GCA_947259105.1 uncultured Alphaproteobacteria bacterium
GCTCCAGCGCCTCCAGGCCGAGCGCGAACTCGCGCAAGGCCAGTGAGCGCTTGTGCGAAAGCCCGCGCCGGCGCAGCCGCTCGAGGTCCTGCGGCGCGGCCGTGCCAGCGCTCTTTTCCGGCCTGCAGATAGCACACGTGGACCGCGCCGAAGGACAGCCTGCGGCTGTGCGTGCGCGCCGACGGCAACGGGGCCGGATTCGGCGTCATGCTGCCCCCGCGATGCCGATGCAAAGGCTCGCCGCCCGTCTTCCATTGCGGGATGACTCTCTACTCAGCCATCGGGAATTAACGGTTCGGTATTGAATGTCCCTCTATAACCGAGAGCAAGCGGTACCTGCGAGGGGAGGTGATTATTCATTTTCAATCACTTCAAATTAGGAGGGACGCATGTCTGTGCGAACCACAATTTCTCACACCGCGTATCGGCGGCGGGTATTCTCCATTATCCTTGGCGCGTCGGCGGCGTTGGTCGCGACCTCGGCGGGCGCGGCGGAAGTATCGTCCGGCAACAACGAGGTGTCGCTGACTCTCTCGGGACAGGTCAACCGCGCCTTGCTGTGGGCCGATGACGGCAGCAACAGCCGCGTATTCCATGTCGACAATGACAACTCCTCGACCCGGATGCGCCTGGTCGGAGCGGGCACGTTGAATCCCGACGTCAAGGTCGGCGCCCAGATCGAGGTGCAGTTCGAATCGAATTCATCGTCGGATATCACGATCGACGGGACTTCCGGCAGCCCGGACAATTTTACCAAACGCAAGCTGGAACTCAATTTGGACCACCGGCGCTTCGGCAAGCTCTGGCTCGGCTACGGTGACACGGCGTCCAACGGCACGGCGGAGGTCGATCTGTCGGGCACTGCGGTGGCGACCTATTCCAACGTTCCCAGAATGGCCGGCGGCATCGAGTTCGGCGGGCTTGGCGGCACCCCGATCGGCGACGTCTACAGCAACATGGACGGCCTCGACCGCGACGACCGTATCCGTTACGATTCGCCCTCCCTTGGCGGTTTCACGATTTCGGCCAGCAATGCGGACAGCGCCAAATACGATGCTGCCGTACGATACGCCGGTATTTTCGCCAGCGGCCTGAAACTCGTTGCGGCCGCCGGATATGCGGTCGACAAGAACGACAGCACCATCGAGTCGCAGATCAGCGGTTCGGTTTCGGTGCTGCTCGGCTCCGGCTTCAACTTGACCGGCGCGCTGGGTGTGCAGGAATTGGAGGGTGGCGGGCGCGACCCGCAGTTCGTATATGCCAAGCTCGGCTATATTCGCGGGGCGAACGCCTTCTCCGTCGATTTCGCCCTGGCGGAAGAGATCGATGCCGCGGGTGAGGATTTCAGCACCATCGGCCTGGCCTATGTCCGGAGTTTCGACAATGCGGGAACCGAAATCTATATCGGCGCACGCACCCATTCCCTGGATACCCCCGGCAATCCCGACGACATCTACGCCGTGCTCGCCGGCGCACGCGTCAAATTCTGAGGCAGCGGTCATGACCCATGCGAATTCGCGACCGACAACGGGACGCCGGTTCAGGCGAATCCTGGCCGCCGGGGCGCTTGCAGGCGCGCTTGCCGCCTGCTCCAACGTCGAGCCGATGAGCTACACCCCGGTCAGCGAGATCCCGCCGGGGCCGGGATTGTTCAGTGGCGAGGACGGCGTCTTCACGATTTACGATTCCAGCCGCTCGAAGCACGACGAAGAGGAAGGCACGGAGCAGTAACACCGCCCGCGCGGACCGGGCCGCCGGCAATGCGCCGGTGGCCCGGCCTGCCGCGCGCTACAGCCGTGGATCGACCGGCTCGCTTTCCAGCGCGAGGACCGCGAAGACGCATTCGTGGACGCGGTAGAGCGGTTCATGCGCAACGAAACGCTCCAGCGCCTCCAGGCCGCCGTACGACCCAGTCGAGCGGCTTGACGACCATGCCTTCGCCGCCGGCCCCGGTGATCGTTTCCCACCAGTCGTTCGCCGCCGTCTCGCTGGCCGCGTCCTCGAGATCGACGATCCGGTGGCCGGTCACCATCAGGAGTTCCGGATCCTGTTCCGCGAGCGCCGCCAGGGTCTGCATGTGCCATTGGTGGTCCCGCCCGGTATGCAGCGTGCCTTCGGTGGCCAGCAGATGGAACGGCGCGATCTTCAAGCCGTCGAGCCCGTCGACCGGCCAGCAATAACGGCGGTAGGCGTCGACATACTGGTCGACCATCGCCTGCCGCTCGCGAAACCGCGGCAGCAGATCGGTTACGCCGTCCTGCCCTCGCGCAACGGCTGCCTCCAGCGCCGGCACCACCGCGGCCATGCTCGCCCGTCCGGCTGCGCCGACGGCGGCGTATTGCCGGCGCAGCAGCTCCTCCGCCTTGGCCGACCAGGGCATGATTTCGGCGTCGAGGCAGACCCAGCCGGTCTCGAAGTGGTCCCAAAGGCCGGCCCCGGTCATCGCCGCCCGGATGCGGGCCAGCACCGCGTCCTCGATCGCCGGATTGTCGAAGAAGGGCCGGCCCGTGCGGGTGTGAACAAGCCCTGTGCGGCCGCCCGTCTCGCCGAAACGCTTGCGCGCGCTCTCGCCGTCGCGGCACAGCACGATCACGGCGCGCGAGCCCATATGTTTCTCTTCGCAGATCACCCGCCGGACCCCCGCCGACCGGAAATAGGCGAACGCCGACTGCGGGTGTTCCAGCCACCGGCCTTCCTCCATCGTTGCCGATGGCGACATCGTCGGCGGCAGGTAGATCAGCCAGCGCGGATCCGCGGCGAAACGGCTCATCACCTCCAGCGCCGCCGCCCCGTTCTCGGCGCGCACCGTCAGATTGCCGTGCAGGCCCGTGTGGACGATGCGCTTGCCGGATACGTCCTCGATGTCCAGCAGGTCGCCGGGCCGGTCTTCCCAATCCGGCCCGGCCGGCCGCAGGGGCTTTGCCGGCGCGTAATACTGTTGCCGGGCGGGCACGCCGACCAGATCGCGCTCCGGATAGCGCAGCGCCGTCAGCCTGCCGCCGAAAACGCAGCCGGTGTCGATGCAGATCGTGCGGTTCAGCCATTCCGCCTCCGGCACCGGGGTGTGGCCGTAGACGACCATCGCCTTGCCGCGGTAGTCGGCAGCCCAGTTGTAGCGTACCGGCAGTCCGTACTCGTCGGTCTCGCCCGTGGTCTCGCCGTAGAGCGCGAAGTTGCGGACCGCGCCCGAGGCCCGGCCCTGATACGACTCCTGCAGACCGGCGTGGGCGACGACCAGCTCGCCGTGGTCCAGCACGTAATGGCTGACCAGCCCGTCGATGAATTTGCGGACCTGGTCGCGGAACTCCTCAGGCTCACGCTCCATCTGCTCCAGCGTTTCGGCCAGCCCGTGACTGCGCTGCACATTGCGCCCGTTGAGGGCGCGCAACAGCTTGTTCTCGTGGTTGCCCGGGATGCACAGTGCGGTGCCTGCGGCCGCCATCGACATCACGATGCGCAGCACGCCCGGCGAATCCGGCCCGCGGTCTACAAGATCACCAAGAAAGATCGCGCGGCGGCCCTCCGGATGGGTGATGGCCGGCGCGTCGGCCGGGCCTGATATTTCCCAACCCAGTTCACCCAGCAGGTCGATCAGCTCGTCGCGGCAACCGTGGATGTCGCCGACGATATCGAACGGCCCGGTCTCGTGCCGAAGATTGTTCCACAGCCTCTGCCGCTCGATGGTTGCGGCGTCGGCTTCCTCGGGACCGTCGAGGACATACACCTGGCGGAAACCTTCCCGCTTCAGGGCCTTCAGGGACCGGCGCAGCTGTTGGCGCTGGCGGCGCACCACGTGCCGGCCGAAAGTCCTGTCGGCCCGGCTCTTGTTGCGCTCGTGGCACAGATCTTCCGTTATGTTGAGCACGATCGCAACCGGCAGCACGTGGCAGTCCCTGGCCAGCTGAACCAGCGGTTTGCGGGCTTCGGGCTGGACATTGGTTGCGTCGACCACGGTCAGCCGCCCGGCCAGCAAACGCTTGCGGGCAATGTAATGCAGCACCTCGAAGGCATCGCCGGTGGCGGACTGGTCGTTCTCGTCGTCGGAAACGACGCCGCGGCACCAGTCGGACGACAGCACTTCCGTGGGTTTGAAGTGGTTCGCGGCGAAGGTGGATTTGCCGCTGCCGGACACGCCGACCAGGGTCACCAGGCAGAGTTCGGGAATGTTGATCGTCATTGCGTGAACACCGCCATCTGGGTCGGCGGGCCGAGCGACTCGTCGACCTCGCCGATCGTGGCGTAACGCACCGCGTAGCCGTTCCGTTCCGCGGCGCCCCCGGCCCACTGCCGGAACTCCTCGCGGGTCCACTCGAAGCGATGATCGCGATGCCGCAGCCGGTCCTGCGGCATGCCTTTGAACAGCGCGTTGTATTCCCGGTTCGGCGTCGTGACGATAAGGATGCGCGGACGGGCGAACCCGAACAAGGCCTGTTCCAGCGCCGGAAGGCGCGCCGGGTCGAGATGCTCGATCACCTCGATCAGGCAGGCCGCGTCGAATCCGGCGATGCGCCGGTCGCGGTAGGTCAGTGCGCCCTGGAACAGGTCGATGCGGGCGCGCTGGCGTTCCGTCATGCGGTCGAGATACAACCGTCGCGCCGCAATCTCCAGCGAACGGATCGAGGCGTCCATTCCGGCGACGCGCTCGAACGAACGCTCCTCATACAGGCGCTTCAGCAGCCGTCCCTCGGCGCAGCCGAGATCGACGACACTGCTTGCGCCGGCCTGCTTCAACGCCTCCAGCACCGTGCGGTGCCGCTCATCGTTGAGGCTGATCTTCTCCTCCAGCGCTTCTTCCTCGGCCGCCCGGGCGGCGTCGGTTTCGTCGGGCGCGGGATCGTCCTCCGCCACCAGCCGCATCAGCGCCTCGCGCGCAAGCGAAGGCTTGCGCCCCATATAGCGCTGCACGATCTGTTCGCGCTCCGGGTGGTCCTTCAGCCAGCCTTCGCCCTTGGCCAGCAGCTTGTCGATTTCGTCCCTGCCGATCCAGTAATGCTTGTCGCGGTCCAGCACCGGCAACAGCACGTAAAGATGGTTCAGGATCTCGCTGACCCGGCAGGTGGCCTCCAGCCGGACCCGGAAATAGACCGACGGTCCCCATTCCGGGAACGCGTCATCGAGCGGCAGTTGCTCGGCCGCGACCGCGTATCCCAGCGGCTCGAACAGGCGCCGCAGCAGGTCCTCGCCGCCCCGGCAGGGCAGCACGGCGATCTCCGCGGACAGCGGGATCGCCGTCTCGGCCAGCTTTTGCCGCTCCTTGCTGCGACCCGCCAGCGCCGTGCTGAAGCTGCGCGCGATGGCGACGCTCATGAACGACGAGGCGACATATGCCCGGTCGTTGACGTAATGGGCCAGGGTTCGCTGCTCGCGGCCGCGGCCGCGCACCAGCCCCAGCGCGTCGAGATCCAGCAGCAGCGCGGCGGTGCAGCGCTCTTCTCCGGCCTCCGGATAGAACACGTGGACCGCGCCGAAGGAAAGCTTGCGGCTGTGCGTGCGCGCCGGATTCTTGGCGAGCAGGAACCCGAGGTCGGTCGCCGGCCGGTGCGTCGTGGTGATCGTCAGAAGCATACGGTCTTTCGGGCCTGTAAATTCGTTTCGGTATGGCCAGTATCGAGCGACCTCATACTTCGAGACGCGGCTTCGCCGCTCCTTAGCATGAGGTCGCGCCGCTGCTCTGGCCAGCCGCGGTGTTATAGCTGCCCAGCCGTACCGGAAAAAGGTTGAAGTTTCGGTGCCCGGCGACTCGTCCGGCCGCCGCGCTACTGCCCCTCGCGGCGCCAGGCGATGACCATGGCGCCGAGGGCCAGGATCAGGGCGATCAGCGCCGGGTAGGCCGGCACCTGCCGCACCCCGGTGACCAGAAAG
>CAMYKU010000109.1 GCA_947259105.1 uncultured Alphaproteobacteria bacterium
GTCCGTTTTCGCCGCCGGCTGCTTTCAGCAGCCAGTTGGTGTCCCCGAAGGGCGGCAGGCGGTTCTCCGTGAACGCCACGAGACGATGGTCCTTGAGGTCCTCCAGGCGCTGCGGTAGGCCATGGCGGTCGAGATAGTCCGGTGCCGCGTAAATATGGAAATGCACCGTCATGAGGTGCCGCTGAATCAGGTCGGGCTGTTTCGGCGGCGACATGCGAATGGCGACGTCGGCCTCGCCGACAGCCAGGTCGAGTTCGAGATCGTCCAGGATAAGCGAGACGCTGACTTCCGGGTAATGTTGGACAAAGCTGTAAATGCGCGGCGTCAGCCAGGTCGATCCCAGGCCGACGGTCGTCGTCACCCTGAGCGGGCCCTTGGGTCGTTGCGTCGTATCGCTGAGCTGGGCCTGGGTCGCCGCTACCTTGGTGAAGATCTCGTGCGCCGTACGGTACAGGAGTTGTCCCTGCTCGGTCAGCACGAGGCCGCGGGCGTGCCGCTGAAAGAGCGGCACGTTCAGGCTTTTCTCCAACGCGCTGATCTGGCGGCTGACCGCGGATTGGCTCAGCCGCAGGGTCTCGCCGGCATGGGTGAAGCTCCCGGCTTCCGACACGGCGTGAAAGATTCTAAGTTTGTCCCAATCCATCCGCTGCGCGTCCCCCTTGGCCCGGTCACCATGCGGCCATTATGGCCGCCGCGCAAGACGCGGCCGCGTTGCCGGCTATTCGGCCGCGGTCTGCGCCTGTTCCGGTGTGGCCAGTCGGTCCTCGTGCTCGGCGATATACTTCTCGGCCTCGAGCGCCGCCATGCAGCCCATGCCCGCCGCCGTCACGGCCTGGCGGAAGACCTTGTCCTTGACGTCGCCGGCCGCGAATACGCCCGGAATGTCCGTGGCCGTGCTGTCGGGAGCGGTCACGATGTAGCCCTCGTCGTCGGTGGCGACCGCGCCGCGGAACACCCCGGTGGCCGGATCGTGGCCAATGGCGACGAACACGCCGTCCACGGCGATCTCGGTTTCCTCGCCGGTCTGCACATTGCGCAGCCGCGCGCCGGTGACGCCCAACGGATCGTCCGCGCCGACCACTTCCGACAGAACGCTATTCCAGATCACATCGATCTTCGGGTTCTTGAACAGGCGGTCCTGCAGGATCTTCTCCGACCGCAATGCATCCCGCCGGTGCACCAACGTTACCTTTTCGGCGTGGTTGGTGAGATAGATCGCCTCCTCGACCGCGGTATTGCCGCCGCCCACGACGATGACATCCTTGCCGCGGTAGAAAAAGCCGTCGCAGGTGGCGCAGGCCGAGACGCCGAAGCCCTTGAACTTTTCTTCGCTTTCGAGCCCGAGCCAACGCGCCTGCGCGCCCGTCGCGATGATCACGGTATCGCCGGTATAGACGTCGCCGCCGTCGCCGGTGCAGCGGAAAGGGCGAGCGGACAGATCCACCTCGACGATGAGGTCATGGATCATGGCCGTGCCGACGCTCTTCGCCTGCTCCTGCATCTGTTCCATGAGCCAGGGCCCCTGAATCACGTCGGCAAAACCCGGATAATTCTCGACATCCGTGGTCACCGTCATTTGGCCGCCGGGTTCCATGCCCATGACCATCAGAGGCTCCAAATTCGCGCGGGCCGCATAGATGGCGGCGGTATAGCCCGCCGGACCCGAGCCGATGATCAAGACCTTGCTGTGATGCTGTGTCGCCATTGTCTTTGGTGTTCCTTGTTCGGTGTCTCAATACATAGAAAGAGAGGCGGCCGGTGGCAATACGCGTGGCGCGTGGGGCGACCACGCACGGCCCTGTCGTTTCTCGACAAATCGTCACGGCTTGACCACTATGGCCGCAGTGGAGCCGCGAAGCGGCTCGGCAACAACCTAGGAGGGAGGGCCTCATGCGAGCAAAGTTCAGAGCATTTCGAGCCATCACGGCCGCGATCGCCGTTTTGTCGATCGGCGGCCTGTGGGCCAGTGCGCAAGCGGAAAATTGGTACCCATCGAAGTTCGGCGCGGACGATGAGATCGGCGCCGCCAACTATCTCAGTGCGGCAAAGGTGCTCGAGGCCGGCAAGCTCATTACGACCGGAAAGACCTATGCCCTCGGGGTGCCCGTCGACCGCACGACGCCGGCGTTTCCGCCGCGCAGCCTCGCCGTCACGATCCTGCAGCCGAATCAGGCGGAGGGCGCGAGCTTTGGCGAGAACAAGATGAGCTATAACGACGACATCTTTACCGGCTGGCTCGGCATCGGCACGCAGATCGACGGGCTTTCCCATCTCGGCATCGACGGCACCTTCTACAACGGCCACAAGGTGAAGGATTTCGGCAAGGTTACGGGCGTGACCAAGATGGGGATCGAGAAGATCCCGCCGATCGTCACCCGCGGCGTGCTCTTGGATATGGCCGGCTACAAGGGCGTCGCCATGATGAAGGAAGGCGATGTCATCACCGTCGCCGATATCGAAGGCGCGGCCAAGAAACAGGGCGTCGCCTTCGGCAAGGGCGACGTCGTCGTCTTTCATACCGGTTGGCTGAGCCTTCTGGGCAAGGACGACAAGCGCTATGCGGCAGGCGAGCCGGGCATCGGCGTGCCGGCCGCCGAGTATCTCGCCAAGAAGGAAATCGTCGCCGTTGGCGCCGATACCTGGGGTGTGGAAGCGGTGCCGTTCGAGAATCCCAAGCGCGTATGGGAGGCGCATCAGGTGCTGCTCGCGAAGAACGGCGTCTACATCCTCGAGACGCTCAACACCAAGAAACTGGTCGAGGACAAGGCCTGGGAGTTTCTGTTCGTTCTGGGCCAGCCGCTCTATACCGGCGCGGTGCAGGCGATCATCAACCCCATCGCGATCCGCTAATGCCGGTTGTCGGTTGATCGGGAAGGACGGGCCACGGCCCGTCCTTTTGTTCGCGGCGCCGAGAGAACTCCAGCCGTCGGCCTTAAGGGCTCTACACGCGGTTGGGCGCGATTTCGTGCCGTGCGCGCCAGCCGTCCTTGACGTAGTTCACGATCAGGGATCGTCGTATGTCTGCAAACGGCCGGGGGGAAAATCCGTGCCAAGTGTCGGCGGCGGGGATGAATATGAGGCCGTTGTTAAACCGGCTGGGCGCCCGGGCCACTCTCTTCTTTGCGGCGTCGTAGATGTCCGTCCCGAGGTCTTCCGACTCCGGTCCTTCGTTAAGATAGACCTGCATCGTGAAAAGCTTGTCCTTGATGTCGGTGTGCGGCTCGAGCCAAAAGCCCGACCGTTCCTGTGCGTATTCGATGCGCAGAAGACTGTCCGACAGATCGATGCCGCAGGCCTGTTCAATTCGGCGCCGAACCTTGGGGTCCTGCATCGTGTTGACCACCGAGCGGCAGGCTTCGAAGCGGGCGCAGGCGTCTTCGCCGAAAAAAATCCGCGTGCCATTGTTGGAGTCCCGAGTTCCTGTCCCATAGGAGGCCTCGGGCAGCGGGAACGGCAAATCGACGATGCTGCGGCATAAGTCCGGCGCGAACACGTCGCGCAACAGCCAGTGGCGAAAGGGATCGCTCTTTGGCGACCGTACCTCGAGGCAACCAAGGAAAGTCGCCCTGTTCTCGTAACGAGACATCATCGCGCGCTCAGGCCCCCCCGAGTGCAACCGGTTCAACCATCGCAACTATACAACCGAACTCCCCGGAAAGGAATCCCCGGCGTGGTTCCTGCCTCGGCACGGAGGCGATCATTGCTTAGTCGCGCGCTCCTCCGCGGGGACGATGAGATCCAGGCGGCGCCTTACTTCTGCGGCCGCGCGGGCCATGTCGTCGGGTGGCTGGTAGTGCCAGATGTCGAGCTCTCCTGTGAACGGCCGGGTGCGGCCGGCGGCGCCCATACCCTCGTGAAATAATCTGAACCTGGCCGAATCACCTTCCAGGCCGATCACATAGACGGGCTTTCCGGTTGCGCAGGCCTCGGACACCATATTGATGGAATCATACGTCACAACGATGACATCGGCCGAGCCCAGATAGGCAAAGTAAGGATTTTCGCCCGACCCGTCCCAGACGTGTGCCGGGAGTTCGGCGAGCCCGGCCCTCAGAATGCGTTCGTTCTCGGCGCCCGTCCGGCGCGACGTGGTAACCAGCAGGCCGGCCCCGTGAT
>CAMYKU010000110.1 GCA_947259105.1 uncultured Alphaproteobacteria bacterium
GACAGGGTGAAGATCTCGCAGCCTTCGGCGGTGACGCCGATGGTGTGCTCGAACTGGGCCGACAGCGAGCGGTCCTTGGTCACCGCGGTCCAGCCGTCGGCCAGCACCTTCACATCGTAGCGGCCGGCATTGATCATCGGTTCCACGGTGAAGAACATGCCCTCCCGCAACACGGGTCCGCTGCCCATCTCACCGTAATGCAGAACGCTGGGCGATTCGTGGAACACCCGGCCGATGCCGTGCCCGCAGAAGTCGCGGACCACCGAGAAGCGCAGCGGTTCGACAAAGCTCTGGATGGCGTGGCCGATATCGCCCAGACGGGCGCCGGGCCGGACCGCCTGGATGCCGCGCATCATCGCCTCGTAGGTCACGTCCACCAGCTTGCGCGCGCGCACCCCGACCTTGTCGCCGACCAGGAACATGCGGCTCGAATCGCCGTACCAGCTGTCGAGGATGACGGTGACGTCGATATTGATGATATCGCCGTTTCGCAGGTTCTTGTGGTCGTCCGGAATGCCGTGGCAGACGACGTGGTTGACCGACGTGCAGATCGATTTGGGGAAGCCCCGGTAGTTCAACGGCGCGGAGACGGCGCCGCGCTGCTCGGTATAATCGGCGCAGAGCCGGTCCAGTTCGCCGGTCGAGATGCCCGGCTCGACGTGCGGCGTGATGTAATCCAGCAATTCGGCCGCAAGGCGCCCGGCCTTGCGCATGCCCTCGAAATCCTCGAGGCGATGGATGCGGATACCGCCGCGGCCCTGATCGTCGGGCGTGAAATCAACCTGTACGTCGTTCATCGCAAATCTTCGCCTGTCGCTCTCTTCCGGCTGCTCCTGACATGGGCGCGGAGCGTCCACAAGGCAAGATATAGCATCGATTCGGCCGGGGAGCACCCCGTCAAGGCCGTCGGTCGCCTCTCGAGTTTCAAATTCTGCCGGAACGGCGCCGCCGGTCACGGGCGGCTCGCGCTGGCGGGTCTTTCCCACATCCCGCGGCAATCGGAAGCCAACCGGACCGGCAGGAAACCGCGTCACGCCGCCGCTTCCCCGGCACCTAAAAAACCACAATTAAAATGTTGAAATTACATTAGAATAGTTGTATATTAGGAAAATCAGAAATACCTAGCCGTGCTATCGGTTTTTCGTCGGAGGTCAGGATGTCCAACCGTTTGGTTTTCCTACGATTTTTCCTTGTCACAATGATCGTCGCAACGCTGACCACCGCCGGCACGGCTTTCGCCGGCGGGATGGTTTCGACGGCGGATCACAGCAAGTTCAAGGAACTCGAGGGGCCCTTCGAAACCGGCCCCGAGGTGACGCGGGCCTGCCTCCAGTGCCATACGGAAGCAGCCAGGCAGGTTCACAAGACCAAGCACTGGACCTGGAGCGCGGTCAACGAGCAGACCGGCCAGAAGCTGGGCAAGCGGAACGTCATCAACAACTTCTGCATCTCGACCCAGTCGAACATCGGCGCCTGCTCGTCATGTCATGCCGGGTACGGCTGGAAGGACAACAGCTACGAGAGCTTCGACTTCGCCTCGGAGGAAAATGTCGACTGCCTGGTCTGCCACGACACCACCTACACCTATGACAGGAACCGCCTTCGCGAAGGCCGCTCGGTCAACCTGAGGCTGATCGCCGGCAAGGTCGGACGCACCAGCCGCGCGACCTGCGGCACCTGCCACTTCAGGGGCGGCGGCGGCGACGCCGTCAAACATGGCGACCTGGATCCCTCGATGGGCGTGCCGGACATGTTTCTCGACGTGCACATGGACGCCGACGGGCTCAACTTCACGTGCTCCACCTGCCACACCACCGACGCCCATATGGTGAGCGGCAGCCGGTATGCACCGAAGGCCAAGGGCGCCGCGGAAATCGTCCGTCCGGGCACGAAGGAGCAGAGCCGCGCCTCATGCCAGGCCTGCCACGGCGACCGGCCCATGAAGAACCAGAAGCTGAACGATCACACGAACAGGCTTGCCTGCACCACCTGCCATGTCCCGGCCTTTGCGCGCGGCGACTTCCCGACCAAGACCTGGTGGGACTGGTCGACCGCCGGGCGCCTCGATGCGGAAGGCCAGCCGATCACCCTGTTGGACGACAGGGGACACGAATCCTACAACTCGAAAAAGGGCGACTTCGAATGGGGCACCGACGTCGCGCCCGAATACGTCTGGTTCAACGGCACCGTCCGCTACACCCTGGTCGGTGACGAGATCGCCCCGGACGGGGTGGTCGAGATCAACCGTTTCGAGGGCGACGCGGACGATCCCGGCTCGCGGATCTGGCCGGTCAAGGTGATGCGCGGAAAACAGCCCTACGATGCCGTCAACATGACCATGGCGCCGATTCACACGACCGGCAAGGACGGATTCTGGACGACGTTCGACTGGCAGGATTCGGTGGCCAAGGGCATGGCGGCGGCGGGCGCGCCGTTCAGCGGCGAGATCGGTTTCGTCGAGACGACCATGATGTGGCCGATGGCCCACATGGTGGCGCCGGTCGAAAAGACCCTGGGGTGCGAGGACTGCCACGCCCGGCAGGGCCGCCTGGCCGGCGTCGAGGGTATGTACATACCCGGCCGGGGGGATTGGCGGTGGCTCGATTATATCGGCTTCGGGCTGGCGTTCCTGGCCCTGGCCGGCGTGGTCGGCCACGGTGTGCTGCGCATCGTCTTCCATGCCAGGGAACGCGGCAACCGGGAAGGAACAGCCTGATGTACGAACTGGAAATTGCCGAGGTCCGTCTGACCAGACGCCAGGTCGTCGCGGCCGGCGGCGCGGCGGCCCTGACCGCCGCCCTGGCCGGCCTGATGCCCGCTGTGGCGGAGGCCTCGCCGAAGGATGTCAAAAAAACGCTCGCCGAGTTGACCGGGGGTGCTCCCCTGAACGAAGGCAGGATCGCCATCGATGTCCCGCCCTACACCCAGTACGGCAAGCAGGTGCGCATCGCCGTCTCGGTGGACAGCCCGATGAGCGCCGACGACCGGGTCACGGCACTGCACGTCCTGGCGGAACGAAACACCGTGCCCGAAGTGGCGTCCTACCACTTCGGGGCGCTGGCGGGCGAGGTCCGGATCAGCACCCGTATCCGTGTCGCCCGCACACAGATCCTGGTTGTCGCCGCCGAGATGAGCGACGGGACATTCCATGTCGGCAAAGCCCGCTGCAAGGTCGCCCGCGGTGGCGGTGGATGCGGCTGAGAAAGGAGAACGGGCAATGGAAAACAAGATACCTCAGGTCAAGGTGCCTGCCGTCGTCACGCCTGGCGAGGACATTCTTGTCCGCACCAAGGCCTGGCACCCGATGGAGACGGGCTGGCGCGAGACTCACGACGGCCAGACGGTTCCGCGCAACCGGATCAACAAGTTCGTCTGCACGTTCGACGGCACCGACGTGTTCAGTGCCGATTTCCATTCGGGCGTGTCCGAAAACCCCTATCTGACGTTCCGCGCCAGGGTACCCGGCGCGGGGGTTTTTGAATTCGAGTGGCACGCCGACGACGGATCAGTCCTGCGCGCAAGCGCGCGTGTAGGCGTCGCCGGGGCCTGAACCCGCGCTAACGATATCGAAAGATGGAACTGAAGGAGATTCCCCATGAAACGGTTAATCGGACTCCTGGTTCTCGTGGCTGTCGCATTCGTCCCGTTTGGCGGCACGGCCGGAGCAACTGAAGAACAGGCGTTCAAGCAATATACCAGGATCATCGACTACGATACCTTTGCCACCTACGCGGTGATCCC
>CAMYKU010000111.1 GCA_947259105.1 uncultured Alphaproteobacteria bacterium
GCCACAGTGACGGCGATCGCAAAACCTGTCCCGTACGACCCCGGCGAGGCGAAGAACACCATGGCGGTCGCGAACGCCGGCAGCATGACCATGAGGGAATCGGCTATCCCCGCGGCGCCTTCGCGTTCACGTCCCGTAACCCGTTTACGAACACGGCTAGGCCGGCAACCACAGTCGCCAGGACGACGCCATAGGCGGCCCACGTCTTCAACGGCGGATCGCCCAGGATCGCAATGAGAGCGACCATCGCCGCGAAGAATGCAGTCGCGACGACCACGCGCAGCCTCGTCGAATCCGTCAGCGTCATATCGGGCCTCCGGGCGGCACGTGACAGGGGGGGGGCGGGCCGCCTTTGCCGCCGGCCGGTGCGATTTTATCGGGTCGGCCTGGGCCTTTGCAACCGGCCCTCAACGCCCGAGGACGCGCCGGATGTCCTGCAGCTGCTTGCGGGCCTTGGCGACTTCGTTCTTTGTCCACGAGTGGCACTCGCCCCACTTCCTCTCGGCCTCCTCGCATTCGGCTTCCAGGCGATGCAGGAAACGTTCGAACTCTGCCTCGGTTTTCTCCATGAACGCGCGGTAGGCCGGATCCTCCGGCGGCCGCCGCTGCAGCGTTCCGTCTTGGTCGAGGACATGGATCACGGGCCAGACCGGTGCCTCCGGGTGTTGGAAATCTTCGGTGTCGAAGTACAGGACCAGTTCCACGGCGCTGTCTCCGTTTATGTCCTCGACTAGCGGTGACAACCTGGACGATGCGGAGAGGCGCTGTTCCTTCGCAACGGGATCGATCACTTGCACATGAACGGTTTCGTTTCCGAGAGGTTCATAACCGTACTCAACGACCACATAATACCGGGCCCGGTCGACCGGCAGGATCGATACCTCCATAAGACAACCGTCGCAAATTCCGCGTGAAATTTCCCGAAGGCCTTTGCCGTCCTCGGGGTCCGCGAGGATGATGACCTCACCGGTCACCCTGTCGTACAGGACGGCAGCCTGACCGACCTCGGTTTCGCTCGCAGTGCTGTCCTCCAGGATGAACCGATTCTTGCTTTTGGCCGGCTTCGGCTCCGCGCCGTGCGCAGGCATCGCGGCCCACGCCGCGAGCGCCACCGGCAGCAGGGCGAAAATCATTGCGAGCCGATGCATCTTTGGCTTCTCCATCGATCCCGACGGCTACCGGACGAAGCTCGCGCGAAGGACCTTGAGGTCGGCGCCGATGACGACCATGAATTCCAGCATGTTCGGGGAACTTCCGCGCAACGCTCTGCGGTCGGTAAAGCTCGGATCCCGGAACATGACCACATAGGTCCGCTCTTGGCGGTAGATGGACACGGTGTATTGCAGAACATCCAGCCCGTGCTTCCGCGACTCGGCGGCGGCGATCTCCAGAACTTTGAGTTGCTGTCCCGTCAACGAGATGTCCGGGACGAGGGTATCGAGGGCCTGTCCGGCCGCGGAAAATGGTTGGGCAAAGATCAACAGAAGAAGCAGCACCGCGCCGATCCGATATCGCATCTTCCCGCTCGCCGAAGCCTGGCGGCCCCGTTGGTTGAGAGAATGACTCACCAGCCTATGACCCAGCCGGCCGGACCGCAAGTTCGGTGACCCGGCCGGCGCGCATGTCGGCGACGGTCGCCAGCGGGAACTGAAACCAGAATTCGTTTCGGTCGTCGTCGAAGTAGCTGAAGCAGAACGCCTCCTCGTCGGCATCGTAGCCGCCGACGAAATGCGCGGACTGGAACATGTCGTCCGATTCGATCGCCGCCCACTCTGCGGGCGATCTGTTCTCAGCGGATATCTGCACCAGGATTTCCAGGAATTCGTCGGTGACAGCAAGAATCATGGCGCGGGATCCGTTTGTAACCCCTGGGGCCCCATCCCGCCGGCTTCCAGCCGACGCACGCGGCGCTGCAGGAAATAGATGCCGAGCGGCAGGAAGTAGAACATGAAGAAGGTGCCGATAACCCGGTTGAGCGCGACGGCGCGCCCGTCCTCGGCATGGACGAGCCCGCGCGCCGCCGTCCACAGGATGTAGAAGGCGCCGGCCAGCCACGCGAGAATCGCCACATTGACGGCGATCGCGGATCCCGTCCCGTGCGGTCCCGGCGAGGCGAAGAACGCCATGGCGATAACGAACGCCGGCAGCATGACGAGCAGGGAAACAGCCATCCGCGCGGGCCTGACTCCCGTGACCGGGCCGCGCGTCCGCAGGACATGGACGCCGATGGCCACGGGGTATCCGATGAACAGCACCGCCATGACGACGGTCCCAACGGCGATGGACAGCATCGACGCCGGTGCGAAGGCGTCCGGCTCGATGAGCATGGCCGCCGCGATGCCGGCGATCCTGCCCAGCACGATCCCACCGATGAGTACGAGCAGCGCCAGCAGCGGATGCAGCCGCGCGACCCAGCCGACGATGCCGTTTCCTGATGCCATGATCCGATCGCTCCCGTCCCGGTCGCCAACTCCATTGGGCCGTCGCGGTTCAGCGCGACCGTCGTTCCCTGTACCGTAGCCCAATTTATCCGGTTCAGCCAACCCCGCGCCCGGCGCCGTGCTTTCCATAACGTCCCCTCTGAAACCCGCAGAAAACGCCGGTGCATGGGGTTGTTTCGCACGTTCGGTATGCCGCGCCCCTGCGGGTGCGATTTCGCTCGAAGGCAGAACCTGCAATCCGTATCATCGGACTCGCCGCGGCGGAGCGCGGCAGCCCGACGGGGCGGTCGTAACCGGAAGACGCCAGGACGCGGCGCCCGCGGTCCGTTCCTGCACCGGCCCGCTCTCGGGCGCAAGGCGGTTAGCGCACAACGATCGAGGATACCGGCAATCGTGGCCCCTCCCCTGCTCGCCCTCAGATCCGTGACGCTCGGCTTCGGCGGGCGGCCGCTGTTCGACGGCGCCGATTTCGCCATCGGCGCGGGCGAGCGGATCGCGCTGGTCGGCCGCAACGGGTCGGGCAAGTCGACAATGCTGCGCCTGCTGGCCGGGGAGATCGAGGCGGATTCCGGCGAGCGTCTCATACGGCAGGGCGTGCGGGTCGCGATGCTGGTGCAGGAGCCGGACCTTGCCGGCCACGCGACGGTGCTGGATTACGCGGCCGGCGGCGCAGATGAAGCCGACCGGCACCGGGCCGCGGCGCTGCTGCAAGACCTTGGCGTCGACGGCGCGCGGCGCACGGCCAGCCTGTCCGGCGGCGAGGTGCGGCGCGCGGCGCTGGCGCGGGCCCTGGCGGCGGAACCGGACGTGCTGCTGCTGGACGAGCCGACCAACCATCTCGACCTGCCGGCCATCGAATGGCTCGAGGACCGGCTCGCTTCGGGCCGCTTCGCGCTGGTCGTCATCAGCCATGACCGCGCGTTCCTGACACGTGTCACCAACACGACGCTGTGGCTGGACCGCGGGCGGCTCTTGCGCCTGGACAAGGACTTTTCCCATTTCGAGGCCTGGTCGCAGGAGATTCTCGAACGCGAGACGGTCGAGGCGGCCAAGCTCGACAAGCGGATCGCCGAGGAGACCGTGTGGTCGCATCAGGGCATCACGGCGCGGCGCAAGCGCAACCAGGGACGGCTGCGGCGCCTGCGGGAGCTGCGTGCGGAGCGCGCCCGGCGGCCGGAAGCGGCGGGCAGTGCGCGCATGGCGGCCGCCGGGGCCGGGATGGCCGGCAAGCGGGTGATCGAGGCCGAGGACATCGCCAAGGCCTACGGCGGCGCGGCCGTTATAGCCGGCTTT
>CAMYKU010000112.1 GCA_947259105.1 uncultured Alphaproteobacteria bacterium
TCCGTGGGCGTCAGCGCACTCAGTTGCTCTTGGCGGCGCAGGGATTGCAGGGGTTCTTGGCCGCGCAGGGGTTGCACGGATTTGCCGCTGCGCAGGGGTTCTTCGCGGCGCACGGATTGCACGGATTCGCCGCCGCGCAGGGATTGGCGCTGACCTCTTTCGCGCAACAGGGATTGCAGGGGTTCTGCGCGCAGGCCGAACAGGGGTTGGCTGCGGCGCAGGGATTGCTGCCGGCCGACCAGGCCGGTACGGCGAAGGCCATCGCGGCCGCGGCGGCGCCGGCGGCAAGGGTGGCTTTGAAGGTCTTGGTGTTATGGATGGGCATTTCTCTCTCTCCCGGGGTTTGACGATTGTTTGAGCGCATCACCGCGCCACTGACCCGACAATAACCCCGGCGCCGTCACGCGCCCATCCCGCAAACATCACGATTCCGTCACGATGGCCCGCCTGGCGATCACATCTGCGCGAGGGGCAACCGGAAGGTGAACGCCGTACCCTCGCCGAGCGCGCTTTCCACCTTGATCGGGCAGTCATGGAGCTGCAGGATCCGCCGCGTGATCGCAAGGCCAAGCCCGGTTCCCTCCGGCGCCTCGCCCCGGGATTTCTCGGCCCGGTAGAAGCGCTCGAATATCCGCTCGCGATCCTCGTCGGCGATGCCGCGCCCGGTATCGGCGACCCGCAATTCGATGCCGGTCGCGTCCGGCGCCAGCGACAGCCGGACCGATCCGCCTTCGGGCGTATACTTGATCGCGTTCTCGATGAGGTTCTCCAGGACCCGCTCGATGAGACCGATATCGGCCCGCACGAACGGCGCGCTTTCGGGAATCTCGGTCTCCAGCGAAAGCTGCTTGCGTTCGGCCTCGGGCCGGAACTTCTGGGCCACGTCCTGCACCAGCTCGGGCAGCGAGAAGGGTTCGAAGTTCAGCCGCGTGCCGGTCGAGTCCAGCATGGTCAGCTCGAACAGCTCGGCGACCAGGCGGGCCAGCCGGTCGCCCTGGCGCACGGCGAGGTCGAGATACTTGCGTTTTTCCTCGTCCGAGAACGAGTCCTGCTTCATCGCCAGGGTCTCGAGATAACCCTGCAGCGACGCCAGCGGGGTGCGCAGATCGTGCGAGATATTGGCGACCATGTCGCGCCGCGCCGCATCGGCCCGGTGCAGCTGCTCGATCTGGTCGGCGATGCGCTGCGACATTTCCTCGAAGGCGATGCCCAGCCGGTCGATCTCGTCGCCGTCGCGCCGCCAGCCCATCAGCTTTGCCGGCGTCTCGAAACCCGCCTCGCGAAACGTCTCCACCGCGCCGCTCAGCCGCGTCAGCCGCCGCGTCAGCCAGGCGAACGACAGCACGCCGGCGGCGAGCGCGACCAGAACGCCCATGCTTCCGGCACCGAGCGCCAGGCGCAGGATATAGCTGCCCGACAGCAGGTCGGCCGCGGACTGGTATTCCTCGCCGCCGAGCACGACGTAGAGGTATCCCGCGTGCCTGTCGTTGTCGTACACCTCGGCCGCCGAGAACGGCTTGCTGCCGCGAAGATCGCGCGGATCGTCGCCGCGCAGCGGCAGGGTTTCCGGCCCCGCGATCCAGGACCGCAGCGGCCCAAGGTCGACCCGGTCGCGCTTGACGCGTCCGGGCTCGGCGGAAAACGCGAGAATGCCGCCCTCGAGGTCGAGCAGGTAGACCTCGATCCGCGGGTTGATCACCATGAGCTGGTCGAACAGGCCGCCCAGCGCCTGCTGGTTGACCGCGCCGTCGGTGATCAGCGGAAAGGCCCTGGAGATGTAATGGGCGAGCGGGCTGTTCAGGCTCTGGTCGACCTCTTCCTGATAGAGGCGCGTGGCGAACAGGGTCAGCGCGATCCAGGCGACGCACGTGACCGCAATGATGGCCATCAACGCGATCGTCAGCTTGGCCGAGAGCCGGCGCAGCATCACGGTGTCCCCGCCGCGCCGGCCGGCTTCGCCGCGCCGAGGCGGTCGTTGAACTTGTAGCCGACGCCCCAGACGGTGAGCACGTAGACCGGTTGCGAGGGGTCCGCCTCGATCTTCGCCCGCAGCCGGTTGATGTGCGAGTTGACGGTGTGCTCGTAACCGTCAT
This sequence comes from uncultured Alphaproteobacteria bacterium, assembly GCA_947259105.1. Lineage (GTDB taxonomy): Bacteria > Pseudomonadota > Alphaproteobacteria > UBA8366 > JADFVY01. The sequence continues at coordinate 2,094 of CAMYKU010000112.1, forward strand.
GGCCATAGCCCCAGACCAGGTCGAGCAGCTGCTGGCGGCTATAGACGCGGCCCGGGTGCCGCGCGAACTGCAGCAGCAGGTCGAATTCCCGCGCCGTCAGCTCGACCGGCTCGCCGGCGATGGTGACCTGCCGCTTGTCGGGATCGATCGCCATGCCGCCCGCTTCGATACGCTGTCCGGCTTCGTCCCGGGGGGCCGGCCCCAGCGCTTCCAGACGCCGGAAGATCGCCTTCGCCCGGGCGATCAGCTCGCGGATGCTGAACGGCTTGGTGAGATAGTCGTCGGCGCCCATCTCCAGCCCGACGACGCGGTCGACTTCCGACGATTTGGCGGTCAGCATCAGGATCGGCGTATAGCTGTCGCCGGCGCGCAGGCGGCGGCACAGCTCCAGCCCCTCCATCCGCGGCAGCATCAGGTCGAGGATGATCAGGTCCCAGCCGCCGGCGGCCGCCAGCTCGTAGCCGCGGATGCCGTCGGCCGCCAGCACGACCTCGCAGTCGAGGTCGCGCAGGTGCAGCGCGACCAGCTCGGCGATATCCGTATTGTCCTCGACAACCAGAATTCGGCGCGACACGGCTGGACGTAACTCCTGATATGCGGCTGTTTCGGCCATGGCAGCCGCGCAATCTAGCGGCAGGTTATCACGAAATCCTCCCGCGTGGCCCGTGGTGCCGCAGGGAAAGATAACCACAGAGACACAGAGGTTTCTTCGTATCCTAGAGTATTTCAAGATTGTTCGGCGCCGGCATCGAGCGACCTCACACTTCGTGACGGCGCTTCGCGCCTCCTCAGCATGAGGGCAAGAGCGTTGAAGCCTCATGCTGAGGAGGGCCTGAAGGCCCGTCTCGAAGTATGAGGTCGCACCGCCAACGCCGAACAATCTAGAAATGCGCTAGTGTGGTGAAAAACCTTTGCGCTTTTCCGCGACGGGAGCGCCCGCCTACTTCCCGTATCCCTCGGTGCGGGCGGCGGCCTCGGCGGGCGTTTCGACAGCGCCGGGGCCGACGGTCAGCGCCTCCTCGATCGGCCTGAAGCTCAGCGCCATGTCGGGGTCGACCGCATAGACGGTGCCGTTCGGCACCTCGACCCAGGGCTCGTCGGTGATCGGCTCGGAGGCGATCTCGACGCAGCGGTAGCGCCGGTCATGGGCGTGGTGGACGTGCGATTCGTTGCAGATCGGGCAGAGATGGACGCCGTCGCGCTCGACATACCATAGCGTCCGGCCGAGCCGCGACCCGGCGAGCCGCTCGCCGTCGCACCACAGCACGTTGATCCCCACCGGCTTGCCGGGCGCGACCTCGCGGCACCAGCCGACGATTTGGTCGATTCCGTCGTGCAGAATGTCGCGCAGCCGCCGGTCCGGATGCCGGCCCCAGAGGCTCAGCAGATAGCGGAAGAT
>CAMYKU010000113.1 GCA_947259105.1 uncultured Alphaproteobacteria bacterium
TATCTCGAGAAGGGCATTGCGCATCCGGTTGGCCCGCCGCGCCGCCTCCTTTGCCGTCATCTCTCCGTTTCTGACGGCCGCCTCGAGCTTTTGCTGAAATGCCCTGGCGCGTGTGAGGTATTCCAGACGCACCGCCGAATCCTGGATAAAGCGGGTGGCGAAGATCGTGACTTCCGAATACAGAACGCGCAGCTCGGTCTGGAATTCGCGCTCGTCCAGCAGATCGCATGTCAAATCGCCGACCGGCCCGGGCGGCGCGGTCTGCATCAGGCACATGGTGCCCTCGTCGTTCCAGGAGGACTCCTCGGCCAGACATATATTCGGTACTCTGTTACCAGCCATGGCTATCGATCGGCCTTTTGCATCTCTGGTCGCCTGCAACCTGCGGAATAACGGGACCGTTCCCTTCCGGGGTCGGCGCAACGGCCATCGGAGCACTGTTTATCGAAAGGGTTACGCCCGGTTATCCGTTAACCCGTCGCCGATTTCCACGCTGCCGAGCCGCGGACGGACAGTCCCCGGACGTCTCCCGGCGCGGCGCCCGACAGCCATAGCGATAGCATGGGACGGGTCCGCCCGGCAACCGTCCGACGGCATTCGCCATGGCAGCCACCCCTCCATTCCGTTTCGGGATCGAGGCAGGCTAGTGGTGTGGATCAGACATATGGTACCCATGGGACGGTCTTGCGAGTTCATCCGGCGAGGCGCGGGGCGGGCCGCGATGCTGAAGCATCGCAAGCGGCGCGCAACGCGGCCGGTGGGCTCGCAAGGCCGCCCTTCGGGTCGCGTTTCCCGCCCCCTCGGTGCGTCGGGCGCGCTTGACGATGCCTCGGCATCGCCTGCGCACACCCTTCTGCCGAGGAGACGGGAACCGCGATCCCATGGGTACCATATGTCTGATTCACACCACTAGGATGCAGGGCGCGGCCGGCGCAACACCTACCGGGAGGAGAGACGATGTCAGAGGCAGCAATCGGCGCTCTCATGGTGCTTCTCGTGGGCGCCGCGGTTCTCGGCAGGGTCGAAAGCAGAGAGAAACGGCCGTTCCTGCCCGTGGGAGACCGCGTCGCGGCGGGCATGATCGCGGCGTGCCTGCTCATCGGCATACTGAAGTTCAGCGATGCCGACGTTCACCCCGCGCTGGCCGCGGGCACCGCCGCACCGCTCGTCTTCTACAGCATCGTCCTGACCCTGACGGACCGCAGAAGCTGGTTCACCTGGCTGGTTCTGGCGGGCCTGCTCGCCATATTCGTTTTTCTGGCAACGCTGGGGTGAGGTTCGAGAATCCCGGAATTCTGGAGACGGGGTCAGGCATGCGTTAAGAGACGTGGTCAGGCATGCGTTATTGCGTTATTGGCCGCGCTGCTGCAGCAGGGTCCCGCCGCTCCTCGTCACCTGGCCAGTTTGAGGATGTCGCGCTCCATTTCGCCGGTCGCAACGCAGATCGTCCCGTCATCGGCAAAGCGGCCGCGTCCGCCCGTACCGAAGCCGATGGAGTCGCTTGACGAGTCCCGGCTGCCGTCGACGCCGCTGATCCACATGGTCCTGGTGACGAAATAGCGTGTGCCGACCGTGACGCGCACGGTGTCCGGGCCCGCTTCCTCGAGAACGATGGTGGCCCGCCCGTCGAGTTCCATCCGGCGGGTCACCGCGTAGAGGATGTCGGTCATGATCTCGTACTGCATTTCCGGCACCGCGGCGGAGAAGGAATAGGTCCGGTCGCCATGGATATTCCTGACGCGGGAGCGGATCTGCCCGCAGTCGATGTAACCGAGCGGATCGTCGCCGCGGTTGCGGGCGTTGATTATTCCCGCATCCCTGTCCATGTCGCCGATGACGAAATAAAGCCGGCCGAGCTGGGCCGCGAAACGATTCCACACGTCTTCCCGGGTGCCGTTTACGGTCGCGGTGACGACATTTTCCGGGCTGCCGGGGCTGGTCGGCGGCGTGTAGGAGAGTTTGCCGCCGCAGGCTGAAAGGGACGCGGCGGCGGCGATGACGACGATTGCGGTCCTGCCCATGAATTGCCCTCACGGCTGATCGGGACGTTCGACCCGCGCCCTTTGCGGCGATCCGCGACTATATCCATCCCTTGCGGCCTCGTCGCACGGTATCTGGGAATTCTGGCGACAGGATGAGCCGCGATTCGACAACGATGCTCAATTCCCCACTCTCGCGCCCGGCCAAGTGACCGCGCGGCATGAGTTAGGTATTGCCCCCGCCACCCCCCGAGCGGTCAATCGCAAACTACAAAACCAGGCGGAATGTATCGGTTTCGTCGGAGGACATATCGGCGGCCCTGGTAAATCCGGCCTTGATCAGCACGGCGGCGGACGCGGCATTTTCGACTTCGACGCCGCCAAGCAGTTGAAGGGGCGATGCCTGCCTTTCGTACCAGCCCACCAGCCCCTTGACGAGTTCGGTCGCGATGCCTTTCCCCCACGCTGTTTCGGCAAGCAGGAATCCCAATCTCACGGTCAGCGCGCCCGTCGCGTCCCGGGATGCGCCGAGAATAAGCAACCCCAGAAACTCTTGCGTATTTGCGTTCCGCACACAGAATACGTCGCTTTCGTCGTTTCGGGCCGACACCCAGCTCTCGATTTCGTTCGGGCCTTCGTAAAGCCGCATCGGCTCGGGAAGATATTGCGTGACGGCCGGGGTCAGCAGTGCGGACAGCTCTGCCATCAAGGCGCTTCGGGTGCCGCCGTCGCGAAGCGCGGCGTTCCAGTTCTCAACCCGCAGCCGATCCGTGTCGAAGCGGCACGAGGATACAATTGCGGTTTTGTCTTCCACTGGCCCGACACACTCCATGAGTCAGCACGGAATTCTTTGGATATGGCCCGAATTCCCCCGAATTCCCCACTGTGCCTCGAGTTCCCGCCACTGACCCTGCCGCCTGACCCCGCCACAAGCCCGACCCTGTTATGATCCTGTTGCGCCGGGCGCCGCCCGTCAGAGCCTTCTTTCCCATGTCTCGTAGGGCACCAGATTGAGCTCGAGGTGGCCCAAAGCCAACCCGGAGCCGCCCGCGACGATGATGCTGTCGAGGTGCTGCGAGAACCGGACATAGTAGCTTTCGCCGGCCTCGGCCGTGATCGTCACCGTGCCCGGTTTTCCGTCGGGTATCGTAAAGAAGTGCGGCTGCACGGTAATCACGTGATCGCCGGGCGGCGCAAAGGCCTGTATGTATTTCCCGGTTTTCAGCGAGCCGATGTAATCGCCGTCCAGGGTGACCCGGTAGTCGATGGCGAGCCCCGCCCACTGGCTGGACGGGCGATACACGTAAACGGTCCCTGCGTTGGCTGTATTCAGGGCCGGGTCGAACTCGATTCCGGGCCGCGCCTGACAGCCCGAGACGACGATGCCGGCCGCCACAATGACGGCCAGGATTCCGATATCTCCTCGATTTCGCATGCGCCTGTCCTCCC
>CAMYKU010000114.1 GCA_947259105.1 uncultured Alphaproteobacteria bacterium
GTGCCGCCCGGGGTAATGATGCTCGGCCCGTCGATCGACATATGGCGGTCCTTGAAACACCAGTTGCCGTCGATCCGGTCGGCCCTGGCCGGCGAGGCGAGCAGCAGAACCAGTGCGGCGGCGATGGCGATGAGGGTGGCGGCGGATCCGGCGCGCATGGCATGCTTCCTCTCTCGATAGGGAATCGTACGGCAAAAAACCGGCATTGCGCAGTCACAACCCGGTGAGTCATTCCTTTGCCCTTTCCCCCGAATTCCCGTCATGGTTAATATGCCGGACGAACGACAACCGGTCTATGGGAGGAATGACACCGATGAGAGGGAGGATCCACCGCTCCGCATTCGCGGCCGCACTGATACTGGGCGTCGCGATCGCAGGCACCGCGGCGCAGGCTGCGGTCAAGACGAAGACAATCGAATACAGGGACGGCGATGCGACGCTGAAGGGCGTGCTGGCCTGGGACGACGCAGTGCGCGCCAAGCGCCCGGGCGTGCTGGTGGTGCATGAGTGGTGGGGCCTCAACGACCATGCGAAGGGCCGCGCGGTCGCCCTGGCCAAAGCCGGCTATGTCGCCTTCGCGCTCGACATGTATGGCGACGACAAGGTGACCAGCCACGGCGATCAGGCCGGCGCGTGGATGAAGCAGATCACCTCGAACATCGAAGCGTGGCGATCCCGCGCCAATGCCGGGCTGGCGGTCCTCAAATCCCAGCCGCAGGTCGACGCCGGAAAGATCGCTGCGATCGGTTACTGCTTCGGCGGCGCGACGGTGATGCAGATGGCCTATGCCGGAGCCGACGTGAAGGCGGTGGTCAGCTTCCACGGCTCGCTGCCGCCGGCCGGCGAGGAGGTCACGTCGATCGGGCCGCGCGTCCTGGTGGCGCACGGCCGCGACGACGCCTTCATCCCGGCCGAGCGAATCGACGCCTTCCAGAAGGCCCTCGACCGTGTCAAGGCGGACTGGGAAATGACGATCTACTCCGGCACACGGCACGGCTTCACCAACCCGGGCGCCAGCGGATACGGTATCGACAACCTGGCCTACAACAAGACCGCCGACGAGCGCTCCTGGGCCGCGATGATGAAGCTGTTCGGCGAGGTGTTCCGGTAAGTGACGACGCCCCCTTCCTTCTCCCACCCGACAGGTGGGCGTGGAAAGGAAAGGGCCTCGGCTGCCGGCACGACGCGATGCGCTACAAGCAGGCGACAACAACGCGAAGGTTCAGGACGGAATAGCATGACTCTGAGCTTCGAGAAGGTCGCCATCCTCGGCGCCACCGGCCCGACCGGACGAACGCTCGCCACAGAGCTGCGGCAGCGGGGCGGGGCGGTCCGAACCGTCGCGCGGCACATGGCGGGTCTCGAGGCCGCCTTCCCGGAGGCCGAAACGGAGAAGGTCGGCGGCGATGCGCTCGACCTCGACTCGCTACGCGCGGCGGTCGACGGCTGCGACTGCGTCGTCGACTGCATCGGCCTGCCGGCGGACCGGATGGAGGACCATCCGAAGACGGCGCGCAATATCGCCGCGGCGATTGCCGGGACCGGCGCCCGCTGCCTGCAGGTGTCGAGCTACTGGTGCTACGTGCCAATCGTCGCCCTGCCGGTGTCCGAGATCCATCCGCGCGAGGGAGGCCCGCCCTGGGCACAGCTGCGGCGCGAGCCCGAGGACATCCTGCGGGAGGCCGGCGCGGCGATCGTCCACCTGCCCGATTTCTTCGGCCCGCACGTGCATACCAGCACGCTGCAAACGCCGCTGCGTGACGCAGTCGCCGGCAAGCCGATGAACTGGATCGGCGGCGCGGAGGTGGAACGCGACTACATCTACGTGCCCGACGCGATGCGCATCGTCGCCGACCTGATGACCCGCGAGGGCGCGTATGGCGAGGACTGGATCGTGCCCGGATCGGGCCCGATCTCGGCCGCACGTGTGGCGACGATCCTGTCCGGTATCCTTGGCCGGACGGTGAAGATCCGCACCGCCGGGCCACTCGTGTTGCGCGTCGTCAGCCTGTTCAACCGTGATCTGCGCGGTTTCATGCAGCTGGTACCAACCTATGTCAAACCGATCCGATTTGACGGCGCAAAGCTCGAGGGGTTGATCGGCGCCACAGTGCGAACCCCGTATGAGCACGCGCTGGCCGAAACCGTGCGGTCGATCGCCGAGGCGGGATAGGTCCCGCAACCGCGGCGGACAGACGGCCGCGCCCGATGTTGAGGGGACGTCAAATCCCCGCCAACCGACTCCCCTGCGGCAAGAATTGCCGTATGATGCCGCGACGCATCGGCACGGAGACTCCCAATGAGAATCGAGCCGCGGCCATTGAACCGTTATCCCTGGTATCTGCGGCCGTTCTTCTGGAGCCAGCGCCGCAAGTACGGCGCCGTCCTCGAGTCCGCCCTGCTATGGGCCCGGTCGCCGCGGCTGTTCAAGGGCGTTGCGGTGCTCTACGGCATGATCGACCGCCGGTCCTCACCGATCGATCCGGTGTTGCGCTCGCTCGTCACCGTGCGGGTCTCGCAGATCAATCACTGTTCGTTCTGCGTCGACCTGAACTCGGCGACCCTGATCAAGCGCGGCGCATCGTTCGACAAGGTGGACGCCCTGCAGGACTGGCAGGGCAGCAACCTGTTCGACCGGCGCGAGCGCGTTGCCCTCGAGTACACCGAAGCCATGACGCTGTCCGACCAGGAAGTCGACGATGACCTGTTCGCGCGGCTGCGCCAGGACTTCGACGACGACGCCATCATCGAGCTGACCGGCCTCATCGCCTTCCAGAACATGTCCAGCAAGTTCAACAGCGCCCTCGCCGTTCCGCCGGCGGGCTTCTGCCGCATGCCCGGCGCCGGGACCGAAGGACCATCGGCCGGCGGGTGAATGTAGCGCATGCGGCCGGCACGTGCGGTGTGCCCGCATTAACCGTTCGTCATACAGTTTCGGCCATGCTGCATGCGTCGTACACTGCGAGGATGGCAGCATGAAACGCTTCCGGCGGCTGACGGTGAAGGTCCTGCTGGGCCTGGCGGCGGCCGGCGTGATCGCATCGGTGGGCGTGGTCATGCCGCGCACGGTCCGCGTCGTCGGGCCGGACGGCGGGCCCGTCGAGGCCTGGGCCGCCTATCGTTATTCGGGATACCGCTTCAATTTCGTCGATTCGATCCGTTACTCGCGGCCGGGCGCCATCGCGAGGACCGATGCCGATGGCGATCTCCGCCTTGCAGGGAGTATCTACTGGCGATTTCCGCTCGACGGCTGGCTCGGGCATCGGATCGAACTGCTCTACGCACCGGCGCTGCATGCCGCAATGCCATACCCGCTTGCGGCCGAGGGAATCCCGCGCGTCTTCGAGCGCAGCGGCGA
>CAMYKU010000115.1 GCA_947259105.1 uncultured Alphaproteobacteria bacterium
GCCGTTCCACGTCATGCCGCTGATCGGCGCCATAAGCGACGAATTGCCGGGGCTGGAGATCGTCGTCTCGGTCGGCAATTCCGAGGAGGTCGTGCGGGCGCTGCTCGATTACGAGGCGGAGTTCGGCCTGTTGAGCGAATACCGCATGGACGACCACCTCGCCGTACTGTCGGCCAGCCGCCATCCGATCGTGCTGATGATGCCGGCGGACCACGAGTGGGCCGGGCGGACCTCAGTTCCGATCGCGGAATTGCGCGACAAGCCGCTGATCCTGCGGGAGAAAGGCTCCGCCACGCGGCGCAGCTTCGAGGCGGCGCTGGCGGAGGCCGGCATCGCGCCGCGGATCGCCTTGGAGATCGGCAGCCGCGAGGCGGTGCGCGAGGCGGTCGCCGCCGGCCTCGGCCTCGGCGTCGTGCAGGAGCCGGAGCTCGGCGAGGACGCCCGCATCGCCGCCGCGCATATCGATGGCGCCGATTTGCAGGCAACGGAACTCATCGTCTGCCTGGAAGAACGCCGCGAGAGCCCGGTGATGCGAAGGCTGGCGAAGCTGATCGGGGAGGCGGGGCGGTGAATATCATTCCAGGGTGATTGCTCCTGCAAGATCGTCATCGCGAGGCGCGCAGCGCCGCGGCAATCCAGAGGTGACGGCACGGCTGGATTGCTTCGCCTTCGGGTCGCAATGGCGGCGCGAGTCCGAGAGGCCGGGCGGTGACCCGAAGCGGCTGACGCCGCTTGCACCCCCTCCCCCGCCGGAGCGTTTTGAGCTTGTTTGGATTCGCGCTCCCGCCAGCAGCGCGACCTCATACTTCGAGACGCGGCTTTGCCGCTCCTCAGCATGAGGGCACAAAGGTTATCGGAGCCTCATGCTGAGAGCTTGTGAATCTTCTGGCTGTTGCTTGTTCGGCACCGGCATTCGCCGGCAAGTCATTAAGCACCACCCCCTCCCAACCCTCCCCCATCAAAGGGGGAGGGCTCTGATTTCACGAATATTTTCTCCCTCCCCCTTGATGGGGGAGGGTCGGGGAGGGGGTGAGGAAACGACGATTCGCCGGCAACGCCGGCGACAATATTCACCCTCGTGCCGAAAGATTCACAGGCTCTGAGGAGCCCCGAAGGGGCGTCTCGAAGTATGAGGTCGCTCGATGCCGGCGCGGCTGAGTCTTCGCCTCCACACCTACCTTAAATGCCCCGTCGGCACGGTCTGCTGGCGCTTGACGGCTTCCAGGACGAGGCTGGTGCGGACGTCGCGGACGCCCTCGATCTTCAGCAGCACCGCCATCAGGAAGCGGTTGAGGCTGTCGATGTCGGGGACCATGACGTGCAGCAGGTAGTCGGTGTCGCCGGTCATCGCAAAGCAGGCGACGACCTCCTCGCGCTCCAGGACGCGGCGGCGGAAATCCTCGGGGATCGCGTTGGCGTGGCGCTCCAGCTTGACCTCGACCATGACCTCGACCGAGAGGCCCACCGCCTTCGGGCTGACCCGCGCGCCGAAACCCTCGACGATTCCGGCCTCGATCAGCTGCGCGAGGCGCCGGGCGCAGGGCGTCGGCGACAGCGAGACGCGTTTGGCGAGGTCGAGGACGGAGATCCGCCCGTCAGTCTGGAGCTCACGCAGGATGCGGAGGCCGAATTCATCGATTTTTAACGGCTGAATTTCCGTTTTCACCATGACGATCCGTATTTCCAATGAATTTCACTATTATCTCTCTTGTAGAAAGGAGATTAAAGCGAAAACCCCTCCTCCGTGGGTGATAAAATACCGTCTGGCGTTTGTACGAGAGGACATCGGCCATGGAAGCGGCGGACTGGAAGTCCGCGCAGGGGCTGCGCGGCAATTACCGGGATATGGGTCCCGACTGGACGGTTCCGCAGGTCACCGGTTCATACAGCGCGGCTGAGCATGAAATCTGGCGGAAGCTCTGCGCCCGGCAGTCGCGTCTGGTGCGCCGGCACGCCACCCCCGAATTCCTCGCCACCCTTGGCGCGCTCGACTTCGGCGACGGGATTCCCCGGTTCGACGACATCAACAGGCTGCTCAAGAGGCGCAGCGGCTGGGAGATCGTCGGCGTGCCGGGCTTCCTTCCCGACCCGATATTCTTCGACCACCTGGCCGGGCGGCGCTTCCCGGTCACCGTGTGGATCCGCACGCAAGAGGAATTCGATTACATCGTCGAGCCCGACATCTTCCACGATCTGTTCGGCCATGTGCCGCTGTTGGCCGACCCGGTCTTCGCGGACTTCATGCAGCTTTACGGGACGCGCGCACGGGAGGCGCAACCGCTCGGCGGCGCGGCGATGCTCTCGCGGCTCTACTGGTACACCGTCGAATTCGGGCTGATCCGCGGCGCGGGAGGGCTGAAAGGCTACGGCGCCGGCCTGCTCTCGTCGCCGGGCGAGATCGTCCACGCGCTGGAGGATCCGCGGCCGCACCGTGTGCCCTTCGACCTCGTGCGCTGCCTGCGCACCGGATTCAGGATCGACGCATACCAGAAGACGTACTTCGTCATAGAAAGTTACAGCCAGTTGTTCGAGTCGCTCGGGAATGCCGGGCTGGCCGCCTGTTTCCGCGACTGGAAAGACGACGCGCCGCTCGATCCGGCGACCGCGTTGCCGTCACATTGAAGGACGGGCCCGCCCCAAACGGCTGGGGGCAGCCGGCCAGATACGCTGGCGGCTGCCCCGATACGGTAATTTGGCGCGGTGCTACTTGCCGACGGTATGGAAGTTCGTGATCTTCGAGAACTCC
>CAMYKU010000116.1 GCA_947259105.1 uncultured Alphaproteobacteria bacterium
TACAGCGTCGCGACGCCGCACACCCCGCCCCCGATCACCACCGCGCGCGCCGTGTCCTTCATCGCCCTGTGCCTCCTCGATGCAAACCGCCCGCCGGCGGCGCAAAAAACATATCCCCCTACCCCTTGATGGGGGAGGGTCGGGGTGGGGGTGATTCTCCGCACCCCGGCCCCGCCCCGTTCCAACCGGATTATCCACACCACCGCGGGCAAGTCGAGGCTAGCGGCAGCGCGACGGGCAGTGTCGGGATTGCGGCGCGGGGAGTCTCCCCCTCCCCCGAATTAACCGGGCGGCAACACTGCCCCGATAATCTATACCGGCAGATGTAACCGGAGGATCCTTTATGAGTTACGATTTGTATGTTTTCCGTTCAAGCGCGCCTCAGACCGATGAGTCCGTGGCGGCGCTGGTTGACTCCTTATTCAGGGGTGAACGGCGCTCCCGGGCCGAACATCGCCAGCTTCCTCGAAGAATTCTTGGCCGGGGCCCGGGAAATAGAGGGGATGCCGCAGGACGAGCCCTGGCAAGGTGAAGTAGATGTTTCGAATGACGGCCTGCGCATTGGGATGGGGGTGGCGACGCCACACGAAGTCGCCGAGATGGTAATGACGCTGGCGGAAAAGCATGAATTGTTCGCTTTCGATCCGCAGACCGGAATAGTTCTTACAGGTCCGAGCGATCTTTATAGCGATAATTCCACTGACGACACTCCGGGCGTGGGAACAGTAGTCGTTGTTGTCGCCTCGCTGCTGGTTCTGCTGGGGGCTGGCGGATATTGGCTGTTCTTTTGATGCAGGTCTGCGGGCGATGAATGATGACGAAATGCATAAGGCCGCGGAGCTGTCTTTCGGGCGGTTCGCGGACAAACCGACGCCCGAACTCCTCGATCTGCTTTGCGACGGGGACGCGGTGACACGGCACGCCGCCACCACGGCTCTCCAGAAGCGGGGCGAGCGGGAGGCTTTCGAGCGCGGCGTCGAACTTACACGTGACGAACGGGTGTTCGTTCGGGAAAACGCAGCCTTCCTGCTCGGCCAGCTTGGCTATAGCGACGGCTATCCCTTCAGAGACGAAAGCGCGCCGATTCTGGAAGACCTGCTGAACCGCGACCCGTCCGCCGATGTGCGGGCGAGCGCGGTCGCAGCACTGGGCCATCTCGGCGCGAAACCCGCTCTGGACAGCCTGGCGCGGGCGGCGGACGATGCAGACCCGGCTATCCGGGCAAACGTGGCCTTCGCGCTGTGTGGGATAGAGACGCCCGGTGTCGGTCCGTTGATCGGAAAACTGCGCAATGACCGGGACGCGGAAGTCACCGACTGGGCGGAATTGGCGATGGAGATGCTGTTCGGGAAGGAATTCGAGCAGGAGACCGTCGAGACTCTTTGCGAGATGCTCGCCGACGCGGAATTCGACATAGTGGCCCGCAAGGCGGCGGCGGAAATCCTGGCAGGCCGCGACGAGATGGTTGCCTGGGAACGGGCGTGCGCTTTCCGCAATTCGGAAGTGGCGACGCTCCGGCTCAACGCGCCGATGCTGGCGAGATGGCTTGGCCGGGGCAAGGAGGCGCCGCCGCGGGCGGAGGTGATTGGGATGCTGGTGGGCATGCTGCGCAACGATCCTGAATCCCGTGTAAGGGACCAGACCGCCGCAGTGCTGGCCGAATTCGAGGGTGCCGAAGTGCTGGACAGCCTCGTCGCGGCCGCACGGGATCCCGCTTGGCAGGTGCGACACTCAGTGGCTTTCGCGCTCAGCCGCCATGGCCCTCCGGAAGCTGACGCACCGCTGGAAGAACTCTGCAGCGATCCTGACGAACGGGTCGCGCGCTACGCCAGGGAACGTTTCGACTGGATGAACGGCATTTTCCGCAGTTCTGAAGACAACTGAGACCCTGTCACGACCCAGCGCATCGCGCCCCGCTATTGCGCAAACACACCATATCAATTATATCATTCCCTAGAATGGGGAATAATTATACCTGACGCTGATCTCCTCACGCCTGGCGAAGCTGCTGTCGTCGCCGAAATGACGGTCCGGCAGGTCAACAAGCTGATCGACGAGGAACTCCCCGCCCGTGCGGTGCGGCGGCGGGGTGGGCGGCGTTTTGTGACGGCTGCCGGCGCGGCCTGCCTGATGGCGCGCAAGGACATGTCCGGCCTGCTGACGACCGAGGCGCGGCGGCGGTTGTTCCGCGCGCTGCTAGGTGGCGATGACGCGGACCGGCTGGCGCTGACCGAAACGCTGACTGTCGATTCGGCGGCCATCCGCCGGGAAGTCCGGTCCAGGGGCCAACGATTGCACCGCCTGCGCACGTTTGTCGAGAGCGACCCCGACACCCTCGGTGGCCGTCCCTGTTTCAGGGGCACGCGCATTCCCGTGGCCCAAATCGCCGAACTGCTGGCGCAAGACACGGAAGCGGACGAACTGCTGGAAGACTACCCGGCCCTCACCCGCGAGTT
>CAMYKU010000117.1 GCA_947259105.1 uncultured Alphaproteobacteria bacterium
GACCGGCATCTTGCTGGCCATACCGAGCGCTTCGCGTCGTCGTCGTCGCCAGGTCTTGCAGCGATTATCCGACTTTCCCGTGCATGTACAGACGATGCCGGAGATAAGAGACATCGTCACCGGAAAAGCCCGGGTTGACGAAGTGCGCGAGGTCAATGTCGAGGACCTGCTCGGTCGGAAGACAACAGAACTTTCGGTCAGACCGGCCGAACTGTAAGAAATGGGGTCAGAAATGGGAGAGTTCCGGGGACATGGGAGTTCCGGGGACATATGTGGACGGCCCCTGTGACGCAAGGGTGATTTCGCAGAGTTCCGGGGACAGTGGGCGTGTTGAAAAACCCCGCTGTTTGTGATTCACTGCTACCAGATGTTGTGTATTGCCCAACGGGGTCGTCAACATGCTGGAACATCGGGATCGTTTGCAGGAGGAGTTGTTCGTCGCGGGTTCGTTGCGAGAGTTGATCCCGGACGACCATGTTCTGGTGGGTGTCGACCGGGTTCTCGACCTGTCATGGCTGCGCGGCGAGGTTGCCGGTTGCTACGATCTATTGCAGGGGCGTCCGGGGATCGATCCGGAGGCGGCGGTTCGGCTGATGCTGGCGGGTCTGTTGCTGGGGATCGTGGAGGACCGGCGGCTTTTGCGCGAGGCGCAGGTCAATCTGGCGATCCGCTGGTTTGCGGGCTGGCGGCTGCACGAGCGGCTTCCCGACCATTCGAGCCTGACACGCATCCGCCAGCGCTGGGGGGCGGCGCGGTTCCTCTCGGTGTTCGAGCGCACGGTTCTGCAGTGCGTTGAGGCGGGCCTCGTAAAGGGCGATCTGGTGCATCTGGACGCGACGCTGATCCGCGCGGATGTGAGCTGGGAGAGTCTGGTGCGGGTGCATCTGGATGCGGTGGCCGAGGCGAACGAAGAAGGTCCGGCCGGCGGCGGCAATGCGGGCGGCGGCGGCAGGCCGGGCAAGACCAAGAAGATCAGCCGCACCGACGCGCAAGCGCGGATGGCGACGTCGCACCGCAACCACCGGCTGGAGCCGAGTTACAAGCAGTTGACGGCGGTGGACGGGGCGCAGGGCGTGGTGCTCGACGCCGAGGCGGTGAGCGCCGATATCCACGAGGGCGGCGCGGCGCTGGAGCAACTGGACCGGATCGCGGAGCGCACCGGGCTGGAGTTCGCCACGGTGACCGCCGACAAGGCCTACGCCTATGGCCGCAACTACGCGGCGCTGGAGGCGCGCGGGATGCGGGCGGTGATCCCGCCGCAGCGCACGGGGCGCTCGGGCATGCCGATGGAGCGGTTCAAATACGACGCGCTGAACGACCTGGCGCGCTGCCCGCAGGGCCGCATCCTGCGCCCGGCGGCGCGCTATGCCGGCGGGCGTTTCTACCGGGCGCGGCGGGCCGACTGCCAGGCCTGCCCGCTGAAGTCGGCCTGCGTGCCGAAGAGCGTCAAGGCGCGCAGCCTGATGATCGGCGACGGCTATCCGGCGCTGCTCCGGGCGCGCCGGCGCCACCGCCGCCGGCTGGATGAGGACCGCGCCGCGGCAAGGTCGCACCGCGCCCGGGTCGAGGGCGTGCATGGCGAGGCCAAGGCCCGCCACGGCCTTGCCAGGGCCGCCCGGCGTGGGTTGGACAACGTCGCCATCCAGGCCTACCTGACCGCCGCCGCTATAAACCTGAAGCGCCTGGCGAAGGCGCTTTTGCGCGCCTGGTTGCGGGGCATGAGCGCCGGAAACGCGTGCACGGCGGCGATTGCCGCCTTCATCTGCGCCACCCGCCAGCGGATGCAACCGCCGGCCCGAATGGCCGCATGACCTGAACCAACAGGGGAAAGTCAGGGTTTTTCAACACGCCCACAGTATACTTAACTCTGGACGCGCCCGGCGTGGCGGGGCTATGTTTGCCGCATGGCGAGACTCGCGCGCGTGGTCGTCCCCGGCATCCCGCACCATGTGACCCAGCGGGGCAACCGGCGGCTGGAGACTTTCTTTTCGGAGGCGGACTACCGCGCCTATACCGACCTTCTGTCCGAGCATTGCCGCGCCGCGGGCGTCGCCGTCTGGGCCTATTGCCTGATGCCGAACCACGTGCACCTGATCCTGGTGCCGCGGGACGCGGACGGGTTGCGGGCGGCGCTCGGCGAGGCGCACCGGCGCTATACGCGGCGGGTCAACTTCCGCGAGGGCTGGCGCGGGCATCTGTGGCAGGAGCGGTTTCATTCGTTTCCGATGGACGAGGCGTGGCTGCTGGCGGCGGCGCGCTACGTGGAGCTGAATCCCGTGCGCGCGAAGCTGGCGAAGACGGCGCGGGCGTGGCGCTGGTCGAGCGCGCGGGCGCATCTTGCGGGGAAGGACGATCGCCTCGTGACGGTGGCGCCGCTGCTGGAGCGGGTCGGCGACTGGCGGGCGTTCCTTGCGGGCGGCGTGGCGGCGGCCGAG
>CAMYKU010000118.1 GCA_947259105.1 uncultured Alphaproteobacteria bacterium
CACGAGGTCCTGCGGCCGACCAGGCCGTTCCGATGGGGCGCGGCGCGGGCACTCAAGCTCGAGGTGACGGAACTGACGGTATTTCTGCCCGACCTGCCAGCCGGATTCGATGGCTATCGTATTCTCCACCTGACCGATCTGCACCTCGACAATATCGAGGGAACCGCCGTTGCCACGGCTGAAGCGGTGGCGGAGATCGAAAGCGACCTCTGCGTCATCACCGGTGATATCCGCGACAACATCCACGCCCCCGTACCGCCGCTGATCGAGCGTCTCGCCGAGATCGTTTCAGTGGTCCGTGCGCGCGACGGCGTGCTGAGCGTTCTTGGCAACCATGACAGTGCCGCCATGGTCTCACCCATGGAGAGCCTCGGGATTCGCGTGTTGCTGAACGAAACGGTGACGCTCTCCCGCGACCTGGACACCCTGCACATGACCGGCCTCGACGACGTGCATCGTTTCGAGACGGAGGCGGCGCACGCGGCGCTCGCGGCCGCGCCGGAGGGCTTTTGCGTCGCGCTCGTGCATTCCCCCGAGGTCGCCGACCGGGCGGCCGTCGGGCACCGCCTGTACCTGACGGGCCATACCCATGGCGGACAGATCTGCCTGCCTGGAAGACGGCCGTTCGCAACCGGCCTCAGACGCCACCGCGAACTGGCCAGCGGCGTCTGGCGACATGGCGACATGGTGGGCTACACAAGCCGGGGCATCGGCGCCTGCGTCCTGCCTTTCCGGCTGTATTGCCCGGGTGAGGTCGTCCGCGTGACGCTCCGCTGCGGTCCAGAGCACGTATCGGTCGGCGGACGCGATTGATCTTGGGTAACGCTGTTTGACTGCGGGCCGCGGCCAAGCGGAAGTCTCGATCGCAAGCGGCGAGGGCGGCGGCATCGCACCGCGCCTTGGTCGTTCGGCAGCGATATCGGCCCGTCCCGGGGCGCGGGGCCTCGGACATCGCTTACCGGCCTGGCGTCGTTCCTCTATAGTCGAGTAAGGGGACGCCCGCGCGGCTGTCTGGAAGGCCGTGCCAGCAGAATGCGGACGCATGCCAAGGCTACTGCTTGCTGCCATCCTATTCCTCACGCTGGTTTCCGGCGGGGCCTATGGCGCCGAGCCCCTTATCCCGATCCTAAATGTCAAGGGACCGATCGGCCCAGCCACGGCTGATTACGTCGACCGTGGCCTGGAGCAAGCGCGCGAGCTGGGCGCCGAAGTCGTTGTCCTGCGGATCGATACGCCGGGCGGGCTCGACACCGCGATGCGCGAAATCATCAAATCCATCCTGTCGTCGTCGGTACCGGTCGCTGCCTATGTCGCGCCGAGTGGCGCCCGGGCGGCAAGCGCCGGGACCTTCATCCTGTATGCGAGCCACGTCGCCGCCATGGCGCCGGGAACCAACGTGGGGGCTGCGACGCCGGTCCCACTCGGGCTTCCGAGCCCGCTTCCGTCACCGCCACGCCCCGAACGCCAACCGGAAAAGGACGGAGAGCCGGGCGAGGAGCAAGCCTCGGACGACGCGAAGCAGCAGGACCCGCAACCGCAACCGCCGGCGCGGCCCACCATGAGCGAGAAAGCGGTCAGCGACGCGGCCGCCTACATCCGCAGCCTCGCCAGGATGCGCGGACGCAATGCCGACTGGGCCGAGAAGGCGGTCCGTGAGGCGGCCAGCCTCGGCGCCGAGGAAGCGCTCGAGATCGGCGTCATCGACATCGTCGCCGCTACCCTTGAGGACCTGCTCAAGCAACTCGATGGCCGCAATGTCGTCGTGCTCGGGCAGGCGCGGACACTGACGACGAAGGAGGCGCGGACGGTCGAGATCGAAGCCGACTGGCGCACCGAACTCTTGGCGGTGATCACAAACCCAAACGTGGCCTACATCCTGATGCTCGTCGGCATCTATGGCCTGATGTTCGAGTTCATCAACCCGGGCGCCCTGGTGCCGGGGATCGTCGGCGCCGTCTGCCTTGTGCTCGCGCTCTATGCCCTCAACGTGCTTCCCATCAACTATGCCGGTCTCGCGCTCATGCTGCTGGGCATCGGGCTGATGACCGCCGAGATCTTCGCACCCAGTTTCGGGATGCTCGGCATCGGCGGGGTGGCAGCATTCGCGATCGGCTCCGTCATCCTATTCGAGCCCGGCGCCCCGCATTTCGAAGTATCTTGGGCGGTCGTCGGCGCCGTCGCTTTGAGCAGCCTCGCTTTTTCCATGATGGTGATCGCGATGGCCGTCAAGGCGCGCTGGCGGCCGGTGGTGACCGGAAGGCAGGAGATGATCGGAACGAAGGGGCACGTGGTGGAATGGTCGGGCCGCACGGGTCGGGTGCGAACGCACGGAGAAATCTGGCAGGCGTCCGCGCGCACGCCGCTCGAGCCGGGACAAGAGATCCGCGTCGTCAGCCTTGAGGACCTCACTCTCGAGGTCGAGCCCG
>CAMYKU010000119.1 GCA_947259105.1 uncultured Alphaproteobacteria bacterium
ATCCCGATGTTCCAGCATGTCGGTGCTCCCTTACAAACACACACAACATCTGGTAGCAGTGAATCACGAATGAGGGAGTTTTTCAACAGGCCCACTGTCCCCGGAACTCGACTTACCGGCAGACTCAATATTACGCGATTGCCCGTATCCTGATGGGCGTGAAGAGTTTTTCAACAGGCCCACAGTATACTCATTTCTGTAACGAGGTAAGGGCGCACCTGCCCCGAATCCCGCCCCCCGCGATTCCTCGCATATCACCGGGCGCAGGCGTTCATGCGCTGGGCCGCCATCTCTCAGCGGCACTCGATCAACGTCGTTGCCGTGCGCAAGTGCTCGACTGTCTCCTGCGCGGTCGGCGGTTTCTCGGCCGGCGCGCTGGCATAGGCCACGTCCTGATGGTCGAGGAACTGCCGCAGCAAGGCCTCGCCGAGGGCCTTTTCGCGCACCTCGCCGTCCCGTGGGATCGGGGCCCAGATTTCGGAGTCGCCGTGAAGCATCACACCGGGCTTGAGCTCGTGAACGACAAGCGCGGCGATCCCGCCGAAGCGATCGAGGACGAGAACGGCGTTCCCGGCCTGCGGTTCGGGGATCACGAAGCTCATGTAGAGGGCGTTGCGCCGGCTGCTGGACACCGTGAACAGTCTACCCGGTATCCGGACAAGCTCACCGGCTTGCGCGGCGCGCGCGGCCGGACCCCCGAAGATCAGCGGTTTCCAAGGGTCGACGGCGCGCGCATCGCCGAGTGCGACATGCGGCGTCCCGCCGCCCGGCGCCTGCAGCAGCGCGAGGTCGAGATCCTCATGGATGTGCAGGATGAGCAGCGGGCCGCGCGTCGGGCTGGAGAGCGCCTCGCAGCCGTCGATGGCCGACAGCGGCGTCAGGATATGGCCGTCCGCGCTGACGTTGACGCCGAAGCCGGCCGGCTTCGGATCCTGCGCGGCGACCGGCAGGCCAACCCAGGCGGGGGCGATCAGGAGGACCCCGGCCAGGCCGATCGTGGCTGTCATCCGGCGGTGCGAATTCATAGCTCCATCGCGCATGACTGATGTCTCGACAGGCACACTCTACCGTTACGGCCGCGCGTATACGACAGTTTTACCGCCTCCGCCCCCGGCAGTTCCAGGGACAGCCCCCGGCAGTTCCAGCGACAGTATACGTATCTCCGTAACGAGGTAAGGGCGCACCGCGATCACTCCGCCGCCTCCGCCGCCTCCGCCAGCACCCGCCCCCCGGCCTCGATAAGTGCCGCCGCGCGCGTCCGCTCGATTCTCTCCGTGGCGCTCCAGTACCCATGCTTCAACGCGTTGCGGTTGCCTTGCGGGGCGCCCGCGCCGGGGGCGCCGCCATGCATGCGGCAGCGGCGCTTGCCGCGCAGCGCCGGGGCGCGGCAGGGGCGGCCGGCCCGGGTGCGCGCGCCGCAGGGGGCGGCGGCAAGGTCCGGGCGGATCCAGGGCCGGGCGGCATTCCGGAGTTCCGGCGACATCGTGCGCATCGGGAATTCCGTTGCCCGAAACCGCCCCGTCGCGGCCGTGCTCACGGGCCGGCGCCCCTGCCGATCCCCTGTCGCCGCCCACCTGCCCCGGACTCGCCCTGCGCGTCCGCCCCCTGCCTCTCGCGCCTGCGGGCGCGGAGGTCGGCGCGGGCGGCTTCGAGGACGGTTTCGAGGATGCTTCCCGGCGCCGGCGCGCCGGCCGCCGTCAGCCCGCCGACCCCGCCTTCCGCGTCTCCCGCTGCCGCCGCGCCCCCCGCGCCCGTCCCCGCCTCCTTCGGCGGGCCGAATCTCCGGGCGCGGCGGTCCAGGGTCTCGGACTGGCGCTGGAAGAGGTGCAGCATCCGCGCCGCCTCGCGCAGGTAGAGCGCCTCGATCTTCGGGTGTTCCGCGCATTCGGCGGCGCGGCAAAGGCAGCGCATGGCGGCGGCGTGGACGGCCGTCATCTGGGCCACCAGCATGCCCTCCAGCGGGTCGCGCGGGGCCAGCGCCATCGCCGCCTCCAGCGCCGCCAGCACCGGCGAATCGGTGTC
>CAMYKU010000120.1 GCA_947259105.1 uncultured Alphaproteobacteria bacterium
CCGTTGGCATCGACAAGGCCGACTTCGGCAAGATCTTCTTGGTATGCCGGCAGGGCCGCCTGGGCGAAAAAGAGGTCGACCCCGGCGAACTCCAGCGCGCGATGACGTTTTACGACGACACCCCGCTCAGTGCGGCCAAATCGCTGGTGCGGCAATGGAAGCGCGATCCCGAGTATCTGAACGCGCTCAAGCACATCGACCGTATCAGCGACCTCTAAGGCAAGACCGGCATCGCCGACCCGCAGCGCTCCGGCCTAGGCCGGGGGCGCCTCTACTCCGCGTCCGGCTGTTTCATGGGCTGGGACTTGTCGAACGCATCGAGGCGCATGCACGTCTCGAAGATGGTCATGAGCGTCGGATACGGATCGAGCGGAACGTCGAAACGCATGGCGTTGAACACCTGGGGCACGAGGTAGACGTCGGCCAGGGTAGGCGTATCGCCGTGGCAGAATCGGCCCGTCGCCGGATCGCCCGCGAGCATCGCTTCGATGCCTTCGAAGCCGATCTCGACCCAGTGGTTGTACCACGCCTTCATGGCGTCCTCGCTGCAGCCCAGTTCACCGGTGACGTATTTCAGGGCGCGCAGGTTGTTGAGCGGATGGATATCGCAGCCGACCGCCATGGCGATCGCCCGCACGCGGGCGCGCGCAAGGGGCGCGAGGGGCAAGAGCGGCGGATCCGGGTGGACCTCTTCCAAATATTCCAGAATGGCGGGCGATTGCACCAGAACGGCATCCCCGTCCAGTAAGCTCGGCACTTGCCGCTGCGGATTGATCGCCGCGTAATCGGGCGCGAACTGTTCGCCCTTGCGCAGATGCACGTAAGTGGCCTCGTAGTCCAGCCCCTTGAGAGCGAGCGCGATACGCACGCGAAAGGTGGCCGACGAGCGGTAATAACCAAAGAGCTTCATGCCGTCCTCTCTTGCTGGCCCCGGCGCCAGACAACCGGGAACATATCGCTTTTTTCCAGGGGATCCCCGGGCACGAGGCCATGACCTTCGATCGGCGGCGAGACCTCGCCCGGCCGCTCGGCAAAGCGGGCATCGTCGCCGACCCAGCGCGTCGCGTAGCCGCGCCGCCGATGCCGCGGCGAAGCGTTGCCGGGCGCGCCGTGTAGGGTCAGGCCATGAAAAACGATGCAGTCGCCGGGTGCGAGCTCCCACGACCGAACGGTGTAGTCGTCCCGGTGTCCGTCGATATCGGGCGCCGGCTCGAACGGCGCTGCCGTGCCCTCGTAATAGTCCGCCCCGTCTCTGAAAAAGCGCGGCGCGAACCATTTGCCCCAACGGTGCGAACCGGCCACGAACTCGGGGCAGGTCTCGCGCGCGACCGGGTCGAGCGGCAGCCAGATGGAAATCACATCCATGCCGTCAACGAAATAGTACGGCTGATCGTGGTGCCAGGGCGTGTGCTCCTCGGTGCCGGGCTCCTTGACCAGCAGTTGATCATGATAAAAGACGGCCTTGTCCGAGCCCATGCAGGCGCCGGCGATCCGCGCCGCCGGCGAGTGCAGCACGAAGTCGCGAAACTCGGGTATGCGCTGCCACATCACCAGCGAGCCGAAGAAGCGCCCGGCCTTGCCGGGCGGCGTGTACTCGCGGGCAATGGGGCCGGGATTCGCCATTTCCCGGTCGACGCCCGCGGCCAGCAGGTCGAGCCAACGCGGCTCGAAGGCAGCGCGCAGACACGTAACGCCCTCCTCCCTGTAGACGGTGAAATTGGCGTCGTCGATGACGGGCGAGCGTGGCTGGGTCATGCGCAAATCTAGCACAATCGGGTCATGCGAAGGACGGAACCTCAAACCAGATTGCCTGCGCCGCGGCGCACAGCCGGCCGTCTTCGCCATACACCGCGGTGCCCGCAACCTGCTTGCGACCGGAACGATCGACCGGCCAGGCGAGAACCTGGCAGCGCTCGCCCACCCGCACGCGGTCCGAGATGCGCGCCGTCATGCGGCCCAACAGATACGGCACCCGCACGCGGTCCGAGATGCGCGCCGTCATGCGGCCCAACAGATACGGGCGTACCCGGCCGTCCATCAGGGCGAACGACCCGGGGCAGTCGAGCGCCGCCCACAAGTAAACCGGATCGACGTGACCGGCGGAATCGGACAAGGACTCCGCCGGGCGCCAGGGTGCCGCGTAAATTTCACCTTCGCCCGCCGGTCCCGCGAAAATCCTGAGGCCGTCTCCGTCGGCGCGATCGGGACCGCAGACGAAACAGGTCGATACCGGATGGTCGGCGGCGGAACAGAACCCCTCGGCCGCCCGCTCTGCCGCCTCGGTATCCAGCGCGGCGGGCACCGCGATATTGGGGTTCGCGGGCCGTCCCTCGGCAATCAATGCGTCGCCCTGCCGGAGCGCCACCCCGTCCTCCGCCGTCCCGATGTCGAGCGGCTCGCCCAGCGGCACGGGCCGGCGCAGGGTCACCTCGGCGGCGGCGCCGATGCGCGCCGCGACCAGACCGCAGACATAGCCGCCGTTGCCGGCGCCAGGCGGGCCATTGAAACGCGGATCGATGACGACGGTTTCGGCCATGATGCCCCTCCCTCGGGACATGCGATCGAACGGATAT
>CAMYKU010000121.1 GCA_947259105.1 uncultured Alphaproteobacteria bacterium
TGAGCAACCGGGCAGATGGGTAACAGATCTGACCGGGAACATGGGTAACAGTTTTCTTGCTTTGTTCATGGTTGCATTTGTTGCGGTTGTTGTGGCTGGGCCGGTGGGGTTGTGGGTAACCCGACAGGGTTGTCCACAAATCCACGGGCTGGCCGCTTTGGCTTTTGCAGTCGGTCGCCGCGGTGCTTGATGACGCCGAGATGAACCGGCCCGTAGCATACGGTCCAGTCGCCGGCGGCGGTCTCGTGCAAGCCGACGGGCTCGCCGGCGAGCGCCTGGCTGATATAGACGGTGTTGCCCCGCCACTTGATCTCGCCGTTGTGGCGGACGCGGCGGCGCTCGTCGTCATCGGGATAATCGGGTGTGCGCAAGACGCCGTCCCAGGACCGCGGCGAGAGGTCGTAGTGGTCGGCCGGCGGGGTGTTGCCGAGGGACTGGTGTGGCCGTTCCCGGTTGTAGACGTCCTGGAAGGCCCGGAACCGCTCGAGCTGCTGGCGCAGGGTGCGCGCCGGCGGGCTCGCGGTGTCCTGCAGCAGGGTCAGGTGCAGGCGCTCCAGCCGGCCGTTCTGCTGCGGCTTGCCGGGATCGATGCGCTCCGGCAGCACCCCGGCCTTGACCACCAGCACGCTCAGGCGCGACAGCCCGCCGGCGCCGGTCGAGGCGAACGGCGGGCCGTTGTCCGAGCGCAGCGCCCACGGCAGGCCGTATTCCCGGAAGGCGGCATCGAGGATCGGCCAGACCTGCACGGCGCCAGTCGGCGCCACCGCCTGACAGCGGAACAGGTAGCGGCTGTACGCATCGCTCAGGGTCAGCGGCTCGCAACGGCTGCCGTCGCCGGTCAGGAACCAGCCCTTGAAGTCGATGCACCAGACGTCGTTGGCCGCGCCGCAGGCCGCAAACGGCGCCGTGCGCGCCGGACAACGACGACGGCGGCGGCGCTTCACAGTCAGACCCTCGCGGTCGAACAGCGCACCGATGCTGCTCGCCGCCGGCCAGCACTGCTCCGGCGCGTGGCGCTGCAGCCAGGCCCGCACCTTCACCGGACCCCAGGTCGGATGCAATCGCCGAACCTCCAGACACCGCTCGGCCACCGACAGCGCGATACCCTGCGGTCGCCGCAGCGGCGCCCGCGAACGGTCTTCCAGACCCAAAACTCCAGCCTCCCGATAGCGGCCAAGCCACTTGTAGCCAACCCGACGGCTGATCCCGAACCGACGGCAAATCGCCGCCATCGACTCTTCGCCAGATTCAATCGCCAAAACAAACCTCATCCGTTCTTCCAAAACACAGGTCTCCTTCCAAACCATCGGCAAGCTCCTCCTTGCCGGAATAATGACCTGTTACCCATCTCATCGGTCTATTCTGTTACCTATGTAGCCGGTTTGGACCACCGTCTCGAAAAAAGCCCTCTCCCCTGGCGGGAGAGGGTTGGGTGAGGGGGATGGCGGGGAGGACGACCGCCCTCTCAACCCGCCCTTCTCCCCGCCGCCTTCGCGCGCACGAACACATGCTGGGGACTGCCTTTCTTGCCGCGGCGCTCCAGGTCGAACCGGCCGGTCGCCTCGACCAGCGAACTCAGGTTCCGGTAACCGAAACTGCGGGTGTCGAAATCGGGACGGCGCTTGTTGAGCAGCTGCCCGATCAGTTGCAGCGCGGCCCAGCCGTCGTCATCGGCGGAATCCTCGACCGCGTCGCGCAACAGGGCCA
Organism: uncultured Alphaproteobacteria bacterium; assembly: GCA_947259105.1. Lineage (GTDB taxonomy): Bacteria > Pseudomonadota > Alphaproteobacteria > UBA8366 > JADFVY01. The sequence goes on from CAMYKU010000121.1 coordinate 1,708, forward strand.
GCAGGCTCGAATCCTTGATTTCGGCGGTGCTCTTGCTGGGGCCGGCCGGCCGGTCGCGCAGGATCTCTGTGTAGATGAACCGGTTGCAGGCGGCGACGAACGACTTCGGTGTCTTCTTCTCGCCGAAGCCGAAGACCAGCAGCCCGTCCTCGCGCACCCTTGTCGCGAGGCGCGTGAAGTCGCTGTCGCTGGAGACGATGCAGAATCCGTCGAATTTCTTGGTGTGCAGCAGGTCCATGGCGTCGATGATCAGCGCGCTGTCGCTGGCGTTCTTGCCCACCGTGTTCGCGAATTGCTGGATTGGCTGGATCGAATGGTCGCGCGCCACCGCGCTCCAGGATTTCAGGTTCTGGCTGGTGAAATCGCCATAGATGCGCTTGACGATGGCCGCACCCAGCTTGGCGATTTCCGACATCAGATCGGCGATGATCGCAGGCTGGGCATTGTCGGCGTCGATCAGCACCGCGAGCCGCATCGTGTCGTCCGCCATGGTTTCCTCCTTACCGGTTCGCCGCCAACAAGAGCACGGAATTCCCTTATAACAGGTTGACGCTGACCACGGTGCCCGGAAAGCTCCCCTCCCCGCGGATGAGGCGGCCGGAAACTCCCGCGAAAATTGAAAGATGCTGATTTCTTTCTATAATGTCCCGCTCCTGCCTCACCGGCGCCGGCAACGGGAAGGGAGACCATCCATGGCCGTAGAGATCAACGAGGATCACATGATTCCGGTCGCGCCGGGACAGGCGGTCGGCCGCCTCTGGCTGGCGCCCACCGGGAACCGGCCGATGGGCGTCACCTGGCACTGGACCGCGACCTGGGACCTCGCCCTGTGCCGGCGGTTGCTCGGCGGTGCGAACGCGTTGCGCAAGGGCATCGCATCGGCGCACTACGGCATCGGCCGCAGCAACGACGAAGGCATCGACCGGTACGTCTCGCTCGACAACCGCTCCTGGCACGCCGGACGGGGCCAGACGCTGCGCTGGGACGGGCGGCGCTCCAGCAACGACACCAAGGGCGCGCGGGCGACGATCGGCATCGAGACGGTCGATATCGGTTTTGCCCGTCCGGGCGTCGCGGCGGGCGACGACTGGATCGAGGCGGCGACGCCGAACAGCCGCCACATCCAGCGGATCCAGCCCTGGACCGACGAACAGGTCGCGATGATGATCCAGGTCGGC